>NZ_JAHLPU010000057.1 GCF_018918045.1 Pseudoflavonifractor sp. MSJ-30
AGCGGTCAGCGCCTCCTTAAGCCGCATTCTTTCCTTCTTTCTTGGCGGGACAAGAAAGAAGCCCCCGGAGGGACCCAGCCTACGGGCGAACAGGGCTTTTGCCTAAGGCATAAAACGAAAAGTTTTAATTATGGGTGCCGCATGTTATAGGCTGGACAGGATGAAAGCTGAAAGGAAAGGAGAATCTCCTCATGAAGCAGCTGCCCCGGGGCGGGCTGATCGGGAAGACCATCGGTGCCGCCAGAGTTATTGCGGAACTGAATATTCCCTTCCGGGCGGCCTATGGGGCGTACTTTCTGATCCTCTCTGCCTTTCCGGCCCTGCTGCTGGTGCTGAACTCCTTGCGCTATACGGCGCTGACCGTTGCCGACCTGACGGCAGTGCTGGAAAATGTGCTGCCGGAGGCTTTGATGGACAGCGTGCAGGAGCTGATTTCCAGTACCTACCGCAGCGCCTCCTCCGCTGTGGCGGGGGTGTCCGTGCTGACGCTGCTGTGGTCCTCCAGCAAGGGGGTCTATGGTTTGCTCAAAGGTCTGAACGCGGTCTATGGCGTAGAGGAGGACCGGGGCTATGTGTATACCCGGGGCATCAGCGTGGTGTATGCCCTGCTGTTTCTGGTCGTGCTGGTGCTGACGCTGGTGCTTCATGTGTTCGGAAACACCCTGACAAACCTGCTCCACGGCATCGAGAATCCGGTGGTCATGTTTCTGGTGGACCTGATCGATCTGCGGAGCGTCCTGCTGCTTGCGGTCCAGGTGCTGCTGTTTACCGCCATTTATATGGTGCTGCCCAACAGGCGCAACGGCTTCTGGGAGAGCCTGCCGGGGGCTGTATTCTCATCCGTTGGGTGGGCAGTGTTCTCCTGGGCATACTCTGTGTATGTGACCCATTTTTCAAAAATCTCCAATATCTACGGCAGTGTGTACTCCGTGGCGGTCAGTATGCTGTGGCTCTACTGCTGTGTCAGCATCCTGTTCTACGGCGCCGCGCTGAACAAGCTGCTGAGCGGCTACCGAAAGAAAGGGTCTGTCTCGGGGGAAACGGGCTCGGCGGAACACCGGGACGGATGATACGGGCATCGGCCCCTACGATCAGGATTGCCGGGGCTTTGCTTTACAAACGGCTGTTTACCGGGCATATTTCCAAAAACTTTTGGCTTTCGTTACGGCCTGTTCACAGATTTTCGGTATTTTGAGTAATAAAAAAGTGTTTTTTGCGGTTTTTGTTCCCTGTTTGCTCGCGAAGCGGGCAGGGAAGAGGTACCGCAGGGAAGGAACGGAACCATGTTCGGCTATATCACCGCCAATTTAACAGAGCTTTCTCAGCCGGAGAAGGACCGCTATGGCGAGATTTATTGCGGCATCTGCCGGGCTATGGGAAAGGAAGCCTCCCAGCTCAGCCGCCTGGGCCTGCGCTACGATATGGCCTTTCTGGCGCTGACGCTGCTGAGCCTTTATGAGCCGCGGGAGGACAGACGCGCGGGCCGCTGCCTGACCCATCCGCTCCGCGCCCGGCCATATACCCGGAGCGAGGTCATCACTTACACGGCGGATATGAACATCGCCCTGGCCTATTACAAATGCCTGGACGACTGGCAGGACGATAAAAAACACACCGCCAGGCTTCTGGCGAACGCCATGAAGCCCTATGCGGCGCAAATTGAAACCAGATATCCCAGACAGTGCGGGACGCTAAAACGCTGTCTGGAGGCTCTGAACGCGCTGGAAGCGGAAAAATGTACCAACCCGGATATCCCTGCGGGACTGTTTGGGGAACTCATGGGGGAGCTGTTTGTCTGGAAAGAGGACATCTGGGCGGACACCCTGCGGGAGATGGGCGTTTCTCTGGGCAGGTTTATTTACCTGATGGACGCGGTGATGGACGCGCCGGAGGACCAGAAAAAGGGCAGCTACAACCCCACATTGCTTCTGGAGACTCAGCCGGACTGGGAGCAGGTCTTTTCCCTGACCATGGCCCGGTGCACGGCTTTTTACGAAAAATTACCCCTGGTGCAGGATAAAGCGCTGCTGGACAACATTCTCTATAGCGGCGTCTGGGTCCAGTACCGGCAAAAACACAGGAAAGAGGGCGGCAGTCAAGATGGATCCCTATAAGGTACTCGGCCTGGAGCCGGGGGCTTCTGATGAGGAAGTGAAGCAGGCGTACCGCCGCCTGGCAAAGAAATACCACCCGGACCTGAACCCCGGCGACGCGGAAGCTGCCCGGAAAATGCAGGAGGTCAACGAGGCTTACGACCGGATCAAGAATCCGGAGAAATATTCCGGCCCCACCTATCAAAGACAGACCAGCGGACAGGGAAATCCCTATGGCAGCTATGGAAACCCCTTTGGCGGCGGCTACAACCCCTTCGGCGGGGGCTGGTATTACGAGACCCGGCAAAGAGAGCCGGAAGAGGACAGCTATCAGCGCTCGGCGGCCCAATATATCCGCTACGGCCGCTATCAGGAGGCCGTCAACGCCCTGAACAACAGTACGGACCGGAACGCCAGATGGTATTACCTCAGCGCTCTGGCCAATCAGGGGTTGGGCAACCAGGTGACGGCACTGGAACACATCCGGCGGGCGGTGTCCATGGAGCCGGACAACCAGGAGTATCTGTCCGCTCTGGATGCCATCGAGCACGGCGACCAGGCCTACCGGAGAAATGCCGGGAACTTCCGGGGCTTCACCATGGGCGGCAGCCCTTGTGCCAGCCTGTGTCTGTGCTACCTGGCCCAGATTTTCTGCTGCCGGGGCAATTTCTTCTGCTGCATGTAATGCAAATTGACAATTGTCAATTGTTGGAGCAACCAACGCTGCAATACAGTTGTTCCATAATACCGTGCTTTTAACGTGTTTATTATTGTATTCTGTTCCGAATAATGTAAAAACGGCGGCAATTAGCCGTGTTCCGATAAGACAGTAATTTGAGAAAATTACGAATCGGCATCTGCTAAACAGGATTGGGCAACAAAACAGGCGGCACTCAGCTTCGGCTGGGTGTCGCCTGCTTTTGTACATCTAAGGGTTTAAAATCACCGATTTTCAGCGCTGTAAAGCAAGGGTAGTAAAAAGGATGAAATAGTTATCGCCTCTGTGCGGTTCTTTTGTGAAACAGCGAATCGCTGCATAGCGGATACCGTTCGCTGGGGAGTGCGTATATTTACGGTTGTGCAAAATACCTCACAAAACCGTAAAGCCGATAGAGGGGTATTTCGATACAGAGTATGTTCGACACTGTGGAAACTGAAAATCAGCTTATATTCGTAGAAAAGTTACATTTTAGGGCGATAAATTCTGGGTATCGTATTGAAAACAGAGCTATCCTTGTGATATAATGTGTGTACACACGATTGAGGAGGCGCAGCATGGCTATACCAAAGTTGAAAAAGCAGGATATTATTGATGCCTTAAACTATATTGATGAGCATGGCATACCATCTCAGAATGAAAGCGCAAAATATAAACTCGTAACTGATGATGGAAAGCGTTATCCACCGAAGTATGTAATAGCCGTTGCTGATCATCTTGCAAACGGGAAAGAAATCTCGACAGCTTTTGGCCCTAGTGAAGCGATAAGTTTTCTGGAAAGTGTAGGTTTTGCAGTTGAAGGCAAGCAGCAAGAAAAATTTGAGTTAACCATTACTGCAACGCATATCTCATCAACAGATGAACGCTTTACCATGGATAATCTGAGCCTCGGTGATAACTACAAGCCTTTGGATGTCTATTTTAAGAGGGCAAATGGTAATGTCATTGGTCGTTCTTACAGTAAAGGCGAAAGGAGGAACTCCAATCAAACCTTGCCCCGCATTGCCTGTCAGGTGTTCGAGAAGCAGCTTGCTGCATTATCGGTTGAGGACAAGGAGAACTTCCCTGTCTGCAAATATAACCCGGACAGCGACGTAATCAGAGGTATTTATGCGAGTGTTGACGATTTCAAGAAGCACCGCAACACAATAGAGTACCTGACATACGGCTATGACAACGGACGGCAGTTTGTTATCTATTGCTGGAATATCTTCTCTACGATTATCTTCGTTCAGGAATGTTTGAAGCGTTTCGGTGAACCAGGAGATCAGTTTATTTTGACATACCGCGAAAAAGATGAGAAGGAAACCGCAGCGGCAGAAACGGAAGCTGCTGTTCAGGAAGAGCTTGTTCAACAGTTCAAGGGATACCGAAATCCGTTTTCTTCCATGCTGATTGAATCAAAAAATCTGATTTTCAGAGGTGCGCCTGGTACCGGAAAATCTTATCTTGCCAAAGAAATCGCTGCGGACATCATCAGCAATGGGTACTTTGACGATTACACACTTCTTACTGACGAGCAGAAAAAACAGGTTGAGTTCGTTCAGTTCCATCCGAGTTATGACTACTCTGATTTTGTTGAAGGACTAAGACCGAAAATCAATGATGATGGGACAATGGGCTTTGAATTGCAGGATGGCATTTTCAAGAAGTTTGTTGCCCGTGCCAGAAAGAACTATGAGGACTCCCAAAAATCCAGAGAAGCCGTAGAAAAGGAAGTCACGGTTCAAGAATCCATGACGGAGTTTTTCTCCGGCGTTGAGTTTGGTGTTGACACATTTAAGACGATCAATGGAAATGAATTTACCATTACCGGCGTGGATGACGGGCATATCCATATTTCCATTCCCGGAAACGCATCTGTCAACAGGCTTGCTCTGAATCTGGATGAGGTTCGGAAGATGCTGGAATCCGGACAGAAGTTTGAAAAAATAAAGGATATCACGTCCTTTTTCGGAAAGACGTTTGCTACGCAAGGATATTCCTATGACTTTGCCATCTATAAAGCAATCAAAGTAAAGAAAAGTACATTTTCAAAAGCAAAGGCAAAACAGGAGGAACTGAAAAAATACATATTCATCATAGATGAAATCAACCGCGGTGAGATTTCAAAGATTTTCGGTGAATTGTTCTTTGCAATAGATCCCGGTTATCGCGGCAAAGCCGGAGAGATCTCCACGCAGTATTCTAATCTGCACTCTGACCCCGGCGAAAAGTTCTATATTCCTGAAAATGTCTATATCATCGGCACCATGAACGATATTGACCGCTCTGTGGACAGCTTTGATTTTGCCATGCGTCGTCGCTTCCGTTTCGTAGAACTCAGAGCGGATGAGCGCCTTGAGATGCTTGCGTCGCTGGAAAACGAGGAGTTGGAGGCTGAGGCAATCAGAAGGATGGCTGCGCTCAATAAGGCAATCGCAGAGGTCGAGGATCTGAATGAAAATTATCAGATCGGAGCGTCTTACTTCCTGAAGTTGAAAACACTTGATTTTGACCAGCTTTGGACTGATTATCTGCAACCGCTCCTACAGGAATACATTCAGGGAATGTACGATGAGGAAGGAATTATGAATCGGTTCGCAAGGGCATACGGCTATCAGAAACCTGCCAGAGGTGATGCGAATGAAGCTGCTCAGGATCAAGGATAACTCCCAGCAGAAAAAAGATGCCTTTTCTCAAGTAGTGAGGCTGACAGGCAAAATTGCAGATAAGACATTGGAACAGCTTGAGCGTGAAGGTGTGTTCGTATTTCCTGAAACCGTAAAAGATGCAGAGGATATTACGCAAGATCAGATGATCCTCCAAAGCGTCAATGACACCTATCGCTCCGGCAATGTGATGGGCTTTCTTGGCTACGGTGATGAGCGGCTTGTGATCGCATCCCGTTTTTGCGGAGAGGGTGAGGATTACTTTTTCCAGTATCTTTTAGACAAAGTTCTGGACTTTCCAAACATCGTAGATTTGGATGCAGATGCCAATCAAGACAATCGGCTGTTCAATTTTCTGCTGTTTCTGTTTCCGTATTACCTCAAAGCAGCGATGCGGAAGGGCTTGTTCAAAAAGTATATCCGCCACAGGTACAATGATGGAAATGTAAAAGGCACGATTGATGTCGCAAGACATATAGAGAAGAACACCCCATTTGTAGGAAATGTCGCATACAGCCAGAGAGAATTTTCCTACGATAACAGCCTGATGGAACTGGTACGGCATACCGTAGAGTTTATCAAAAGAAAGCCTTACGGAAATAAACTTCTTATCAAAGTGAAAGATGAGGTAAAACTCGTTATAGATGCGACTTCAGAATATGAGCCGTGTGACAGGCAGAAAATTATTGAGCAAAACAAAAAGAATACTGCCCGACACGCTTATTTCAGAGAGTATCTTGCATTGCAGCGGTTGTGCCTTTTGATTCTCCAACATCAGAAACACCAAATCGGGGCAGGGGCGAGACAGATATATGGCATCCTGTTTGATGGAGCATGGTTATGGGAGGAATACGTCAATTCGCTGATAGAAGATGTGTTTTATCACCCAATGAATAAAGGCGGTAAAGGCGCGCAGAGATTGTTTGATGGAAATGTGGGATTGATCTATCCTGATTTCATCAGCCGGAACAGCGAAATGAGAATTATTGCCGATGCAAAGTATAAGCCGATTGATAATATTGGAAATCGAGATTATTTACAAATACTTGCCTATATGTTCCGTTTTGATGCAAAGGCTGGTTACTATCTCTATCCAGAAGCGGAAGGGTCTGACGATTTGAAATTGTGGTTGAATCGTGGTTCGACCTATGAGGAAAATGTCGTGCCGCGTGATGACATCAGCATTACCAAGCATGGCTTGAAAATTCCCATAGATGCGCAGAATTATTCAGAGTTTACAGCAAAGATGAAGGTTCAGGAGCAGGAATTTACAAGCGTATTCTATGCGTGATTTTGTAGGCGAACACAGAACTGCATATCAATAATTGATCGGTTTTGATTAGAAATAATCCGTAGGAGTAAAGAGGAATCCAGATGCCAGACAACAGGAATCGCAAGCGACCGATACAGGTCAAATTTTTCGTAGATGAAAAAGAACTCGGCTTGATAAAGATGAGGATGGCGCAGCTTGGGATAGAGAATATGAGCGCTTACCTTCGCCAAGCGGCGATCGACGGATATGAGGAAAAACCGGATATGCCTGAACTCCGTGAGCCGAAAAATCCCTGACTCACTTTTCAAGATGGAGGGATGTTCAGCTCCGCAGGTGCGCAGCCGATTTGTCTGAAATCGTTCAGGGGTTTGGGGCATTTCCCCAACAAGATTGCACGGGTGTATAAACACGAGCATTGCTTGCCAAGTGCGTTTCACAGTTGGCAGGTAATGAGAAGTGGGTACCGCCGTGCATTGCTTGCCAGAATGGCAAGCTCCGGTGTGGGTACTCACCGGATTTGCTTGCTATTCTTAGCAAGCGCCATTTTCCAAATGGAACAAGGCGGCAACCGCCGCCTTGTCTGCCAAAAAGCGAAACGGACGGAAGTCAATGGCGGCGCAGCTGTTCATCTTGACCATTGACGGCGTTCGTCCGTTTTGCTACAAGATAAGGATAATTGTGTCGAGGAGGATTACAATGCGTGCACCCTTTCAAATACTTGCAATACCATATCGGATTGTCGATGGAACTCCAATGTACTGCGTTTTTCACCGTGCTGATCACGACCAATGGCAGTTCATTGCCGGAGGCGGCGAGGACAACGAAACACCTTTGGCGGCAGCAAAAAGAGAAACCTTTGAGGAGGGTGGTGTACATTCTACTCAGTGGCTCGGATTGAAAAGTCTGTCGTATATTCCGGTTACGATCATATCAGAAATGCGTCGCAAACATTGGGACAGCAGCACCTATGTAATTCCTGAATATACTTTTGGCTTTGAATGTCAAGATGATGTACGGCTATCTCCTGAACATACCGACTGCGTATGGTTGACCTACGACGAAGCAAATCAAAAACTCAAGTGGGACTCAAACCGTACAGCACTCTACGAACTGAATTGTCGTTTGAAAAAAGCGAATGAAAAGGAGGCTTGACGAAGTGAATCCGAAAGAAAATGACAATGAGATCATCGAACTGACCGACGAGGAACTGGACGAGATTTTTTGCCGATGATAATTTTGATAACGGTGAGGAAGACGGCGAAATCCGCTCTTTTTATTTCTCCAATCCTGCCCCGTATGCAAAGGTCAAGCCACACCCCGACGATGCCCCCAAGAGGGAGTTTTCTTTCGATGAAAAGGGCAACATTGTTGTCAAGGCGTCTATGTAGATGCACCTGACAAGTCCAGCGGCAAACGCAGACAGAAGGTACATATCGAGTACGACATTGTGGGCTACATTCCCGTGGATGAACTGCTAAAAGCGGAACAGGCATGACCGAAATCATGCCTGTTCCAAGAAATTTGATTTTACTGTCTTATCAGCAGAGAGCCTTTGCCGCCGTTTTTTTTGTGGGTGGTTATTTTAGAATCCCGCTGATGTCTGTGTCGCCCAGGGTGCATGTCACCTGGTCTCCCGCATGGGTCAGGGTGAAGCTGCCGGTGCCGGAGGTCAGGAGATCGGAGAGGGTGAACGCGGACTGGGCCCCGTTGGTGACGAACCGGATTTCCGTAATGCCCTGGGCCTCCAACTGCCGCAGACTCCCGGTGGTGCCGCGGAGGGAGGCGGTGTCCGCCTGGACGGTCACGGTGAGTACGCTGTCCTTTTGCTGCGCCTGGTAGGGGATACTCTGGCCCTCAGGGTCGCAGACCCAGTAGGCCGCCGCCTTGCTCTCCGGCACCGTCTCGGCGGTCTCCACACCAGCGTTCCAGGAATAATCGCCCTTTTGGCCTTCGATGGTTTTGTAGGGGGTGTCCGTATTGATATTCTTACCGGGCTCGTATATCTGGATGAATCCCTCTACTGTCAAATCAGAGGTATTGGGGGAGACCTCGTTTCCATCCGTCGTAGAGGTGCCGCCGTTGCCGATAGCCGCACCTTTGTGCCAGTTTTCATTTGCCCTGCCGCCCTGTACCTTCACCTGCGCGTCACCGGAAATCGTGACATCGCTGCCGGTGCCGTTAGCTCCGCCGCCGATACCGGCACCGCCGGTGTCGCCCTGGGCCGTAACCTCGCCGCCCTCGATGGTAATGCCCTTGCCGCTGCCTACGTAGCCGCCGCCGATACCGGCACCAGCACCGCCACCAGTGGCGGTTACCTTGCCGTCGGAGATGGTAATGTTACTGCCGCTGCCTGCTTGACCGCCGCCGATACCGGCACCAAAGTTGCCGCCGATGGCTGTTACCTCGCCGCTGGAGATTTCAATGTTGCTGCCGTTATAACTGGCGCCGCCGCCGATACCGGCACCCCCGTCGCCGCCGGTGGCCGTGAGGCTGCCATCCTTATCTTCGTCCGTAATGGTCAGGGTGCCGTTGTCCTTCTTTTCCACACCGGCGTGGGTATTGCCACTTTGAACCGTATTGGTTCCGTCCAGCTCGATGTTTACGTTTCCTTCGCCGGAGGTCGTGATGGCCGCCCCACCTGTTGCCCCGGTGTCAATGTTGACATTTTCCAAGGTCACGTTGGCGGTGGCGTTTTTCTCCGCTGTGATGGTGACGGTGTTGTTTGTGGCTCCGGTTTCGCTGCTTCCAGGGGCGCGGGTGCTGATGATGGGATTGGAGTCCGGTTTACTCGTACCTCCCTGAGAAACGATCTGGCTTGTTTCCGTAGCATTGACGGTAATATCACCGTCTTCCAGATACCAGCTGTCCGCCAACACGAAGCCGGGGATGAAGGCCCCCAGCAGCACCAGGGACAGCAATCGGGTCATGATTTTTTTCATAGAGAATTCCTCCTTCGGTCGGGAAAGGGGTGGCTCGTATACCATTATTATAGAAAAAAAGAAACCGGATTGCAAGAAAAACTGAAATTTTGGAAATCTATACAAATACGGAATGTCCATTTTATGCAATTCATCAAATACGCAAACAGCTGTTTTCAGCGCAGCGGTTTGATGCAGTTATCACATAGCATTCAGAACTCTCCAAGGGTATGATTAACATGTGGCATATATACCCTGTGCGGTCGAAGGGTATACGGTGCAACGGCCTCCATTGTGGTGCTATTCGGGTGAGACGGCCCGGAAGGGGGCCTGTATGGCAACAAAAAACAGCCGCTAAAACTCTTTCGAGACTTAGCGGCTGTTCTTTTATCGTGATTAGTCGGTGACGTAGGGCAGCAGGGCGATCTGACGGGCGCGCTTGATGGCGGTGGTCAGGTCACGCTGATGGGCTGCGCAGGTACCGGTGGTACGGCGGGGCAGGATCTTGCCGCGCTCGGACAGGTAACGGCGGAGCTTAGCGGTGTCCTTGTAGTCAATGCTGGTCACCTTATCCACGCAGAAAGCGCAGACCTTTCTACGCTTGCGGGGACGCATACGCTGTTCGTTAGCCATGGATATAACCTCCTTCGTAAGTCTGATAGAAAAGATTCTTTAGAAGGGCAGCTGAGCGTCGTCATCCTCCAGCATCGCAAAATCGGATGCGGGGCCACTGGCGGGCGCGCTATAGCCGCCGCCGTAATTGCCGGAATTCGCGGGCGCGGAATATCCGCCGCCAAAATTGCCGGAGGGGGCAGAGCTGTAGCTATTGCTGTAGCTTCCGGAATTGGAAGCATCGTCCCGCTTGCTGGAGCCGAAGTAGACATTGTCCGCTACGATTTCAGCGGTGCGGCGCTTGTTGCCGTCCTTGTCGGTCCAGCTGCGCATTTGCAGCCGGCCGGACACCACCGCCATGCTGCCCTTCTGGAAGTACTTGGAGACAAACTCTCCGGTACTACGCCAGGCGACACAGTCGATGAAGTCGGTTTCCCGTTCGCCGCTTTCCTTGTTGGGGAAATCACGGTCAACAGCCACAGAGAAGCTGGTGACAGCGATGCCGGAACCGGTCCGGCGCAGCTCGGGATCACGGGTCAGGCGACCCATGACGACAATGTGGTTGAGCATAAAATTACTCCTCCACCGCAGTGGTCAGGCAGCGCAGAATGCCGTCGGTGATCTTCAGCACACGCTCCAGCTCCGCGGGGAACTCGGGCTTGGACTCGAAGTTCATCAGAACGTAGTAGCCTTCTGCCAGATCGTTGATGGGATACGCCAGACGACGCTTGCCCCACTCATCAATGCTGGACAGAGTACCCTCCGCCTCCACCATTGCCTTGAACTTTTCTACCAGAGCAGCGATGCCCTCTTCGCCCTGAGCGGGGTCGATGATGTAGAGCACCTCATACTTGCCGGTGATCTTAGCCATGTTGATTGCACCTCCTTTTGGACTTTTGGCCCCCAACGCCGTTGGGAGCAAGGATTGTCTGCACTCGCAGACCGGATTATTTTACAGGAAATTCTATAAAATGTCAAGGACTTTTCCAAAAAAAGATTTGACCCCCAGCCCTTTCTTCCCGGCTGGGGGTCAAATCTGTTCGCTGTCAATTTGCAGTTTCACTTGTAACCTCCCTTTCTGTTGAGTGGTTCTTCTTACTTCATTGGAATCACTCCTTGTGTCTATATAATAGCAGCAGAACATCCTTTTTGCAAGTCCGCAAAAGCAACAAGAAATCCGCCTCAAATTCGTAGGCTATTACCCATGGATTTCGGCCTGCTTGTGCAGTATAATAAAAATGTTGGGGTGAAAACGGCCCTGATTTTTTTCGAAAAAAAGACTTGTTCTACTTGCATTTTCTTAAGTATTATGTTAATCTATGAAAAGACACCAACACAAAGAGAGGACTCGCTTTTTTATGAATAAACCAGAATTTATCGCCGCCGTCTCCGACAAGGCGGGGCTTTCCCGGAAGGACACGGAACGGGTCATCAATGCCGCTCTGGACACCATTACCGCTGCCCTGGTTAAGGGGGACAAGGTTGCTTTCAGCGGCTTCGGCATTTTTGAATCCAAGCTGCGCAAGGCCCGCATGGGCCGGGATCCCCACACCAAGGAGCCCATGCAGATCCCCGAGACCCACGTGCCCACCTTCAAGCCCAGCAAGGTTCTGAAGGACACCGTTGCCAAGTAACGCCCATGAGACTGGACAAGTATTTGAAGGTCTCCCGGCTGATCAAGCGCCGGACTGTGGCCAATGAGGCCTGCGACAATGGCCGCATCAGCGTCAACGGCCGGGTGGTCAAAGCCAGCTACGATGTCAAGGTCGGCGACCGGCTGGAGATTGCCCTGGGCAACCGCACATTGGCAGTTGAGGTTTTGCAGGTAGCCGAAACCGTCAAAAAAGACGATGCCTGCGCCATGTACAAAGAGGTCTAAAAAATCCCGGAGAAGCTGTTTTCTCCGGGATTTTCTATATTTAAGAGCTAGATTACTTCATGGAGTAGGACAGGACCTCGTCCGTTTTGGTATTGAGAACGATGGTGGCCGTGCCAACCTTTTCCATTACGCCGTCCTCTGCCACGGCCTTTGCCTTGGACTTGGACATGCCGCGGATGGTCTCCAGATCCTTGTCGTACCCGGAAAGGGCCTCCTCGTTGACGGTATAGACGGCCACGGTGTAGGTGATCTCATCGGTCAGGAACTTCTTGTAGGCGCTTTCAATGGTGGTGACGGTGGCGTCCGGGTCAATATCGGCGTTCTCCTGAGACAGCACCTCCGTCATGTGGGTGTTTTTTTCGTAGCGCTCCTCAGCGGTATAGCTGGCGGAGAGAGAAGTGTTGGTATAGTAGTACTTCAGATAGCCGAAGACGCAGCCCACGCCGACCACAAACAGCATGACCAGCGTAACGACCTGCTTCTTGCTGAATTTCAGGGCGTCCTTGGCGTGGCCCACACTGTAGGTCAGTCCCAGACGGTTGGTAATGGGCAGCATAACGCCCAGAAACAGGGTCAGCAGCACGGACTCAATGGGGAACATCAGTACATTTTTAATCATCCCCGGAACGGCCATGGTGAAGGTGTACTGCTTGCCGTTCATATAGAGGGCGTAGTACCACATCATAATGGGGGTCTGCAGCAGCACATTGATAAAGAGGTTGATGGAGAACCGGCTGAGCATGACCCGGGTGGTGGTGACTTTTGCCCGGTACAGGAACAGGGCGAAGACCACGGAGCCGCCGATCTCCGTCAGAATAAAGGGCGGGAAGTACACGCCGTCCGGCCGGATGATGTAGCCGAGTACGTCCGTAACGGCGGCACACAGAGCGGCAAACACGGGACCAAAAACCATAGCGCCAAGGGCATTGACGAAATAGGCGGCATTAATCCGCAGGAATGGGGTAATGGGAATGGAAACCTGCTTCATGACCAGCCGCAGAGCGATCATCAGGGCGGCGAACACCAACATGTGGATGTCCTTCAGTTCGGCGACGGCATCGTGCCAATAGGCTTTGGAGAAGGGATGGGGATAGAGCGTGGTGGATTTCTGTGTTGACATAAAAATAGCCTCCTTTTTGTAGGAGCGGCCGGAATGAGCCCAACGGATCGGCAAAGAAAAACCCCCAACGGACACACTGCCGCCGGGGAGTCATACATATAATTGCCGAGTTACCCGTGAGGAAGCCGGGCCACAGCCCGAAGCCGCTCAACCGAGTATCGTTGCTACATAAAGGAGGAGATCCTCTTCTATGGCGCAGCGGGTGCGAAGATCCTATCGCGGGCGGAACGCCCTTCGTCTGTCACACAACTCCCCATTTTGACAGCACTTCACGCAGGAACCTCTACTCTGTTCGCCTCACACTATACACCATATCGATACAAAAGTAAAGATATATTTTCGCATTTTTGGAAAAATCTGGACCGGGACTGGGTTTCCCTAGTTTTCCGCTTTGCGGGGCTGTATGATGGACCTATCTTGTACCGGGGAGGAAGGGCAATGCAGTGCCAGAAGCTGAAGACCTATATGGAGACGGGGCGGGTGATCTTTCTGAGTGTAAAGGCCATCCGGCCCAATCCGGCCCAGCCCAGAAGGGTATTTGCCCAGGAGGCGCTGACGGAGCTGGCGGATTCCATCCGGCTCCATGGGGTGCTGCAGCCGCTGAGCGTGCGCCGGGTTCAGGGCGGCTATGAGCTGATCGCGGGGGAGCGGCGGCTGCGGGCGGCGCAGCTGGCGGGGCTTTCCGAGGTGCCCTGCCTTGTGATGCAGATGGATGACCGGGAGTCGGGAATCGCGGCTATGATCGAGAATCTGCAGCGGCAGGATCTGGATTTTGTGGAGGAGGCCATGGGTATTTCCGCCCTGATGCGATCTCAGGGGTTGAGCCAGGAGCAGACAGCCAGGCTTCTGGGCAAGAGCCAGAGCAGCGTCGCCAACAAGCTGCGGCTGCTGCGCCATGGGGAAACGGTGCTGAATGCCCTGCGGGAGGCGGGCTTGACGGAACGCCATGCCCGGGCTCTGCTGAAGCTGCCCGGAGAGCCGGAGAAGCTGGCGGCAATCGAGGTTATCCGCAAACAGGGCCTCAGCGTGGCGGCGGCGGAAAAGTACATTGAAAGCCTTTTAAAGCCTTCCCGGACGAGACCCCGGCAGGCGTCCGTCAGCAGCTTTCTCAACAACCTGACCGATTCTCTGGCGAAGATCCAGAGCACGGGCGTCAAAGCGGTCTCCGAACGCAGAGAAACCGAAAGCCAGATTGTGGTGACGATCACAATACCGAAATAAACGAGCCCCCGCCGGAATAATTCCGGCGGGGTGAATGCGTTTAACGGGTTCCCTTGTCGTAGGGGATGCCTTCCGCCTTGGGGGCGCGGGACTTCTTGGAGGTGAAGGCCAGAACCACAAGGGTCACGATGTAGGGGAGCATCCGGTACAGGTGGGAGGAGATTCCGATCTGGGCGAGCAGATAGACGCCGTCACCGTTCAGGTCAATGCTGGCGTAGGCCGCCGCGATGCACTTGAACAGGCCGAACAGCAGGGAAGCGCCCGCAATGTTCAGGGGGTTCCAGTTGCCGAAAATCATTACGGCCAGAGCCAGAAAGCCGAAGCCGGCCACATCGCCGTTGGCGGTGCAGTTGGTGGTGGTCAGGGCGTAGACAAAGCCGCCCATACCGGCCAGAGCGCCGGAAATGGTGGTACCGGCGTAGCGCATCTTGTAGACGTTGATGCCAAGACTGTCTGCCGCCTGAGGATTCTCACCGCAGGCCCGCAGCCGCAGACCAAACTTGGTCTTATAGAGAATGATGGCCAGGATGATGAAGAGGATGATGCAGACGTAAGTTGCCAGATACACCTTGTTGATGAAGGTCTCACCCAGGAAACCGATGTCCTGCTTCTTGGGAATGCCGAAGGTAGATTTTTTCAGCATGAACCAGGAGGCGGCGTCACCGGAGGCCATCTGCAGGGTGTTCTGGTTGGCCAGGATTCGGATCAGGAACAGCACCAGGGCAGGGGCCATCAGGTTCAGAGCCGTGCCGCCGATGGTCTGGTCGGCCTTCAGATTGATGGAGGCAAAGCTCAGCAGCAGGGAGAACAGCGCGCCCATGGCTGCGGCCGCCAGCATGGCCAGCAGCTCCAGACCCTGCAGGGTCAGCCACTGCTTGTTGGCGTAGGCATCGGCGAAAGCCTGCACACTCTGCATATTCCGCACGAACAGAACGCCGATGAAGGCTCCGAAGATCATAATGCCTTCCAAAGCCAGGTTGATGATACCGCTGCGCTCGGCGAACACACCGGCCAGTGCCACGATCATCAGGGGCACTGCGTAGAGCAACGTTTGCTGAATCAGAAAAGTCATGCTTCCTTGTCCCCTTTCTCAGTTTCGGGCTTGGGGGCCGTTTTTGCCGCGGGTTCCGCGTTGGCGTTGGGGCCGCCCTTCTTCTTCCACTTGGGAAGCATCATCTGGATTACCAGAGAGAAGGCGCTCAGGTAGACGATGACGGAGATAATGACGTCGGTGATGTACTCGTTATAGGCGGTGTAGCCGGTGAGCTGCACGCCAACGATATCCAGCATGGCCATGAAGACGCCGGTGAAGATCACGCCGATGGGGTTGTTCACTGCCAGCAGGGCCACGGGGATGCCGTTGAAACCGGCGCTGGGCAGGCTCTGATAAGTGGACCAATAGAACTCGGTGTTGCCGGCCAGCCAGTACAGCGCTGCGCCGCCGCCGGCCAGAGCACCCGCAATGGCCATGGACAGGATGATGTCCCGCCTGTCGTTGATGCCGGCGTACCGGGCCGCGTGCCGGTTGGCGCCGCAGGCCTTCAGCTCATAGCCCAGCGTGGTCTTGTTGATCAGAATGTAGACGAGAATGGCAACCAGAATGGCAATCAGAATGCCGCCGTTGACCTGAGAACCGGGGAACAGCTTGTCCATGCCCATTTTCGCGGTCTGCACGCCGTTGAAGGAGGTTTTGTAGACATAGCCGGACTTGGTATTTTCCACCATGTTTTTGAAGTTGGACACATCAAAGGCCCAGGTTACGATATTGGCGGCCAGCCAGTTGGTCATGATGCAGGCCAGAACCTCGTTGATTCCCAGCAGCGCCTTCAGCGCGCCGGGAATGGCACCCCACAGCGCGCCGGCAAGGCAGCCGCCCAGAAAGGCCAGCAGCCAGACGAGCCAGGCGGGCACGGAAGAAGTGGGGATGGACAGGGCAATCATCAGGGAGGCCATGGTGCCCATCAGATATTGGCCAGGCGCGCCGATGTTGAACAGGCCTGTCTTATAGGCCACGGCCACGGAAAGACCGGTCATGATCAGGGGGGTCGCCCGGAAGAGCATATTGCCCAGGGATTGAGCGTTGTAGCCCCAGGTCAGCTGGCCCGCGGCGTTGCGGCCCGTGGACAGAATTCCCGCGAAAATCAGCTTCACGCCGTCCCACATGCCCTGGGTGGTGATGGTGTCCTTGGAAAGACCTACGGCGATGACCACGATGGCGCCCACCACCAGACCGATCAGAATGGAGATCAGGGAAGCGAGCACCTTGCGGGTGCCGTTTTTATTGTAAAGGTCCTGCAGTTTTTCTTTCATGTTCAGGCCTCTCCTTTCCCGCTGCGTTTCGCGCCGGACATATACAGGCCCAGCTCCTGGACGGTGGTCTTCTTGGGATCCAGCTCGCCCACGATCTCGCCCTCATACATGACAAGAATGCGGTCGGACAGGTTCATGACCTCGTCCAGCTCCAGAGATACCAGAAGCACCGCCTTGCCGGCGTCCCGCTGTGCCACCAGCTGGGCGTGGACATTTTCAATAGCGCCTACATCCAGACCACGGGTGGGCTGGACCGCCAGCAGCAGGGGCGTGCCCCGGTCGATTTCCCGGCCGATGATGGCCTTCTGCTGGTTGCCGCCGGACATGCTCCGGGCGATGGTAACAGGGCCCTGACCGGAACGGACGTCGTACTCGTCAATGATTTTCAAGGCGTAGTCCCGGACCTGGCCGGACTTGATGAAGCCCATGTGCTGGAACCGGGGGTCCTGATAGGACTGGAGCACCAGATTGTTTTCCAGGGTGTCGTCCAGCACCAGGCCGTGCTTGTGGCGGTCCTCTGGAATGTGGCTGATGCCGCTGAGGTTCCGCCTGTGGATGCTCATTTTGGTCAGGTCCTTGCCGTCCAGGGTGATGGTGCCGGAGGACATTTTTTCCAGGCCGGACAGGCCGTAAATCAGCTCCGTCTGGCCGTTGCCGTCGATACCGGCGATGCAGACGATCTCGCCCTCCCGGACCTGGAAGGACACGTCCTTCACAGCGTTGTTCTTGTGGAGCTTGGAGGGAACGGTCATGTGTTCCACGTCCAGAATGACCTTGCCCGGATGGGCGGGGCCCTTGTGGACCTCCAGCTGCACGGGGCGGCCAACCATCATGGCGGAGAGGGCTTCCTTGGTGGTATCCTTGGTATTCACGGTGCCTACAAGCCTTCCCTTGCGCAGAACGGTGACCCGGTCGGAAACGGCCATGATCTCGTTGAGCTTGTGGGTGATGAACAGAATGGACTTGCCCTCTTTGGCGAAGCCCCGCATGATGTCCATGAGCTCGTCGATCTCCTGGGGCGTCAGCACGGCGGTGGGCTCGTCAAAGATCAAAATCTCATTGTCCCGGTAGAGCATTTTCAGAATTTCCGTACGCTGCTGCATACCGACGGAAATGTCCTCCACCTTGGCGTCCAGGTCTACGGCCAGATGGTACTTGTCGGACAGCTCCTGCACCTTTTTCCGGGCGTTTTTCCGCTGCAGAAAGCCGCATTTGGTGTCCTCAGCGCCCAGAATGATGTTATCCAGTACGGTGAACACGTCCACGAGCTTGAAGTGCTGGTGGACCATGCCGATGTGCAGCGCCGTGGCGTCGTTGGGGTCCCGGATCTGGACCACCTCGCCGTTCTTTTTGATAACGCCCTTTTCCGGCTGGTAAAGGCCGAACAGGACGCTCATCAGCGTGGATTTGCCCGCACCGTTTTCGCCCAGCAGCGCGTGAATCTCACCCCGCTTCAGCTGCAAGGTGATATCGTCGTTGGCCACAATACCGGGGAATTCTTTTCTGATATTGAGCATTTCAATTATGTATTCCGAATCCATAATCTACTTGCCCTCCTCCCTGCGTTTTCTCCGAAAGAAAGCCGAAAAGACCGGGGCAACGCTGTCCCCGGTGCAGCGGCAATCTCGCTTTCTGCAATTGTAACATTCAAAAGAACAAATTGCAATATGAATTCTTTTTGAACCCGCTATTTTTGGCGAAACCGTCAAAAAGAAAAGGCACCGCCCGGAGGGGGAAGCTGGAGCCGGGCTTTGTGTTTCCTGGGATTGGGAAAGACAGTGCCCTGCCGAAACAGCGGGCGTCCCCAACGTAGGGGACGATCCCCAGATCGTCCCGTCGGGTACGACGCCAGAACGGCCAGAAAAGACGTACACGCCTATACCGTCGGCTTGCGGGGCGATGTGGGCATCGCTCAAAAGCGTAAGGGATTACCGGACCTGCAGGCTGCCGCTTGTACAGGTACCTGAAAATACGCAGAACCGTCCGTTGGGGAAAACCAAACGGACGGTTCTGCGTATACAATAAATAATTACTTGTGATATTCCAGCTGATCTCCCGGGGCCAGTTGGGTGCCGTTGAAGGTGACGTCTTCACAGTCGGCGGAGACGTTGTAAACAAAGCCCACATATTCGCCGCCCAGGTCGTGAAAATCGTTATTCTCCATGGTCACATTCCGGCTGGAGTTCAGCCGGACGCCGCCGAAGGAGCACTCGTAGATCTCGTTGTCCCGGATGTCCAGATTCCGGCTCATAATGGCATCAACGCCAATGGTTCCGCAGCCGAAGAGCCCCGTGCCGGAAACGGTCACGTTGGAACAGTTCTGAAATTCCAGAACGCCGCCCATGCAGATTCCCGGCTCCTTGGTATGGCCCGCGGTCAGGTCCTTTATGGTCACGTTGGTGCAGTTCCGGAAGGACAGCACCTGGGCATACCGGGGCACCGCGGAAATGAGATTCGCGTCCTTGCCATCCTTGCCCCGGATGGTCAGGTTGTCCACATTCTGAATGGTCAGCTGAGGGCCGTCAAGGGGATCATCCCAGCTGTAGCAGCTGCTCTCGCCATTTTGGCCGTAGTCCGCGGCCTGACTCAGATCCAGCTCCGGGCAGTCAATGACGATTTCCCTGTTGGAGCCGATGGCTGCCAGAAATTCGTCCGTGTTGGTAACGGTGACGGTCTGCTGAGGCTGGGTTGGCTCCGTTACGGTTTCGGCCACGGTGCCGAACATCTTGTTCAGCGCCGCGTCATCCAGAGAATTGCCGGTTTCGTCCACAACGTCGCAGCCCGCGTCCGTGCGGGTCCAGGCCCAGGCCTTGTTGTCCTGGCCCAGACAATTCTCCAGAGTCAGGGTCGCAAATTCCTGATTCATGCTGCTGGAAACGGCGAAGACGGCATCGGAAAGAGCGTTATTCTTAAAGGTGCAGCCGGAGACCGCGGCGTCCTGGCTCAGACTCAGAAGGCTGGAGGCATAGTTCCCGGAGAAAACCGTGTCCTCAATGGACAGATCGGAGCCTTCCCAGGCCAGGACGGCGCAGAAGGCCTCGCTGCCCTGCTCACCCAGGTCCCGGATGGTGCAGCCGGTGATCTTACAGCCCTTGACCTGACCCAGGTTCAGACCCATGGAAGAACAACTGTAGATATCGCAGTTCCGCACGGTCAGATTTTCGCACAGCTCGGCATAAACGCCGGTGTTGCCGCAGCCGAAGAGTCCCAGATCCTGCAGCGATACATTCCGGCAGTCGCCCAGATTTATGACGTTGCCCTCGCAGGCCTGGGCCATTTCCGTATGTCCGGCGGTGAAGCCCTGGAGCTTCAGATCCTGACAGTTCTCAAATTTCAGCACCGCCGCATAGCGGGGATCCGTCTGGACACGGGTGGCGTCCACACCGGCGCCCTGAATGGTCAGACCGTCCACGCCGGAGATCACCAGCTCATAGCCATCGTATACGCTCTGCCACCAGCAGTATTCGTTGCCGGTGTCCAGATCCTCGCCGGGATCCAGCTTAAGAAGTCCCTCCGGCAGGGTGATCACCGCACCGGGGGCGATGGCGTCCGTCAGCTCCCGGACAGAATTCACGGTCACATTCCGTGCCGTCTCCGTGGGGGCAGGCTGCGGGTCGATGGCCGGCAGAGTCTGGACAGGGCCAGCGCCGGCGGCACAGCCGGAAAGCAGACCCGCTGCCAGAAGACCGGCGAACAAAGGTTTCCAGTTTAATTTCCAGTTCATGTTTCTTCTCCTTATTATTGGCGCAGTCCGCAGGGCATTTCGCTCCGGGCCGCGGTGGGTTCTTTGGTGAATACGGGCAGCTCCTCCCGCTGGGATGTGCGCACACCGGCGGCGCAGCCAACGAGAAGTACGCACAGGATCAAGCCGCCGCAGACCAGCCGTTTGAGAAAAGCGTTCATTTTGGGGCCTCCTTTACACATTCTTGGAAATTCTTTCCAGATTGAATTGTAACATATCGTAAACAAAATGTCACGGGACTTAAGGGGATATTAAGATTCCATACGGGAAAACTTAAAGTTTTGGACGCTTCCCTCTTCCTTTTTTCGAAAGAATCCGCTATAATAGGGAAAAAAGAAAAAACAAGGAGGCTTCTCTATGAAATATGGCTTTGGCGTAGATCTGGGCGGCACCACCGTGAAGATCGCTTACTTTGACGAAACCGGTACCATGCTTGACAAGTGGGAAATCCCCACAAGAAGAGATAACGGCGGCGAGAACATCATCCCTGATATTGCCGATGCGGTGAACCGCTACCGGAAGGAAAAGAACATTGCGGACACGGAACTGCTGGGCATCGGCATCGGCGTCCCCGGCGCTGTCGTAAACGGCGTTGTGAACAGATGCGTAAACCTGGGCTGGGGCATCGTGCCTATCGAGGAGGAACTGTCCAAGCTGACAGGACTTCCCGTGAAGGCCAGCAACGACGCCAATGTGGCGGCTCTGGGCGAATATTGGGTCGGCGGCGGCAAGGGCAGCCAGAACGTGATCTTCATCACGCTGGGAACCGGCGTTGGCGGCGGCATCATTCTGGACGGCAAACTTCTGAACGGCACCCATGGCGCCGGCGGCGAGTTGGGCCACATGGTCCTGAATCCCAAGGAGACCGCCATCTGCGGCTGCGGCAAGCGGGGCTGCGTGGAGCAGTACTGCTCCGCAACCGGTATTGTCCGGCTGGCCCATCAGAGATTGGAGAAGGACGGAGTGGCTTCCACCCTGCGGGAGCTGGAAGACCTGACCTGCCGGGACGTTTTTGACGCCGGAAAGGCCGGGGATCAGGTGGCTCTGGAAATTCTGGATACTTATTTTGACTACATGGGCCAGTTCCTGGGCTCCACCTGTTCCGTCATCGACCCTGAGGCCGTGGTCATCGGCGGCGGCGTCAGCAAGGCCGGCCAGGTGCTGCTGGACGGCATCGCCCCCTATTTTCACAAGTACGTCTTCCATGCCGCTTCCGGCGTGAAATTCGCCCTGGCCAACCTGGGCAACGACGCCGGCGCCTACGGCGCGTTTAAGCTGGTGCTGGATAAATAACATTTTAGACAAGGGCCTTGTCCGTCCATAGGCCGGGTCCCTCCGGGGGCCCCTTTCTTGTCCCGCCAAGAAGCTCCGCAAGAATGCGGCTTAAGGAGAAAGGTGCGTCGCAAGAAAGCCTTCCCCTCCGGGGAAGGTGGCACGGCCGCAGGCCGTGACGAAAGAGGGACGGTACAAGCCTGAATACGGTGCTGTTTTCGGCGAATTCGTATGACCTTGATTAGAAAGTTCTGATTGAAGGGTGTACGAATTCGCCGAGACATTGCAAAAGGAGTCACCCTTTACTGTCCCTCTTCAGTCTCGGCTTCGCCGAGCCAGCTTCCCCGGAGGGGAAGCCTTAAGCCCCTTGGCGGGACAAGAAAGGGGCCCCCGGAGGGACCCAGCTGAAATGCGGACAGGGTTATAGTCAATATGAGAAAACTAACACAATGGGAACATTCTGTTTGATGCTCTCTGAGAATGCAAAAAATATCCATACGGTGCATCGAGACCGGAATTTCCGGCCGGATATACCGCGGGAATTTTTTATGCCATCGCGCCGAAAATCAGTACCACCAGACCCAGTACCACCAGAATCACGCCGGTGGCCCGGTTCAGAGTCTTGGGTGTTGCTCTGTTGGCAAAGACCGCGGCGATGCGGGCCCAGAGCAGGGTGAATACAACGCACAGAGCGAAGACTGTCCAGTCCGGAGCGCCGCCGATGGTGAAGTGAGAAACGGCGCCGGTGAGGGCCGTAAAGGTCATGATGAATACGCTGGTGCCCACAGCGGTCTTCAGCTCATAGCCCAGAACGCTGGTCAGAATCAGCAGCATCATCATGCCGCCGCCGGCTCCGACAAAGCCGCAGATAAAGCCAATCAGGCAGCCGCAAACCAGGGACTGAATGGCCCGCTTTCTGGGAGACACTCCCTGCATGGCCTCCTTGGTGGTCATGACGGGACGGACAATAAACTTCACGCCCAGCAGGAAGGTCATGAAAACGGAAAAACTGCCCATGGTCCGGGAGGGCACCAGACTGGCGATATAGCTGCCGATGACGGTGAAGGTCAGCACGGAGACCATCATAATCAGGCCGTTGCGGATGTCCAGATTTTTATTTTTCCCGTAGGTGTAGGCGGATACGGCACTGGCCAGCACGTCTGAGGAGAGGGCGATACCCACGGCCATATAGGGGTCCATGTGTAAAAAGGTGATGAGCATGGGGCTGATGACCGCCGCGGCGCTCATGCCGGCAAAGCCTGTGCCGAGCCCTGCGCCCATACCGGCGAAAAAGATGACGAGAATGGTGAATAAAATCTGCATTTCAGTTCCGTTCCTCCAATAGTTTATCCATATTTTGGTTCATGGTCTCCAAGGCCCGCAGAAGGGCGGCCTTGTCGGCGTCATTTACGTTTTCCTCCAACCGGGCAAAGAAGTCCCGCTGTAATTTCCGGCCTGCCGCTATGATGGGGGCGGCTTTTTCTGTCAGGCGCAGCGCCCGCTTCCGGCGGTCGCCTTGCACGGAGGCGCGGGTGATGTATCCTTCTGCCTCCAGCCGGTCCAGGTGGATGGAAACCAGATTGGCCTTCAAATGCCGCACTTCCACAATGTCCCGGGCGGTGTCGCATTTCGGATTGTTGGCCAGAAACAGCAGAATGTCAAAAGAAGTTCGGGCAATGTCCTGCTCATGGCAGAACTGGCCGCAGACCTGATCGTAGCCCGCCAGGATTTTGCGGGTGAGTTCGTAGACAAAATGCATGGGATGCTCCTTTGTTCAAATTTGAATTATTCACGTTTGAACTAAATGATAGCACAGGGAAGGGAAAATGTCAACAGGCGTTTTTGGAAGAACGTACAGGTAAAACTTTTTTAACAATTCTTCTTGCACAAAACGAATGTTTGTGCTATGATAGTGGAAATTTGTCCGCCGCTCCCGGAATACTCCGTTCCGGGGGCGATTTTGGAGGAAAAGAGAGGGAGGGATTTTCTTGATTTTCGGCAAGCATATCAACGTCTATTACCGCAGGTACGCACTGGCGCTGCTGGCGGGTCTGCTGGCGCTGTTTACTGTGGACTATCTGCAGCTGAAGGTGCCTGAGATCTATCAGCTGGTCATCAACGGCCTGAATCAGGGGTATATTGTGGAAAACGGCGTTCAGATACCCTTTGATATGGCGTTTCTGCTGGACCGGATCTGCATGCCCATGGTGGGAATTATTCTTGCCATTGTCTTCGGCCGCTTTTTGTGGCGCGTTGCCATCTTCGGCGCGGCAACCAAGGTGGAAACCGACCTGCGGGACAAGATGTTCCGCCATGCGGAGGATCTGAGCCGGGAATACTATCAGGTGAACAAAGTCGGCAACCTGATGAGTCTGTTTACCAACGACCTGGATACCGTTCAGGAGTGCTATGGTTGGGGCTTCATGCAGTTCTTTGACCCCATCATTCTGTGCTCTCTGGCCATTACCAAAATGTGGCGCATGGACCATCTGCTTACCGTTCTGTCCCTGATTCCCATGGGCCTGCTGTTCGCCAGCGCTACGTTGGTGGGCAAAAACATGACCAGAAAGTGGGACTACCGGCAGAAGTGCTTCTCCGATCTGTCCGACTTTGCCCAGGAGAGCTTTTCCGGTATCGCAGTCATCAAGGCCTTTGTGAAGGAGGCCAAGGAGCTGATGGCCTTTGAAAAGCTGAACCGGGACAGCGAGGTTTCCAACATTGACTTCACCAAGACCGCCGTTCTGCTGCGGATTCTGGTCATGACTTTTGTGGAAAGCGTTATCTGTGTGATTCTGGGCTACGGCGGCTATCTGGTGTACAGGGGACAGTTCAACGCCGGTCAGCTTATGGAGTTCATCGGCTATTTCAACGCCGTGGTCTGGCCCATTATGGCTGTGGCCGACCTGATCGACATGACATCCCGGGGCAAGGCGTCTCTGAAGCGCATCAGTGAGCTGCTGGACGCACCCAGAAATGTCTTCGACCGCCCCGGTGTTCAGCAGCTGACGGATCCAAAGGGTGAGATCGAGTTCCGGGACCTGAGCTTTACCTATCCCGACGGAGACGTACCCGCTCTGGAGCATGTGTCCTTTACCATCCATCCCGGCGAGAGCATCGGTCTGCTTGGCAAAACCGGCTCCGGCAAGACCACGCTGGTGGATTTGATCCTGCGTACCTATAATGTAAGCGATGGCCAGCTGTTCCTGGACGGCAAGGATGTGAACGATCTGTCCATCCGCTCCGTCCGTGATGCCTGCGGCTATGTGCCCCAGGACAATTTCCTGTTCTCGGATACCATTGAGAACAACATCGCCTTCGGCAAGTCCGAAACCGTCTCCGAGGAGATCCGCCGGGCCGCCAAGCTGGCGGACATCGACGGGAACATCTCCGAATTCCAGATGGGCTACCAGACCGTACTGGGCGAGCGGGGCGTTACCGTCTCCGGCGGCCAGAAGCAGCGTATCTCCATTGCCCGGGCACTGATGAAGGACGCTCCCATTCTGATTCTGGACGATTCCGTGTCCGCGGTGGACACTAAGACGGAAAAGGCCATTCTGGACAATCTGCGCGCCACCCGGGCTGGCAAGACCACCATTCTCATTGCCCACCGCATTTCCACCGTTGAGCAGATGGACAAGGTGCTGTTTATTGAGGGCGGCCGTCTTGCGGGCTTTGACACCCATGACCATCTGTACGCAACCAACCCAGCCTACCGCAAGATGGTAGACCTGCAGCGGCTGGAGGAAGAAGGAGGTGCGGTCAATGTGTGAGTATCTTCCTCTGCTCATCGTCTGCGCCGTGATCGGCATGTTTACGATCCTGTTCCTGGCGGCCTATGCCGTCTTGAAACGCAAGACCAAAGCGGAGACCAGCGAGCGGCATATGTCCGACGGCGAGATCATCAGGCGGCTGCTCAGCTATGCCAAGCCCTATAAAAAGGACTTTTTCATCGTATTTATCATTATGCTGGTGTCCATCGCCTATGACGTGGTGTCGCCCCTGCTGGTGGCGGACATTCAGGGCACCATCAAGAAGAACTTCGAGCTTTCTCAGCTCTATTCTCTGGTGGCTGTATATGCGGGCATTCTGGTGGTATCCATGGTCTGCACCTATTTCCAGGCAATGATTTTGCAGAAGACCGGCCAGAAAATCCTGTCTCAGATCCGTCTGGATACCTTCACCCACATTGAGAAGCTGTCCCACGCGCAGCTGAACCAGATCCCCGTGGGCAAGCTGGTGACGAGAGTCACCAATGACCCTAACTCCATCAGCTATCTGTTCACCAACATTCTGGTGACCCTGGCGAAGAACTCTCTGGTGATCATCGGTGTGCTGGCGGCAATGCTGATTTTGAACTACGCTCTGACGCTGATGGTCCTGTGCTTTGTACCGTTTCTGGTGCTCTTTACCATCATCTTCCAGAAGTTCTCGCGCCATGTCCACCGCACGGTCAATAACGCCCGGACGGACGTGAACACCTACCTGTCCGAAAACCTCTCCGGCATGAAGGTTACCCAGATCTTCAATCAGGAACAGCGGAAAATGGACGAATTTCTGGTCCGCAGCAAGCGCCTGGAAAAGACCAAGATGAACCGGATGTTCGTCTTCGGCATTTTCCGGCCCATGGTGTATATGCTGTTCGTCACTTCCAATCTGTTCCTCTTCTATATCGGCTGCAAGGGCTATATCCAGGACACGACGTTCCTGGGCCAGATCATTACCAGCGAAACCGTGGTCGCGTTCTATATGTATATCTCCCGGTTCTTTAATCCCATTCAGGCTCTGGCGGAGCAGTTTGATATGCTGGAGCAGTCCTTTGCCGCGGCGGAGAAAATATTCACCATTCTGGACATGGTTCCCGAGGTGGTGGATGAGCCGGATGCCATTGAGCTGAAGGAGATCAAGGGCGAAATTGAGTTCAAAGATGTATGGTTTGCTTACAACCCCGGCGAATGGGTTCTGAAGGGCGTTTCCTTCCATGTATACCCCAAACAGACCGTGGCCTTTGTGGGCGCGACCGGTTCCGGAAAATCCACCATTCTGAACCTGATTTGCCGGAATTACGATATCCAGAAGGGCCAGATCCTGATTGACGGCATCGACATCAGACACATCAGGATCGCCTCTCTGCGCAGCCATTTCGGCCAGATGCTTCAGGATGTGTTCCTGTTCGCGGGAGACATCCGCAGCAACATTGTTCTGCGGTCCGATAATGTAACGGACGAGGACGTTTGGCAGGCTTGCCGGTATGTGAACGCCGAAGGCTTCATCAAAAAGCTGGACGGCGGTCTGGACGAGACTGTCCGGGAGCAGGGCAACAACTTCTCCGCCGGACAGCGGCAGCTGCTGAGCTTCGCCCGGACCATCCTGCATAAGCCCTCCGTCATGATTCTGGACGAGGCCACCGCCAACATCGATACGGAGACAGAGGTCCTCATTCAGGACTCTCTGGAGAAGATGAAGAACATCGGCACCATGCTGATCGTGGCACATCGCCTGAGCACCATCCAGCACGCGGACAACATTATTCTGCTGTCCCACGGCGAGATCATGGAGCAGGGCACCCATCAGGAGCTTCTGCATCTGAAGGGCAGGTACTACCAGCTCTATACTCTCCAGTTCCGCAAACAGCAGCTCCAGAAAAGCTAAGCTCCTACCGGAGCTGGCGCAAAACAGGTTTCCCATCAGGGGCGGCAATCTGCCGCCCCTGAAATTTTTTCGCGGCGGTCCGATCGGTCTTGCCGCTCCGTGATAACCGGAAGAAGCAATCTGTATCCGGCAGGCATTGACATCAGAAACTGGTTGTGCTATCATCTAGTTAGTTGAACATACAACAAAAGGAGAAATCAATATATGGACGCAGCCGGCAGGAAGATTACCAAAATTGCCCGGGAGGTGGGGAAGTTCACCGTGCGGAGCATGCGCCGGGAGGGCGTGGGCACGGCGGAGTTTGACGTGATCCATCTGGTGCGGCACAATCCCGGCATGACCCAGACCCAGGTGGTACAGGCGCTGAATATGGACAAGGGGGCGGCAGCCAAACGGGTGGCCAGTCTGGAGAACAAGGGCTATCTGATCCGCAGACCCAATCCCGCCGATGGGCGCAGTCAGCTGCTGTACGCCACCGAGGCGGCGGAGGGGCTGCGGAATTCCAAGGCCCATATTGAGGAAGTGTTCTACACCTGGCTGCTGTCTGACCTGGAGGAAGAAGAACGGAAACAATTCTGCCGGACGCTGGATAAGCTATACCGGAAGAGCAAGGCCCAACGGCAGGCGGATTTCCGGGATGTGGCGGAACTGCTGGAAAAGGAGGAAGAGCATGAGGGATAAGACCTTTCGGCCGGACCGGGTAAAGGATTACTTCCTGGCAGAGTGGAAGGTGCTGCTTTTTGTGACTGCCTCCGGCCTGATTTACAATATCGGCCTGCTGGCGGGGCCCTGGTTTGAGGGCAAGATGACCGGTGAGCTTGTGGATATCCTCACGGGCAGCGGCACAATGAAGCGGATGGCCGTGCTGGCCCTGTGTTATGTGGTGACGGTTCTGATCGTCCAGGGAAGCCGGTATTTCAAGCGGTTTTATGTCCGCCGGTTTGCCAACAACGTCAGCCGCCGCATGAAGCAGATTCTCTATGCAAAGCTGGTGACCCGGAGCCGGGAGAGCCTGACGGCAGAGGGGGCGGGCAGCGTCATGACCAAGGCCATCAGCGATGTGGACGACTGTGTGGAGGGTATGCGTAAGTTCACCACGGAACTGTTCGATACAGGCGTTGCGTTGCTTGCCTATGGCTGCATGCTGCTGTGCTACGACTGGCGGCTGGCCCTGATCTGCATGGTTTTCCCGCCCATTTCCTACGCCGCGGCGGAGAAGCTGAAGAGGGTCGTTCAGAAAACCGGCGAACGCGGCAAGGAGCAGGCTGCCGCTCTGAACGCCGCCACATTGGACCGGGCGAGAAACGCCCTGACCTACCGGGTCTTCGGCAGGGAGGAAGACAGGCGTCTGGCCTATGAGCAGAACCTGGACTCCTACGAAAGCGCCGCCATCCGGGCCAACGTCTGGAACACGGCAATGACGCCCATTTACCGTTCCATTGCCCTGCTGGGCGTGCCGTTTCTTGTTTGGTTCGGCCAGAAAAACGTAACGG
Source organism: Pseudoflavonifractor sp. MSJ-30 (assembly GCF_018918045.1). Taxonomy (GTDB): domain Bacteria; phylum Bacillota; class Clostridia; order Oscillospirales; family Oscillospiraceae; genus Faecousia. Next base: position 28,952 of record NZ_JAHLPU010000057.1, read on the forward strand.
GCACCGGCTGGAGCAGTTGGGATATCGCGGCCTTTACCACTTTCCTCGCCTGCTTTACGAAGCTGGCAAAAAAAGCCTCAAGCGCGGCAAAGCTATTCAACGCGGTGCATAAGGCCCAGGTGTCCTGGCGGAGGGTCAAGCCCATTCTGGCGGGACAAGAAGAGGAACTGCCGGAATCCGTGACCCCGGAAGCACCGGCCACACTGAATGTGGAAAATCTGTGCTTTGCCTACCCCGGGGCAGAGGAGCTACTGCATGATGTGAGCTTCTCTGCCAAACCCGGGCAGATCATCGGCGTTACGGGGCCGGTGGCCTGCGGAAAATCCACCTTGGGCAAGGCATTTCTCTGTGAGCTGCCCTACAGTGGTTCCATTACCTTCGCCGGACAGGAGGACCGGGAACTGACGAAGGAGCAGCGCAGCGCTGTCTTCGGCTACCTGGGCCATGACCCGGAGCTGCTCAGCGCCTCCGTAAAGGAAAACATCTGCATGGGTGATACGAAAGACCCTATGCCATACCTGCGGGCGGTGCGGCTGGACCGGGAAGTGGCGGAAATGGAACTGGGCCTTGATACTCTGGTGGGTCCTGAAGGCCATCGCCTTTCCGGTGGTCAGGCCCAGCGGCTGGCACTGGCGCGGACTTTGTACCACAAGCGCCCGGTGCTTATTCTGGACGACCCCTTTTCGGCATTGGACCGTCCCACGGAAAAACAGATATTTGCATCCCTGCGGGAGATCGCGGGGGACAGCATTGTGCTGCTGATCTCCCACCGGCTGTACCTGTTCCCGGAATTTGACCAGGTGCTCTGGATGGAGGCGGGCCGTGTGACCGCCGGGACCCATGAAGAATTGCTGCAAAAGCTGCCCGAGTACGCCGCTCTCATGGCAGAGCAGGAGGGAGGCAAGGTCCATGCGTAACGTGAAGAATATCCGCACCGTGCTTCTGGAGACGGTGAAGCACCAGACATGCCTTTCCCTTGCCATACTGGTTACGGTGGTGGGCGCTGTGGTTTCGGCTTTGCTGCCCCCGCTGCTGCTGGCGAAAATCGTGGACGATCTGACCTCCGGCGTGGCCGCGTCCCTCGGCAATGTGGTGCTGTATTTTGGCCTTCTGGCTTTGACGGGGCTGCTGGAATCCGCCCGGGAGAGCCTTCTGACCGTCTTCGGCCAGAAGATCACCCATGGTCTGCGCAGCCGCATGATGGAAAAGCTGACCCGCCTGACCTCCGGCGCTTTGGCCGTCCGGGATCCCGGCGAGTTGGCCGCCAGGTTCGTTGGCGATGTGGATACGGTGGAAAACCTGTTCAGCGCGGGCATCATCAGCATGTTTGCCGACCTGTGCAAAATCGTCAGCATTCTGGCAGTGCTGAGCCGGAAGAATCCGGGATTGTGCCTTGTGCTGCTGTGCCTGCTGCCGGTACTGTTTGCCTTCACACGGTATGTGCAGAAGAATATGCTGAAGGCTCAGCTGGAAAACAGAAGGGCCGTGGGCCGGGCCTCTGCCTTTGTACCCCAGACGCTGCACAATATCCGCACCATCCATGCTCTGGGCAAGGAGCGCTATATGTGCGCCCGCTACGATTGCTTCATTGGCCAGAGCTACGGGGCCATGGAGAAGACCAACTTCTATGACGCCATTTATTCCCCGATTATTCTGATCCTGAATGCGCTGATGGTTGGCATCGTTATGCTGCTGTCCGCTACGGGGGATGCCTCGGTGCTGCGGGTCTTCGGTATGTCTGCCGGTACAGCGGTGGCGGTCATCGGCTACATCAGCCAGATATTCACCCCTGTGGAGAGTCTGGGTATGGAAATTCAGGCCATTCAGTCCGCCATGGCGGGCGTGCGGCGCATTGACGAAATTCTGGCCGAGCCGGAGCGGAGCATGCCGCCGGAAACCACAGAGCCGGTATCTGGAGCCGCCGCCGCGGAGCTGCGGAACGTGACCTTCGGCTATGACGAAAAGGATGTGCTGCAAAATGTCTCCCTGCGGGTGGAAGCCGGGGAGCAGGTGACCCTGGCTGGCAGGACCGGCGCGGGCAAGAGCACGGTGCTGAAGCTGCTGCTGGGGCTGTACCCGCCCAAGGCAGGGCAGGCGCTGCTCTTCGGCATCCCGGCGGAGAAGATCCCCGAGGGGGATAAGCGGTACCTGATCGGCTATGTGGAGCAGAGCTTCCATATGGTCCCCGGTACCGTCCGGGAGCAGATCACGCTGTATGATGACCGAATCACGGAGGCGCAGGTTCGCAAAGCCGCGGAGCTGGTGGGCCTTTTGAAAACCATTGAGGCTCTGGACAAAGGCTTCGATACCCCCTGCGCCCCGGAACTGTTCTCCCAGGGCCAGTGGCAGCTGCTGTCCATCGCCCGGGCGGCAGTGACGGATCCAAAGCTGCTGCTGCTGGACGAGATCACCGCCAACCTGGACGCGGAAACGGAGCACATGGTTCTGGAGGCACTGAACCGGGTTTCCGAGAACCGCACCGTGATCTCCATATCCCACCGCGCCTCCGCCCGCACCGGCCGCATCGTAACAGTCACGCCGCAGGCGTAAAAGAACACCCAAAAGGGGGCAGCAACTTGCCGCCCCTTTTCAGACTGTCGCAGTCTGCTGCGTGCTCGAATTGTTCGCCTATGGCGAACAATTCGCACACTTGCAGCCTGAGATGTATTTTCTGTCAGTAGAATATTTATTCCAAGGGATAAGGACAGCTTGAAGCCGTTTCCTCTGTGTGTTATAATTTCAATAGGATTGACGAAGCGACTAATTTTGATTTGGAAAGGAGCCATGAGCTTGTGAAAAAACTTGTGCCTTGGATAATATCGTTGGTAGTAATTATGTTGGCATTGCCTTGGCTTGCAGTTACCTTTATACCAGGCGATGGTGGAATGGCAGCTTGCTTTATTCTGTTTTTTGCAGTGAATCCAATTTACGCAATTTGTGCTGGAGTATATGCTGGTAAGGATATAAAAAAATTATGGGTGTCGCCAGTTCTTACAGCGTTATTCTTTCTTGCTGGAACATGGTTGTTTTTTGATATGGGCGAAAAAGCATTTATATTATATGCGTTGGTTTACTTATTCTTGGGAATCGTAGCTATGCTGATTTCTATGCTCATAAAGAGAAAACACTAAGAAAACTTCTTATTTGTAGGACTGTAAAATAGGGACATGATTGCCCATCGGCACGTCATGTCCCTGTTTGTTTTTCGTCTGTCCTTCTTTCGGTTGGTTGATTCACTTTACCACAAATGAGCCGCCAGCCGTTGTGTATTAGAGAGCAAAAAGCCCCCTTTACACATTAACTCCCAGGTACACGCCCCGACAGAAAATGATTTAACTTTATTTGCCGACTTCCGTCGGCAAACTCTGCGAGGCTTTTTTGACACGCTGCCAAAACCTTAAAGAAGATTTAACCTGCGGGGCGTTGACTTTTGAACTCGATTTTCGTATGATTGGAGCGTGAGAAAAGACCCTTTTTCATAGGAGGATTTGAATATGAAACGGACAATTGCTTCTGCCGCTGCCCTGTGCCTGGCCCTGGGGCTGGTTCTGACCGGCTGCGGCAGCAAGGACAAGGCTGTGTATGTACAGCAGGTCTCCAGCCTGACGGGAGTATCCTCTCAGGACCGGTTTTCCGGACTGGTGGTATCCGAGAATCTGACGGAGATCAAAAAAGACAGTGACAAGCAGGTGGCGGAGCTGATGGTCAAGGAAGGCCAGGACGTCAAGGAAGGCGACCCTTTGTTTTCCTACGATACGGATCAGCTGCAGCTGAATGCGGACAAGCTGGATCTGGAGCGGGAGCAGCTCAGCGCCAGCCTGGAGGACTATGATACCCAGATCGGCGAGCTGGAACGGGAGCGGGAAAAGGTCGGCGCCAACCAGAAGCTCCAGTATACCATCCAGATCCAGTCCGCCCAGGTCAGCCAGAAGGAAGCGGAGCTGAACCTGAAGACCAAAGAGGCGGAACTGGAGAAGGCCAAGCAGCTGCTGGAGAACGCCACCATCACCGCCCCCGTGGCGGGCCGCATCCAGTCCATCAACGAAAGCGGCACCGACAGCCAGGGCAACCCCGCCGCCTATATCACCATCCAGCAGGCGGGCGCCTACCGGGTGAAGGGCACCATCGGCGAGCTGCAGCAGGGCACGATCTCTGAGGGCGACCGCATCAAGCTCACCTCCCGGCAGGACAGCAGCAAGGTCTGGTACGGCACCGTGACCCTGGTGGACTATGAAAACCCGGTGAAGAACGACAATAACGGCTATTATATCATCGGCAGCGACTCCTCCAATATGGCCAGCAAATACCCCTTCTATGTGGAGCTGGACAGCGTAGACGGCCTCATCATGGGCCAGCACCTGTACATGGAGCGCTATACCGAGGGGGACGACGAGACCGGCGTCATCGTCAGCAGCGCCTATCTCTGCTATGAGGACGACGGCAGCGCCTACGTCTGGGCGGAGAACAGCCACGGCAAGCTGGAAAAGCGGGCCGTCACCCTGGGCAGCTACAATGAGAATACGGACAACTACGTTGTCACCGACGGCCTTGCCGAGACGGATTACATTGCCTTCCCGGACGAGCAGTACTGCCATGTGGGCGCGCCCACCAGCCACACCCCCGTGACCTATGAGGAAGAAGAGGGCGGCGAAGGCATGGACGGCATGGATGCCGGTATGGACGGCGGCGTTGACATGGGCGGCATGGATGCCGGTATGGACGGCGCGGACATGGGCGGCGTGGACGCAGGCATGGACGGCGTGGACATGGGCGGCGTGGATGCCGGTATGGACAATGCCGAAGTCTCCGTACCCGAGGAGACCCCCGTTGTCGGCGAGGAATCCCAGGCCGCCGAGACCGAACCGGAAGGCGGTGTGGGCTAAGTGAGCATTCTCAAGCTTACCGACATCTGCAAGGACTATATCCAGGGCAAGGAGCCAGTGCGGGTGTTGAAAAATGTCTGCCTGGAGGTGGAGCAGGGGGATTATATCGCCATTATGGGCCCCTCCGGCTCCGGCAAAAGCACCTTGATGAACATCATCGGCTGCCTGGACGTGCCAACCTCCGGGGAATACGTGCTGGACGGGAAAAACCTGCACGACCTGAAGGATGACGACCTGGCCGAGGTGCGGAACAAGTACATCGGCTTTGTCTTCCAGAGCTATTATCTGATGCCCAAAATGGACGCCGTGGACAATGTGGCCCTGCCCCTGCTGTATGCCGACGTTCCCCTGAAGGAGCGCCGGGAGCGGGCGGCGGAATCCCTGGGCGTTGTGGGCCTGGAGGACCGGATCCACTTCCTGCCCAATCAGATGTCCGGCGGCCAGTGCCAGCGAGTGGCCATTGCCCGGGCCATGGTGACAAAGCCGGCCCTGCTTTTAGCCGATGAGCCCACCGGCGCCCTGGATACCAAGTCCGGCGCTCAGGTCATGGATATTTTCGACAAGCTCAGCGCCGACGGCATGACCATTCTCATGATCACCCACGACCCGGACATTGCCAAGCGGGCCAAAAAGGTCTATCACATTCTGGACGGCGAGCTGCTGACGACCCAGACAGGAGGCGGCGAAGATGAAGCTTAAGTTACCCAAGAAGGCCATTGTCATCGGCGCTTCCGTGCTGGCCGTGGCCGGCATCGGGGCGGGCATTTTTGCCGCCGCCGCCAAGGGCGGCAGCAAGCCGGTGTACGTCTACAATTTCGATATCTGCGGCATGACGGACTACTGGGGCGACCGCCAGTCCACCTCCGGACTGGTCCGGGCGGACAACATCCAGACCGTTATGCTCTCCGATACCCAGACCATCACCGGGGTGGAGGTAAAGCAGGGGGACAAGGTCAAAAAGGGCGACCTGCTGCTGTCCTTCGATACCACCCTGACGGATCTGGCCCTGGAAAAGAAGCGCCTGGCCGTGGAGCAGCTGAAGCTGCAGCTCCAGGACGAGCAGGACAAACTCCAGCAGATCCGGAACTACACCCCCTATACCCCCCGGCAGGACGACGGCGGCACCGGCGGCTCCGGCCAGGGCGAGCTCTTCGGCTACGAGCACTACCCGGACTACGGTTCCCGGGGAGATGTGGCCGTGGAGGAGTGGTTGAATACCTATGGGGCCGACGGCAGCAGCACCGACAGCCCGCTGATCCTCTGGACCAAGACCAATACGGTCATGGATACGGATCTGGCGGCGGAAATGGCAAGCTTTTTGCAGCGCTGCCGCTATACCCAGGCGCTGAACGCCTACGACGAGGCATACGCCGCGTATCAGCAGGCCTATGCCGCCTGGGAGGCAGATACGTCCGACGACAAGGGCGAGGCCCCTGCGGAGCCGAAGAAGCCCGCGCCGGAGGACTACGCCGTTTCCGACTACTATATGATCCTCAAGTCCACCGCCGGCAATATGACCCTGGGCAGCAATGCGGTATTTCAGGGCATGCACGTCTATTTCAGCGGCGGCAGCTTCCTGTTTGTGCCCTTTGATGCCTCCGGCTGCTACGACTATACCCGCCCGGCAGAGCCGGAACCGGATCCTGATCCGGAGCCGGATCCCGGCCCCACCTACACCCTGGAAGAGATCGTCCGGATGAAGGAAGAGCAGCAGAAGAAGATCCTGGATGTGGAGTACCAGATCAAGATCGCCGAGGCGGAGTACAACATTGCCAAGAAAGAAGCGGACGACGGCAACGTCTACGCCGAGGTGGACGGCACCGTGGTCTCCGTGCTGACGGAAGAGGAGGCCCGGGCCAACCAGACCCCCATCATCAAGGTCTCCGGCGGCGGCGGCTACTATGTCACCGGCACCGTCAGCGAGTTGGAGCGGGACAAGCTGGAGCTTGGCAGCGAAGTGACCATTACGGATTGGCGCAACGGCACCTCCTGCACCGGCACCGTCCAGTCCATCGGCGACTTCCCCTCCACCGCCACCTATTACAGCAGCAATAACAATCCCAACGCCAGCTTCTATCCCTTCACCGTGCTGGTGGACGAGGACGCGGACCTGGTGCCCGGATACTACGTGGATATGGAGTACTCCCTGTCGGATTCCACCGACGGCATCTACCTGAGTAATCCCTTCCTGCGCACGGAGCAGGGGGCCAGCTTTGTGTATGTCCAGGGGGAAAACGGCAAGCTGGAGCGGCGGGACGTGGTCACCGGCAAGAGCGTCTGGGGCAGCTACACCCAGATCCTCTCCGGCATCACCATGGATGATCTGATCGCCTTCCCCTACGGCAAGAACGTCAAGCCCGGCGTTCCCACGGAGCAGGGCGACTACTCCACACTGTACGACAGCAACTAAGGAGGCAGGACAATATGCTTGAAAATATTCATCTTGCCTTCGAGGGCATCTGGAGCCATAAACTGCGCAGCATTCTGACCATGCTGGGCATCATCATCGGCATCGCCGCCATCATCACCATCGTCTCCACCATCAAGGGCACCAACGAGCAGATCAAGGAAAACCTGATCGGCGCGGGCAACAATGTGGTGACGGTTTCTCTGAACCAGAACGGCAACGAGTACGACCTGAGCTGGAATCCCCTGCCGGACACCGTAAGGGTCATTTCCGAGGAGACCCGGCAGGAGCTGGAAAATATCAGCGGCGCCGAGGAGGTTTCCCTGTACTATTCCCGCAGCTATACGGACGGCTTCTTCTACCTGGATACCGCCTTTAACGGCAACGTGCTGGGTGTGGACCGCCACTATTTCAGCGCCTACGGTATGCAGATCCGTTCCGGGCGGGGCTTTACGGGAAAGGACTACACCGAATTCCGGAAGGTGGCCCTGGTGGACAGCACCGCGGCCAAGAGCCTTTTCAGCGGCGTGGACCCCGTGGGCAAGGAAATTGAATTCGGTTCGGATGTCTACACGGTGGTGGGCGTCATCGGCCCCGCCGAGGAATTCACCCCCACCATCAACAGCCTGAACGACTATTACCTCTATGCCAACGACGGTTCCGGCAGCATTTACTTCCCGGACAGCATCTGGCCGGCTCTTTATCAGTTCGACGAACCCCAGTGCGTGGCCATCAAGGTCAAGAACACGGACGTTATGGCCTCCGTTGGCAAGAAGGCGGCGGATCTGCTGACGGAAAAGCAGATCATCGGCACGGATACGGGCTTTGACTACCGCAGCGCCGATATGCTGGAGCAGGCCCAGCAGCTGCAGAACATGAGCAAATCCACCAACACCCAGCTGGTCTGGATCGCCAGCATTTCCCTGCTGGTAGGCGGCATCGGCGTTATGAACATCATGCTGGTGTCCGTCACCGAGCGAACCAGCGAGATCGGCCTGAAAAAGGCCCTGGGCGCCAAGAAGAAGCGCATCCTGCTGCAGTTTTTGACGGAGGCGGCGGTGCTGACCAGCATCGGCGGCATCATCGGTGTGCTCACGGGCATTGGCCTGGCGGAGCTGATCTCCGGCCTGATGCAGATCCCCGTGGCCATCAGCGCTCCGGCGATCATCATTGCCGTGGTGTTCTCCACCCTTATCGGCGTGATCTTCGGTCTGCTGCCCGCCACCAAGGCCGCAAACCTGAACCCCATCGACGCCCTGCGGCGCGTCTGAAAAATCCCTCCAAGGGCAGCCCTCGCGGCTGCCCTTTTTGCGTTCCCGGGAAAGGGGAGGGGCGGAAATTTCAATGGGAAGCGGTTTTAACCGGACTCCAAATTTACCCAAAATGCGCAAAATATTTTGTGCAACATTTTCAACAAAGGAAGCGTGCTTTTTCTTGCAATTTTTATGCACGGATGATAAAATAGGAGTGGATTTGAGGAAATAGAATATTTTGCCCGGAGTGATGAGCATGGGGACAAACGGAGTTTACGGCGCCGTCTGTTTTCCATGCTCTTTTTGTATCCGGCAGGCGAAAAAGGGAGGACTGAACGAATGGATGCAGGACTGTACCAGGCATTGCAGAGAAATCCGATCATTGCGGCCATCCGGGATGACGCGGGACTGGAGGGCTGCCTGAAGGCGGATGTTCAGATCGTGTTTGTGCTCTATGGGGATATCTGCAGCATCGGGCCCATCGTCAGCCGCATCAAGGATGCGGGGAAAACCGCCATCGTCCATGCGGACCTGATCACCGGACTGTCCGGCAAGGAAGTCTGTGTGGATTTCCTGCGGAATTCCACCCGGGCGGACGGCATTATCTCCACCCGGGTAAATATGATCCAGCGGGCCAAGGAGCTGCAGATGATCACCATTTTCCGGGTCTTCGTCATCGACTCCATGGCGCTGGATTCGCTGCTCAGCGTCAAAAACCTCCGGCCGGACGCCATCGACATTTTGCCGGGGCTTATGCCGGGCATCATCCGCAAGGTGCGCGCGCTTACGGGGCTTCCCGTTCTGGCGGGGGGACTCATCACCGAGAAGCAGGAGGTCCTTCAGGCGCTGGACGCCGGGGCTTTGGCCATTTCCAGTACGGCAAGCGCCGTCTGGCAGATGTAAAGGAGGGGCTTATGTGCAGCAATACCAAGCAGCGGATCGCCGACGCGGTGGAGGAACTGATCTCCGCCCAGCCCCGCAGCCGTGTGACGGTCCAACAGGTCATGGAGCTGACCCAGATGAACCGCCAGAGCTTTTATTACCACTATCAGGATATCAACGATGTTCTGCAGCTCATCGTCTATCAGAAGGTCTGCGCGCCTCTGGCCTTTGACCCGGAGGAGGACGCGGAAAGCTGGTGCCGCCGGGGCCTGACGCTGCTCAAAGAGCAGAAGCCCCTGCTGCGGCGGATCTCCCGGGAGCTGGGAGACGACAGAATGTGCGCGCTTATGCTGCTGGAGGTCCGCCCCCAGGTGGATCGGCTGCTGCCGGACCGCCCCGGCCAGGACCGGGACCAGCGCAGCGTCGCGGTGGACGTGATCTGCCAGAGCGTCCTGTTTTCCATTCAGGGCATGCTGCTCCGGCAGGAGGCGGTGAACGTGGATGATTTTATGGAGCGGTTCCGGGCGGTGTACGCCGTTTTCAATGCGGCATAGCGCAGTTCTATTCCACCGGGGAACACATAGATTGGTTGTGTGCAGATTGAACAAGATTCCACATGGACGAAAAAAATAATTGTACTTTTTGACAACTTCGAAATTTTGTCTAATGACGAAATGGAATTTGTCTGATATAATCAAATGCGTAAGAAAGTTCTGACGCGGTCATCAGAAGCCGCTGCCCAGCCGCGGATGATCGGTCCAGAGTTTCAAAGAAATCCCCTGCGTAAAATCTTTATCATACAAGGAGGACTTTTCCATGGCAAAGTACATCATGGCACTGGACGCCGGCACAACTTCCAATCGCTGTATTCTCTTCAATGAGCACGGCGAGATGTGCAGCGTCTCCCAGCGGGAGTTCACCCAGTTCTTCCCCAAACCCGGCTGGGTGGAGCACGACGCAAATGAGATCTGGGCTACCCAGTTGGGCGTAGCCGTGGAAGCAATGCAGAAGATCGGTGCCACCGCTGCCGACATTGCCGCCATCGGTATCACCAACCAGCGTGAAACCGCCATCGTCTGGGATAAGGTCACCGGTGAGCCCGTTTACCATGCCATCGTGTGGCAGTGCCGCCGTACCAGTGAGTACTGCGACAGCCTGAAGGAAAAGGGCCTGACCGATACCTTCCGGGCCAAGACCGGTCTGGTCATCGATGCCTACTTCTCCGGCACCAAGATCCGCTGGATCCTGGAGAACGTTCCCGGCGCCCGTGAGCGGGCAGAGCGGGGCGAACTGCTGTTCGGTACCGTAGAGACCTGGCTGATCTGGAAGCTGACCGGCGGCAAAGTCCATGTCACCGACTATTCCAACGCCTCCCGGACTATGCTCTTCAACATCAATACCCTGGAATGGGACGATGAGATCCTGGCGGAGCTGAACATTCCCAAGTGCATGCTGCCGACGCCCATGCCCTCCAGCTGTGTCTACGGTGAGACCGATCCCTCTCTGCTGGGCGGCCCCATCAAGATCGGCGGCGCGGCCGGCGACCAGCAGTCCGCTCTGTTCGGCCAGGCCTGCTACCATCCCGGCGAAGCCAAGAACACCTACGGCACCGGCGCCTTCCTGCTGATGAACACCGGTGAGAAGCCCGTCTTCTCCAGCAACGGCCTGGTCACCACCATCGCCTGGGGCCTGGACGGCAAGGTCGAGTACGCTCTGGAAGGCTCCGTCTTCGTGGCCGGCGCTGCCATTCAGTGGCTGCGCGACGAGCTGAAGCTCATCGAGTCCGCACCCGACTCCGAGTACTATGCCGGCAAGGTAAAGGATACCAACGGCTGCTACGTGGTTCCCGCCTTCACCGGCCTGGGCGCTCCCCACTGGGATCAGTACGCCCGGGGCACCATCGTGGGCATCACCCGTGGTGTCAACAAGAATCACATCATCCGCGCCACCATGGAATCCCTGGCCTACCAGGTCAACGACATTCTGGTGGCCATGCAGGCCGACTCCGGCATTAAGCTGGCGGCTCTGAATGTGGACGGCGGTGCCTCCGCCAACAACCTGCTGATGCAGATGCAGTCCGATATCTCCGGCGCCCCCGTACAGCGTCCCACCTGCGTGGAGACCACCGCCATGGGCGCTGCCTACCTGGCAGGTCTGGCCGTCGGCTACTGGGCCAGCAAGGAAGACGTTGTCCACAACCGGGCCATCGACCGGGTCTTCCATCCCGAGATCAGCGAGGAAGCGCGGGCCGAAAAGGTCAAGGGCTGGAACAAGGCCGTGAAGTGCGCTTACGGCTGGGCAAAGGACTGAGCATATCCTACGCGATCCCCGAATTCTCTCCGGGGGGCGTATCCCCCCGGAAATCCCACGGAACGAAATCGAAACAGAAGAAAGAATCCGCGACAATGATTTAGGGAGGTCAATTTCATGTTACCGTATATTGCTGAGTTTTTGGGCACTATGATCCTGATCCTGTTGGGCGACGGCGTTGTCGCCAACGTAAGTCTGAATAAGTCCGGCATGAAGGGCGCCGGCTCCATCCAGATCACCATTGCCTGGGGCCTTGCCGTTATGGTTCCCGCCTTTATCTTCGGCCAGGCTTCCGGCGCCAGCTTCAACCCCGCTCTGACCATCGCGCTGGCCGTCGGCGGTATGTTCGACTGGGCCATGGTTCCCGGCTACATCATCGCGCAGATCCTGGGCGGTATCGTCGGCGGTATCCTGGTCTACGTCCTGTTTAAGGATCAGTTTGACGCCACGGAAGATCCCGGCACCAAGCTGGGCGTCTTCTCCACCGGCCCCTCCGTTCCCAACACCGGCCGCAACATCCTGCAGGAAGCCATCGCCACCTTCGTTCTGGTGTTCGCCATCTGCGGCATGAACCAGGTTCCCGGCCTGGACGCCGGCATCGGCAAGCTGCTGGTCTTCGGCATCATCGTTTCCATCGGCATGTCCCTGGGCGGCCTGACCGGCTACGCCCTGAACCCCGCCCGTGACCTGGGCCCCCGGATCGCCCACGCCATCCTGCCCATCAAGGGCAAGGGCGACAGCAACTTCAAGTACGGCCTGGTCGTTCCCATCGTAGGACCCATTCTGGGCGGCATCGTGGCAGTCCTGCTGTACAACGTGATCCCCTGGTAATGCAAGCGTAAATATTTTCTGCTCTTAGTGTAAGTGTCGGGCAGCCCAACCCCTCCTACCGGAAGGTTTTCTTGGGCTGCCCGATTTTCATTGAAGGAGGCGTTCCATTTGTACGATGTAATTATTATCGGCGCGGGTGTCACCGGCTGCGCGGTGGCCCGGTATCTATCCCGCTATCAGGGCAAAATGCTGGTTCTGGAGCGGGCGGAGGATGTGTGCTGCGGCACCTCCAAGGCCAACAGCGCCATTATCCACGCGGGCTTTGACGCTGCCCACGGCAGCCTGATGGCAGAAATGAATGTGCGGGGCAACCGAATGGTGCCCCAGCTTGCCAGGGATCTGGACTTTCCATTCCAGATGAATGGTTCCCTGGTGGTCTGCATGTCTGAGGAGGATATGCCGAGACTCCGGGCCCTTTATGAAAACGGCGTGAAGAACGGTGTGGAGCGGCTGGAAATTGTAGACAGTAAACGGCTTCACGAAATGGAGCCCAATGTCAGCAAGAACGCCGTGGCCGCCCTGTGGGCTCCCACCGGCGGTATCGTCTGCCCCTTTAACATGACCATTGCCCTGGCGGAGAACGCTTATGCCAACGGCGTGGAATTCCGGTTCAATACAAAGGTAACGGGCTTCACCAGAGGCAGCGGCTGCTGGACCATTCATACGGACGGCGGCGACTTCCAGACCCGGTATGTGGTCAACGCCGCGGGCGTGTACGCGGACGTGCTGCACAATATGGTGTCCGAGGAGCGGAAGCTGCACATTACCCCCCGCCGGGGCGATTACTGCCTGCTGGACAAGCAGACCGGCGGATTCGTGAGCCATACGGTGTTCCAGCTGCCCGGCAAACTGGGCAAGGGTGTTCTGGTAAGCCCCACCGTCCACGGCAATATCATCGTCGGCCCTACGGCCATCGACATCGAGGACCGGGACGGCACCAACACAACCGCCGCCGGACTGGATGATCTGATCGCCAAGGCGGGCATTTCCGTGGATAACCTGCCCATCCGGCAGACCATCACCAGCTTTGCCGGACTCCGGGCCCATGAGGATCACCATGAGTTTGTTATTGGCGAGGTGGGGGACGCCCCCGGGTTCATTGACTGCGCCGGTATCGAGTCCCCCGGCCTGACCTCCGCCCCCGCCATCGGCGAGACCGTGGCGGAGCTGCTGCGGGAGAAGATGGGCCTTGCGGAGAAGGAGAACTTCATCGCCACCCGAAAGGGGCTTCTGGATCCCAAGACGCTGTCCAGGGAAGAATATCAGGCGCTCATCCGGGAGAATCCCGCCTACGGCCAGATCATCTGCCGCTGCGAGCAGGTGACGGAGGGCGAGATCATCGACGCCATCCGCCGTCCCCTGGGGGCCAGAAGTCTGGACGGCGTAAAGCGCCGCACCCGGGCGGGCATGGGCCGCTGTCAGGCGGGGTTCTGCTCCCCGAGAGTTATGGAGATTCTGGCAAGGGAACTGGGCGTCAGCCAGGCGGAGATCACCAAGTGCGGCGGGGCATCCCGTCTTATTGTGGGCGTCAATAAGGACAGTATCGGGGAGGTGCGCGAGGGATGAAGTACGAAATAGCAATCATCGGCGGCGGTCCCGCCGGTCTGGCGGCGGCCATTGCGGCCTATGATGCCGGCTGCCGCAGCATTCTGATTCTGGAGCGGGACAATCAGCTGGGCGGTATTCTGAACCAGTGCATCCACAACGGCTTCGGCCTGCACACCTTCGGCGAGGAACTGACCGGCCCGGAGTACGCTGCCCGCTTCGCGAAGCAGGTGCTGGACCGGGGAATCGAGTATAAGCTGAACACCATGGTGCTGTCCATTTCCGAGGACAAGAAGATCACCGCCGTCAACCGTACCGACGGCCTTATTGAAATCGAAGCGACCGCCGTGATTCTGGCCATGGGCTGCCGGGAGCGGAGCCGGGGCGCGCTGAACATCCCGGGCTTCCGTCCGGCAGGTATCTATTCCGCGGGCACGGCCCAGCGGCTGGTGAACATCGAGGGCTTCCTGCCCGGCCGGAGAGTGGTCATTCTGGGCAGCGGCGACATCGGCCTGATCATGGCCCGGCGCATGACCCTGGAGGGGGCCAAGGTGCTGGTTGTCGCCGAGCTGATGCCCTATTCCGGTGGCCTGAAGCGGAACATCGTCCAATGTCTCAATGATTTTGACATTCCTTTGAAGCTCAGCCACACCGTTGTGGATATTCAGGGCCGGGAGCGGGTCACCGGCGTGACCATTGCCGAGGTCGGCCCGGACCGGAAGCCCATTCCGGGCACGGAGATACACTACGACTGCGATACCCTGCTGCTGTCCTGCGGTCTGCTGCCGGAGAACGAGCTGTCCCGGGGTATGGGCGTGACCATCTCCCCGGTGACCAATGGCCCGGTTGTGGACGAGAGCCTGCAAACCAATATCCCCGGCGTTTTCGCCGCGGGCAATGTACTCCATGTACACGACCTGGTGGACTTCGTGTCCGAGGAAGCCGCGGCGGCCGGACGGGCAGCGGCGCGGTATCTGGAGCAGGGTGCCCAGAGCGGGGCAGGGGAGATAAACGTTACCTTCGAGGGCGGCCCCCGGTATACGGTGCCCGCCAGCATCGACCCCAAGCGGGTTTCCGATGATCTGGTGATCCGCTTCCGGGTGGGCGGCGTCATGAAGAACCGCCGGGTGCGGCTGTATCTGGATGATGAAGTGGTGGTCAGCCGCAAGCGCCCCGTCATGGCTCCCGGCGAGATGGAAGAGCTGAAGCTGACGAAGGAAGCTCTGGCGGCCCATCCTGACCTGAAGCGAATCCACATTGCGGTGGAGGAGGCGTGACTATGGAAAAACGTGAATTGACCTGCATCGGCTGCCCCCTGGGCTGCGCCATCACCGTGACGCTGGACGGCGGGGAAGTGAAGGATATCGTGGGCTTCACCTGCAAGCGGGGCAAGGAATATGCCCGCAAGGAAGTGACCAACCCCACCCGCATCGTGACCAGCACCGTAAGACTCGTTGGCAGTAAGACCGGTGCCTGTGTCGTCAGCTGCAAGACTGCCCAGGACATTCCCAAGGGCAAGATCTTCGCTGTAACCGCAGCCCTGAAAGACGTCATTGCTGCCGCCCCGGTAAATATTGGCGACGTTCTCCTGAAAGACGTGGCCGGAACCGGCGTGGATATCGTAGCCACCAAGGCTGTGCGATAAAAGCCGCATAGAAAGCCCCCCGGAAGCCTTTGTTTCCGGGGGGCAAAAACGGTTTATGATGATGGGCTGAGTCCGGCGCCGATGACCACGGCGACAGATCTCTGCGGGCCTCCCGCAGCCGGTTAAGCTGTGCCGAGAATCCGGGCACAGGAGGTGTGAGAGGCCGGGGCTTTCAGCCCCTCCTGCTCTATTGAGCCCCTTGCGCCGCGCTCTGCACGGCCAGCAGGTAATTTTCCTCTCGGGTCTGTTTTTCCTGCTCCAGATAGGTCTGAACCTTGGTCATTCCGTCGCCTACGATGGCTTCTGTCCGGTCATAGGACCGCTGGGCGTCATTGAACTGGTTTTCCGTCATGTTGAACTTCGTCATCCATTCCGACCGCTCGCTGTCCACCAGAGGGACGATGTTGTACTGTCTGGAGCCGTTGTTGGCGTTCAGATTCACCCAGGTGGGGACCAGCTCCACACCCTCCAGGTATACCGTGTCGTCGGAGTATTTGGAGAAGGTAATGGAAAATAGAACGCCGTCCTCTGTATGGGGGGTGGAGACGGAAGAGATGTTGCCCAGCCGCTGGTTGGAAACGGCGTTGCCCATAGAGTAGAGAATCACGGTCTTATGCTCCGAATCCACGGTGCTTTCCAGCAGGTCCACGGGCTGCACCACATGGGGGTGGCCGCCGATGATCACATCGATGCCCATGTCGCAGAGCTTCTGAGCGATGGCCTTTTCCTGATCCCGGGCATAGGTGATGTACTCGATGCCCCAGTGCATGTAGATCACCGTGGCCTCCGCTCCGGCGGCCTTCATATCGTCCACATAGCCCTGGACCTCGTCATAGAATCGGGTCAGATTGTCATAGGTGAAGTAGTTGCACAGCCCCGCCTCAGACATGGCGGCGTTGCCGTTGAGCTGGGGGGCGCCCTTGCTGTCTACGCCGGTGGCGTAGGTGTAGCAGAGCATGCCGACTTTGATGCCGTTGATTTCCTTGATGGCCCATTTTTGCTCGTCTGGGGAGAGATAGGTGCCCAGAGTCTCCTGCTCGGTGCCGCGGACCACTTCCAATGTGCGCTTGAAGCCCACCAGAGTGGTGTCGTAGCTGTGGTTGTTGGCGGTGAGCAGCATGTCAAAGCCCGCTTTTTTTGTGGCGTCTGCCAGAGCGTCAGGGCAGTTGAAGTTGGGATAGCCGGAGTAGCTGTAGCCGTTGGTAGTTCCGGCAAAGGTGGTTTCCAGATTGGCGATGGAATAATCCGCCGCGGACACATAGTCCGTGATGTAGCGGAAAATGCTGTCAAAATTGTAGCTGCCGTCGTTTTGCAGCCCTGTGTTGATAACCGGGATATGCATGACCAGATCACCGGTGGAGAGAATGGTGGCCGTGGATACCACATGTTCCGGATCCGGCATGGTGGTCGTGGGGGGCTCAGTCTCCTCCGTAGTGGGGACAGTTGCCTCCGTAGTGGGGGCCTCCGTGGCATCCTGCGCCGGGGCGCTGCTGCCCTTGGATATCTGGAACTGCAGATACAGCACCGCAGCGTTGGCAATCAGCAGAGCGATAATCAGCACGGTCAGCACTGTGACAAGGCCGGTGTTCTTCTTTGGCTTCATTGGTGTTCTCCTTTGTTACGCGGCGCTGTCCGGAGCCTGGGGCTCCCGCAGCTGCTTCTGCTGAGCGAAATAAGTCTGCGCCTTTTCCATACCGGTCAGGACAAGGGCCTCAGTCCGGTCAAAGGAGGCTTTGGCACTCGCCAGCTGGTTGTCCGTCAGGCCAAACTGGGCCTGCCATTGGGAGGCGGTGGATTCCTCCAATGGGAGGATGTTGTACTCTTTTGTCCCGGAATTGCTGTGCATATTCACCCAGGTGGGAATGAGCTCCGTGCTGTCCACATAGACGCTGCCGTCAGAGTACTTCGAGAAGGTGACGCAGAAGAGCACGCCGTCCTCGGTATGGCCGGTGGGATCGGATTTCTGCATTTCCTCCTTGCGCTGATTGGAGACGGCGTTGCCCATGGAGTAGAGGACGATGGTCTTGTGTTCGGAATCCGTGGAGCTTGTCAGCAGGTCTACAGGCTGCACCACATGGGGATGGCCGCCTACGATCACGTCTACGCCCAGGTCGCAGAGCTTCTGGGCCATGGCGGTCTGGTTGGCATTGGGACCCTCGCCGGTCTTCCATTTGTACTCATCGCCCCAGTGGAGATAGACCATGGTGGCCTCGGCACCGGCGGCTTTCATCTCGTCCAGATAGCCCTGAAGCTGGGTGTAGAATTCGGGGAGCTTGTCATAGGTAAAGTAGTTGAGAATGCCGTTTTCCGCTACTTCATGGTAGTTCAGCACGGGATAGCCTCTCTGGCTGAAGCCCTCGGAATAGGTGTAGCAGACCATGCCGATTTTGATGCCGTTGACCTCTTCAATGGTCCATTTCCGCTCATCGGCGCTGAGATAGGTGCCCAGAGTGTCCAGACCCTTGTCCCGGACGGTGTTCAGGGTACGCTTGTAGCCCACAAGATCGGTGTCGGCGGCGTGGTTGTTGGCGGTGAGCAGCAGGTCAAAACCCGCGTCCTTCAGGCTGTCCACAATGGCATCGGGGCAGTTGAATCTGGGGTTGCCGGAGTAGCCATAGCCATTGTCTGTGCCGCAGAGGGTGGTTTCCAGATTGGCAACGGAGAAGTCCGCCGCCTGGGTATAGGATTTGACATAGCGGAAGATGGAATCATAATTGTAGCTGCCATCCTCCTGCTTGCCGGAGTTGATGACATCCATATGCATGAGAATGTCGCCGGTGGAGAGCACCGTGGCGGTAGAAAGCAGCTCGGGAGCGGCCTCTGTTGGTGCTTCCGTGTCCTCCACGGTGGGGGCGTTTTGGGAGGTGGACGGCTTCCCATCCGGCTTCGTGCCGCCGGGGGTCTTGAAGCACAGGCTGATGACGGTGATATCCGCTGCCGCCAATAGGGCAATGATGATCAGCAGAATTTTGATAAGGGGGGATCGTGGTGTACGGGACATGATGACCTCCGAAAAGAAAATTAAGTATCCAGCAGATAGCGGACTTCGTTGACGACTTTTCCGCCCTGCATGTAGATGCGGGGCACCCGGCGGCTGATGCCGCAGACGAACTCATAGTTGAAGCTGTCCGCGGCGGCGGCAATGTCCTCCACGGTGACGGCTTCTTTGCCGGAGCGGCCCACCAGAACAACAGTGTCCTCCAGCTGCACGTCCGGGATGTCCGTTACGTCTACCATAAGCTGATCCATGCAGACCCGGCCCAGTATGGGGGCCTTTTTGCCCCGGATCAGCACATGGAATTTGCCGGAAAGGCTTCTGCGGTAGCCGTCGGCATAGCCCACGGGAATGGTCGCCACCCGGGTGGGACGGGAAGTCACATAGGTGCCGCCGTAACTGATCTCCCGGCCCGCCTCCAGAAGTTTCAGGTGCGTAATGCGGCACTGCCAGGAGAGGGCGGGGGTCAGGGAGAGAATGCTGGGGTCCACCTCATCGCTGGGGTAGAGACCGTAGGTGATGATGCCGGAGCGGACCATCTCGCAGGGGTGGGCAAAGTTCATAATGCCTGCGGAGTTATCTAGGTGGCGGATGGGAATCTCCACACCCCGCTGCCGCAGCATCTCGTCAAAATGATAGAACAATTCGGCCTGCTTTTGGGAGCGGGTCAAATCAAAGCTGTCCGCTGTGGCGAAATGGGTGAAAAGCCCTTCGGCTTTCAGCCCGGGTAAGGCGGCAATCCGGGCGCACTGATCCGCCGCGGCGGCAGTGGCCTGAAAGCCGATACGGCTCATACCGGTGTCCAGAGCAAAATGGAAGGGCACGTCGGAGAGCCCCGCGTCCTGAGCGGCATGGGAAAGGGCCAGAGCATCTTCATAGTGGAAAATAGAAGGGCGGATGCCCTGCCGGATGGCGGTGGGAAAGGCGGCTACAGGGGTATAGCCCAGAATCAGGATGGGTGTTTCCAGTCCCGCCCGCCGGAGCTCCATGGCTTCCAGCATGGAACTGACGCCGAAAAAGGCGCACTTCCGCTCCAAAAGCCGCGCCACCTGAATGGCTCCGTGGCCGTAGGCATCGGCTTTGATAATGGCCATAATGGGCAGTCCGGTCTTTTCCTTCACCGCGTCGATATTTTTTTCAATGGCATCCAGGTCGATGATTACCTGGGTATTATCATAATGCACGCAAATCAACTCATTTCGGTAAACTCTTTTTCATTTTACCACCGATTCCCCCAAAAGGCAACCGGGAGAAGATTTTTTTAAGAAATGGCGCACCAAAAGAAGTCTCCATGGAGAACGTGGCAGAGCGAAGCCAGGGCGTAGACGCCCGGGCAAAAGACTTGCCAGGCCATTATGAAAGGACAATACCACGGTCTGGACATCACCTTCGTCTTGTGTTATATTATAAAGTAAAAGGAGGAGGCCATCCCATGGAGCGAAAGAACAACTACGCTATTCAGGCCCAGAACGCCAAAAAGATTTTCCTCTCCTACGATCAGAACGCCTTAGCGGAAAAATTGGGGCTGCGGACAGATGATCGATACCTTTACACAGCCCTTCTGGGACAGCCCTACCGCATTACCCGGAAAACCGGGGATCTGGAGCGGCTGGAAAACGGTGCCTGGATCGATGCCAACAGCTTTGACGAGGTGCTTACCTTGCTTGATCTGGTCTGCGACAGCCGCGCGGACCGGCATCCTGCCGGGATTTGGAAAAACATGACGGATTTCGGCCATCAGTTCCACCAAAACCTGATGGAGAGCCGGGATGCTTTGGCGGATTTTGCCCAGGAGCAGCCGGATGCCTACTGCGCGGCCTTGAAAAAACTGGGAGCAAGACCTTTGAGAGGGGCGGATATCGCCTATGCCATCCCGGTTTTTGACAATCTGGAAATGGCGATTTTCTTCTGGGCCGGAGACGAGGAGTTCCCGCCCAGCATTCGCTATCTCTGGGATGAGAATGCCTTGCAGTACATTCGCTATGAGACCATGTATTATTGCCTGGGCTGTCTGCGCAGCCGGGTGCTTGGTATTTGATTTTTTTCTTGCATTCTCGCATATTCGTGGTATAATACTAAATATTTATTCTCCTGCGGGGCGGGAAAGGATGGGAAGAGAATGATTTTGAAATCGGATCGGCTGACCCATGTCCATTCGGACATTCGGGGGCCGCTGTACGTTGAAGCATTGCGGATGCAGGCCGCCGGAACGCCTGTGCTGAAGCTGAATACGGGCAATCCCGGAAATTTTGGATTCAAAATGCCGCAAAGCGTCCGCCAGGCACTGCTGGAGCATGTGGATGATGCGGTGCCCTACTGCGATGTGCGGGGCATGCCCGCTGCAAGGAAGGCCATTCTGGATTACCACTTGGGGAGGGGCCTTCAGGGCATCACCATGGATGATATTTTTATCTGCAACGGTGTCAGTGAGGCCGTTTCCATGCTGATGACTGCCCTGGTGGGTACGGACGACGAGGTTTTGGTGCCATCTCCCTGCTATTCCCTGTGGAGCAATAATACCTATCTCGGCGGCGGCAGGCCGGTTTACTACCGCTGCGATCCTAAAAATGACTGGAATCCGGACTTGGAGGATATGCGCTCCAAAATCACGAAGCATACGAAGGCTGTTCTGGTCATCAACCCCAACAATCCCACCGGCGCGGTGTACAGCAGGGAGACGCTGCTTGCCATTGCCCAGCTGGCCCGGGAGAACCACCTGCTGCTGCTGGCGGACGAGATCTATGACCGGCTGGTCATGGATGATATCCCCAATTATTCCATGGCGGCTTTGGCGCCGGATATGCCCTGCGTGACGTTCAACGGCCTGTCCAAATCCCACATCATCTGCGGTTTCCGCTGCGGATGGATGGTGTTTTCCGGCCCCAAGGAGGAACTTTCCGAAGTGGAGCAGGGCGTGACAGCTCTGGCGTCCATGCGCCTGTGCGGCAATACCCTGACACAGCTTGTGATTCCCGCTGCCCTTGCGGATATGGACAGCACCCGGGCCATGATGCACCCCGGCGGGCGTCTCTACGAGCAGAGCAGGGCTACGGTAGAGGGCCTGAAAAAGATTCCCGGCGTGACCCAGATACCCAACCGGGCGGCGTTTTACCTGTTCCCGGGTCTGGAAGCGGGGGCATTTGACTTTGAGAGTGACGAGGACTTTGCTATGAAGTTCCTCCATGAGAAACACATTCTGGTCATTCCCGGCCACGGCTTTGACTGGTTTGAGGATCTGCGTTTCCGCATCGTTATGCTGCCGGAGCCTGAGCGGATTACTGCCGCAATGGAATCCCTGGGAGAATTCCTGGACGAACACAGAAGATAAAAATACAGCCCGAATTTCTGGCACTCCGTCAAAAATTCGGGCTGTTTTTATTTCGCCAGCTGTGCCGTATACCCCATCTCTACCAGGGCGTAAAAAGCACTCCACACGGTATCGGGTATCTCCTGAGGAATCTGGTATCCCTTTTTGGCATACAGATCCATCCGCTGGAAGTCGCCTACCAACATTTCAACGGTGGCGCGGCTGGAGCGGCCCCGGGCAGCGTTGGTCTCCAGATATTCTGCCATGTTCTGTTGGTAGGACGTGACCTCGAAGGGCATCTCCGGCCAGTAGTTTTTCCAGGCGGCATAGATGCGGCGCTCCATATAGGGCTTGTGCACTCCCAGAATAGAGGAGACGGCGATGTCCTTTTGGGCAAGTAGATCCCGGGTAAAGGCGATGTTTTCCGCTGTGTTGGTGGATTCTGTTTCCAGCAGCAGAGCATTTTCCGGCACACCTTCGGCCAGGGCTATGCGGCCGAAGCGTTCCGCTTCACTCTCTGTCCACATCTGGGCGGTGTTTCTTCCCAGACCGCCGGTGAAGAGTACCCAAGGGGCGAAACCGTCCCGGTAGAGTTGGGCGGCCCGACGGGGGATATCCTCGTTATAGCAGCCGAAGCCAACGATGCAGTCTGCCTTTTTTGGGGGCGTATGCAGGCATAAATAGTCCCAAAGGACCTGCGCACAGGCAAGCGTGTCCATACGATCATCCTTTCAAGATGGTTTAGCTTATCATAGCAAAAAAACTTTGAAAAGGCAAGAATCAAAGGTTGACAAATGGAGGAAACGGTGGTATCATAATCCGGCTGTAAGCGAGAGACCTCCTGTGAGGCGCTGAAAGCGGCGCTGTGAACCGAAATAACTTCAAAAAGACAAAAAAGGGTCTTGACAAGTAGGACGGTTTGTGGTAATATGAACGAGTTCAAGTGAAAGCGAGAACGGCTGTACCTTGTAAATTGAATAACGTAAAGACAAACTAGAACACCTTGGACAATTAATGGAATTGTTTAAGCGTAAGCGAAAAACAGCCAACGAAAATTCTTGAGTAATATTGCTAAGAGCGAATTATTCAAAACTTTGATTTTAGTTCTTCGGAATTAAGATACAATTTTTTGAGAGTTTGATCCTGGCTCAGGACGAACGCTGGCGGCGTGCCTAACACATGCAAGTCGAACGGA
>NZ_JAHLPU010000048.1 GCF_018918045.1 Pseudoflavonifractor sp. MSJ-30
AGTGAAAGGAGATACAACTATGAAAAAACTGCCCGACTATTTGCCCCCGTATACCATTGTATCCGGTGCGCAGCCGCCTTTTTCCGTCAGATGGGAGGAACTCCAGGGATGGTTTCTTGTCCCAAGGCTTGGAGAAAAGCTCTCCTGGGGCATGTACGATATGCCCTCCCGGAAATGCGCCAATATTTACCATACTCAGGTGACCGGAAGGGCCAGGGTTCACGGCATTGAGGGCGTGGAGCTGACCGCGGCGGAGGATCCCCGCCTCGGCGGAAAGGACACCATTCAGCGTACCTTTGTCGCCCAGCTGACGGATACCCGCTGCCGCTATCTGGCGGCGCTTCGGACGGACGATGGCGTGCGCAATTACCTCACATTTCTGGACGGCGAGGAATTCATGCTGAACTGGGGTTACGGCGCTGACAACTGCGGCAGGGAGGTCAGCCTTTCCCCCAAGGGCCTAATCCAACGGGACGGGAACACCATTACATCAGAAAACGGGGAATTCCTTCTGGATATTGTTGGGAGATACACCGTCACCATCAACGGGAAAGCCTATGACACCGTATGCGTCATGGATATCGAAAGCCCCGGCTGCGCCGTTATCACGGAACAGTTTCTGGATCAAAACGGCAGGACCATTCTTTGGCGCCGGTACAACCGGGACGACTGGGCCCTTGACCGATACGGCAAACTCTGGAGTGCGCAGCTGCCGGCAAACGACCGGCTCACCGTCAACGGCATTACCTACGTGCATTGGTATGACTGCGTGACGGACTACATTCTCTAAGGAAACAGGCGCATGGTGTATTTTCACACCATGCGCCTGCTGTTTTTATCGATAAAACGTATTCCCGCCGATAAACTCCCGGACAATACTTGTGGGTGGGATCTCGTCGTCCACGTCCGCTTCCCGGATAAAGTCCAGAATCCTGACGATGTAGCGCACCTCGTCATACCAGCTGTCCTCCGGCTGAACGGCGGTAAGCAGAGGGTAAATATGCTTTTTCAGCACCGCCAGTTCATAGAGTGTGGAGCTGTTGAAGATCATGTCCGCATTCTCCTGGAAGGGGAATATCCAGCGCTTCTCTCCCTGCTGGACGGATTCCCACATGGAAAGAGTATGCTGCACAGAGGAACCCCGGGTCTCGTAATCCCGGACGATCCGGCGCAGAAGCCGCAGATAGCTGGTGGGAATCCGGTTGTGGTCGTCCAGATTCAGCGGCAGCAGCGGGCTGACATAGAGCCGGAAGATCCGGCGCATATCCACACTTTCCGGCAGCATAGCAGGGTTCAGGGCATGAAGGCCCTCGGCAATGATGACAGAATCCGCCGCCAACATCAGACGCTTGCCGGACCACTCCCGTTTGCCGGTTTTGAAATTGAAAGTGGGCAGCTCCACCTCTTTCCCCGCCAGCAATTCGGAAATATCCTTTCGGAAGAGGTCACAGTCCAGCGTGTTGATATGCTCCAGATCCAGCTTGCCGTCAGGCCCCGGGGCGATCTTGTCCCGGTCGATATAGTAGTCGTCCAGGCTCATAAGCACGGGCTTTTTGCCATAGACCCGCAGCTGTGTCGCCAGACGGTGGGCGGAAGTGGTCTTTCCCGAAGAGCTGGGGCCTGCCAGCAGGACCACCCTGGCCCCCCGGCTGCTAACCAGATCCGCCGCCTGGGCAAAGCGTTTTTCATGGAGGGCCTCATTGACCCGGATCAGCTCCCGGATGCGTCCGGAAACCGTCAGATCGTTCAGGTCTGCCGCGTTCTGGCATTCCATCAGGCGGCACCAGCGTTCTCCCTCGGAAAACACGCTGAAAAACTGGGGCATGGGACTGAGCTTCGCCAATCTGTCCGGGTCCAGATCATCCGGAAAGACGAAGAGAAAGCCTCCATCGGCGCTGAGTACGTCCCAAACCGTCAAAAAGCCCGTAGAGGGGGCCATTTCCCCGAAAAAGCTATCCGTGTAGTCTCCGTGGGTATATTCACTGCAATAGGGCAGGCTGCGCCAGGAGAGAAGCCGGGCCTTGTCCTGTCGCCCCATAGCGGCGTAGCGGGCAATGGCCTCCTCCCGGGACACCCGTCTGCGAAGCAGCGGAATATCCCGGGCAACCAGCTCCTGGATATGCTTTTTCAGTCGTTCCGCCGAAAAATTTTCCGCGCCCTCAACGGTCACATATACGCTGGAACCCAAGGTGCAGCCCACCACAGCCCGGGCCTTGGGCCAGAGCTGCTGAAATGCCAGGAACATCAAAAACTGGGCCGTGCGGATATAGACCTCCTTGCCGGCGGAATCGCCGTAGCGCAGGAGCTTAATATTTCCGCCGGAAGCGGCCATGGCCCGCCGCATGGAAGGCCGGTCTCCTTCCCCGTCCTTTTCCCGCAGAGGGATATAATTCAATGTAAAGACCTCGCCCGCAATCCGGGCCGCAAGAGGCCGCTGAGACAGCTTTGGCGCGTCAAGCCCCAGCTTCGCCACCAGTGCTTTCAGGGACTGCTCCGGTTCTGCCTGGATGGTCTTTCCGTCAATATTCAGCTGCATAGAATCACCTACCCGTTATTTTTGCCTGTATTCTACCATAATCCGGGTCAGTTTTCAACAAATTCACCATAATTTAACAAAGCCGTTCCGGGGTAATAGTGTCTGAGTATTTCCCGGAAATCCGCCCCATCCGCCGCCATGGCGTTGGCTCCGTACTGGCTCAGCCCCACGCGGTGGCCATAGCCCCGGGTATCAAAACGCAGGGCATCCCCCTCCGGCGTAACGGTAAAGGCCGTAGAGCGCAATCCCAATGCCTTTCGCAGATAGACGCCCAGAAAACGTTTGCCGCCCAGTTCAATCGTCTCCACCCCACCGCCGGACGTCAGCTGTACCGCGCCCGCCCAGGACGCGGCATTATCGCTCAATGTGATCTCCAGTGCCGTTTCCAGTTCCCTTTTGGAAACCAGACGGCTGTCCGTGTCATATTTCGCGGCCTCCTCCCCGGGACTTTCCACGCTGCGAAGATACGGATAGTCCGTGCCCCACACCGCAACGGCATCCTCCGTCCGGCCCCCTGAGCAGGAAAAGAAAGTCGCCTCGATCAGCGCCCCGTCGTAAGTCAGAACCAGTGCATCCGTCTCCCGCACCGCGTCGGCAGCTTTTTCCCGCTCCTCCGGCGTAAAGGAGGTAAATGCCGCGGCGTCACAAAAAGCCTGGCAGCAGGTGCTGTCCGTGCAGAGCTTTCCCCCATGTTTTCCCCCGGCCATGGCCTTGGCCGTATAGGTCCTGGCCGCCACCGCCTGGGCCTTCAAGGCTTCTTTCTCAAAAGATATGGGCATCTCCCCCAGGAGCACCCGCTGCAAATAAGCATCCAAAGCCAGTTCCGTTCCGTCTGTCAGGCAAACGCTTACGGCACTGTCCTTTGTGTAAAAAGAAGGCATCTCTGCCTCTTCCGCCAGATTTCCCACGCCGCCAATCAGCAATACAGGCAGCAGCAGCCCCATAAGGATGGACTGCCGCAGCTGGGACGATTGTTTTTCCATAACACCCGCGCCTCCCCGGTAAATCTGCCGTCATAATAGCACAAGGGAGACAAAAAGGCCGTCGGAAATTTTATTTGCAATTGATACCAGATTCTGCTACAATAGGGGCACTTGTGACCATACGGAGGGAATTATTATGCCTGAGACCAAAAAGAAAAAATGGGGCGACCGACCTGATGCGGTATGGCTGAAGGATCTGCCCAGCATGAACCGGATTATGCCCTGCATCATGCCCAACCGGGCGGATAATGAGGCCTATATCAGCGTAGATATTGACTATAAGCCACTGGAAACCTATCTCGCCAAAAAGAACGAGGGCTTGACCGAAGATAAATACACCTTCTTCCACGTTATTGCCTGCGCCATCGGCAAGGCCTTTGTGCTGCGCCCCAAAATGAACCGGTTTGTCTGCAACAAACGGGTATACCAGCGGAATGACATTACCGTTGCCTTTACCGTCAAGAAGAAATTCGACGACCGGGCCGAGGAAGCTCTGGCCCATTTCAAGATCGGTGAAAAAGAGACCATGGACTCCTTCCATGAGAAGATTATGAAGGTCATCCACGTCACCAAAAGTGATACGGAGAAAGACACCTCCACCGGTGCCATGGACATCGTGTCCAAACTGCCCCAGTGGACCATCAATCTTATTACGGGCTTCGTTCTCTGGCTGGACAAGCGCGGCTGGGCTCCCCAGAGCCTCATTGGCTCCGACCCCAACCACGCGGCAATCTTTCTGTCCAATCTGGGCTCTATCGGTCTGGAGGTAGGCTATCACCATCTGGTGAACTGGGGCACCAACTCCTGCTTCATCGTTCTGGGCAAGAAGCATATGAAGATGTTCCACTATGCCGACGGCACCGAGGAACTGAAAGAGGTTGTTCCCCTTGGTATCACTCTGGACGAGCGGATCGCCGACGGCTATTACTACTCCGGCACCGTAGCGCTGGTCAAGAAGCTCCTGGAAAATCCCGAGCTTCTGGATATGCCCGCGGATACCCCTGTAGAATATTCCATCAAACGCTAAGGAGTTGTTACTGAATGCTCATTCCTGTACTGCTGTTTGCCCTGGGGCTTGTCCTTCTCATTAAGGGCGGCGACTGGTTCGTTGACGGCGCTACCGGCATTGCCGAGCGGTTCCATGTGCCCGAGATCATCATTGGAGCTACCGTCGTCTCCATCGGCACCACTCTGCCGGAGGTCATGGTCTCCGCCACCTCTGCCCTGACGGGCCACGGCGAGATCGCCTACGGCAACGCCATCGGTTCCATCATCTGCAACACCGCTCTGATAGCCGCCATCACCGTGGCTGTCCGCCCCGGCCCTGTGGACACCAAGGCATTGAAAACTCCCGTGCTGTTTTTCTTCGGCTCTGCCGCGATCTACGTGGTCAACACCTATGTGACCGGCTACTTCGGCCGCCCTCTGGGTATTCTGCTGCTGGCCATCTTCGTTGTCTACCTGGTGGTTACTGTCCGGCAGGGTTTCAGGAACCCCGTTGAAGCCGCCGCGGAAGAAGAGGAAACGAAGGAAATTGAGGAAAAAGCCACTAAGAACTCCATGGGCAAGGACATTCTTTTGCTGGTGGTAGGCGCTGCTCTGGTAGCGGTGGGCGCTGATCTGCTGGTGGACAATGGCACGCTGATTGCTCAGGCTTTGGGTGTGCCCGAATCCGTCATTGCTTTGACCTTCGTAGCTCTGGGTACCAGTCTTCCCGAGCTGGTCACGGCCATCACCTCCCTGGCAAAGGGCCACGGTGCTCTGTCCCTGGGCAACGTCATCGGCGCCAATCTTTTTAACCTGGTTCTGGTCAGCGGTATGTCCATGACACTGGCTCCTTTCTATATTCCGGAGTCCAGCACTCTCTTTGGCGTCAACGCCTCTCTTGTATTGGATATTCCGTTGATGCTTTTCGTCATGGCGTTTCTGACCCTGCCCGCCTTGAAAACCAAGAAGCTTTCCCGGTATCAGGGCATTGTGCTGCTGATTCTCTACGCCGCCTTCTGCGGAATTCAGTTTACCATGTAACCTAAGGAAACTCTGAATAAATCGTCTGCGGCTGAGCGGCGGTTCTTTTGCTTCCAGTCTGCGGTTTGAAAAATGGGAAATACATACAGTATTCCCTCATTTTCCAAACCTTGCCTGGAAACAAAATCTTTCGCCGTCAGCTCTTGGCGATTTAATCAGAGCTTCCCTAACGCCAAAGCCGCCCGGTTGGGCGGCTTTTTTGATAGCAATCTGCATTGTTCACTTGTCCTCCGACAGCACCAGCCCGCCTCCGGCCAGAAAGGCACAGGTCATGCCGCAATACCGGGCAAATCCCGAACCCGGGACCATGCCGAGGAAGGTGTAGGCGCATTTCACAAGCCATGTATATTCCAAACACTCCACATACAACTGTAAAAAAGCAAGCAGGAGCGCCGCACAATAGCAAACGATCCAGGCAACACAGACCCCACGGATGATTTTTGCCCCGGCGAGGGGCTTGGGCTTCCAGATTCGCCGCAGCACATCCAGAAACAGCTGTCCCAGAGAAAAGTATACGCATGGTACAAGGATCAGCATCCTGTACCATTCCGGGATCTTGTTATAGTACAGCTCCGCATAGCGTCGGGAAAATGGCGTAAGCCAGAGGGAGATGCCGAGCAGTGCGGCAACGATACTCAGCCGAATCCAAAAGGACCAGCGATGACTGGTGACCTGCTGAGGTCCGTAAATAAGGTTCGTAACTTCCACATCCAACAGCTGGGATATTTTTACAAGGGTCTCCACATCCGGGCGGGACCGGCCCGTCTCATAGTTGGAGACTGTCTGTCTCGTTACAAACAGCAGCTCCGCCAGCTGCTCCTGGCTGCAGCCCTTCCGCTCCCGGGCCTGGCGGATGTTCTTTCCGATATCACGCATAGTTCTCCGCCTCCTTTGCACCCAAGATAGCACACAGGGGCCGAAATGTCACGCAAAGATTCTTTGCAGCAGGGTACCGCAGCACATTTTCCGTCTATTCTGTCTCTTCCGGCACAAACTCCCCGAAGCCGTCCGTATATTCTACATAGATGCTGCTATTCTCCGGCGAAGCGTAGATCTTCTGTCCAACCTCAACGAGGCTGCCGGAAAAGTCACGGGTCGGCGCATTGGCATCATCCACGCACTGAACGCTGCCAACCAGAGCAAAGCCCTCCGGCAGGGGTTCGTCAAAGCCGTTGGCAGAGTACAGGTAAAGCGTCCCGTCATACATGATCTGAGGCCGCTGGACGCTGCCTGTTGGGTAGCCTGTAGGTGTGCTGCTGCCGCCCGACACATAAATGGCCGTGGGGCCGTCCGCACCGCCGATAATTCCGATGGAGCCGCGCCAGCTTGTAAACCAACTCACCAGCATGACAACGCAGGCGACCCCCGCCAGAAACCACCAGGTTTTTGGATTCGCCAGATTCATGGTCCACCCCATGTTGTGGGGCTTTCGGACCACCCAATTGGTGTCCTCCGGGTTAGAATAGTTGTGGGTCCTTTGGCCTCTGTACCACAGCTGGACTTCTTCCGGTGTCCATTTGTGCTTTTCTCCCATGACAGCACCCTCCTTTTCTGCTTTGATTGTACCTTTCATGTGCCAAAACGTCAAGCATGCGAAGGTTAATTCTTTCTTAACGCTCTTGACAAATTGGTCTATGTGTTGTAGACTATCCATGAATCTACAAAGTATAGACCAAGGAGGAATGCATATGGACGATTTGAAACTCGGCACTGTGGAAGCGCGGTTTGCTGATATTATCTGGCAGCATGAGCCCCTTACTTCCAGAGAACTGGTGGAGCTGTGCGGTCGGGAACTGGACTGGAAAAAATCCACCACCTACACCGTTCTGAAACGGCTGTGTGAGAAAGGTATTTTCCAAAATGAAAACGGCACGGTCACATCCCGGATGACAAAGGCGGAGTATGCCTCGGCCCAGAGTGAGAAATTTGTCACGGACATCTTCGGCGGCTCTCTGCCCGCCTTCCTGGTAGCCTTTACCCGGCGGAAAAAGCTTTCTGAGGCCGACCTTGCCGAGATTCAGGAAATGATCCGACAGATGAGAAAGGAGTAAGAGATATGTACAGCGCTTTTGTAACGCTCCTGAATATGAGCGCCGCCTCCGCCATTCTGATTGGCGTTGTGATGCTTTTGCGGCTGATTTTCCGGAATTTTCCGAAAAGGTACCTTTGTATCCTCTGGCTTTTTGTGGCTCTGCGGTTATGCTGCCCGGTTACCTTTTCCAGTGGTCTTTCCGTATTCAATCATGTGGGTGCCTTTCACAATGGACAGCTCGAGTACATCCGCTACAACCAGAAATCCGAGAAACCCATGGCAGAGATCCCCTATTTTGCGGCTGCGCCCACGGAAGACGGCCCAACCGCAACGCTCCATACACCAAATGTCTATCTGCCCGCGGTGATGTGCATCTGGGCGGGAGGGGCCTGTGTCATGCTTCTGTACGCTGCGGTAAGCTATGCACGGGTACGCAGACGGACGAAGGAAAGCATCCCCTATGAAGGCAACATCTATTTCTGTGACCGTATTCCCTCCCCCTTCGTTCTGGGGCTGGCGCGGCCAAAAATCTATCTCCCTTCTGACATGGAGGAAGCACAGATGCAGCCTGTCATCGCCCACGAGCGCACCCATATCGCGCGGCTGGATCCCTGGCGGAAGCTCCTGGGCTTCCTGCTGCTGAGCATCCACTGGTTCAACCCTCTGGTCTGGGCTGCCTATGGGCTGTTCTGCCGGGATATGGAATTTGCCTGTGATGAGCAAGTTATCCGAAATATGGCCCCAGCTGGTAAACAGGCATATTCCAAAGCGCTTCTCGCCTGCTCTGTTCCCGGAAAGTTTATAACTGCCTGTCCCGTCGCTTTCGGAGAAGCCAGCGTCAAGCAGCGGATCAGGGGAATCCTGAACTACCGAAAGCCCACCTTCCGTGCCATTCTGGCAGCTGTCGTCATCTGTCTGACTGTTGCGGCCTGCTTCCTGACGAATCCTGTACGGGCAGGCGACTATATGAAGCTCAAGAGCTATCATAACACCCCCTTTGATCCTCCGCAGACTGCGGAAATTCAGCTGCACACCTCCACTTTCAACACCGCCGTGACCATTCACGCGGAGCTTTGGGAAAACGGGACCTGCACCCAGAGCATCCCGCTGGACATTCCCCAGGGCACAAAGAATGTCCGTCTGTCCCTGAATCGAGAGGCAAAGGACTACGCAACCACAGCCTATCAAATTCAGGTCGATACCGACTCTTCCGAAGAATCCCTGACCGCCTCCATTTTCCTGCCGGAAAACAGCTACCTGCTGAACAGCCTGGAATGGTCCGGAGCCAAAACCATCGATCTGACACCTGACAGGGATATTCTGCTCAGCGCCATGATCTTCGACCACGGCGAGGCCGGATTCTTCCTGTTTTCATTTGACAATGAGGATTACAGGGAAAACGGGTACAGATTACAGGAGGCATCGGAGTGCGCTGTGATCGTCTGGATGTCAGCGCAGAACTAACGCCGCGTGCCCGGTTTCTACACCTGCGGAACTTGCCTGCCGGTCACCTTGTTTCATAGGCGGCAACCGTATTCAACTTTAGGGGGCGATGCCCACATCGTCCCGAAGGTTGGTCGATAGATCGGTACGAGATATGTACCAATCTATTGTCTGGCCCTCGGGGCCATGAAGGCATCGCCCCCTACGATATTTCTGCTCTATTACAGCTCTTTTCGCAAAAGAATCTTCTCTTCCGTCCGGCGTTCTTCCTGAAATCCATGCTTCCGAAACAGCGATATGGCCGGGTTGTCGATGGCGATATCGTCATACAAAACAGAAACGCCCTTCTCCTTCGCCGCACCGCACAGCAGATCCAGCGCCTGAGCGCCGAAGCCCTTTCCTCTGTATTTGGCATAGACGATAACGTCCGCATGGAAAATATCTTCATCGGCGTCATAATGGTACGCAATTTCACCGATAAAGTCCCCGGCTTCATTTTTCAGATACCGGTAGTACCGCTGACCTTCCGGATTTCCGACCCAGCGGTCATACCAGCCCGCCCACCGTTCCTCCGGGAACGCAATGGTTCCGCCCCAGGCATGGTTGTAGGCCATGGTCGCCTCGTCGGCCAACATTTCCTGCCGGAACCAGAGGTCTTCATATTTAGGTTCATAAATGGTAAGCAATTCCATACTCCCCCTATAGCTTGTCTTCCTATAATCGTTTTTCCGTGCCAACTATATTTTCGGAATATACAAAAAGGTGCCGCTTTGGGGAACTATCTCATCTCTTTTGTGTCACCTTTTTATACCGTCCAAAAATATCCGACACTCCTTTGTGAGCTTAAGCTGTTCCTCATGCCCGTGTTTCTTCAAAATGTCAAACAAAGCCCCTTTGAATCCCGGTTCCAGCATTTCAAAAATGTCATCATACGCATTATTTCTACGTTTCTCATCATCATAATGATCCGCAATAATGTAGTCTGCCACGGCCAACATGAATTGATTATTTAGTGCTGATCTGGAAAATTCATTCTCTGACAGGCAAAGCTCAAAATACGCCTCCAGCTTCTCAGAGTACCGGAATCCGTCAGTGTGCATTTTCATATTCAGCAGACACCAGGGATAGCTTCCTCTGTAGCCGCCAATATGGTTTGGGAAAATTGATGTGTAGATTTCGTAGGCCTTTTGGTAACAGCCCGCTCTTTCGTAAATCATCCCCAGCATATCATAAGCGTGTACAGCATATCCCGGCTCACTTCCATACCTGGCGATTCCGAACTCAATCAGCTTTATGGATTCCTCCAGTCTCTCAACTGGAAGCCAATAAGCTGTAATATAGCAATGTTGAATTCTGCTCCAGTCATTTCCCGCTCTTTTAAGCAGTTTCTCATATTCCTGGAGCTTTTCATTCGTCACGCCGGTCTTGGTAAGTTCCTCTTCGAAACACTCAATTTTTGTTTTTGCCACTCCATACACACCCCGCTTTTCTCGCAAATTAAGTAACGGCCTATATGGTGTATTATATCATCAAGCAGGAGATTACGCAAGAAATTACTATGCGCTCCATTTTTTCATCTGTTAGCTTGGCTTAAAAATCCGGAAATCGGGTTTTTAAGAAAGTTGTGAAATTACGCGAAATCTGGTAAACATTACAGTTTATCGGCTAAAAAATGGTGGACTTGAAGGGATTCGAAACACTATGGAGCCATCGCCGTCCAGCCGGCGATGGGCAACGGTCCACCAGACCGTTGCATGGCATGGTTCGAATCCCCTTCCCAGGCAAAAATGAAGCACACCCTTTTGGGTGCGCTTCATTTTTGGTGGACTTGAAGGGATTCGAACCCTCGACCCCCACAATGCGAATGTGGTGCGCTCCCAGCTGCGCTACAAGCCCATATCTTCTTCAATTGACTGGGATATTATACATCCGTTTCCCGGAAATGTCAAGTGAGAAAATGCCTCCGGTACAGGCCGGAGGCATTTTTGTCAGTTTTTCAGACTTTGCAGCGGTGCCGGGATACGGCCGCCGCGGGCGATGAATGCCTCGCTGCTTTCACAATGGACGGGCATAACAGGAGCACTGCCAAGCAAGCCGCCCATTTCCACCCGGTCGCCGACGCCTTTCCCCAGAGCGGGGATAATGCGGACGGCGGTGGTCTTGGTGTTGACCATACCGATTGCCGCCTCATCGGCGATAATTGCGGAAATTGTTGCCGCACT
Source organism: Pseudoflavonifractor sp. MSJ-30 (assembly GCF_018918045.1). Taxonomy (GTDB): domain Bacteria; phylum Bacillota; class Clostridia; order Oscillospirales; family Oscillospiraceae; genus Faecousia. The sequence goes on from NZ_JAHLPU010000048.1 coordinate 11,245, forward strand.
GGTGTCCCCAGGGACGGCGATCATGTCCAGACCAACAGAACAGACGCAGGTCATGGCTTCCAGCTTATCCAGCACCAGGGTGCCACGCTCGGCGGCGGCGATCATGCCCTCGTCCTCAGATACGGGGATGAACGCGCCGGACAGTCCGCCCACATGATTGGAGGCCATAACGCCGCCCTTCTTCACAGCGTCGTTCAGCAAAGCCAAAGCGGCGGTTGTTCCGTGGGTGCCGCAGACTTCCAGCCCCATCTCCTCCAAGATTCTTGCCACGCTGTCGCCGATGGCGGGGGTGGGTGCCAGACTCAAATCCACAATGCCGAAGGGCACGCCCAGACGGCGGGAAGCCTCAACGCCTACCAACTGGCCCATACGGGTAATGCGGAAGGCGGTCTTCTTCACAGTCTCTGCCACCACATCAAAGGGCTGCCCTTTGACGCTCTGCAGGGCATGGTACACCACGCCGGGGCCGGAAACGCCCACATTGATGACGCACTCCGGCTCGCCCACACCATGGAACGCACCCGCCATAAAGGGATTGTCCTCCACAGCGTTGGCGAAGACCACCAGCTTGGCACAGCCCAGGCAGTCATTATCCCGGGTCAGCTCAGCGGTCTTTTTGACGACGCGGCCCATCTCGGCCACAGCGTCCATATTGATGCCTGCCTTGGTAGAGCCGACGTTGACACTGGCACAGACCATATCCGTAGCCGCCATAGCCTCGGGGATAGACCGGATCAGCTTCCAGTCGCTCTCCGTACAGCCCTTCTGCACCAGAGCGGAGAAACCGCCGATGAAATTGACGCCGCAGGTCTTGGCCGCCCTGTCCAGGGTCTTGGCGATCTCCACATAGCTGTCCGTCTGACAGGCAGCGGCAACCAATGAGATGGGGGTAACGGAGATGCGCTTATTGACAATGGGGATGCCGAATTCCGCTTCGATCTCCTGACCAACCCGAACCAGATCTTTGGCGCAGCGGGTGATTTTGTTATAAATTTTCTCGCAGCAGATGGACAGATCCGGGTCTGCGCAGTCCAGCAGGCTGATGCCCATGGTAATGGTCCGGATGTCCAGATGCTGATTGTCGATCATGTCCAGTGTGGACAGAATATCTTTTTGATCCAGCATGGCGAACCCTCAGATACGGTGCATGGACTGGAAAATGTCTTCCCGCTGAACCCGGATGGACAGACCCATACGCACGCCCAGCTCGTCCATTCTCTGGACCAGTTCTGCCAGCGGGACATTGCAGGCAGAAACTTCCGTGGCCATCATCATGGTGAAATAGCCCTGCATGACAGTCTGGCTGATGTCCAGCACGTTCACATTAAACTCGGCCAGCTTGGCGCAGACGGCGGCAATGATGCCCACCCGGTCCTGGCCAACAACGGTAACGATTGCTTTCATATTCTCTCTCCTTATACCTCGTAGTCAGCGGGCATTCTGGCATCGACCCAGGGGAAGAAATGGGACTTTGCCTCCACGTGCAAGGGGTGATTGGCATAGATATTCAGGGATTCCCGGGAATCAAACTCGGAATAAAGTACAAAATCCGGGCCACAGAAGCAGGGCCTGACCTCCATCTTCAGAAGGCCGGGAATCTGCCCTACCAGAGGCAGCAGGGCATCCTGAGCCGCAGCGATCACAGCGGGCTTATCTGCCTCTTCCTTCAATGTGAACAGAATAATATGTTTTACCATGACAAGTTTCCTTTCTATACTAAGAATACCGGGGCAGACAGGCTACCCCGGTATTGCGTTCAGGAAAGATTACTCGGCGTCCTCGCCGTCCTCCAGCAGAGCGCGGATGGACAGAGAAATACGCTTGTTCTCAGCGTCAACATCAGTGATCTTGACCTTGACCTCCTGACCCTCGGACAGAACATCCTCAGGCTTGCCGATACGGCGGTCAGCAATCTGGGAGATATGGATCAGACCGTCAACACCGGGCAGGATCTCCGCAAAAGCGCCGAAGGTCATCAGCTTCACAACTTTGGCATCCACCACATCACCAACGGCATAGTTGGTCATGAACTGGTTCCAGGGGTTCATCTCAGCGGTCTTGTAGCCCAGAGAGATTTTGTGCTTCTCGGGGTCAAAGGAGATGACATAAACATCGATCTCGTCGCCAACCTTCACAACGTCAGCGGGAGTCTTGATGCGGTTCCAGCTCAGCTCGGAAACATGAACCATGCCGTCCACGCCGCCGATGTCCACAAAGGCGCCATAGGAAGTCAGGGACTTCACAACGCCGTGGTACTTCTTGCCGACTTCGATCTCACTCCAGATCTTCTCCTGAGCAGCCTTGCGGTTCTCAGCGTTGACGGCACGGATGGAGCCGATAGCGCGGCGGCGGGCACGGTTGACCTCGGTAATCTTCAGCTGAACGGGCTTGCCAACCATAGCAGCCATATCGCCGCCCTTGGCAACGCCGGACTGAGAAGCGGGGATGAACACACGGATGCCCTTCACATTGGCAACCAGACCGCCCTTGTTCTCTTCGGTGATGACGGCGTCGATGGTGGTCTTATTCTCCACATAGTCGGCCATCTCGTCCCAAACCTTCAGGCCGTCCAGCTTCTTCTTGGACAGCTGCACGGTGCCCTCCTGATCGTTGACGCGAACGACGAAAACTTCGATCTGATCGCCAACCTTCAGAATGTCCTCGGGCTTTACGGAAGGATCGGTGCTGACTTCATCATAAGGAATGTAACCGGCATGCTTGGTGCCCAGATCTACCTGGACTTCGGTATTGCCGATTCCGGTAACGGTGCCGATAACCTTATCTCCTGTATTTAAAGTCTTGATGGACTGCTCGAGAAGTTCAGCGAAGTTCTCCTCCTGTACAGCCTCAACATTGGTAATTTCGCTCATAGTCTTGTTGACCTCCTTTATAATCCACGCCGGTGTAGACGCACCAGCCGTGATTCCAACATCAGTGATACCGGCGAAAAACGCGGGCTCCAGTTCGCTGGCATCGTCAACAAGAGCTACACGGTCGCAGTATTCCCGGCAAATCATGGCAAGGCGGCCGGTATTGGAGCTTTTTGCGTCCCCAACCACAACCATCGCCTGGCACTGACGGCTCAAGCTAGCCGCCTCGGTCTGCCTATCCTCAGTCGCTTTACATATTGTATCAAAAATTTTCAAGTTAGTAAACTGTTTTTTTGCAAATTCTCTGCATAATTTCCACAAATTTTCAGTAGAAGTTGTCTGGCAAACCATGCAAATTGGCAAGTCCGCAGCAATTTTGTCATCAATGGCCCATTTTTTTAGTGATTCTGCACTATCAAAAATCTTACAGCTCCCGCACCAGCCGGCGATTCCCTCCACCTCCGGGTGGGTGGGCGTGCCAATAATGACAGGAAGCCGTCCCTCCTGCTCTGCCTGGCTGACAAGCGTATGGATCCGCTTTACAAATGGGCAGGTGGCATCCACGATCTCCGCCCCCCGCGCTTCCAGGCGGCGGTACACATCCCGGCCCACACCGTGGGAGCGGATGATGACCGTATCGCCGGGGTTTGTCTGCTCCGGTGTGTCGATCACACCGACTCCTGCCTGGTGAAACGCCTCCACCACATGTCGATTGTGGATAATGGGCCCTAATGTCACCGTGCGTTTGCCCGCAGCGGCGGAGGACTGAACCAGCTCTACCGCCCGATTGACGCCGAAGCAGAATCCGGCGCTTTTCGCTACCCGCACACTCATTTGGCAAGCTTCTCCTCGATGATCTTCCGGATGGCGGCAACGGACTCCTCAAAGGTCATGTCCGAGGTATCCACCTTGACGGAATCCCGGCACATCTTCAGCGGGGCGATCTCCCGATGGGTATCCTGGTAATCCCGCTGCTGCACCTCCTTGAGCACCTGCTCGTACTTCGCCTTCTGGCCCTTTTCCAGCAGCTCCTTGTAGCGCCGCCGGGCCCGGACCTCCGGGCTGGCCGTCAGGAAAATCTTCACAGTTGCCTTGGGAAGCACCACGGAGCCGATGTCCCGGCCGTCCATGACCACATCGTACTGCTCCGCCATTTCCCGCTGCATATCCAGCAGTACATCCCGGACAACAGCATGGGCGGAAATCAGGCTGGCCTTCTGGCCAATCTCCTGGGTTCGGATATCCGCCGTCACATCCATGCCGTTCATGATCATGTGCTGTACACCCTCATCATCGTATTCGATGCCAATGGTCAGCTCGTCAATGTACCGGTTCACACCGTCCACATCCTTGGGACTTACACCCCACAGGTCCATAAAATAGGCCACGGTGCGGTAAATGGCGCCGGTGTCCACATAGCGATAGCCCAGTTCCCCGGCCAGCCGGCGGGCAATGGTGCTCTTCCCCGCACCGGCGGGGCCGTCAATGGCTACTGAAATCTTCTTTCCCATTCTATCCTCATTTCTCGGCGCAGCACGCCGGATTTATTTTTCTTCCCGCAGCATGGCAAGGGCCTTTGCCTCCCGCTGCAAAACCTGATCAACGGTCAGACCCAGTGCCTTACCTGTGTCCTCCGGGGACATGGGCAGGCCCTTTTCCAGGCCGAAGCGCAGCGTCAGAAGCTTGGCGTCCTCCTCCGGCAGCACGCTGAGCAACTCGGAGATCCGCTGGCGCATCTGGAAGTAGGCTGTGTCCTCCACGGCCTGCTCCTCCTCCGATGCTTCCTCTTCCTTGGGGGCAGTGGCCTGCTGGAGCATTCTGGCGTCCTCCAGGACCTTGCGGACGGTTTCCGCGTCCTCCGGAGTCATGTGCAGCTCCAGGGCAATCTCCTCCAGAGTGGCGTTTCTGCCAAGCTCCGCAAGCAGCCGCTCATCCACGGCCCGATAGTCTTCCAGCGCCTGGCGCATTTTCTGGCCCACACCATTGGCCCGGGCCTGCAGAGTCACGGCTTTCGCCATGGCCGCGCGGATGGCCCTGTCCCGCCGGGTCAGGTAGTCGCCCTCCGGCACCTGAATGGCCTGCCAAAGGGCCAAACCGCCCTCCTGCAGAAGGTCCATCATCAGAACGCCGTAGCCCACAAACTCCGGCACGATTTCCACCACACGGTGCAGTCCCTGATGCATCAGCTGCTCCGCGGCCCGCTGGTCACCCTGAGCGACACGGTCTGCCAGAGCTTTCTCATCCGTCTGCCGGGGCATTTCCCGGATTTCCTCTAAGTACAGCCGCAGGGGGTCCGTGGGATTCAGTCCGGAAACATCCAATGCCTTTTCGGCAATTTCCGCCTCCTGCCGCAGCCGCAGAGCCGCCTGACCGGTATACTGCTTTACAGGCAGGTCGGACACATCCAGCATCAGCTTTCGTTCATCCAGAGCCGCAAAGGCATCTTCTACGGCATCCTCCGTCTCCTGCTCCAGCAGCGTCAGAAAATGCGCCGCAGAAATCCTGTCTCCTTCTCTTTTTCCGGACAGGAACAGTTCCCAGGGGCTGTTTTCAAAGGAAAAATCCAATTCGTTCATTCCAAAAAGTCCTCCAATCCCATGCTCGCGCCCATGGCCTGGAGCTTGTCCATGGCCTGTTTTTCCACCTGGCGCACCCGCTCCTTGGAGATGCCCAGCTTCTGGCCAATCTCCTCCAGAGAATGACAGGTGCCGTCCTCCATGCCGAAATGGAGCCGCAAGATCATCTGCTGGCGCTCTGTCAGCGTGGAGAGCAGACGGTCTATGGTGTCGGTCAGCTCCTTGCGGACCAGTTCTTCCTGAGGCTGGGGCGCTTCCAGGTTTTCCAGGAGGTCCCCGAAGCTGCTCTTGTCCTCGTCTCCGACGGGTACATCCAGCGAACAGATGTCCGGGGACAGCTGCAGCAGCTCCTCCACCTTTTCCCTGGGCATATCCACCCGCCTGGCAATCTCCTCCGCCGTGGGCTCCGTGCCCTCCTCCTGGCGCAGGACGGCCTGCGCCGCCTGAATCTTGCGCATCCGCTCCGCCGTATGGACCGGGACACGGATGGTGCCCGCATGGTTCAGCAGGCACCGGGTCACGCCCTGGCGGATCCATTTGGTGGCGTAAGTGGAAAAACGGTAATCCCGGGTGTAATCAAATTTCCTGGCCGCGGCCAGCAGGCCGATGCTCCCCTCCTGAATAAGGTCCAGCAGAGGCACGCCCCGCCCGGCATACTCCTTGGCAACGGAAACCACCAGACGCAGGTTGGCATTGACCATCTTGCGGATGGCCTCTTCATCTCCCTGTGCGCAGCGGCGGGCCAGCTCCCGCTCCTCCTCCACAGTCAGCCGGGGGATCTGCCGGATCTCCCGGAGGTACTGGCGGATATCGTCCTCATCCGTGGGAACCGGAATGGGCTGGGTGTCTTTTTCTTTATCCAAAAGTTCCGTCATGCTTTGATTCCTTTGCTCTCCTGTAGTTTCCGCTGTAATTCCATCAGCGTATCTTTCGTATCGGCGGTTTTGAATTCATGCATCTGCCGTATGACCTGAATGCTGTCGCGCATGGCCTGTTCGGAGACGGGACCCGGATTTCTCTGCAAAATCCCGGCGATATGGGCCATTTCCTCTCCCGTAAAATCGGTGAGGCCGGCCACGCTGGGAACCATCCCCTGTCTGCTTTGCTGCTGCAGCTGCTCAAAGACCCTGCCCAGCAAAGGCGAGGAAAAATCCTCTGGCTTCAGCCCTTCCGTCTCCGCGATCATGGCAGCGTCGCTCAGGCACTGGGCCAGAACGATCTCCTCTGCCATGGCGGAGCGTACATTGTCATAACGGATCGTCCGGCTCTTCGGCTGGGCCGCCACGGCCGGAGCCAAATCAATACGCTCCTGCTTCCGCTTTTCCCGGTACTGACGGCGCTTAAAGGCTTTATTGACCACAATCTTCATGGCATCGGAAGAAATTTTCCCCGCTTCCGCCACTCGGTTACCGTAGATTTCCCGCTGGACGGCATTGCCGAGACTGCTGACCAGTTCCGCCGCCTCGCTGATGAATTTCACCCGATCCTCGTCCACATTCAAGTCGTACTTTTTCTGAATGGCCCGAAGCTGGTATTCCACTCGGTTGGAAGACTCCTCCAGAAGGAGCTTGAACCGGTCCGCGCCGAACTTTTTCAGGAATTCATCCGGGTCCTTGGCGTCCCGCATCTGCAGAACCTTTACCTGCAGCCCCGCTCTCTCCAGCATGGGGATGGCCCGCCTGGTAGCGTTCTGTCCCGCCTCATCGCCATCGTAAATCAAAACCACCTGTTCCGTATACCGGGAGAGAAGCACCGCGTGCTCTTCCGTCAGAGATGTTCCCAGCGAAGCCACGGCACAGTCGAAGCCATATTGGTGCAGCGCGATAGCGTCCATATAGCCTTCCACCAGAATAAGGTAACCCAGCTTGGTTTTTTTAGCAACATTCAGGGCAAACAGATTTTTTCGCTTGTTAAATATCTCCGTTTCCGGGGAATTCAGGTATTTGGGTGTGGAATTGTCCATGACCCGTCCGCCAAAACCGATCACATTCCCCCGCACATCGATAATGGGAAACATGAGCCGGTTGCGGAAGCGATCAAAGATATTCCCATTTTTCTGGGATACCGAAACCAGCCCGGCGTCCTTCAGTTCTTCATCCGTATAGCCCTTGGCCCGCATGGCCTTGCAGAGACTGTCCCAGCTGTCCGGAGCAAAGCCGATGCCAAACCGGGTCAGCGTTCCCTTGGACATCCCCCGGCTTTGGGCGTAACGCAGGCCCTCTGCCCCTGTCGGAGCATAGAGCTGGGTCACAAAGAACCGCGCCGCTTCTTTGGCGAGGGCCCACAGCCGCTCCTGCTTCCGGTAGCGGCTCTGGTATTCCTCGTCGTCCGGCACCTCCATACCCACACGCTGGGCAAGGGCACGGACGGCATCCGGGTAACTCAGGCCCTCGATCTCCATTTCGAAATTGATAACACCGCCGCCCTTGTGGCAGCCGAAGCAATAGTAGATTCCCTTGTCCGGCGCTACGGAAAAAGACGGAGTCTTCTCCCCATGGAAAGGGCAGAGGCCGAAGAGGTTGGAGCCGGAGCGCTTGAGATTCACATACTGGCCAACGACCTCTTCAATTGGATTTCTGGCGGCCAACTCATCCAAAAATGCCGGTGGAAACGGCATAGGCGCTCCCCTCCTTCTCTGCTTATTTCAATAGTTTATTATATCACAAGATCACCGGACATTCCAGCCGGTCGGTACAAAAATCTCATTGAATTTTCCCACGGCGTAGTTGTCCGTCATACCCGCGATATAGTCGCAGACCGTCCTGCCCAAGCCGTCAAAGGTCAGCTGGGGCTGAAAATCCTCCGGCAGTTCCTCGGGATTCTCCACATAATAGCGATAGAGCATTTGCAGCATATCCTTTGCTTTGCTCTCCTCCCCTTTGGCAATCGGGTTGCGGTAGACCCGCTCAAACATGAAGCTGCGCAGGTCCGCCAGTGCCTTCTCAATATGGGGCGTCATGCAGATTTTCCCCGCCTCCCGGGATGTAAAAATCATGTCGCAGACCAGAGTATTGATTCTGTCCCGCTGGTTTTCGCCCAAAATAGCGGCGATATCCCTCGGAATGTCCTCTGTGGTCAAAATGCCTGCCCGGATGGCATCGTCAATATCATGGTTGACGTAGGCGATCTGATCCGAACGGCGGATGATCTGCCCCTCCAGGGTTTCCGGGATATAGGAGCCGGTATGGCCAAGAATGCCCATGCGGACTTCATTGCAGAGGTTCAGTCCCTGTCCATCCTTTTCCAGAATATCCACCACGCGCAGACTCTGCTCGTTGTGCCGGAAGGGCTTGCCCCAACATTCGGTCAATGCGCCCTCTCCGGCGTGGCCAAAGGGGGTATGCCCCAGATCGTGGCCCATGGCAATGGCCTCCGCCAGATCCTCGTTCAGCCCCAGCGCACGGGTTATGGTTTTGGCAATGCGGGTGACCTCCAAAGTATGGGTCATGCGGGTACGGTAGTGGTCCCCCTCCGGGTTCAGGAACACCTGGGTCTTGTGCATAAGCCGGCGGAAAGATTTGCTGTGGACAATACGGTCCGTATCCCGCTGAAAACAGGTGCGCACGTCCTCCTCCCGCTCCGGCTCCGGCCTGGGGCGGCCTGTGGACTTGTCCGAAAAAGCCGCCAAAGGATTCAGCCGCCGATGCTCCAAACGTTCCAGCTCTTCCCGTACCGTCATTGCCTTTCGCTCCTTCTCTTAGTCCTTTTCGTTTTCCTGTACCGGGAACGCCCGATACTCCGTGCCGGTTTCCATGGCTTCCACGGTCCCGGCGGTCATATCCGTAAGCCTTTCCAGAAATTCCGGCGTCTTCGCCTCCGGGAACAGCAGCTCCAGCTCCACCTCGGAGCCGAAGTCCGTATTGCGGATAATGCCGCCATAGGCCGCTGTTTCCAGCTTCACCCGCTCGTACCAGGCATAAGGACAGGGCAGGTACAGCACCGTCCACACCCGCTTCATGGACTTTCCCGCGGCATCTACAGCGATTTTGGCCCCTTTGGTATAGGCCCGCACCAGTCCTCCGGCGCCCAAAAGAATACCGCCGAAGTATCTGGTCACCACACAGACCGCATTGTAGAGTCCCTCCCGCTGCAAAACCTGGAGCATGGGCATTCCCGCTGTACCGCCGGGCTCGCCGTCGTCGGAAAAACGGACGGCCCCGTCCCGGATGATGTAAGCCCAGCAGTTATGCGTGGCATCGTAATGCTGCTTTTTCATCTCCTGAATGCGGGCCAAAGCCTCCTCCTCCGTCTCCGCAGGCCAGAGTCTGCCGATGAAGCGGGACTTTTTCTCGATGAATTCGTCTTCTCCGAAGCCGGTGGGGACCAGATACTCTTCCAAGGCTCAATTCTCCTTTGTCACATACTCCCGCAGTCTTCCATAGAGGATATCATCCAGTACAGCGTCGATTTCGATTCCATTGGCGGTATAGTCAACGCTGTTGACCTTTGCCCCGCTGTGCAGGGCATCCACCTGGCCGCCCATGGAATAAGGCAGGCACAAAACCACATGGTGGCGGGCGTGGCCCAGCATCTGCTCGATTTTCTTCAGCAGCGCCTCCATGCCCACGCCGTTAGCGGCAGAGACGGCAACGGTGTCCTCCCCAACGGGGATATCTTCCCGGCTCACCAGATCTGCCTTGTTATAACAGTAGAGTACCGGCGTTCCGGGCTTCGCCAGCGTGCCGATGAGCTTATCCACAACGGCAATATGCTCCTGCCGGTTGGGGTCCGCGGAGTCAATGACGTGCAGCAACAAATCCGCGTATTCCAGCTCTTCCAGAGTCGCCCGGAAGGCATCCACCAGGTGGTGGGGCAGCTTGGCAATAAAGCCGACTGTGTCGGACAGAATCACATCCAGATTATCCGAAACCTTCAGCTGCCGGGACGTGGTATCCAGTGTGTCGAACAGGCGGTTGTTGGCCGGAATCCCCGCACCGGTCAGCCGGTTCAGCAGGGTAGATTTTCCGGCGTTGGTGTAGCCAACAATGGCGACTACCGGTACAGAGTTCTTCATCCGGCGCTCCCGCTGAACGCCCCGAACCTGCCGCACCTGGGCAAGCTCCGATTCCAGCCGGTTGATCCGCTCCCGGATATGCCGCCGGTCGCTTTCCAGCTTCGTTTCGCCGGGGCCTCGGGTGCCGATGCCGCCGCCCTGCCGGGAAAGACTCTTGCCCATACCGGAAAGCCTTGGCAGCAGGTACTTATACTGGGCCAGTTCCACCTGGAGCCGGCCTTCCTTCGTCTTCGCCCGCTGGGCGAAAATATCCATGATCAATGCGCTTCGGTCCAGCACCGTTACGCCGATGATTTCCTCCAGCGCCCGGATATTTCCCGGGGAAAGCTCATTGTCAAAAATCACCATGGTGGCTCCGGTGGCCTCCACCAGCATCCGGACCTCCCGGGCCTTGCCCTCGCCGATAAAGCTGTGGGGATCCGGGCTGGGCCGGTTCTGCAGCATCTTCCCGGTGCAGAAGCCTCCGGCGGTTTCCAAAAGCGCTTCCAGTTCCTCCAGCGTCTCGTCCGTAGCGGTCTGCTCCTGGGTAAAGCAGGCGGCGTTCAGGCCCACCAAGACCGCACGCTCTTGTTTCGTCTCAAAATTTCCTTCCATTTTCTTCCTCCGTAATCTTCTCTTTTCAGTATACCACAGACACGGCCTTTTGGGCAACCGTCCAGCGAAAAAGTTCAAAGAAAATACAAAAAACCCGCACTACCAACGTAGTGCGGGTAATCGGATCTCTTACTTCAGGCCGAAGCGCTTGTTGAAGCGATCAACACGTCCACCGGTGTCAACCAGCTTCTGCTTGCCGGTATAGAAAGGGTGGCACTTGGAGCAGATTTCAACGCGAATGTCCTTCTTGGTGGAACCGGTCGCGATGACGTTACCACATGCACAGCGGATGGTGGTCTGTTCGTAGTTAGGATGGATACCTTCCTTCATTTCTTTCACCTCTTTCATATCAGTTAAAGGGCATAAATGTCCTTAGCAATCTTGAATCGCCTAGGTATAATATCACACAGGCGGCCAAAATGCAAGTCTTTTTTTTGATTTTCGAAAAAATCTTTTTGTGGTATTCTCCCGGCTCTCAGAACGCCCAGTTACCCTTCCGGAAGATGGCCTTGATGGAGCCATCGGCGCAGACGGCATCGATATTCATGCTGTCGCAGCCGATCATGAAGTCCTCATGGATCATGGAATCGTTGATGCCCAGCTCCCGGCACTCCTCCAGGGACTTATTCTGGAAGTCTTCAATAGTATCCGGGAAGCCCATACCCAGGGCCAGATGGCAGGCAGCATTCTCATCAAACAGAGTATTGTAGAACAACAGGCCGCTTTCGGCAATGGGGCTGGCCTGAGGAACCAGCGCGCACTCGCCCAGATAGGCGGCACCCTCGTCCATGGAAATCATGGATTTCAGCAGTTCCTCGCCCTTCTCGGCGTGGACTTCTACAGCCTTGCCGCCCTCAAAGCGGATGGAGAAGCCTTCAATCAGCTGGCCGCGGTAGCTCAGAGGCTTGGTGGCGTAAACAATGCCCTCCGCCTGGCCCTTCATGGGAGAAATGAAGCATTCCTCAGTGGGAATATTGGGATTGAAGAACAGGCCGTCCCGGCTGGTCTCGCCGCCGCCGCAGAAGCGTCCCTGGGGGATCATTCCTACGGTAAAGTCCGTACCGTTGTCAGCGGTATAGTGCAGGGAGCGAATGCCGAGGCCGTTCAGATAGTCGCAGCGGGCCTGCAGGTCCTTGTCGTGCTCCTCCCATGCCTTGATGGGATCCTCGGTGACCCGGGAGGTAAACAGAATTGCCTCCCAGAGCTTTTCAACGGCAGTGCTGGTGCGCTCACCGGGGAATACCTTCTTCGCCCAGGCAGCGCCCGGGACGGCGGCAATGCACCACTGCTGGCGGTTTTCCAGCTGGTCCTTGTAGGGCTTGATAATGGGGTAGCTCATACGGCGGGCCTTGGTGACCTTCTCCATGTTGATACCCTTCAGGCCGTCGGGATCCTCGGACATCAGGTGAATGCGGCAGGGCACCACGTCTACCTCATGCTGGTACTTGGCCTTCTGCCACTCCTCCACGGTGCCCATGGTCGTAACAGAACGATAGCGGGTGTGGATCTTGGTCAGGGGCTGATAGTTCCACTCCACGGTGACCTTTTTGGCCTTGGCCTTATAGGCTTCCTCCACCACCATCTGGACAAACTCCGGCTGATCCAGATCGGCATAGATGACGACCTCCTGTCCCTTCTGGACATTGACGCCGCAGCGAACAATCAAGCGGGCATATTCCCGCAGTACGGTTTTCTTCATGGTTCAAAACTTCCTTTCTGAAAAATCTTTCCTATTGTAGCAGATTTTCGGAAAAAGGTCAACGGTATTGCAATTCTTACCCAATTCCTTTATAATATACCCATCTTCGGAAACTGAGGTAAATTTTTTATGCTGACAAAAGAAGCTTTTTCCGCGCTGGTTTCTCAGGGCCCCTGTTTGCTGGACGGCGCTACCGGTTCCTATCTGCGGGCCAAGGGCATGCCCAGAGACTGCGCTACCGAGGAATGGGTGCTGCGCAACCCCGAGGTTCTGGTGGAACTGCAGCGTGGCTACGCCGAGGCGGGCTCTCAAATCATCTACGCTCCCACTTTCCAGGCCCAGCCCATTGCCCTGAAAAAAATCGGCCTGGAGCACCACACGGAAGCCATCAACGCCCAGCTTATCGCCCTGAGCCGCTCCGCCGCTCCCGGCTGCCTGATTGCGGGCGACATCGCCACTCTGGCCGCCTTCTGCGACAGCTGGGACCCGGACAACTTTGATCTGCTGGTAGAGAACTACCGCCGTCAGATCCGGGGGCTCATTGACGGCGGGGCAGACCTGCTTGTGGGCGAGACCCTGCTCTATCCCCAGGAAGCGGAGGCAATTCTGACCGCCGCGGAGCTGGAAGGGGCGCAAACCACCATGATTTCCTTCTCCATGCAGTCCGGTGGCTTCCTCTACAGCGGCCACGACGCGGGTCCGCTGATGGAGCAATTGGAGCAGTGGGGGGCCTGCGCCGTGGGCTTTAACTGCGTGGCCGCTGATGACATGACAGCCCATCTGGTAAGCAAGCTGCGGCGACATACCAGACTTCCCCTGATTTCCAAACCCAACGCCGGAAATCCCACAATCAATGCCGAGGGTCTGGCTGAATACAAGCTGGAGCCGGAACCCTTTGCCCAAATCCAGCTGGATGCCTTTCATAACGGAGCCGCCCTCTTAGGTGGCTGCTGCGGCACCACGCCCCGGCATATGAAAGCCCTGAAACGTCTTTTGGAGGACTGTCATGAATAAAAATGTTCACTTTTATGTTCAACCCAAAAGTGCCATTGTGGCACTGATGGCCCTGTGCCTGAGTCTCTCGGCGGTGGGACGGATCTATCTCTACTGTTCTTCTGATCTCCCCACATACACCAACGTATGGCTGCAGCTGGTGCTGCCTGTGGCGGCCACGGTGCTGTATATGCTGACGGTGCTGCTGGACGGTCAGGAGCGGTTTTACAAAACCGCCATTCCCGTGTGGCTGTTTGCGCTGTTTTCCGCCGTCTGGGTGCGTCACAATCTGAACGGGCGGATGCTGATTGCCTTAAGCTGGATGGCCCTGTTTTTCTTTTGTTTCATCTATACGGACCTGACCTCCGGTATCCGGCTCCACCGGTCCTGGCTGCTGTTTCCCTTGATGCTGGCCCCTATGGCCACGGTGGTTTTTTACAACCGTCAGGCGATTTTTCTCCGGGACTGGAACGCCGTTGTGCTGCTGCTTCCCAATACCCTGCTGTTCTTAGGGTGTACGGCTCTGATTTTCGCCATTCGGGTCCATCCCGCCGGGGAATACCACCCCACCTGGGGTGACCGGGTGGATGGTCGGAGAATTCGCTCCCTGCCCCCGGTCAACCAGATCATCCCCTATATTATGGTAAACCGCAACGGCTCCTCCAATCTCTTTGAACAGGCTTTTGAAATCACCAATGTGGACCGCTATATCCGGCAGAAGCGCCGGGAGGGACTGAGCAGCTTTGGTCTGACCCATGTGTTTCTTACGGCCTATTGCCGGGCCATTGCCAAGTATCCCGGAATCAACCGGTTTGTTGCCGGTCAGAAAATTTACTCCCGGGGCGAGGACATCCAGTTCAGCATGACCATCAAAAAGGAAATGAGCACCGATGGCGCGGAAACGGAAATCAAACTTCACCTCAGCCCCAGAGATACCGTCTACGATGTCTACAAAAAGATGAATGATGAAATCACCAAGGCCAAGAATGCGCCTTTGGATGCCGGGGTGGACAACGCCGCCTATGCTTTGACATTGGTTCCCGGCGTGTTTCTGAAATTTACGGTGTGGCTGCTGAAAACTCTGGATTATTTTGGGCTGCTGCCAAAAGCCCTTTTGGAACTGAGCCCCTTCCATGGCAGCGTGTATTTTACCTCCATGGGTTCTCTGGGCATCCCCCCTGTTTATCACCATCTGTATGACTTTGGCAATCTTCCCGTATTCGGCGCCTTCGGCTGCAAGCGCAAGGAATTGGAGGTTCAGGAGGACGGCTCCGTTGTCCAGAAAAAGTACGTGGACTTCCGCTTTACCCTGGACGAGCGCATTGTTGACGGCTTTTATTATGCCTCTTTCCTCAAGCATCTTCGTCGCCTGATCCAGCACCCGGAGGTACTGGACCTGGCACCCGAGGAAGTCGTAAAGGATGTAGAATAATGAAAGACGCCATTTTAAATGCCCTGTCCCCGGATTACCCCTGGGCAGACCGCTTTCATTACTTTAACACCGTCGATTCCACCAATAACTATCTGAAACGGCAGGCTCTTCTGGGCGCACCCCACGGCACGGTAGCCGTGGCGGACTGCCAGACCGGCGGCAAAGGGCGGTTGGGCAGAAGCTTTCAGTCCCCCGGGGGCGTGGGCATTTACCTGAGCATGCTGCTCAGGCCCGACTGTCCCCAGAAGCAGCTGATGCACCTGACCTGCGCCGTGGGTACGGCCATGTGCGACGCTTTGGAAGAGGCCGCGGGCGTAAGGCCCGGCATCAAATGGACCAATGATCTGGTCTGCGAAAAACGGAAGCTCTCCGGCATTCTGGTGGAGCTGCTGAACGACACCCAGGGAAAGCTGTGCGTGATTATCGGCATCGGTGTCAACTGCTGCCAGCAGCTGACGGATTTTCCGGAGGAGCTGCGGGACCGGGCCGGTTCCCTGGCCATGGTCACGGGCCATAGAATTGACCGCCCTAAGGTGGCTGCCGCCATGATGGAGGCTCTGGCGAACATGGACAGGAACCTGCTCACCGGCAAAGAAGCCATGCTGGAACAGTACCGCCGGGACTGTGTGACCCTTGGTCAGAAAATCTCCGTGGTCCGGGGAGACGAGATTCGCCACGGCACGGCACTGGATATCGGCGACGACGGTGATCTGATCGTCCGCTTTGATGACGGCCACACGGAAGCCGTAAGCAGCGGCGAGGTCAGCATCCGCGGGATGTACGGGTACGTATAACACACAAATGGGCACGCCTGACGGCGTGCCCATTATTTTATTCTTCTGTCAACTGGCTCACGGGCTTGCGCTCCATGGGGATCTCCCGATAGCTATTCAGAATTTCCCGCGCTTCCGTTTGGGTAATGGTCTTGGCGATTTGCGTTCCGCCCAGCCCCAGGCCCCAGACATCGTTGGCAGAATCATAAACCACACACTGCTGCACCACCAGGCTGGCATCCTCTACGGTGTAGAAGGTATAGAGCTTATAGGCGTTATTCACTTCCACATAGGTTCCCAGAATATTGCCCTCATACAGCTTCAGTTCTCCATCCAGACCTACCATTTCCTTCTCCCGCAGGCCCACAAAGGTGGTCTTGCCGTCCTTCATTGCGTAAAGCTGCGGACGTCCGCTCTGCCAGAAGACGCACTCGTCCTGCCCGTCCCCGTTCAGGTCAAGCAATGTGTACTCAGCAGCGGTCATGACCTTACTCAAGGCAGCAAAGCTGTCCTGCCGGAAGGGATTGTCCTGCTCCAGCATGGCATCGTATTCCGCGTCCTCCTTTTGAATTTTGGGCAGCACCGCATCCATATCCGGCTTACGGGGCCGGATGGAGAAATCAATGTGCTCTGCGAGCCATTCGATATCCTGGTCGGACATCTCCATCCGGGGGCCCTCTCCGTCGTTCAGATACCAGACAGTCGTAAAACGTGCGTAGAGGAACGCGTCCTCCCGGTCGCAGATCAGGTAAGTCCAGTCGTTGGCGGGCTGAACAGGGTCCGTGGAAATCGCAATCAGGATCTTTTGTCCGTCGCTGCGGGTATAGGTCCATTCCCTTATGTTGGCCGCGTTGTTTGTCACGAAGGTAGTCGTATTCATGTAGCCCTTCTGGGCGTAGCAAAGGAAAATGCCAACGGGATTCTCCCAGGTAAACGCCGGATCCGTCACCTTCAGATCAGCTCCAAAGGTTGCGTTTCCGGATTCATAGAAACTGCAGAATCGCAGATTCTCCGCATCCTCGGTGTCACTGACGAAATCCCTCGGCAGCCCCAGAGCGTTCCAGCCAAGCTCCCAGTCGTAGTGATAGGCCATAGCCTCCCGCCCCAGAATCTGCAAATCATATTTCCGTGCGATTTCCTCCAGCTTGTCCACCATTTCCTGGGAGTATACGTCATAGGCCGCGTATTCCTCCGGTGCCTGGAACTTTCCCTTATTTGCCAGGTAGATATCATTATTGGGATCATAGCTTTTGCAGAACTGATACCATTCCAGCGCCGCCTTCTGCTCCGGGGTATCCCGGACGCCCTGGAGGGACAGAACCGTTTTTGTCACTTCCCGCGCCTCATGGCGCTGGCCGTCCCCATCGATCCAGGCGGGGGCCGTGGTCTGGTACTCGTCCAGCTTCAGGTCCTTGGTGCTGAGGGCCGCAACAGCGCAGCCCATAAAAATCGCCATTGCGGTAATGATGGCCGCAATCAATAGAGGTTTCTTAACTTTCATAATCCGTTTCCTTTCCGCAGGCCGATGACCGGAGGCGGACAGGATGTTTTCCAGAAGAGCATCTTTCTCCTTCTGCGTCAAAGCGACGGATTCAAACGCTTCCTGAATGTTCTGTTTTTTCATTCCAAATCACCGCCTAACATGGATTTCAGTTGTTTTCGGGCACGGGCAAGCCGGGTGCGGACCGTTGGCTGGGGACAGCGTAAGAATTTCGCGATTTCCGCCGTGGTATAGCCCTCGTAATAGTAGAGATACACCACCGTTTTGTAGTCCCGGGGCAGGCTGAGAATTGCCTCCAGCACCGGGTTTTCCTTTGGCCCAAGGTCCCCCGCAATGTCCGCGTGGTCGTCCAGATCCTCGTCCTTTCGGTAGAACCTCTTCAGCTGGTCCTTGCACAGGTTGGACGCCGTCACGACGAGCCAGGCCTTTTCGTGCCGTGGGTTTTCGAAGGTCTTCCCGGAAGCGATGAGCCGCAGGAAGGTCTCCTGGACCATATCCTCCGCCTCCGGCTTGTTTTTCATAAAGGAATAGCAGATACGGTAGACCGTATCGACCTGACGATGATAGATTTCCGTGATCTCTTTGTCCGTACGCAACAAAGAAGCCATGGTCACCACCTCCTCTCACCCAAGATACGACTGAAACGGGACGGATGTTTCAGAAAATGCAAAAAAACAGGGACGGCAATCCGACGCCCGTCGGGTAGCGAAATTGAGCGATCGTTTTTCTGCTCAGTTTCATTACGCCGCGCGCGGCAGATTACCGCCCCTACATAAGAATTCTGCTTAATCCCAGAGACAGCTCCAGTTCTTAACGAAGTACTCCACGCCGGAGTACACCGTGGTCAGCACGATGACGGCGGAGACCACCAGACCCACCACCATGTCTGTGGGGAAGATCAGCCAGGCAATGATGCCCACCATGGTGCTGGCGGTCTTCACTTTGCCGCTCCAGGCGGCGGCAATGACCTTACCCTTGGGGGCGGCCACCAGACGCAGGCCGGTGACAGCAAACTCCCGGGTAAGAACGATCATCAGCGCCCAGGCGGGGAAGCGCCCCCACTGGGTGAACATGGTCATGACGGCAATGGTCAGCAGCTTGTCGGCCAAGGGATCCAGGAACTTGCCGAAGTCCGTCACCTGATTGCAGCGCCGGGCGATCTGGCCATCCAGAAAGTCGCTGAGGCTGCCCAGAATGAAAATTGCCAGGGAGACCCACATCCAGATGTCGCTCTGACCGCCGCTTAAGTACAGGGTCACCATCATGACCGGGATCAGAAATACACGAAAAAGCGTAATTTTACTAGCTGTTGTCATTATTCTTCCTCCGTTACATAGCCTGCCAGATCACCGTCAATACAACCGTCGATGGTCACATTTACAAAATCTCCCTCATGGAGCGGTTCCTCCGAAGCAATCCATACCCTGCCGTCAATATCCGGAGAATCGGCATAGGTCCGTCCATAGAACTGCTCCTGCTCCTCGTCATAGCCGTCCACCAGAACCTCCAGGGTTTTGCCGATCTGGGCCGCGTTGTACTCGTCCATAATCTGGGACTGGATCATCTCCAGAGTCTGCGCCCGCTCCCTGGCGACCTCCTCATCCACATGCTCCATGGTCGCGGCGGGGGTACCCTCCTCCGGAGAGAAGACAAAAGCGCCTACCCGCTCCATGCGCTGCTCCCGCAGGAACTGGCACAGTTCCTGGAATTCCTCTTCCCCCTCGCCGGGCAGGCCGGCAATCAGGCTGGTGCGGATAACCAGACCGGGGATCCGGGCGCGCAGCTTGGCGAACAGCTCTTCGATCAGCTTCTTGTCCCCCCGGCGATGCATGGTGGAAAGGATCTTATCATTACAATGCTGAATGGGAATATCCAGATACTTGACGATTTTGGGTTCGCTGGCAATCACATCGATAAGTTCGTCATCGATCTCGTCCGGGTACACATAATGCACCCGGATCCAGTGCAGCCCGTCGATCTTGCACAACTCCCGCAGCAGTTCCGGCAGCAGACGCTTGTGCTCCGGGAAGTCCGTACCGTAGCGGCTGGTGTCCTGGGCCACAACGATCAGCTCCTTGGTGCCGTTGGCGGCCAGCACACGGGCTTCGTACAACACATCGTCCAGTTGACGGCTGCGGTACTTGCCTCGCAGATAGGGGATGATGCAGAAAGCGCAGCGGTTGTTGCAGCCCTCAGCGATCTTGATATAGGAGAAGTGCTCCGGGGTGGTGACTACACGGCCTATTTCCTCCTCCGGGGCATCGATGGAGCCAAAATCCACCACCTTGTGACCGCTGAGCAGCTGCTCAATGGCGGGAACAATTTTCGTATAGCTGCCGGTGCCCAGAATGCCATCCACCTCGGGCATCTCCTGAAGAATATCCCCCTGATAGCGCTGGGACAGGCAGCCTGTCACCAGAATCTTGCCCACCTGGCCTTCCGCTTTCAGCGCGGCGGTCTGCAAAATATAATCAATTGCCTCGCTTTTGGCGGAGTCAATAAAGCCGCAGGTGTTGATGACCACCACATCACTGCCCACAATGCCCTCGTTTACCGTATATCCGGCTTCCTGCACCCGGAACATCATCCGCTCGCAGTCCACCTGGTTCTTGGCGCAGCCAAGAGAAATAAATCCGATCGTTGCCATTATTCTTCCTCCGGGAAATCATCTGTGTCTAGGGAAAGCTCGCTGAGCGCCTGCCGAATGGCTCCATAGCTGTGGCCCCGGCGCAAAAGCGCATCAATGGCCCGCTTTTGCAGCTTGGGATCCGTGCTGCCGTTCAGCTTTGCCCGGAGAAAATCAGCGATTTTCTCCGACTGGTCGGGATAATCCTCCAGGGCCGCCTCCCAAAGCTCCCGGGGAATTCGTTTTTCATACAGGACTTGCTTTGCCCGGGCCTTTCCATAGCCCTTGGCAATACAGGAACGGACCACTGTCTCCGCCGTGGCGCTGTCGTCGATCAGATGCAGATCTGACAGCCACCCCACCGCTTTCC
The DNA here is from genome assembly GCF_018918045.1 of Pseudoflavonifractor sp. MSJ-30. GTDB lineage: Bacteria > Bacillota > Clostridia > Oscillospirales > Oscillospiraceae > Faecousia. The sequence continues at coordinate 31,693 of NZ_JAHLPU010000048.1, forward strand.
GGGCCTGAAGGGGATCTTCCCCTTTTCGCACCAGACGGCTCTCCAGATCCCTTTTGGAAACATTGGAGGCGGAAACGATTCGCACCGCCCGCATTTTCGCGGACATTTCAGAGGCCGCCGCCAATAGCTTTTTGTATTGCGCCTCGTCCAGTTCCAGCCCTATAGAAAGGCCAAAGTCCTCTATCGTCTGGCGGTAGAGCCGCAGGATGCTGCCGTCTTCAAAGCGCAGGGTGTACCGCCCCGAACGGTCCGGGGCGGTTTTCAGGTACTCAATCCTCATCGCTGAAATCGTCAGCGCTTACGGCGATGGGCTTCTCCGCCGCCTTGGCAGGGGCCTTGGGTGCTCCGCCGGAAATCTTCCAGAGATTCTCCCGAACCTCTGCCTCCACCTGCTCGGCCAACTCCGGCCGCTCCTGCAAATAGGTCTTTACGCTTTCCTTACCCTGGCCGATGCGATCGTCGCCCATAGAGAACCAGCTGCCGCTCTTCTGGATGATCTCCATCTGGACGGCCAGATCAATCAGCTCGCTCCACTTGGAGATGCCCTGACCATACATGATATCGAACACAGCCTCCTTGAAGGGGGGCGCTACCTTATTCTTGACCACCTTGACTCGGGTCTTGTTGCCGATAACATTGCCGCCCTCCTTGATCTGCTCGATACGCCGCACATCCAAACGGACGGAGGCATAGAATTTCAGGGCATTGCCGCCGGTGGTGGTCTCAGGGTTTCCGTACATAACGCCGATCTTCATACGCAGCTGGTTGATGAAGATGACCACGCAGTTGGTCTTGTTGATGGTGCCGGCCAGCTTCCGCAGTGCCTGAGACATCAGTCTCGCCTGGAGGCCCACGAAAGTATCGCCCATCTCCCCCTCAATTTCCTGCTTGGGGACCAGTGCCGCCACAGAGTCCACGACCACGGCATCGACGGCACCGGAGCGGACCAGGGCATCGGTGATCTCCAATGCCTGCTCACCGGTATCGGGCTGGGAAACCAGCAGATTGTCGATGTCCACGCCCAGCGCGGCGGCATAAACGGGGTCCAGCGCATGCTCTGCGTCCACAAAAGCCACCTCTCCGCCACGCTTCTGGGCCTCTGCCAGAATATGCAGGGCCAGAGTGGTCTTGCCGGAGGATTCCGGGCCGTAGATTTCAATGATCCGCCCCTTGGGCACACCGCCGATGCCAAGGGCGGCATCCAGTGCCAGAGAGCCGGTGGGGATTGCCTCCACATTCATCTCGGGACGATCGCCCAGACGCATAACGGTGCCCTTGCCAAATGTCTTGTCCAGCTGGCTCAGAGCCGTCTGCAGAGCCTTTTTCTTGTCCGAGGCGGGAGTCGGTGCTTCATAAGGAGTCTTTTTTGTAGCCATGATTCATATTCCTTTCCTGCCGTACTGAGCCAGCACGGCGCGTTCTCTTTCATTAAAATCCAAGGTCCGTTCCAGAACGGTAAAACCGTTCTCCTCCAGTATGGCGCAGACCGCGTCCCCCTGGCCCATGCCGAACTCATAGCACAGGAATCCACCGGGCTTCAAAAGGCCACGGAAATTTTTCGTAATGGCACGGTAGAAATTCAGGCCGTCCGTTCCGCCGAACAGGGCCATATGGGGTTCGTATTTCTTCACGCTGCCCGGCAGTTCCTCCATTTCGGAGGCCGTCACATAGGGAGGGTTGGAGACGATCATATCGAATTTCCCCAAAAAGGCCGGCGGCGCTTCCATGGCATCCACCTGAACACAGCTGACCCGGCCGCCCATATGGTTGCGCTGGATGTTCTTCCGGGCAACGGACAGCGCAGGCCCGGAGAGGTCCGCCAGGGTTACCCTGGCATCCTTCAAGCGGCTGGCAATTGCCAGACCAATACATCCGGAGCCGCAGCAGAGATCCAGGATCCGAGGATTTTGGTCCAGAAACAGTCCCCGATGGATGGCCAATTCCGCCACGGCGCATGTATCATCCCGGGGAATCAGCACATCAGGGCTTACATACAGATCCAGGCCGTAAAACGTCCACTCCCCCAGCACATAGGGCAGAGGCTCTCCGGCTAAGTACCGATCCACCGCCATATCCACCCGGGCTGTGAGTTCCTCCGGAACAGGCTTGTCCCGTTCTGCCAGAAAGGCTTCCTGAGTCATGCCGGAGAGGGTGCTGACCAGATCCCGCGCCATGGGGCCGGCAGTCTCCGGGGTCTCCGTCAGCGTCAGCCGGTCACGAGTCCTGATATACAGGTCGCCGTAGGTCTTCACCACCGGTCAGAGCCCTCCTTCTCAGGCAGCACAGCCTTGACTGCCGCAATGCCCACCTCGATCATGCTGTCGTCCGGCTCATTGGTGGTAAAGTGCTGCATGAGCATGCCGGGCTTGGTGATTACTCTGGTAAAGCCGTTGTCATGGCGGCCCGCCCAGCGATTGATCTCATAGGTAACGCCTACCACCAGCGGCAGCAGCAGGAGCTTGAAAACAATCATCAGCAGCCGGTAGCCGAAGGTGCCCCGGATGGCATTCAGCCCCGGAAAAACGGCCAGCAGCAGCGAAGATGCGATGGAAAAAATCAGAATGGAAATGACCATGACCACCAACAGGAAGCTGGTGCCGCAGCGGGGATGGAACCGGGACATTCCCCGGATATTTTCCACGGTCAGGGGCAGCCCCGCCTCATAGCAACGGATGGTTTTATGCTCCGCGCCGTGGTAGGAGAAAACCCGCTTCATTTCCCCCATTTTGGAGATTAGAATCATATAACCCATAAAAATGGCCATACGAATGACGCCTTCCACCAGGTTCAGCAGAAGATTGCTTGTGATTATCTTGTCAAAGAAAGACGCAATGGTCATGGGCAGCAGGAAAAACAGCAGCACCGACAGTCCAACGCCCATTGCCACCGCAATACCTACAATAGCCTTCTGGAATTTTTCACCACCCAGGGTCTTTTCCAGCCACTGGTCAAACTTGCTGGGCTCCTCCTGCTCTTCCTCCGGCACCAGCTCGGCAGAGCGCATCAGTGCCTTGACGCCCACTACCTGGGAATCAAAGAAGTTGAAAATGCCCCGGATAAAGGGTTTGCTTTTCCAGGACTCCGGCGGATTCACCTTCCGGTCACTGACCTCCAATGTCAGGCCATCGGCTCCCCGGATGACAATGGCATCCTTCTCCGGTCCCCGCATAAGAATTCCCTCGATCAAGGCCTGGCCGCCGATGGAGGTTTTGAACTGTTCTTTTGTTTCCATGTGTTTCCTTTCCGCTGTGGGTTTTATTCATATTGCAATGGCCGCAACCTGCTGCCATACGACGCCCGCGGCTGGACGTCTTCTCTCAGGAGAAGGCTCTTATTCCTGGGATGCGGGCAGGGCGATGGTCACCAGGGTTCCGCCGCCCTCGGCGTTCTCCAAGGTCAGGGTACCGCCGTGGAGCTGAACAATCTCATCGCAGACAGCCAGACCAATGCCGGTTCCCCGGGCCTTGGAGCTGCCCTTGTAGAATTTCTTTTTCACCAGCGGCAGCTCATCCTCAGGAATGCCGGGGCCGTGGTCCCGAATGCGGACAATGACCTGATCATTCTCATAGGCAATGCTGGCTTCGATTTTCTTGCCATCCTTGCCATGCTTGGCGGCGTTATCCAAAATGTTCAGGAACACCTGCCGCAAACGCTTGGGGTCACAGGGGATTTCAGGAATCTCCTCGTCATTTTCCAGATATTCCAGAGTGATGCCATCCTGTGCCAATCGGCTGCCGTACATGAAGATGGTGTCCTCAAACTCTCCGCGAATATCCGTTTGCTCCACATTCAAGGTCATGCGGCCGTCCTGAAGTCTCGTAAAGTCCAGCAGTTCCATGACCATTTCCGTCAGGCGCTTGGCCTCGGAAGAGATGATCTTCAGGCCCTGTGCCGTATCGGCATCCAGCGATTCGTCCGCAAGCAATGTCTCACTCCAGCCGTTGATGACAGTCAGAGGCGTCCGCAGTTCATGGGAAAGCTGGGAGATGAACTCCGCCTGCATCTTCTCGTTCTGACTGATCTTCACGGACATCTCGTTGATGGTCTCCGCCAGATCGGCAATCTCGTCATTGTATTTTGTCTTGATCTGTGCGCCGTAGCTTCCGTTGGCAATGCGCTTTGCCTTTTCCGTAATCTGCTCCACAGGCAGCATGACGGAACGGATGAAGAAGCTGCTGAACAGCAGCACCACCACCAATGCCGCCGCCAGCACAGTGACGCTGATAAAGGCAATGCTGACAATCTCCCGGTCCATAACAGAGGTAGAAGTCACATACCGCAGCACACCGATTACCTGGCCGTTGCTGTAGATCATGGGGCTGCTCACCGCCATGATCCGCTCCCCGGTGTCCGGGTCCCGCCCCACGAAGGGTTGGATGGTGCGGGTAGACACCGCCTCCGCAATCTCCGGCGTTCTGGGAGACACCGCCGCCCAGCTGCCATAGGAGGAAGCCACAATCTTCCCCCACTGGTCGATGAACTGCAGCTCCAAAGCGTCGCCGTTTTCAAAGGTCTCGGCATAGGTGATGCAGGACTGATAAAAGGTATCATAGTCCTGACCGATATACTCCTTGAAAAACTCCGTCGTACTGCGGGCACGGTTTTGCAGATCCGCGTCCATATTCCGGTAGCAGTAGGCCGCATAGGATGCGGTAATGGCTGCCACACATACCAGGCCCACCGCCACAATGACCAGCGTAATATTTGTCAGCCAGCGCTTATGAAGGTTTCCGATTTTTTTGAGTTCCAGTTTCATGCCGGGTTACGCGCCCCACTTATAGCCCAGACCCCAGACCGTAGTGATATAGGTGGGATTGGCCGTATCGTCCTCGATTTTAATGCGAAGACGGCGGATATTCACGTCCACGATCTTCAATTCCCCCTCATAGTCCTTGCCCCAAACGGCGGAAAGAATGTCCTCCCGGGACAGGGCTCTGCCTGGATTCTGCATAAACAGCTTCAAAATGGCATACTCCACCTGGGTCAGGCGAATGCGCTCCCCGTTCTTTTCCAGAGTATGGTTCCGGGTATTCATGGCAAAGGGGCCCTGGGTCAACAGCTCGGGACTGGCCGTGCTGTCACCGCCGATGCGGCGGTAGAGGGCATCGATCCGGGCAGTCAGCTCCGCCGGGGAGAAGGGCTTCGTCACATAGTCGTCCGCGCCGGTCATCAGGCCCGTGACCTTGTCCATTTCCTGGGTGCGGGCAGTGAGCATAATGATACCCATCTGCTTGTTGGTGGCGCGGATCCGGCGGCAGACCTCGAAGCCGTCGATATCCGGCAACATGATATCCAGAATGGCCACACCGATATCCGGATTCTCGGAAAGCCGGTCCAGAGCCTCCTGACCGGTGCCTGCCTCGATCACATCATAGCCCGCCCGGCGCAGATTGATGACCACAAAGCTGCGGATATTCACTTCATCTTCCAGAATTAGTACCTTTTTCATTTCTTATCCTTCCTGTTTCCAATCCACGCCGATCAGGCTGAAATCCTGGGTCAAAGACTCCTGGGTAATGCCGTAGACTCCGGAACCGACCTCCAGCTTTCCGGCAAAAACCACATTTTCGCCCCGGTACAGCGGGAAGCGGTTATTTTCTGTAGCCAGTTCCTCCCGCTCCTTTCCCGTAAAGGAATAGACGGTGAAGAGCGGGACAGCCCCCTCGTTGGTCTCATCCCATATGTAGAAGGTATAGCCGCTTCCGTTCTTGGAGACCGCCAGGCGCTCAGCCGTCATGCTGTCCAGATTCAGCCGCAGATACCAGCCCCCATCCACATTGTGGAAGGTAAAGAGTTTTTTGATCTCGTAGCCCTCCGAATCGATGGAATACCAGTAGACCAGCTGCTGGCGTTTGCCGTCCGTCTGGCCCGGAGCCGCCCGGAGGTCCATCAGGTTCGGAAGCTCCATTACGCCGTCGCCGTCAATATCATCCATGTAGAGGAAGTAATTGCGCAGGGTCCGCACACTGTAGGCCAGCTTATTGCCGCTGTTCAGATTGATCAGTTCCCCATCCTTCACGGTCAGCACATCGGTGACGATGGCACTGTCGTTCATGGAACTGGAGATATAGAGAGCAGTTTCTCCGCTTTGCAGACGGCTGACCTTTGTACGCTTCACCTGCTCAATGCGCTGGGACAGCCGAATCTCTCTGGAGCGCACCATGGCGTCATTTTCGTAGGTATAGAGTACAGCGGTACCGGCAGAGACATCCGTCTCCCCTTCCCGCAGCACCAGCAGGTCCGCCTTGCCGTCGGAATCCATATCCGTGGTATAAAACTTGGCATAGATGGTATTAATCAGCTGGTTGCTCTGGCCGTCCGCAAAGGAAAACACCGCCGCGATCCGCATCATCTGGTCGCTGAGTCTGCGGCCTACCACCAGCTCGCTGCCGGGACGGCCGTCCACATCCACATAGTCCACCTGTTCAAAGGCAGAGCCGTTCATCTGCAGCATTTCCAGCAGAACATATTTCCCGTTGTCCGTTTCGTGGAAAATCAAAATTTTCAAAGGCTTCTCGGAATTGCCCCGGGCAAACACCAGATATTCCTGCTTGCCGTCGCCGTCCAGATCCGCGCTCTGGACCATCTGCTGGTTGTCTCCATAGGAGGGCGAGGCAAATTCCAGTCCGTCCATGGCCTGCTCAATGGTATTCTGCAAAATGGTATACTCCTCTGTCCTGCGGGGGATGCAGTACATCTGATCTACCGTTCGGAAACCGCAGCCGGTAAGAAGCGACGCCAGCAGCACAAGTCCTATGGCAAAAAATTTCTTTTTCAAGGCATCAACTCCCCAAACTGTCAGATTTCTTTTTATTATAACACATTCATTTGAAAATGAAAAGCTATTTGAGCACAACATTCCCGTCTCCCAGGACATTTTTCAGCTCCCGCAGCATGTTTTCCCGGAAATCACAGGTGGTGCCCCGGCGGGCCCGGGTATCCTCAAAGAACAAAACCGTCTTCTGGGTGCCCGGGAACATGTTGAGGATGGCCTTGATCTTGGGATAGAGCTTCCCCTGCTCCCCCGGCAGCCGCAGATACAATGTCTGGGGCATCTGAGGCCGAGGGGCCTCCTGTGGTCTCCCGGCGGCATAGTCGGAAATGGGCCGCACACGGTTTATCAGGATCTGCGGGTCCTTATCGTCCCGCAGGGAGAGCCTGCCTGTGACAACAACGGCGGAATTCTCCCGGATATAGCCGCCGTACTGGCCCAGAACACTGGCGAAGGCCAGCATTTCAATAGAAGCCGTATCGTCCTCCATGGTCACATAGGCCATCACGGAATTGTTCCGGGTTGTCTTGGTCTTCACTGTTTGAATGATGCCCGCCACGGAGACAATCTGGTCATCCTGAAAGCGCTTCTCCTCGTCCATCAAATCGCCAATGGGAAGCACATGGGTGTTTTTCAGCAGCTTGCGGTAGTCGTCCATGGGGTGACCGGAGAGATAAATGCCTGTGGTCTCCTTCTCCATGGCCATGAGCTCCGCCCGGCTGTATTCTTCTTTATGGGGAATGTCCATTTTGCTGGGGCCCTCGTCCTCCAGCATAGCGAACAGGCCCATCTGTCCCTCCAGATTCTGCTTGCGGCTGGCGGCGATGGAATCCATCATGGCTTCATAGACCCCGATCAGTTCGCTTCTGTGACAGCCGAAGCCGTCCATAGCGCCGCAGCGAATCAGATTCTCAACCGCCCGCTTGTTCAGCTCGCCCTCGTCCATCCGCTCCAGAAAATCCTGCATGGAGCGGAAGGGGCCACCTTCCCGGCGCTTTGCCGCCATACTGCGGATCAGGCCTCTGCCGATGTTCTTCACCGCGCCCAGACCAAAGCGGATGCCGCCCTCCTCCACAGAGAAATGATCCTCGGAGTGGTTGATATCCGGCGGCAGCAACGCGATACCCAGTTCCTTGCACTCGGCAATGTAGGCAGAGATCTTCACGGCGGAATCCAGCACGGAGGTCATCAGCGCCGCCATATACTGCCTGGGATAGTGGCATTTCAGATAAGCCGTCTGATAGGACACCACCGCGTAACACACGGCATGGGACTTGTTGAAAGCGTAGTTGGCAAAATCGACGATTTCGTCGTAGATAGACTGGGCCGCCGCCTCACTGACGCCCTTGGCAATGGCACCGGAGATCCCCTGGTCTTTGTCGCCATAGACGAAAACTTTTCGCTCCGCTTCAATGACCTTCAGCTTTTTCTTGGAAATGGCCCGGCGAATATTATCCGCCTGCCCCATGGTGTAGCCTCCCAGAGTCCGGAAAATCTCAATGACCTGCTCCTGGTAGACGATGCAGCCGTAGGTCACCCGCAGGATGGGCTCCAGCAGCGGCGTTTTATAGGTCACTTTGGAGGGATCCAGCTTGTTGGCAACAAATCTGGGAATGGAATCCATAGGGCCGGGTCGGTACAGCGCCACGATAGCCGTGATGTCTTCGATGGAACTGGGTTTCATGCTGATGCAAACGCCGGTCATACCGGCAGACTCCATTTGGAACACGCCGGAGGTCTTTCCCTCGGAGAGCATCCGGAAGGTCTCCGGGTCGTTGTCCGGAATCCGGTCAATGCGGAACGCCGGCTCCTTCTGCTGGATCTGCTGTTCCGCGTCCTGGATCACCGTCAGGTTCCGCAATCCCAGAAAATCCATTTTCAGAAGGCCCAGTTCCTCAATGGTGGTCATGGTATACTGGGTAACAATGGTATCATCGTTTTTGGAAAGCGGCACATAGCTGCACACGGGGTCTGCCGTAATCACCACGCCCGCGGCGTGGGTGGAGGAATTGCGGGGCATTCCCTCCAGGCGCATAGCGGTATCGATGAGCTTTTTGACCCGTTCATCCCCATTGTACATCTCCCGGAACTTGGGAGACTCCTCCAAAGCGGATTTCAGCGTCACATGGGGGCCAGCGGGCACCAGTTTTGCCACCACATCCGTCTCGGCAAAGGTGAAGTTCAGGGCACGGCCCACATCCCGGATGGCGCCCCGGGCAGCCATGGTGCCAAAGGTCACGATCTGGGCTACATGATCCGCGCCGTACTTCCGGTACACATAGTCAATGACCTCACCCCGGCGCTCCTGACAGAAGTCCGTGTCAAAATCAGGCATACTGACCCGCTCCGGATTCAGGAAGCGCTCGAAGATCAGGCCGTACTTCATAGGATCCACTTCCGTAATGTGAATGCAGTATGCCACAATGGAGCCGGCGCCGGAGCCACGGCCGGGGCCCACGGGAATGCCCGCACTCTTGGCATAGTGGATAAAGTCCCAGACGATCAGATAATAGTTTACATACCCCATGGAGCTGATGACCTTGATCTCGTACTCCATGCGTTCCCGATATTCCTCAGGCGCGTCCGGGTAGCGCTCCTGAAAGCCCTCATAGCAGAGCTTCCGGAAGTACTCCTCGTTGGTATAGCCCTCCGGCACGGGATAGGCCGGCAAATGGTACTCATGGAAGGTAAACTCCACATTACAACGCTCGGCAATTTTGACTGTATTTTCAAAAGCCTCGTCGCAGCCGGGGAACAGACTGCGCAGCTCCTCTTCGCTTTTCAGGTAGAATTCCTGGGTCTCGAACCGCATTCGGTTGATATCGTCCACGGATTTCCCCGTCTGGATGCACAGCAGCACATCCTGAATATCCGCGTCCTCTTTGCGCAGATAGTGGGCATCGTTGGTGATGACCATGGGCAGCCCTGTTTCCCGGGCCAGACGCTGAATGCCCTGGTTCACGGGGCGCTGGGCGGCAATGCCGTGGTCCTGCATCTCCAGATAGAAATTGTCCTGCCCGAATATCCGGGACAGCTCCAGAGCTGTTGCTCTGGCCTTGTCATAGTCCTCGTTCATCAAAGCCTGGGGAATGGCCCCCGCAAGGCAGGCGGACAGGGCGATCAATCCCTCATGGTGGGCTTCCAGCAACTCCAGATCCACCCGGGGTTTCCCGTAAAAGCCATGCAGAAAGGCCTCCGACACCAGATAGCAGAGGTTTTCATAGCCCGTTCTGTCCTTGCAGAGCAGAACCAGATGGTAGGGGTCGTTGTCCAGACCGTGGACACGATCCGTCATTTTCCGGCGCGCCACATAGACCTCGCAGCCGATAATCGGCTTGACGCCCGCTGCCTTGGCCGCTTTATAGAAATCGATACAGCCGTACATGACGCCGTGATCCGTCAGGGCAATGGCCGTCTGCCCAAGCTCCTTGACCCGGTCCATCATGCTGTCAATGCGGCAGGCGCCGTCCAGAAGGCTGTACTCGCTATGGACATGCAGATGTGCAAAACTCATTGTGCCGCCTCCTTTGCCATGGCAACAATGCGCTGCAGACGGTGGTTCATGGCTGGCTTGGTGATAGGCGGCTCCATCATTGCCGCCAGTTCGGAAAGGGATGCCTCCGGGTTCTCTTCCCGGGCCCTGGCCGCCTGAGCAATCTTCTGGGGCAGCTTTTCCAGCTCTCCCCGCTCCCGCAAAACGCGAATGGCGCTGAGCTGCTCCTGAGCCGCCTCCACCACCTTGGAGGTATTGGCGTCGTCACAGTTGCAGCAGCGGTTGACCTGGTTGTTAAGCTCCTTTTCCAACTTCGCCTCCATAATGCCCATGGAGGCGACGGGAGCGCCCAAAAAGGTGAGAAAATCGGAGATCAGGTCGCTTTGCTTGAGATAGAGTACCTGCGCTCCCGCACGGGAGGCGGTTTTGGGCGAAAAGCCCACGGTCTCATGGAGCAGAGTATAGCATTCCCGGGCCACGCTCTTGTGTGTAGTGGTGAACTCCAGATGGTACGCCTTGGCGGGACTGGTCACACTGCCGCCCGCCAGAAAGGCCCCCCGCAGAAAGGCTGCTTTGCAGCAGTCCTCCTCCACTACGGGCAGATTGATATGCAGGGACAGGGTGTCCCCTCTGGTAAAGCCGAAGGCATCCATAATGGCGGCGATTTTGTTTGGGGCGGTGATCTGGAATACCAGCTTCCCGGTGCCCCCATCCTCCGGCAGCTGGTCAAAGCTCACGCCGAAAGCCTTGCGGAAGAGCCTGGGCAGCAGCTTTCCGAAGTCCTGGCTCTCCGTAATGATCTTGATCTGTGTGTCCTGAAAGCAATTGCAAAAGAGCAGAATGCCGAAGCATTCCGCCAGGGCGCAGCAGGTATTCTGAGGATATTCCCGGCAGATCTCCGCCTTGGCGGATGCGGAAAAGGATTGCATGGCTTCCCTTCTTTCTTTTACCAAACACGAACCTCCGGTTCCAGCTGAATGCCGGATTTCTCTTTTACGATACGTGCCACGTCCGCAAGCAGCCGCTTGACCTGTTCCGCCGTGGCATTGCCTAAATTCACGGCAAAGCCCGCGTGCTTTTCGGAAATGGCGGCGTCTCCCACCCTGTAGCCCCGAAGTCCCGCCTCATCGATAAGCGCGGCGGCATAGCCCTGGCTGGGACGCTTGAAGGCAGATCCGGCGCTGGGATAGTTCAGAGGCTGAGAGGCAGACCGCTTGGCCTGCAGCTCCTTCATACGCTGCCGGATCTGCTCCGGATCCCCCGGCGTCAGCTCCAGCAACGCGCTGAGCACAATATCCCCGGTCTCCTCCAGGCAGCTATGGCGATAGGAGAAGGCCATCTCCTCCCGGGTTCGGGTATAGCGGACACCGGTACTTGTCATCAGCTCCGCCTCCACGCAGACCCGGGCGATCTCGCCGCCGTAGGCCCCGGCGTTCATATACACACCGCCGCCGATGGTACCCGGAATGCCATGGGCGAATTCCAGACCGCTGAGTCCCTCCTTCGCCGCAAACATGGCGCAGCGGGTCATGGTCACACCCGCCATGACTCGAATATGGGTCTCGTCCACCCGCTCCATGCCGTCCAGGCAGTCCTTCAGGCAGATGGCAAGGCCGGGAAGGCCCTCGTCCGGCGCCAATACGTTGGTTCCTGCGCCAAGGATAACCGGTTTACGGTCCAATAAAGCGGACTTATTCAAAAGCTCGGAAAGTTCCTCTCCGTTTTTGGGAAAAGCCATCACTTCCGCCGGGCCTCCGATGCGGAAGGAGGTATGCTTTGCCAGGCTTTCGCCGAAGCTCAGAGATATTTCCGGGAAAAAGGCAGCGGTTTTCCGCTGAAAATCGGTCAATTCAGTCATAAACGCCTCCGGGTGTATGAATCCAGAATAGTATACCACACCCGGGGCGATTATGCAACGAAAAATCCCGGGGCACTGCCCCGGGATATGTGAACTTATTTCGTCCCGCGGATCTGCAGGAGCTTGTCTTTCAGCTGCTGCTCCATCTTTGCCATCTCGGCCTCGGCGGCCATGCGCTGGGTGCGGCCGTCGGCCTGGATCTTCATCACATCGTCCAGAGTCTGAATCAGATCGGCGTTGGTCTTCTTCAGAGTCTCGATATCCACGATGCCCCGCTCCGCTTCCTTGGCGGTCTCTACAGAGGCCATGTGCAGTTTTTCCGCATTGGATTTCAGCAGCGCGTTTGTCACATCGTTGACCTGCCGCTGGGCCTGAGCGGCCTCGGAGGAATGGGCAATGCCCAAGGCCAGAACCATCTGGTTCTTCCACAAGGGAATGGTGTTTACCAGCGTGGTCTGGATCTTTTCCACCATAACGGTGTCATTATTCTGGATCATGCGAATCTGAGGGGCTGTCTGGATGGAAATGGTCCGGGTCAGCTCCAGATCGTAGATTTTCTTTTCAAACCGATTGCACTTCTCAGCCAGATCTCGGGCAGTCTGGGCATCCTCCGCCAGACCCGTTTGCTGGGCCTTGGCCTCCAGTTCCTTGAGTTTGCCCTCTCGGACCTCCTGGAGCTTCTGCTTGCCGGCCATGATATACATGGTCAGCTCCTTGAAGTAGGCAAGGTTCTGCTCGTACATCTTATCCAGTACGGCGGAATCCTTCAGCAGCCGCACCTGATGCTGCTGCAACGCATCGCTGATTTTTTCCACATTGACCTCAGCCTTGGCATAACGGCTCTTCATCAGCTCCAGCTTGTCTGCCTGCTTCTTGAAGAAACCAAGAAAGCCCTTCTGCTCCTCCTTGTCGAAGCCCTGCAGTTCGCCGACTACATTGACAATCAGATCGCCAACCTCACCCAGATCCTGGGTCTTCACGTTTGCCAGCGCGGCATCCGAGAAATCTGCCATTTTCTTCTGGGCAGCGGCACCGTACTGCAAAATCTGGGTGGTGTTTTCCAGATCGATTTTGGCAGCAAAGTCCGTGACCATTTTCTGCTCCTGCTCGGTCAGAACAGGCTGCTGCATGGGCTTCTCCACAGGCGCGGTCTGCTCCTTCACAGTCAGCTCCTGTTTCTCCTCCAGCTCCGGCTCCAGAGTCAGGCTGGGGACGGCGTCCATATCAAATTCGTTGCTCATAGTACTCTCTCCTTATTCTACCGGTTTGTTTTTCGAAAAATCATCGCCCGTCAGGCCCTCCTGGGCCAGCAGGGTTTGCAGGACGGAAATATCGCTGGACACGTCCATGGCCGTATCCTGAAATACGGAATCCAGCAGCTTTTCAAAGGCCAGATTCAAGGTATCCAAAGTGTCGTCGATCTCCTTCTTGGAGGCCTGAATCGTCTCGCCCTGGATTGGCTGACGGTCCATGTCCGCATAGGCGTTCAAAAGCTTGATGGTCATGGGCAGATAATAATCCATGAGCTTTTTGAGGTCCGGAATAATCTCCGGATGGGCCTCAGCCCGCTCGATAATCTTCCGCACAATGGATTCCATCCGGGATATCTTCGCGGAGATTTCGTCCCCGGGAATTTCATCGTTGCACCGGCGGATCTCCCGCAGATAAGCATTTCCCCGGTCCAGAACCTCCTGAACCTTGGGGGAAACCGCGCTCCGCGCCTGCTCCGCCTGTTTCTCCGCCTGAGCCTTCTGCCGGGCTTCCAGTTCCAGGCGGCTGGCCTCATAGTGCTGATAGGTCTCATCGCTGGTGATCAGGTTGTTCTCTTCCTTGTCCAGGTGACCTTCCAGGAACAGGCCCTCGTCAATCATGCCGCGGAGCTCCTTGCGGACGAACTTCACAGGCTTGCCCACACCGCGGGCCAGCTTTTCCAGAGCAATGTGGGTCTTCTGATCCAGCGTCTTCAAATAGACCTTATAACGGCTGACCTTCCCCAGAGATCGAATACCGCCGCTGAGCAGGAAGCCGCCTACACCCAGACTGCCTACGCCGAAAACCAGAGGTGCGGCAATGGACCCGGCAGCAAAGCCCACCAGATGGAAAATGCCGGAGATCAGAGAAAGGGTAAAGCCTGTAATAGAGAGAATGCCGCCAAAAACGGTTTTGAGAATACCCTTTGCTGTCTCGCCGTTGGCGCTGCCGTATAGGGCGGGAAGATTGGTTTTCTGAACGGGTTCCGGCCGCATAGGCTCCACCGTGATCGTTTTTCTGGGCTTCGTCGCGCCGGACATATCCAGTGCCCGCCACAGGGCATCGGAACCGGTGCGGGCGGCCTTGTCAATGGTGCTGGTGATATTGCGGCTCAGCTCCCGATAGTTCTGGGAATTGATTGCCTTGTCAATGATATCTTCAATGCTTCGGCCCAGGGAATCCCACTCCTGGTTCTGCTTTTCGTTCGCCATGGTGTCCCTCCCATAAATACTTTTTCTATTATAGCTTTTCTTCCGGGAAAAAACAATAGGTATCCGAAAAAACAGCGAAAAGATACCAAATGTCCCCGGCGTTTCCGCCGGGGATCCCTCTTATCTGTTTGTCAGCTTGTTCAGAATCGCCGTTGCCAGGACAATCACGCCGATGACCAGGAAAACCCCGGCCATGCCCTTGGTGAGCATGGGAAGCGTCTGGGCCAGTGCGTCAGGATGCAGCATTCTCTCCACCTCCTCAGACACCCATCAGGGTGAGGATCAGGCCGCCCGCGATGACCGAAGCGATCTGGCCGGAAACATTGACGCTGATGGAGTACATCAGCAGGAAATTCTGATTGTCCTCCTTCAGTCCCATCTGGTTCACCACTCTGCCGCTCATGGGGAAGGCGGAAATGCCCGCCGCGCCGATCATGGGATTGATCTTCTTGCCCTCCGGCAGGAAGAGGTTGATGAGCTTGGCAAACAGCACGCCGCCGATGGTGTCGCCAATAAAGGCCACCAGGCCCAGAGCCAGAATCAACAAGGTGTCCGGCCGGACGAACTGCTCCGCAGTCATCTGGCTGGCAACCGTAAGGCCAAGTACAATGGTAATGAGATTGGTCAGCGTACTCTGGGCGGTTTCGGACAGGGCGTTCAGCACGCCGCATTCCCGCAGCAGGTTGCCGAACATCAGGAAACCCACCAGACTTGCGCTGGCCGGGGCCACCAGTCCGGCGGCAACGGTAACAAGAATCGGGAACAGAATCCGGGTCAGACGGCTGACGTTGCCCTTCTGATAAGGCATCCGGATTCGCCGTTCCTTTTTGGTGGTCACCAGCCGAATCACCGGCGGTTGGACGATGGGAACCAGAGCCATGTAGCTGTAGGCCGCCACCATAATGGCTCCCAGATATTTGGAGCCCAGCGTATTGGCTACGAAAATGGCCGTAGGCCCGTCCGCCGCGCCGATAACGGCGATGGAGGCAGCATCCTTCAAATCAAAGAAGAAGCCCGCCAGCACCAGCGTCAGGAAAATGCCGAACTGTGCCGCCGCGCCAAACAGCAGCAGCCAGGGCTTTTCCAGCAGAGGGCCAAAATCGATCATGGCCCCGATGCCGATAAACAGCAGCAGCGGGAACAGCTCATTGGACATGCCCGCTTGAAACAGAACGCTGAGGGCTCCTTCAACGTCCCCTTGCGTAATTGCCCCGGACAGTGGGAGATTGACAAGAATTGCGCCGAAACCCATGGGCAGCAGCAGACTGGGCTCCATCTTCCGGGCAATTGCCAGATAGATAAGGAGTCCGCCGATAGCCCACATAAGGACCATCTGGGGTGTGATGTTTGTGAGATTGGAGAAAAGCGCGAGAATTTCCATAAATACCCTCCTTACAGGCGCGCTGTGAAGAGGATAAAAAAGAAGACCTCCATCACAGCAGAAAAACTGTGATAAAAGTCTCAAGCTTACCACATGGCCCCGGGCGAAACGCCGTGATGACGAGACCATGCAGCGGGAACACCCCGCCCTTTACTCCCTTTTACCTTGGGAATATTATATGTATTTCCAGTGAAAAAGTCAACCGAAAAAACGCGTCCGGCAGGAAAATCCTGCCGGACGCAGATGGGAATGATGAATCAGAGATAGCGGATGAAGAACTTCTGCGCTGCCTGCACCCGTTCCTTCTCGCCGCTTTCATGGGCAAAACCCGGGAGGATCTCCAGCTCCGCATGGACGCCGTTGTCCCGCAGATTCTTTTGCAGACTCTTCATGCGGTCTACGCGGTTGTTGCCATAAGGGGAGTCACCGATGAACTTGTTGTCCAGTTCCCCGACCGTAATCAGGACAGGCACCTTCCGAACGGCATCCAGGTCTACATCATAGCCGAAATAATCCTTGAAATCCCGAATTCCCCAGAAGTAGTCCTCATCCGGGTTCAGGAAGGTGGGCCGGCCCGGCGCGCCGATGGAGCAGGCCTTCATCCGGTCCGGATGGGCAAACAGGAAGCGGTTGACAAACTGGCCGCCGCCGGAATGGCCGAACATAAAGAACTTATCCGTATGGACACCGGGGTAACGCTTCGCCATGTCCTCAATCATATCCAGCAGGATCAGATCATACCGGATCCCATCGCAGGAAAGCAGCTTATAGCTGTTGAAGTCATCCCTCTGGATCAAGCCGCCGGGGAACATAGGTGCCAGAACCGCCATATGGTACTTGTCAGACAGTTCTTTGGCCTGCTTGATATATTCCTCCGTAGCGCACCCGGTGCCATGGATAATGACCATCAGAGAATAGTTGTGCTCGGCCTCGTCATAGTAGCAGTCCGGCAGATGAACCCAGTAGTGGAACCGCTGGTCCGTAGGGCAGTGCCAGAGCATATTCAGATACGCGTTGCCGAATAGATTTTTCTGCTGCTCCAGTGTCAGGTTGGCAGCAAGGGGGTTCGTATTTGCCATGATAAGCCTCTTTCCTTACAGGAATTTTCCGAATACAAAGCTGGCAATCACCAGCATGATGGCGCCGCCGATTCTGGAGGAGATCTGCGCATAGGACATGAGTTCCATACGGTGCGCGGCGCCCAGACACTGCACGTCGCCGGAACCGCCGCCATTGGCCATGCAGAGGCCCGCGGTCAGCATGGATTCCACGGGATAGAAGTGGAACAGTTTGCCCATAAGCAGGGTTCCGATCATAGCGCCGATAACGGTAGCCATAATAATCAGGATGTAAGCGGGGTTGGTAAAGACCTTGGCATAGTCGCTCAGGTTGGTGCCGATACCGACGGTAATCATCAGCGGGAAGGACATGTATTTGACAAAGAACATCTGCATGCCTCTTGCGCCGGCCTTCACATTCTCGGGCAGGATGTTGGAGATATTCAGAATCGCGATCAGGATGACCATGAACGCAAAGGTATGGATGGTAAAGCCCAGGTTCGCGTGGTTGATGATAGAGATCTTCTTCGCGTACAGGTTGGCGACGTTGTAGCACACAACGCCCAGCGCCAGGCCGGTGGCGTAGTCGCCCACGGTGGGCTTCACATCGTTTGCCTTGTTCTCCAGCTTCTCCTCGCCTTCCATCAGGCGGCCGTTGCCGGTGAGAGAGGGCTTGGCCTGGCCCAGCTTATTGAGCAGGGCACTCATAAACACGGCGCACAGGTTGCCGATACTGATAATGGCGAAAGCGGAGGCGTACCAGGTGGAGGCATCGCCGCCGGTCGCGGCAGCCCACATCTTGCTCATGGGAGTGATACCCGCACCGTTGCCGCCGCCCATGACGGGGATGGCATAGGTTGCGATGGCATCGATGGCGCCCACACCGGTGACAGCGCCTACCAGACCGGCCAGTGCCAGAGCACCAACGATACCAGCCAGAATGGTGGGGATAAAGCCCGCAAAGGACTTAATCAGCATCTTGCGGTCAACGGACAGCACAGAGCCGGTAATCAGCACCAGAATGTACAGATCCAGGAAGCCGGTGGAGCCATTGAAAGTGTTCAGTGCTTCCCTGGAGCCCTCGCCGATCAGATTGAAGGTGTTCAGGGCTCCTGCCACCAGACAGGCAAACAGCATACCGCCGCCGAACCAGGTCTTCCAAACGGGAATGTGGTCGCCCACCCAGCCAAGCAGCGTACCGATGATCATGGCGAAGGCCAGAGCGCCGACCATATTGGTCAGCATCCAGTCATTGGCGGCCATGAGGAGCATCAGGGCACTTAAGATCAGGTACATCCACAGTGGGAATCCCAGGATTTTTGTCTCTTTCAGTTTATTCACGATTGACCCTCCTATTTTCTTTTTCTTTGTGCAGTTTGAAGCCTTTACCGGTAAATTTCACAATAGCATTATATATCATGCCGTATGAATTGTGCAATAGTTCCGCAATTCCCCTTTGTGGCAGCCATCATAACCATTTGGAATCATTGCATGTATATTATAAAAACGCAGCCCCGGAAAGCCGTGTTCCGAGACTGCATTTTTTGTGAATAAGTTATGACATTGATTCCAAAAGGTTATCGATTTTTTGCGGATATTCCAACCCTGAACCGCCACACTGTCTCGGCGGCCGGGGAAAGCTGCCGTCCCTTCTTTCGCGCGACAACAACGTAGCGATAGAGGTTGTCCCCTTCTACCATGCCATAGATCTCATTCTGGCCTCTTTTCGATTCCCGAATGGTCACATGGGGCAGCAGCGCGATCCCGCAGCCACTGCACGCCACCAGATAGCGGGTATCCACATAATCGACCCTCTGCGGATGGATCGGCGTGACGCGGTACTTTTTGAAAAAGGCGTTCTCCGCGTAATAAAGTCCCTGTCCCGGCGTTGCCAGCACATAGCGAAGGGACGGATTCCGGAATCGCTGGGCATCGATATGCAAGGGATTCTCCAGACTGTTGCCGGATGTATCCAGGCCCTCCAGAATGGGTGAATTTCTGGGAATCACAAAAATCAGAGGATCCTCCTGGACCGGCATATATTCCAGCTTTTCCGAACGAACCGGTTCCGTATAGATGGCCAGATCCGCTGTCTCGTTTTCCAGATCCTCTTCACATTGGGACGAGGAACGGTTTGTGTACTCCAGAGGGATTTCCGGATGCTCCAGCATAAAGGACGCCGCCTGAGACCCTGCATAAGTGCCGCCCCGATGGGTCGTGGCGATGCGGACAGGCTCTGTCTGCACGGAGGTAAACTGCCGCAGGCTCTCCAGAAGCTCCCGCTCCATATTCACGTAGCGATGGGCAAACTCCAGGAATATCTCCCCCTGGGGCGTTACGGTAATGGGACTTCTGGTACGGTCGAAGAGCTGAAACCCCAACTCTTTTTCCAGCTTGTTCAGCTGCTTGCTCAACGCAGGCTGAGAGATAAACAGATGTTTGGCAGCCAAGGTGATATTCTTACTCTCTTCCACTTCCAGACAATAGTGGAACACATTGGTATCCATTTGCAACCTCCCGTTTTTTACGGAAACGCCCGATGTTTCCGAATATCAGAATTCCTTCAATATTTCCAGAATCTGAGCCTCATAGTCTCCTTCAAAATCCTCGCTTCGTCCGGCAGAGCGGACGTTGCTTTCCGCCCCCCTCTCCGGGGCCGGATACTCCCAGATATGGTAGGAAAGACCTTTGTGGATAAAGTGGATGCTGCCGCTGTCGTTGTCCTCCCAGTATTCAAAGGGCATATTTTTTGCCCGCAGGCAGTTCTGAATGGCTTCCAGACGCATAAAAAGCTCCTTTTGTGTTTGCTTTTATGATTGTGTTTGCATTTATTATACAGGAAAACGCCAAAAAAGCAACCCCTCCGAAATTACATTGTCGAATGGAAAAGCCGACGGAACCAGTGGAGGTCGGCCCGGCGGAGCGTCCCCGTCAGCAGCAGCGCCGCAAACAGCGCCAGTGCATACAGGCCGCACCCGGCGATGCCGCCTGCGTAAGTGCAGACCCACAATGTCCCGGCGGCGCAGAAAATAGCGGCAAAAGCAAACCGCAGGTCAATCTTTTCCCCGGTAATGGCAAGCAGACGCTGCATACTGAGGATGAAATTGATCACATGGGTGATGAGAAAGCTGGCATAATACCCCCGGATGCCGAAAACCGGCAGCAGGAAGAAGAGCAGCGCCACATCCAGCGCGTTGGTGAAGATATTGATGGCCATGGCCCACTTCTGCTGGCCAAGGCCCTTGGTCATGGCATCGGTGACGGCATCGCAGTAGAGCATGGGCGCCAGCAGGGCGAACCAGCGCAGCAATATACCCGCCTGACTGTTCTTATACAGCCGCAGACACAGCACATCCGCTGACAGGAACAGCCAGCCTCCCCAGAGCAGCCCATACAGCAGGGCTACCCGCAGGCTCCTGTGCAGGAGATAGCGGATGCGCTTTTCCTCCCCGGCACAGTGGCACCGGGCCATTTCCGGAATCAGCAGCTCTGACAGCCCGAAGAGAATGCAGGCAGGAAACATGAGCACGGGAAAGACCATACCGGTGACGATTCCGAAAAGAGCCAAAGGGTTGCTGACCGCCAGAGCCAGGCGCTTGGGCACCAGCATATGCTCCAGCGTGGAAATGCCGGATTTTGCGGTGTCCGCCAGGGCCAAAGGCCCCGCGGCCTGCAGCACCCGGCGGCTCATGGGTTCCCGCCTGCCCTTGGGGACGCGCCGCAAAAGGGTCAGCAGCGTCAGTACCAGCAGCGTCAGGCAGCTGCCCATGGCGCTGCCCAGAATCACGCACCGGCATGCCCGGCCGGAGTCCCTGCCCGCCCAGAAGTGGAGGCAAACCATGGTGACCGTCATGGAGAACAGCTGCTCGATGACCTCCACAACCGCCAGTGTACCAATACGGTTCTGGCCTGTAAAGAAGCCCGTCATCAGGGCGCACAGGCAGCTTGCCGGCAGAAAGCAGGAAAACAGCCGCAGGGCGGAGGTCACGGCACTGTTGCCGATCCAGGAGGCGGCAATTTTCGGGGCCAGCAGGTACAGGACCACGCTCACGCCAAGGCTGCAAAGAATACTGTAGACAGCGCAGCCGGAGAGCACCGACCGCAGTCCCCAGGGGCGTTTTCTTCCCAGCTCTTCGGCGGTCAGGTACATGGCAGCCGTCCGGATGCCGCCGATGCCCGCGATCATGGCAAGGCTGCCCACGGACATGGTCAGCTGCAAAAGCCCAATACCCTCCGGGCCGATTTTCCGGGACAAGTAGACCTGAAATACGGTTCCGGCCATACGCAGAGCCAGGTTCACGGCGGTCAGCAGCATTGCACTGTAAAACAGTGGTTTTTTTCGGGCCAAAGAAGCACACCCCCTTGTCCACAAACTATGCGGACAAGGGGGTGAATAGAATTATTGCTTTGCCGCGGGATTTGCTTCCTGGCAGAAGGGGCTCAGGGGGCATTCCCCGCACTTGGGGCTGCGGGCCGTACAGATTTCCCGGCCGAAGAGGACAAGGCGGTGGCAGAAGTCGTTGCTCTTTTCCGGGGGCAGGATCTTACGGAGCTGCCGCTCTACCTTTTCCGGATCCTTGCCATGGCTCAGACCCAATTTGCCGCAGATGCGGATGCAGTGGGTATCGCAGACCACACTGCCGGGGACCTTGTAAATGTCGCCCAGCAGCAGATTAGCCGTCTTCCGCCCCACGCCGGGCAGGCGAAGCAGCTCCTCCATAGTGCCGGGAACCTTCCCGCCGTAGTCACTGATGAGCATCTGGCAGGCCAGAACGATGTCCCGGGCCTTGTGCTTGTAAAAGCCGCAGGAGCGGACATAGTTCTCCACATCTTCAATAGGCGCCGCCGCCATAGCTTCCAGCGTGGGGTAGGCGGCAAACAGCGCGGGGGTCACCAGATTCACCCGGGCGTCCGTACACTGGGCGGACAGGCGAACGGCGATCATCAGCTCATAGTCCTTTCCGTAATGCAGAGCACACATGGATTCCGGATAGCGGTTTTCCAGAATTTCCAGAATGGCCTGAACTTTCTCTTCCATAGGATCAGCATCCTTTTCTGTTTTTCTTCAGAATACCACATTTCCGCCCGATTTTCAATCGTTCAGAGGAATGGATTTTCCTCCGTCTGGGCGGTGAGGGCGGATACCTCATAGGCCGTCCGTTCCTGAGCCCCGTCCTCGGTGAGCTTGGTATAGACCCGGCTTTGGAGCCTGCCCTGGATGGACAGCCGGTCCCGGGTGCGGCATCTGGCCCCCAGCTGGGCGGTGGAGCCCCAAAGGATGCAGGGAATGTAATCCGCCCGCCGGGTAGTCCGGGGCACCGCCAGCATCACATCGCATATCTCCCGCCCCAGGGGCGTTTTCCGATAATTGGAATCCCGGCACAGGCTGCCGCAGAGGGCAATATCATTGGCTGGCGGGCCGTCCTCGGCGGTAAGCGTCTGGGCAAAGACGAAGATCAGCAGCCTGCGCCCGTCCTCCCGGCGGAGATTGTGGGAACGGATCTGCCCCGTCACCGCCAGCATACGGCCTCCGGAAAGGTCCAGCGTTTCCAGAATGCGCTCCCGGACAATGACCGGCAGGGTGTCCACCGCGCCGGAAAGCCGTGGGACTTCCAGAAGAAATCGGTAAAAGCGGTCCCCGCCGCTTTCGTGAGAAAAGGCAGGCAGCTCCAGAAGACTGCCCCGGAGGAAGGCCTGATTGGTCGGATATTCCATAAGTACCACCCCAAAATTTTCGTAGGATAGCACATCCTATGCGCCCCCGGGACAAACAGAACGCCCGGCTGTTGACTTCTCCCCGGCCGTAGGATAAAATGTGCCCAAGAGGTGATGCGCATGATACAATGGCTCCACAATATTCGGGCCCCAAAAAAGCGGTACACCGTCTGGCAGGGCATCCGGCGGAGCTTACTCTGCCTGCTCCTGGGCGCTGCTCTGGGGGCGCTGGCAAAACAGCTGGACCTGGCCAGCTGCAGCGGCGCGACCTTCTGGGAAAGGGTGCTGGAATGGCTGGATCTTCGGAATTTTCTGTCTGATTTCCCCTTCTGGCTGGCAGTCGGGCTGGCCATTGCGGTCTATGCCCCCTCGGCTTTCCAGGCCGGGGACGGAGTGTTTTTCTTCTTTCTGGGCATGTGCGGCGCGTACCACTGGTACAGCATACAATTCGGCGGCTTCAATCCCAGCGGGTATATGCGCATCTGGTACGGCCTGACGGCTCTTTCACCGGTGCTTGGTTGGCTGTGCTGGTACGCCAAGGGCAAGGGACCGGCTGCGGCGTGCATCCAAACGCTGATTCTGACGGTACTGCTCCTGAGCTGCTTTGGCATTGGCTTTTGGTACTTTGACTTCCGGGGAATTCTCTATACAGCCGCGTTTCTGGTCTGCGTGTTTATGCTGAACGCAAACTCCAAGCGAACCCTTGCGTGCCTGGGGAGCGCGGTTCTGTTGGCTTTTCTGCTGAGAGGTACTGTTTTATGAAAAAACCGGATCAATTTTTGCATACCCTGTTTTGGGCAGCACCCGGAGTATTTGCGGGCATTGCCCTGTACGAATACATCGACTTCAGGGTCCGCCCCGGACTGTACGCCATGCAGTCGGCCCCATGGTATGTGGGATTGCTTCCGCCGGGGGTGGTATGTCTCATGGTTATGGCAGCCGCCTGGGTGCTGCGCAGGGTGATCCGGAAGTGGCTTTGAGGAACGCGAAAGCGCCGCAAGAACAGAGATTACGCAGAGGTCGACGGAGCGTCCGCCTCTGCGTTTTTGTTTTCATCTGATAGCCAGCACAGAAATTTTGGGAACACGCAACCTGTTCCCTCCCTGAATCGTTTGGTATACAGAAAGTACTTTCCAACATACAAAGGAGCTGCTTATGAAGCTATCAGCTGAGGACGCGTTCCGTCAGTTCGGCGACCGGGTGTTTTCCACCGCGTTCAGCGCAACGGGGAACAAAGAGGACGCCGACGACGTAGTGCAGGACACATTTCTGAAATACTGGAATACGGACCAGGATTTTGCGGACGAAAACCATATCAAAGCCTGGCTGCTGCGGATGTCCATCAACCGGTCCCGGGATCTGCTGCGGTCCTTCTGGCATAGAAAAAAGGTGCCATGGGAGGACTGCTTCCTTTTGCGGAGCCGGAGGACAAGAACCTGTTTGAGGCGGTTATGGAGCTGCCACGGAAATACCGGGTGACCATCCATCTGCATTATTACGAGGACCTGTCCGTTTCGGAAATCGCGGGAATCCTGCATACCACCGAGGGCACCGTGAAAAGCCAGCTGAGCAGAGGAAGAAAGCTCCTGAAAACCAAACTGATGGAGGCGTGGGACGATGACGAATAAGGAAAAATACCGGCGTGCCTTTGGTGTGCTGCACGCCTCCGACGATTTTTTGACGGAGGCAAAAACCATGAAAATGAAAAAATTCACCGTGCGCAAGGCAGTCATTCTGTGCGCCGCGGCTGTGCTGATCCTGGGCATGGGGACGGTCGGCTACGCGGAAAACATCGGCGGCATTCGCCGTACCGTTCAGCTCTGGATCCACGGAGACCAGACTGATGCCGTCATGGACATTGAAAACGGAAACTATAGCCTTTCCTATGAAGACGAACAGGGCAGCCACGAGCGGGGCGGCGGCGGCGTAGCCATCGACAACTTTGGCCGGGAGCGGCCCTTGACGGACGAGGAGCTTCTGGAGGAGATCAGCAGCAACGTGGACGTGGAATATAAGGACGACGGTACCGTCTGGGTCTATTATCAGGACCAGGCCATGGAGATCACGGATCTGTTTGATGAAAACAAGGTCTGCTATGTCCAGATCAAAACCGGAACGGAAACGATCTACGTCACCGTAAAGTACGGCGGAAGCCTTTCCTGGAGCAGTTTCGGCTATGTCCAGCCGGAGGAATTTTCAGATTAATACAAAGGTGCCGCCGCATAAAGCGGCAGCCCAATATAAACAATGCACCCAGTGAATTTTCACTGGGTGTTATTGTTCTTTCTGGGAATATGTGTTATTTTGTCAATGCAAATAACACACAGGGGGGCAACATTGTGAAGAAAAAATTGGCACTGTTTATGGCTCTCTTGGCCATTTGCCTATCCATGGCAAACGTGTCTGCACGGGCGGACCATACGTACAGACATAATGCAGCACCCTATTCAGAGTCTAGTCCGCCTCGTGAGATACCAATTGAAGACTAGGCGTGATCCCCAAATGTCGTTTCATGTCGTCAGAAATTGCTTGTTCTGCCACTTTATCTTCTGTTATGACAGCGAAGGCATAAGCATGTAGGAAAAATTCCCTGCCACGGTCCGGTTTTCTCAGGAAGCAATTCGCTTCTGCCAATTCGTCCAGAAATTCTACCAACGGAAAGTAATAGGAGTTTTCCAGGCAAAGGCGCCGGCCTTCCTCCGCAAGGCATATGGCCTGCGCATATTGCTCTTCGAGCATCAAAGATCGTACATAATTCGATATGATTGGGCAGAGGTAGGACTTTGCTATTGGAATTTCCTGGAAATTTTTCTTTACATACGTATACAATTGCTGAAAAAAAGATGCTGCTTCGCTCTTATTCGGCTCCAAAAGATAGGTTATTCCAAGCTGGTTCAATATTCTTATCTCAAATGTAGAATACCTCCCCTTTGCAATGTTATGCACATCGAATTTGGGACAAGTCATACGAATAACACTGAATAGCTTCTCCCGTTTTTCCAAGGGTGTATAGGGCCTGCCCTCCTTCCCAAGAGTCAGTTGCGCGCAGACAATCCGCTGCTGGGTAAACACGTCAAAATGTATTGTATCTGCCTTTAGCTCCTCTACGATTTGCGAAACCTCTTTTCGGATTCTGTTTTCGTCAGTGCTGTTCTTTTCATACTGCGCAACCAGCGCATCCATCCTTTTCAGCAGGAATTCCGTGTGCTGTTCCGCGTTAAAGGCCCACAGGAAGTAACGGTTTTCCGGCAGGTCCAGCCTGCCAAGAATCGCCCGCAGCAGCGGAAGCTTTGGGCTTTGTATACCGCTCTCAATTCTGGAGATGGAGACAACGCTGCAAATGCCATCCGCCAAATCTGCCTGGGTCAGCCCCAATGCCTCCCGTTTTTGCCGGATAACATCTCCAATATATGCTTCACTCATGTTCCTTCCTCACGCTTTTATAGATTCCTTATGATAATACTACAGCTTTCAAACATTTTCAATACTTTTATTGCAAAAGGAGAATCGAAATGAATCGAAACAAAGAGAAGCGTCTTCAAATATCCGCAAGATATGCACTTCAATTCTATGGAGAATCACTTTACCTGTTCGATACCTATCACGGATTTGAAGAATATCAACTTAACAGTGTCGAAGCAGATATTCTTCTCCTGATAAATAAATTGCATAACTTACATAACGTATTTTCACAACTTAGTAAGGACTACAACCTTTCTGCTGATTCAACAGAAGTACACGAATTATTTGATGCTTTCATTTCGAGAATGGAAAGACGCGAGATTCTTGAAACAGGAAATCTGGAGCATCTGGTTGTCGGAGTCCCTAACACTTGTTATCCTATAATATTTGCAATTGAATTAACCGACAGATGTAATTTTGAATGTAGCCATTGCTATAAGGATGCAATGAAACGAAATTCCTGCTACATCCCCACTCAATTTGTAGAGACACTTTTTGAAGATATCTCCGGGAAAACATGGCATGTTGAATTCACCGGTGGAGAAGCAACGCTGCATCCAGATTTTGAACACATAATTGAGAAGGCAAATTTTCCTTCTATGGCGTTGTTGACAAATGGGTCTAGATTATCAGAAATTTCTCTAGATATTCTAAAGAAGTTTAATAACATCCAGATATCTTGCTACGGGGCGTCAGCCAACGAATATCAGGAATACACAAAATCTGGAGCATTTAACAGTTTTTGTGCCGGAATCAAACGATTAACAGCAGAAAATGTCGATACAACCATCGCATTGATCCTCCGAAAGACAAACTTCCAAAGACTTGAAGAATATGCAAGTATGTTTTCAGATTTGGGCGTGAAGGATATTCGATTTGGACTTACCCGAAAACTTGGACGAAACTCTGACGGGGTCACTGAATGGGATATGTCGTATGATGAATGTTTACTATTTGATGATGTACTTAGTGAAGTAAAACAAAAATTTCCATCCCTGCAATTTCTTCCGTTTAATTGGAAGCATGACTATGAATCGTCTTTTGTTACGAAGGAGCATTATCAAATCGGTTGCTCCGCTGGAAGAAAGTCAATTGTTATTTCGGAACATGAGATGGTTCGCCCCTGTACAATGATGCCAGCCGATTATTTTGGAAAGTATTCCTAGGATGAATATAAAAAAATAATTGATTCAGGAAATCAGTTCGATTTTTCAGGGTGCGTTGAGAATTGCTTGCAGGCTTATAAAAAGCAAGGAAAACGCCTTGATTCTATTTGTGAACATGCCTTTATCTAAAAACCTCACGCAAATTTTTATCGATTTCAATGGAATTCTCCATTGAATATATTCCATATTAAAAGGAGGTGGCAATATGAAAAATCAGGAAGCATTTCTGGCGGCACTGAAGAATCCCGGCCCAATTTTCACTCCGCAGTGCAATCACCAGACCGGATGCGGGACTACTACCACTGCTCCGAACCATAACAAGGATCACATCTAGTTGACACCCGTCCGGCATATGTGTTATAACATGCATATGCCGGACACTTTATGTACAAATTCCAAGAAAAGGATGCGAAAGAATGGATATATCTATTGGCGCTGCATTCCAAAAATCTCTGGTCATGGGCTGCGCCTATCGGTTGTTTCGTGCCGGAAGCTCGCTTTGCTGCGCCTGGCTGATCTCTCAGCTGTTTCAGCGCGCCGTGGCGGGGAACTTCGGGGCGGTGGCCAATCTGGCAGGGCTGCTCTGCGCCGCGGTGGCCATCGGGAGCTTCGGATGCCTCGGATTGACGAAGAAGAATGAACGCGTCTGCGCGGCAGAGCGCCAGGATTTTCGGGCGCTTCAGCAGCAGCGGATCCTGAACTTCCGCCTGCCGGCGGCTTCCCCCGGAGAAATGGAGACGCGGCTGAATGAGGATGGCGGCGTTATCGCGGACCACTACCAAAAAATACTGCCGGACGCCGTGGAGGGCGTCACCATGATCGTGGGAAGCGTTCTCCTGATGTGCCGGACCAATCCCTGGATATCCGTGATCCTGCTGGGGTGCAGCCTGCTGCAAATGGTCCCCACCATCGTATATCAGAAATGGGCAAAGCGGATCTATGAATCTATTGCGGACCACGAAGAAGAGGAATGGGATTGGCTGGCCCAGGGCGTGGAGGGACTGCGCACGCTAAAGCTCTACAGCCGGGAGCAATGGTACATTGGCCGCTACCGGGAAATCGGCCGGATGTGCGTCACAGCAGGTGGACAGGCGGAATTTACCGGCGGCATCGAGAACATCATTTTTGAGGGCATCCACGCTTTCCTCAGCTACGGAGCCTATTTTCTGCTTGGCGTTTTCCTGTTTCGCGGAGCGTTGACGGCGGGACAGGCTCCCGGCATGATCGTGCTGAGCGGCTATCTGTTTTCCAATGTAAACGCCTTATTCAACCTGAGCATTCAATCGGCGGTATTCCGGACGGCAAAGGAGCGCCTGACCTGCCGCGCGGCCCCGGCGGCAGGCGAAGCAAAGGGGGCGCTCCTGGAGGTTTGCGATGTCAGCAAAGCGTTCAAAAAGAAAACCGTGCTTTCGCGTCTCAGCTTTGCCATAGAGTCCGGTCAGCGTATCCGGGTGCAGGGGCCCAACGGATCCGGGAAATCCACCCTTCTGCGGCTCATTACAGGCGTTTTGTCCCCGGACAGCGGAGAGATCCGCAGACAGGCAGAGATCGCCTGGTCCATGCAGGAGGAGCCGGAACTGCTGCTGACGGGGGACGCGCTGCTGGCGGCGGTCCGGTCCACCGGATGCCTGGACGAAAATACGTTCCGGCGGCATTGCCGCGGCTTCCGCATTCCGGAGGCGCTGTTTGCCCAGCCCGTGGGCAGCTGGTCCATGGGCGAACGCAAAAAGCTGTTTCTGGCGCTGGCCCTGGCAAAAAAGGCGGAGCTTCTGATCCTGGACGAGCCAACCAACCACATAGATACGGACGCCCGCGGCTATCTGAAGGACCAGCTGGCGCAATATCCCGGGGCTATGCTGGTCTGCACCCATGATCCATATCTGGATATCCCCTGGGACCGCGTGGTGTATCTGAAGGGAGGCGAGCGGATATGACCGATTTTTCCGCAAAGCAGGCCCGCAGGGAATGCCGGAGCTATATCTGGCCCTGCGCTTTTTTGTATCTTCTCCAGGATCTGAGCGGGTTCGTGGTGCCGACGGTGGCCTCCGTGCTGATCGGCAGCATGGCGGACAGCCTGCTGGCACTGGATATGGCGGCCGTAAAGGGGCAGCTCCTGCCCTTTCTCGCCGCGCTGCTGATGCAGACCGTGGTGATGCAGCTGCTGGAAATGGCGGGAAATATCACCATCGTCAAAAGATGCTACGCCTATACTGCGCATCTGATCGCGCGCTTTCTGCGCCGGCCCCTGGCGCAGACGGAGCAGATCCGCCCGGGGGCCTTTGTAGAGCGGGTCACGACGGATATACCAGGTTTCTTTTACAACCAGATCTGGAAATATACCGCCCCGGTCTGCTTTTCTCTCTATGGCCTGCTGATGGTCGTTTTACTGCTGCGGGCGAAAATCGAGCCGGTATTTGTGCTTGCGGTGCTGGCCCTTTCGGCGGTACCGGTCATCCGCGCGAAGATCATCGCGCCCAAGCGCGCCAAGGTGGATACGCTTGTCCGGGAGTTTGAGGAGAAACGGAAGCGGGAGGAATACGCGCTGTTTCAGTCCCGTGAATTTGTCCATGGCTTCCATCTGGAGGGCTTCTTCCTGGAGGGGCTTCAGCAGCGGTTCCAGGCGTTTCTCGCGGGGGCGCACAGCGCCCGGCGCAGACTGAACGCCGAGGACGCGGTGCTGGAACAGCTCTGTCAGTATGGCGTCCCGCTGGGGGTATTGACGATCGGGGCGCTACTGCTTGCCCGGGGCCGGTTAAGCGCCGGAGAACTGGTGGCGGGATATCTGCTGCTGCCGACCATAACCCGTTTCTACAAAACGGCAGCGCGTCAGATTCTGGAGCGCCGGGCCGAGCCGGAAAAGCTGGAACGACTCCGGATTTTTTATGGGGATGAACAGGAACGGCTTTCGCCGGAGAACATCCCGGAAAGCGAGGACGCATCCGCGGCAGAGCTGCGCATGGAGGATATCCGCTTCGGCTATCCCGGCCAGACGAAGCCGGTTCTGGAGCATTACAGCCGTACATTCTCCGCGGACGCCCGGGAAATTCTCTCAGGGGCCAACGGAAGCGGAAAAACGACCATACTGTCGCTGCTGTGCGGGTTATATGAACCCCAGGCGGGCAAAATCACAGATGCAAACGGCAGGACGCTTCCCCCGGAGGTCCGTGGAGGGCTTATCACCATGCAGGAACAGAACGGAAAGCTTTTCTCCGGAACGGTTGCGGAGAACCTGTTCCTTTCCCCGGAGCAAATGGAGGAAGGGGCGGCAGTCTTGCGGGGAATGGGGTTTGAAAAGCCCCTGGATCAGGCGGTGCTGTCCAATGGAAGCAACCTGTCCCCCGGCGAACGGGAAAAAATCATTCTGACCCGCGCGCTGCTGCGGAATACGGCGTTTCTGGCCCTGGATGAACCCTTAAACCATCTGGATGCCAAGGGCCGGGAATTTCTGAAGCAGTATCTCGATCAACGCAAAGCTGGACTTATCCTTGTGAACCACCAAAAGGAAGAGAACCAAAGCTGAAAAAGGGGCTGTCTCACATGATTTCTCATCATGCTGCGACAGCCCTTTCCTATTCACACAAACGCGCTACGGCGTCGTCTCCATGGCCTCCCCTCTCTGGGCAGAGCGAAGCTCCGCGGGAACATAGTCGATTTTCAGCTTGTCCTCGTCCGGAAGCGTGTTGTACCATTCCAGCCATTCCAGTGTCTCCCTGGAAAGCGCGGCGGCACTGTAGGTCCGTCCCTCATATTGGACGGTCTTTCCGCAGCCGGTCAGAAGCAGTCCGCACAGGCAGCAGGCAAGGAATACCTTTGCTCTCAAAGAGTTCACGCCCCTTTTACTGAATATGGGTATGGTTGTTGATATGGTCGCTGCAATAGCAATAGTAGCCGCTGCACTTGGAGCAGTACCGGAATTCCAGCTCCGGGTTGGATACGTCTGTCCTGCCGCAGACGGTGCATTTGTGGGTGTAGGCAGGGGTTTCCGCCTTCTTGGGCTGCTCGGTCACATGGAAATGAATGATCTTCGGCTGCTGCTTGGGGGCCTTGTGGAAAAGCCGGCGCAGCTTGTTCTGCCAGGAAAGGGGCACCACATTCAGTACATCCTTGCCGAAGAACAGGAAGTAGTTACCCAGAGCCACCAGCGGGAACAGATTCGCCGCGGTGAATGGCGTATGGAACAGGCCCGCGAAAATGACCACCAGATCAAACAGCGCAAAGGCCCAGGCCTTGATGGGGATAATGAAGAACAGCAGGAACTGCGCCTGAGGGTACAGCGTGGCGTAGCCCAGGAACAGGCTCATGTTCAGATAGTACACATCCGCCTGGCAGTTGAAGAGCATGCCGTATACATCCATCAGCACCACGCCGGTGAAATAGAAAATGTTGAATTTCAGCGTGCCCCACTGCCGCTCCATGGCGGTTCCAAGAGAATAGTAGCACAGCAGGGAAATGAGCATAAAAAAGATGTTGCTGTTCAGAAGGGTCAGCGGGTAGGTGACGAGCCGCCAGATCTGCCCGTGCAGGATGGCTGTACGGTTGAAGCAAAGCAGATTGTAAAGCAGGTAATTCCCCGCCAGGGCACTGATCAGGTAGACAACGGCATTGCCCAGGGAGACATAGAGCATCAGATTCGGGATGCCCTTATTCCGGTTGGCAAAGCAGTACCGTTCAAAATTACGGCGCAGGTTTTTCAATGGGGTCAACTCCTTCAATGTTTGCGTTTATTCTACCAGCATTGCCCCGTTTTGTCTATGAAAGAAATGTTAATTTTGCCGATTTGTTTCCAAAGGGCTTGACATTTTCAGGGGGATTCTGTAGAATACAGAAAACTGCATATGTAGCCTTATCAAGAGTGGTGGAGGGAACGGCCCGATGAAACCCGGCAACCTGTTTATCAAGGTGCTAAATCCGGCGGCAACGAAAGATGAGGATTCGATTCATTTCAACGCGCATCGAATCTTCGGTGTGCGGTTTTTCTTTGTTCGGCCAGAAAACATTCTTTTCCGGCCTCATGTGTTCATATTCGTATAGCCAGACTAGAAAGGAACAAAAAATGGAAAAAAGACTCTTTACCTCTGAATGTGTTACCAATGGCCACCCCGACAAGGTTGCCGACTCGATTTCCGATGCCATTCTGGATGCCTGCCTGGCCCAGGACCCCGGCTCCCGTGTGGCCTGCGAGACCATGGTCACCACGGATTTTTGCCTGATCTGCGGTGAGATCACCACCAAGGCAAATGTGGACTACAAGGCTGTCGCCCGGGAGGCCATCCGGGCCATCGGCTATACCCACGAAGGGGACGGCTTTGACGCCGACACCGTAGAGATTCAGTGCCGCATCCACACCCAGTCCGCCGATATCGCGCTTGGCACCAATGACGAGGTTGGCGGCGCAGGCGACCAGGGCATGATGTTCGGCGGTGCCTGCACCCAGACCCCTGAGCTGATGCCCCTGCCCGCTGCCCTGAGCCGCGCCCTGTGCAACAAGCTCACCGAGTGCGTCCACGAGAACGATCTGCTGCGGCCCGATGGAAAGACCCAGGTCACCGTGGAATTCGATGAGGACGGCAAGGTCGTAGGCGTGGACACCGTCGTTGTCTCCATCATGCACAGCGCTGACTTCCGGATGGATGCCCTGCGGGCCTACATCCGGGAGAATGTCATCGCCCCCGTTCTCGCCCAGTACGGCTTTGACGTAAACACCGTGCCCCATATCTTCATCAATCCCACCGGCCATTTTGTCATCGGCGGTCCCAACGGTGATACCGGTCTGACCGGCCGGAAGATCATTGTGGACACCTACGGCGGCTACTTCTCCCACGGCGGCGGCGCTTTCTCCGGCAAAGATCCCACTAAGGTGGATCGCAGCGCCGCCTACATGGCCCGCTACATGGCCAAGAACCTGGTCGCTGCCGGTCTTGCTGAGCAGGTGCAGGTCCAGCTGGCCTACGCCATCGGTGTGGCAGAGCCTGTTTCCGTCCGGGTGGACAGCTACGGCACCGGAAAGGTCTCCGATGAGACTATGACCGAGCTGCTGCGCAAGACCTGCGATCTGACCCCTGCGGGCATCATCCGCAAGCTGGATCTGCGCAGACCCATCTACGCCTCCACCGCCGCCAAGGGCCACTTCGGCGTAGGCGACAAGAGCTGGGAACAGACCGATATCGCCCCCAAACTGCGGGAGCTGGCCGGGATCTGATAATTCACAAAATGCGCAGTCACAAATGACTCTGTGACTGCGCATTTTCTGTAATTGTCGTCCCACTGACTGCAAAGCAAAACTCAAGCACCGACTAGCAGGAAAAGGAGTGAAACATACCGCAACGTATTAGCACAAAGAATCACACCCGAACACACAGCGGCAGCACATTTCCATGGACCAACCAACAGTCTGCCATGAATGCACAGCACTACCGCCGCAATCAAAGGCGCCGCAAAAGGCTGATAGAATAGATAGCCGTGAAAATCCAGCCGCAGCAGCGCCAGCAGAGCGCGCGTTGTCCCGCATGTCGGGCAAGGAAAACCGGTCAGCCATAGAATGGGACATCCGACCCCCAGCGATGTAAATAGCCACAGAGTGCCTGCAATCAGCGCCAACAGCGCCAAGTGCTTTCTCAGCACCGAGAGTTGGCTCACAGGAGGCCCATAACCTTATTGAAGTTCAGCTCCTTGGTCTTACCGGAAATGGTAAACCAGTCAATAATCGTCAGGATACCGCAGCAGCCGCCAGTCAGCAGCTTCAGAATACCCATACCGGTGTCACCAATCATAAAACGGTCAATTCCCAAACTGCCCAGGAAAATGGAAACCAGCAGCAGCGTGGTGGGATCCTTCATCTCAATGGTAGAGAGCAGCGCGAACTTACTCTCGTCCAAAGAAGCCAGACGCTCCTTCAGATAAACCATCTTTTCAGCGGGGAAATACTTCTGGTTTGCCATGATGTACATATCAACTCTTGTCTGATCCATCTCTCTTTGCCTCCCAATAGTGAAGAAAATTGTGTCTATAGGTCTGTTGTTTCCTATAGGCCGTCATATAATACCACACTCTATCGACAAATTCAAGCTTTTTCCTTTTTTTGTCCCGCAAGAAGGCCAGGCGAAAACGCCTGGCCCTGATTTTTACTTGTTTGACTGTCCTGTCAGCAGCAACTGCAGCAGCATCAGGTCTTTCAGATTCACCTTGCCGTCGCCGTTCAGGTCGGCATTGCCGGTTTCGGCGGAGACGCTTTGACCGGAGAGGTAACGGCGCAGGCGGATCAGATCCGCGTTGGTGACCTCCCCATCTCCGTTCACGTCTCCCGCAAGTCCCAGGCTCACGGTGATGCCGCCGGAAATGCCGGTGATCTCTACTTCATCCGCCCGGGCATCTACAGCGGAAACTTCCGTCAGCGCCACCGGGATCTCCCCAATCCCCGCATTCTGGGAAACCCGGAAGGTCAGGGACAGGATTGCGCCCTCTGCCTTTGTTTCATCCGGCTGGAGCCACAGGGCCTTTTCTCCCTGGCCGATGCCCACCGTCCAGTCGTGCTGCGCAAAATCCTCGTTGGAGCTGCTGTAATCCTCCAGCGTCAGAAGATTCTTGTCATAGTCAAAGCCAAAGTAAAGGCCCGTAATCCCCGGATTTCCGGAGAGAGTGAGGGTAAGCGTCACCGTCTGCCCCGGTTGGGCCGTAACGGTGTCCACGGTCAGCTTTGCGGTTTCCTCGGATGCCGCGGAGACTTCCGCAGGTTCTGTCTCCTCCGGCTGGTCCGTTTCCTCATGGGCAGTCTCTTCCGTCGCCTCTGTGGTCTCCTCAGGCACGGATGTCTCTGTCGCTTCTGTCGATTCGGCCGACACATCCGTCTGGATGGGTACAGTCGCGGGAACTGTCTGCTCTGCCGCGGCTTTCTCCGCCGTCTCAGTGGGCTCGGTCTCCGCTTCCGGTTCCGTGGTTTCCGTCTCCTGCGCCGGTTCATCGGCGTTCTCCCCATCCAGAGCGGTAAAGCTCAAATCGTTGTCCTTTGCGAAGGTCTCCGCGGCTGTGCCGGAATAACCCAAAAACACCGGCTCCCCCTGGAGGGAATCCGCTTCGACCGTCTCTATGGTCTTGGGGAACGAAACCTGGGTCAGCTTTCTGCAAAGCGTGAACGCACCAGCATCCAAAGCCGTAATGCCCTCATTCAAAACCACCGTCTGGATATCGCCCCGGTACGCATCCCAGGCATAGCGGCCGTCCGTCTCTGTGGAAACGGCGCCGGTACCCGTCAGGGTCAGCTCGCCCTCTTCCAGTGTCCATTTGCCCTTCTCACCCCAGGTTCCTTTTGCGGAGGCCAGAGCATGGGCGCCGGTCTGCCGGTATGTACCGCCGTTGTCCTCAATATAGTCCTGGACAGCGGAATTCGCGTAGCAATTGATGATTGCCGTAATATCAAAAGCCCGGTCCCCTACCCACGCCACGCTATCCGGCACGTAGACCGGAGCCAGTTTTGCGCAGTCCGCGAAGGCCCGTTCTCCGATACCGATGAGGCCATTGGGGAGACTGACCCAGCGCAGGCCGGGGCAGTTTTCAAACGCACCTGCGCCAATATAGCGCAGGGTCTTGGGTAGTGCCAGATACTGCAGGGCGGAGAAATCCCGAAAGGCATCCGTCTGGATCTCCGTGATCCCCTCACCGACACGCAGGGTCGTAATACTGTCCTGCTCATCCGCCCATGGGAAGGGCTCCGAAAAGGACATGACGCCCTCGCCGGAAATACTCAGTACGTTTCCTTCCAAGGACCAGCTGACGCTCTGGGTACTCTCCGCACCGGCGGCCATGGGCACCGCCAGCAGGAAGCACAGCAAAAGGCACAGCACTTTTTTCATTTTGAAAACACCGCTTTCTTACTTAAGCGTTCTCCTCGGAAGCGGGAAGCTCCCGCTTCGGCTCCTGAGCCGCGTTCACATAGGCCATCAGCTCTTCACCGGTGATGGTCTCCTTAACCAGCAGATACTCGGAAATCTCATCCAGCAGGCTGCGGTTATCCTTCAGAATTCTGATAGCATCGGCAAACGCGCCGTCCAGCAGCTTCTGAACCTCCCTGTCCACCTGCGCCGCCGTATCCTGAGAGCA
This sequence comes from Pseudoflavonifractor sp. MSJ-30, assembly GCF_018918045.1. GTDB lineage: Bacteria > Bacillota > Clostridia > Oscillospirales > Oscillospiraceae > Faecousia. The sequence continues at coordinate 68,153 of NZ_JAHLPU010000048.1, forward strand.
GTCCATATAGGCCTGGCCATCCAGATAGCTGTTCTGTACGGTGGCAGTTGTCATCAGCCCCAGCTCCTTGCTCATGCCGTACTGGCTGACCATGTTCCGCGCAAGAGAAGTAGCCCGCTGCAGATCGTTGGCAGCGCCGGTGGTCTGCGCGCTGAAGACCAGCTGCTCAGCGGCGCGGCCGCCAACCAGACTCTTCAGCTCCACTTCCAACTCTTCACGGGTGGAGAGGAATTTCTCTTCCTCCGGCAGGTACATGGTATAGCCCAGCGCGCCGGAGGTGTGGGGCACAATGGTGATCTTGGAAACAGGCTGGGCGTGCTTTTCCAATGCGGAAACCAGGGCATGGCCCACCTCATGGTAGGCGACCAGACGCTTTTCCGTCTCGGTCAGCACGGTGTTCTTCTTTTCGGAACCGGCAATGACCGTCTCAAAGGACACCAGCAAGTCCTCCTGATTCACGGCCTTCCGGCCCATACGCACCGCCCGAAGGGCAGCCTCATTAACCAGATTCGCCAGGTCCGCGCCAACGGCGCCGGCGGTGGCCTGAGCAATCTTCTTCAGATCCACATCCTCCGCAAGCTTGATCTTCCGGGTATGGACCTTCAAAGTATCCAGGCGGCCCTGGTAGTTGGGCCGGTCCACAATGATCCGGCGGTCAAACCGGCCGGGCCGCAGCAGGGCCTTATCCAGAATTTCGGGGCGGTTTGTGGCAGCCAGACACACAATGCCCTTGGAGGGCTCAAAGCCGTCGATCTCGCTGAGCAGCTGGTTCAATGTCTGCTCCTGCTCGGAGTTGTTGCCGTAGCGGTTGTCACGGGCACGGCCCACGGCGTCGATCTCATCAATAAAAATGATGCAGGGGGCGACCTTCGCCGCCTGCTGGAACAGGTCACGGACACGGCTTGCGCCCATGCCGACAAACATCTCCACAAAATCAGAGCCGGAAATGGAGAAGAAAGGCACATCCGCCTCCCCCGCCACAGCCTTGGCAAGCAGGGTCTTGCCGGTACCGGGAGAGCCGACCAGCAGGGCCCCCTTGGGCAGCCGTGCGCCGATCTCCGCGTATTTCTGGGGATTGTGGAGGAAGTCGATGATCTCCTTCAGAGATTCCTTTGCCTCGTCCTGACCGGCCACATCCTTAAAGGTAATGCCGGTCTGCTTTTCCATGTAAACCTTGGCCTTGCTCTTGCCGAAACCGCCCATCATGCCGTCGCCGCCCATGCGCTTGGTAATGGTGCGCATGAATACGAACAGCAGCGCAAAGGTGACACAGTAGTACAGGATGGTCAGGATCAAGGAGTTGTCTTCCTGGACCTGCCAATCGGATGTCACCCCCTGGGCGACCAGTTCGTTATACATGCTCAGCCAATCGCCGCTGGGCATGCCGGTATAACAGGCCTTCTGCTGGGTGGCAGGCTTGGCAGCCTCTTCCTTGGTCAGATAATAGATTCTGCTGCCCCGCCGCTGAACCTCCGCCAGCTGATGGTTCTCCAGGGCGGTGTAGAAGTCCGCGTAGGTCGTTTCCGTATACTGGCTGTCAGAAACCAGGTTGTAGATCCATCCGAACAGCAAAACCAGGGCCAGCGCAATAATCAGCGGGGTCCAGAAATTCTTTTTGGGGTTGTTCCCACCGGGCTTTTTCCCGTTGGGTCCGTCTTTTTCTTCATCATAACTCATGCGACACATGCCTCCTCAGGGCTTTCTTACAGGGTATCATATCACATTTTTACACCGGGCGCAACGAATGATTCCCCTTTTGCGGTAAATTTTCTGTGAATACCCTTGTTTTTTCCCATGGCAGTTAAAAATAAGAGTTGTGAATCCGTCCGGAATCTGCTATAATACAGAATATTGTTTTTTGATTTCTCGAAAGATTATGGAGATGATCCGATATGTACGATAAGGATAGAAAAGACCGCGGCTACCGCCGCCAGCCCCGCCCGGAGGCCCCCGTCCCCGCGGAAGAAACCGAGGGCCAGCTGGAAGGCCGCAACGCCATTGCCGAGGCTCTGAAAAGCGGCCGCACCATTGATAAACTCTTTATTGCCTCCGGCGATACGGATAAAAATCTGCAGCGGCTGGCTGCCCAGGCCAAGGATGCCGGGGCCGTCATCGTCCCCGTAGACCGCCGGAAGCTGGACGCCATGTCCTTCACCCGGTCCCATCAGGGCGTGATCGCGCTGGCAGCTGCCCACGACTACTACACCACCGATGACATTCTGGAGGAGGCCGCCAGCCGGGGCGAAGCGCCCCTGATCGTCATCTGCGACGAGCTGTCCGACCCCCATAACCTGGGTGCCATTCTCCGCTCCGCTGAGTGTGCCGGAGCACACGGCGTCATCATTCCCAAGCGCCGCAGCGTGGGCCTGACCGCCACGGTCGCGAAAGCTTCCGCGGGCGCCATGGAATATATGAAGGTAGCCAGGGTCACCAATATCAGCGCCGCCATGCAGGAGCTGAAGGAAAAAGGCGTCTGGATTTTCGGCACCGCCGCCGAGGGAGCCATCCCCATGTATCAGGCAGATCTGAAGGGGCCTTCCGCCGTTGTCATTGGCAACGAGGGCGTGGGCATGAGCCAGTTGGTTCGGAAGAACTGCGATGTCATCGTCTCTGTCCCCATGAAGGGACGCATCAGCTCGCTGAATGCCTCTGCCGCCGCGTCTATTCTATTGTATGAGGCAGTACGCCAGCGTCTCGGCTAAACACTCGGAGGATCACTATGGATAACCAGGATATCTTTGACCCGGAAGAATTGGATGAGACCCAGGAATTTGACCTGGACGCCATTCTGAACGAATTTCATACGGAGCCGGAATCTTCCGAGACTCCGGAAGACGATTCCGAAATGGCCGCAGGCCCGGAGGAACCCGCGGAAAGCGCGGGTGAAAGCGACGAGGCCTTTGCCCAGGAGCTTTCCCAGCTGCTGGGCGATCTGGATGAGCCCGCTGCCGAGGAGCAGCCGCTTTCTGAGACCAGAGTCTTCACCATTTCCGAAGAGGTCTCCGGGTCGTCCGCTTCCGAAGAGCCTGATCTCGGTGGGGAGACCATTCGCTTTGAATCCGCCCAGGAAGCCCCAAAATCGGAAGAACCTCCCGCTCAGGAACCCATCCCTATCCGGGAAAATCTGCGGGAATTAAAGCGAAAACTCATCGCCGGTCCCGAAAAGCGGTACTATGAGCTGTCCGATCAGGGTGTTTTCAAACTGCAGATTGCCATCGTGCTGAATCTGCTGATCGTTGCTTTCTGCGTCGGCTCCACAACCATGTTCTCCATGGATATGGTGCCGGAAAACCGGCTGCGGTTTGTCATCTTCACCCAGGTGCTGGCCATGCTTCTCTCTGCCCTTCTGGGCTGCCACCAGATTCTGGACGGTCTGGGAGAACTGTTCCATGGCCGTTTTACCATCAATACCTTTTTGACGATCACCCTGATTGCCTGCTGCATCGACGCCTGCAATTGCCTGCAGGAGCTTCGGGTTCCCTGCTGCTCCGGTTTCGCACTGCAAATGACCTTCGCCCTGTTCGCCCGGTATCACCGTCGGTCTACAGAGATTTCCCAGCTGGATACCCTCCGCAAGGCCACCCGCCTGCGCGGCATCGTCAAGGAAGCGGACTACCTTGACGGGAAGCCCGCATTTCTGCGGGGTGAGGGCGATGTGGACGATTTCACAAGCACCTATACAAAGGCAGGCACCCCTGAAAAAATCCAAAGCGTCTACTGCCTGCTGAGCCTGGCGGTCTGCATCGGTCTGGCCGTCCTGGCAGGAATGAAATTCAACATGAGTCTGGCCTTCCAGGTGTTCTCCATTTCCCTGTTCGCGGCGGTGCCCGCAAGCTTCTTTGTGGCACTGACCCGGCCCACCGCCATACTGGAGCGTCGGCTTCATATGGTGGGCTCCGTGTTCTGCGGCTGGCAGGGCGTCAGCGGATTGCAGGGGAAAGCCTGCTTCCCCCTGACAGATGAAGACCTGTTCCCCGTTGGCTCTACCAAACTCAACGGCGTCAAATTCTATGGCGACCGGGAGCCGGAGCAGATTCTCTCCTATGCCTCCTCCCTGATTAGCGAGGCCGGCGGCGGACTGGTGCCCCTGTTCCGGAATATGCTGAAAAACCGGGGCGGAAGCGAATATCCTGTGTCCGAATTCCGGGACTACGGTGTTGGCGGCGTCGGCGGCATCATTCGGGGCGAGGCGGTTCTGTTGGGAAGCCTGGACTTCCTGCAGAGCATGGACGTTGAAATCCCTCACGGTACTACTGTGGCCCAGGCCGTATATATGGCCGTCAACGGGGAGCTGTGCGCCGTGGTCGCCATTTCCTATGCCAAAATGCGCTCCACCAGCGCCGGTCTTACCTCCCTCAGCGGCTACCGGAAGCTCCAGAGCGTGATGCTCACCAAAGACTTCATGCTGACGGGTGAATTCCTGCACAGCAAATTCTCCATCAACACCCGCCGGATGATCTTCCCCGATCGGGAGACCCGGGAGATTCTCTCCAAGCGGCAGCCAAGCCCTGACGACAAGGTGCTGGCTCTGTCCACCAGAGACGAGCTGGTGAGCCTGGTCTACCCCGTCACCGGGGCCAACGCCCTGAAGCACGCCTGCAATTTGGGACTTGTCATCCACATTCTGGGCGGCGTTGTTGGAATGCTCATTATGTTCGCGCTGGCCTTCCAGGGCAGCGTGGAGATCCTGACCCCCACAAGGGTGCTTCTTTACCAGCTGGTCTGGATGGTCCCCGGCCTGCTGGTAACGGAGTGGGCGAGAACCGTATAAAATTTAACAGCCGCGGTTCACACGAACCGCGGCTGTTAACATTTATTCGTCCCGTAGGATTACAATTACCAATTGTCAATTAATCTTCGATCACTGTCCGCTTCGCCCTGGTCTCGCATTTATGGAACACAACTATAAAGGCGATCATCTGGACGATAAAGGTCAGCACCCAGGAAAGCGGGTAGGAGATGTACAGGCACTGCTGGGTGTGGTAGGCGGGGATGCGGAAAATGGTGTAAATCCACAGAATGCGGATACCGCAGATGCCAAGCACCGTAATGATCATGGACAGGAAGGATGCGCCCATGCCCCGTAGGATACCGGTCACCACATCCTGCATACCGAACAGGAAATAAGGCAGCACAGTGATAGCCATGCGGGCAACACCGATGGAAATAGCCTCTTCAGAATCGGTAATATACAGCGACAGCAGCGGACGGGCGAACAAATTCATCCCCACACCTGTAATGATACCGGCGATAACCGCATAGAGGATGCACAGGCCGGAGATCTTCTTCACCCGGTCAAATCGTCCCGCGGCGCTGTTCTGGCCCACATAGTTGACCGCCGTCTGGTGGAAGGAGTTCTCAATAACGTAGGCGAAGCCCTCCAGATTGGAAACTGCCGCATTGCCGGAAACGGCAATGGCGCCGAAGGAATTGACGGCGGACTGAATCACCACATTGGAAGCGGAAAACATGGAGCTTTGGATGCCCGCGGGGATTCCGATGCGGAGCATTTTCAGCAGCGGCGCCTTATAGATATGGAGCTTGCCCAGATGCAGGCGGCACATATCCGTCCGTCTGGTCATAACATAGAGGATGGCAATGGAGGACAGGCCCTGAGAAATGATCGTCGCCCAGGCCACGCCGTCCACATTCATGCCGCAGCCCTTGACAAATACGATGTTCAGGATCACATTCAGAATGCCCGCGGCAGTCAGAATGATCAGCGGCGTCTGGGTGTCGCCCGCCGCCCGGACCATGGAGGCGCAGAAGTTATAGACGAGGTTGAAGGTAATGCCCAGAAAATAGATTTGCATATACTTCTGGGCCAGAGGCAGCACATCCTCCGGAGTGGACATGGCCTCCAGGATCCCCGCGGAGAAGGTTACGCCGAAGATGGTCAGAAAAATGCCGCTGATTGCCGCCGTGGGGATGGCCGTATGGACGGTGCGGAACACCGTATCCGCTTCCCGGCTGCCGATGCCATGGGCAACCGCCACACCCGCGCCTACGGACAGGCCGATAAAGAGATTGATAATCAGATTCGTAATGGCGCCGGTAGCGCCCACTGCCGCCACGGAAATGCTGCCGCAGAACCTGCCCACTACAATCAGATCCGCCGCGTTGAACAGCAGCTGCAGCACACTGGTCAGCATAATAGGGATGGCATAGGTCACCAGCGGCCAGACCAGGGAGCCCCGGAGCATATCCCGTTCTTTACTCTTCATGTTTTCAACTTTCCTCCAAAATAACAATATACCGCGGTATTATACATCCGAAAATGGGAAATGTAAAGCCCCGGTCTTACGAAAAAAGAGCGCCCGCAGGCGCCCTTTATGTCAATATTTCCCGGTCCTGCCGGAATGGCTTCCGGAGGAATGGCTGGTGGTGAAGCTGCCGCCTCCGCCGCCCTGGGACGGACGGTTCTCTGTCTGTCTGGGCCGTCTGGAAACGGTGCGGCGCAGGAAGTGGTCTGACTGCCGGGTCAGGCGCATGGAACCGGGCACGGTGTAGTCATCCGCCTGGCTCTTGACCCCAGCGGAACGCATGGGTGCTGCCAGTACCACAGCGGTCACTCCCGCCAGAAAAATGCCCGGCAGGAAGAACAGGAGCGAGAAGCCCCGCTTCTGCTGTGCGTCATTCCGGCTCCCCTGCCCCGCCGCGACAGGCGTACCGTTGGCCGCTGCCTCCAGGTACTCCTGGCAGGCATTCAGATACTCGTTGAACGCGCCGTAATAGTCGTTTTCCCGGAGATAGGAGATGATCCGGTCCTCAATGGCATCCCGGCCTGCCTCGGAAAAAACGTAGTCCGCCCGATCAGAGTTGAAATGCAGACAGAAATCCCGCTCGTCCGTGCTGACCATCAAGGAAGCACCGGCCTTGTCACTGCCCCAGCCCAGATCATAGGTCTTGTAAATGTCCACATTGGCATCCCAGAAATCCGTTTCATGGGAGTAATTCCTATAGTTCGTGACGGCAATGATGTAAATGCTGAACTCGTATTCCCTGCTCAGTTCCTCTGCCCGGGTTTCCAGCGCCATTTGCTGATCGTCTGTCAGGAGGTTGGCAGTGTCCGTCACATAGGCCAGCTGAGCACTTGAATCGTCCTGGGTTGCAAAAGCCGTCACAGGCAGCAGGAAAAACAGCATGGCCGCCAGTGCCAGCCCAAAAATACGTTTGAATTGCATAGCCCGCCCTCCTTACAGAAACAGCCAGCCCAGCAGCGCCGTGCCGATGGCGAACGCGCCGCCCACAAAGGCCAAAAGCCGCCTGGTATCAATGGGCAGATCCCCGATGAGCCTGCCCGTCTGGCCGTTCATGGCGAAGAGATAGTTCTTACCCTTCCACTGGGTAGACAGCAGCCATACGGGAAGCAATGCGTATTTCACCGCCCCGGGATGGACCTGGATCCGTTTTCCGGTGGGAATGCAGCCCTCATAGCCAACGACCGTATTGCGGATGGCATTTTCCGTGCTGCGTTCACAGCGCAGCCTCGCCCGCTTCATGCTCTCTTCCCGGGAAACATCGTACTTATCCGCGAAAAAACCGGGCAGATAGGAAAGCTGGAAGGGCTTCAGCTCCTCGTAATGATAGGGCTCGATGGCATCCATATGGCTGTCCGGCATTTTGGAGGCGCCGTCCACCGGGATCTTTTCAAATTCCAGACTGCCCTGACGGTGGACCAGAAAGTGGTCCGTCTCCGTAATGATCTCCGTGCTGGTTGTGTGGCTATGGGTTCGCGTGGCATCGAAGCGCATATCCGCGTCCACCTTGGCATCGAACAGCCAGAAGGGAACATAGATACCCTTGACCTCCTGCAGATGGTTTTCATCCGCAAAGGCCTTCGGCAGAATAGGCTTATGGCTGTAGTGCCGCTTCAGCGCCGCCACAGCATCCTCCCTGGTTTTGGCAAACGGAATGATGTAATCCGGTTTTTTCGCTCCGGACAGCTGCCCCGGGATCACCGTAGGATTGCCGCAGTAAGGGCAGGAGGTCGCTGCTGTGGTCTCCTCGCAGAGCAGCTCCGCCCCGCACTGGGGACAGCTGTAGGCCCGCAGCTTTTCCGCGTCCGCTCCCCAGTCAGAGCCTGCCTGAGAAACATCCCAGCTCTCATTGGCATCCCCCTGAATCTGTTTTTCGGCTTCCTCAAAGGCCTTCTCGGCATCCGCTGCCTTGGTGGACTGCAGAGCCTCGATCTCCTCCAGCGTATAGGAACTGCCGCAATAGTCGCACTCCAGCTTTCCGGAGGTGCTCCCAAAGTGCAGCGGGCCGGTACAGGCCGGGCATTTGTAATTGATCACTTCGCTGGGCATAAGAATTCCCTTTCTTTCCGGATGCGGAGGCCGGAATACCCGGCCTCACGCGGATTAGATCACGATATCCCCGTCATTGAAGGGGTCGCCGCACTCGGGGCAGAACTTGGGCGGATTCTTGGGATCTTCCGGCTCCCAGCCGCACTTGTCGCACTTGTAGAGGGGCTCTCCCGCAGGCTTCTTTGCGCCGCACTGGGTACAGAACTTGCCTTTGTTCACCGCGCCGCACTTGCAGGTCCAGCCATCGGCGGGCTTTTTGGCGCCGCACTCCGGGCAGAAGTTGCCGGTAGCCTCCGTACCGCAGCCGGGGCACTTCCAGGTAGCCGCCGCGGGAACCGCCCGAGAGGCAGGAGTCTGGTAGGGCGTGCCCTGGTTCTGCTGGAACAGACCCTGCATACTGCCGGTGCCTGCGGAGCCTGCCATATTCATGCCCGCGAAGGCCATCATAGGTCCGGTTGCCGTATTCCTGGCAGCGGCTTCCATGGCGTTGGCAGTAGCGTCCACCATTCTGCCGGCAGCCGCGTTGCCGCCGCCCAGGAAGACGGACTGCTGCATATCCTTCAGCCGCTTCTCGTCCGCCTCGGTGGCGCTGACGGAGGACACGCCGAAGGAAACGATCTCCAGTCCCCGCTTGGCACGCCACTGCTCAGACAGAATCTCATTCAGGGCGTTGGCAATATCCATGGTATGCAGGGGCAGCTCCGTATAGCCGATGCCCATGGCGGACATCTTTCCAAAGGCGGGCTGCAAAGCGGTCATCAGCTCGGACTTCAGCATGCTGTCCAGCCGGTCCCGGGTAAAGCTGTCGGCAAAGTTGCCGCAGACGTTCTTATAGAACAGGATGGGGTCGCACACATGGTAGGAGTATTCGCCGAAGCACCGAATGGAGATGGTGGTGCGGAAGCCGATATCCTCATCCACAACCCGGAAGGGCACCGGAGTTGGGGTGCCGTATTTATTCCCGTACAGTTCCTTGGTGTTGATATAGTAGACCCTCTGGTCCTTGCCTGTGTCCCCGCCAAAGGCAAAGCGGCGGCCCATTGCGGCGAAGCTGTCCTTTACGGACTGGCCCAGCGCGCCGGAGAAGACACTGGGTTCCGTGGAGGCGTCATAGACAAATTCACCGGCCTCGGCGCAGACCTCCGCGATCTTGCCCTGATCCACGATCAACATACACTGGCCATCCGCCACAGCAACAACGGAGCCGGAGGAGATCACATTGTCACTGCCCTTATTGGAAGAACGGGATGAGACCCGCTTCTTGCCCTTGACGGCAAGGACCGTTTCCGGAAGTGCGTCGCAATAAAAGTATTCTTTCCACTGGTCAGCCAGAACACCGCCGGCCGCGCCCAATGCAGCTTTGATAAGACCCATAGCGATCTCTCCTTTATTATAATCAAAATAGCTTACAGGACTCCCTTGTTCAGAATCCTACTGTTCGGTTATTTTACCAAATGCAGCCCGTAAAATCAAGTACCCGGTTCTACAAATCGTTCAACTATTCGCTGTGATTGACATTGCCCCCCCTCTTGCGTATAATAAGGGTATACTTTTGTCCAGGAGGCGCTTATGGGCCTATCTTTCTCAGCGATTCCTTTTCGCGCAAAAAGCAGCTTTCCCAAATGGCTTTGGTACGCCGCCATGTTTGCGCTGGTCATCCCTGTCTATCTGGGGCACTTTCCCCCGGCGTTCGTCGCCTCCATCCGTTATGGCATTTACGCCTTTTCCGCCTGCGCCTACGCACTGCTGGCGCTGAAAATCTATTTCTGTGACGGGCACACGGTCCGGGAGCTTTTGGGCATTACCGGTATTCTGTTTCTCATTGCAATCGGCACCATAGTCAGCAGGAACCGCTGTTTTTTGAGCTGTTTTCTGCTGGTGTTCAGCGCAAAGGACATTGATTTTGGAAAGCTCTGCCGGATCTGCTTCGGTTTTTTCCTCTTCACACTGCTGCTGAACTTTCTGCTTGTCGCCGTGGGCGTTCTTGAGGATACGGTTTTTACCCGCTGGGAAGTCATTAACCATGGAGCGGCCCGCCACAGCCTCGGCTTCGGCCACCCCAACAACTTTGGCTTCTGGACGCTCCTTGTGATCTTCTCCGGACTGCTGAGCTATGCAAAAACCGGCCACCGGATGCTGCCCGGCGTGGTCGCCATCGGGTGTTCTCTTTGCTTCTTCCAGGTGTCGGACTCCAAGGCTGCTCTGCTGGCCAGCTGCGCGGCAGCAGTCCTGTGCATTCTCTTTTATTGGATTGGTCCCTGGCTGTCCTCCAAAAAATGGGGCGTTCCCCTCTTTCTGGGGCTGTTCACTCTGGGCATCGCCGCATTTTTGATTCTCACGCTGCTTTACCGGGAGGAAAACAGCTTTTTCTCCCTGTGCAACAGGCTGTTCTCCGACCGGCTGGCCTATTCCCACGCCGGATTCCGGGACTTCGGCCCCAGCCTCTTTGGTGCCCGGGTCAATTTCCGCTGGGACCCGGTGGACAGTCTCTATGCCTATGCCCCTATCTGCATGGGTGTGATTCCAAGCCTTTTATTCTTCGGTTTGAATCTGGCAGCTTTGTACCGTGCGTCTAAAGCCGGACGCTGGGACATTGTCGCCGTTGCCTTTGCGGGACTGCTCTACAGCACCATGGAATATGGCCTGATGAACCCGGTCCATCTTCCGCTTTACGCCCTGACCACACGGCTGGACGCGGGAAGCAGTCAAAAACCGTCGGTTTGACAGTAGTGTACAGAAATGTGCTTCCGTTTTTTGGCGGTTTTTTGCTGGATTCTCTATTGAAAAGACGGACAGGATAATGCTATAATAGCAGTGAGCTTTGTCCGGCTCCCGGACGAGAAAATAGAAAAGATTAAGCGAGGTAAATCATTGATGATTACGTACGGAGAGAACATCAAGATTTTCTGCGGCAATTCCAATCCGGAATTCGCCAAGAACATCTGCAAGGATCTGGGGGTAGACCTCGGTAAGGCAGAGGTGAAGACCTTTGCCGACGGTGAGGCTTCCGTCAGCCTGCTGGAGACCGTTCGCGGTGCGGACGTTTTCCTGGTTCAGTCCACCTGTAAGCCCGTCAACGACCATCTGATGGAGCTGCTGGTCATGTGCGACGCCTGCCGCCGCGCTTCTGCCGGCAGAATCACCGCTGTCATCCCCTACTTCGGCTATGCCCGTCAGGACCGCAAGGCCAAGAGCCGCGATCCCATCTCCGCGAAGCTGGTTGCCAACATGATCACCGCCGCCGGTGCCGACCGGGTGCTGACCATGGACCTGCATGCTTCCCAGATTCAGGGCTTCTTCGACATTCCTCTGGATCATCTGCTGGGCAACCCCACCTTCGTTGACTACTACCTCGCAAAGTTCCCCGAAGAGAAATACAACCATGATGAGTTTGTCGTCGTCTCCCCCGATGTCGGCTCCGTGGGCCGTGCCCGTGCTTTTGCCGGCAAGGTGCACATGGGTCTGGCCATTGTAGACAAGCGCCGTCAGAAGGCGAATGTCTGCGAGGTCATGAATGTCATCGGCGACGTCCGCGGAAAGACCTGCATTCTATTCGACGACATGGTAGATACCGCCGGCTCCCTGTGCAATGCCGCCAGGGCTCTGACCGAGATCGGTGGTGCCAAGGAGGTCTACGCCTGCGCTACCCACGGCGTGTTGTCCGGCCCTGCCTATGACCGCATTGAGGAAAGCCCCATCAAGGAAATGGTATTCCTGAACACCATTCCCCAGACCGGCAACACAACGAGCGGCAAGATTAAGTTCCTGGATGTTTCCCATGTGTTCGCCCGTGCCATTGAGCATGTTCACGGCGGCACCTCTATCGCGGATCTGTTCTGATGTCCTCCGAAAACACATGGCTCATAGTGGGACTGGGCAATCCAGGCCCCGAATATGCCAAAACCCGGCACAACATCGGCTTTCGCTGTCTGGATATCGTAGCGGATAAATTGGGCTGCGCCATCGATAAAGGCAAGTTTCAAGGACTCTACGGAGTGACCTCTTATCACGGCAATAAAATCTATCTGCTGAAACCATTGACCTATATGAACCTGTCCGGCCGGTCCGTTTTACAGCTCAGTGCCTATTTCCAGATTCCGCCGGAACGAATCATCGTTCTGTTTGATGACATTTCTCTGGAACCGGGCCGTATGCGGGTCCGGGGCAATGGCTCCGCAGGCGGGCACAACGGTATCAAGTCCATTATCCAGGAGTTGGGCAGTCAGGACTTCCCCCGGGTCAAGATCGGTGTCGGAGCCAAACCCAACCCGGATTTCGATTTGGCCGCCTGGGTGCTCTCCCCCTTCACCGCATCCGAAGAGAAGGCCCTGGCCGTCTCTCTGGAAAATGGTGCCAGAGCGGTTCTGACCATTTTGGAGGAAGGCGTTTCCCAGGCCGCCAACGCCTACAACGGCAGCCATCCCTAAACAACAGATTTTCCTCCAGGGTACTCCCCTGGAGGAAAATGTCATTCGCACGGAGAGGGAAATAAATCCCTTTCCGCTTTGCCGCGTTCAGCTTTTTCCCAATTATGAGGTGAACCATGGAACAACCACTGCTTTTTCTTCTGAAAACCATTCCGGAATACGCTTCTCTGGTAGAAGGCGTTAATGCCGGGCAAAACGCCGCCGTTACCGGCGTTGGTCAGATCAACCGAAGTCATATGATTGCCGGACTGCGCAGAGACGCAGGCCGGCCTATTGTGGTGCTCTGCCAGGATGATATGGCAGCCCGCCGGACTCAGGAGGAACTCAGCTGCTTTTTGGGTGAGACCGCGCCTATTCTCCCCGGCCGGGACCTGACTTTCTATGATGCCGCCGTGGTCTCCCGAAGCTGGGAGCAGAAACGGCTGCGTCAGCTGTATGATCTGGCCGCCGGAAAAACGCCCATCCAGATCATGACCTGGGAATCCATGAGCCTGCGCACCCTTCCGCCCCATGTTCTGAACAATGCCAGCTTCACTTTGGAAACTGGGAAAGAATACGCCCTGGACGATTTGACCGCCCGGTTGGTGGCCGCGGGCTACAGCCGCTGCGGTATGGTAGAGGGCGTGGGCCAGTTCGCTGTCCGGGGCGGCATTGTGGATATCTATTCTCCCGGCGAAGACAAGCCCGTCCGTCTGGAGTTCTTTGGCGACGAGCTGGACACCATGGGGCATTTCGACATTGACACCCAGCGGCGCAGCGAAAATCTGACCTCCACGCTTATCCTGCCAACCCGGGAGTCTCTGGCGGGCATGCACCCCAAGGGACAGCAGGGGCTGATTAAGGATCTGAACAATCTGCTCTCCCGGCAGAAGCGGCGCAAGAATCTGAATACAGCCCTGATCGACACCCTGACCAAAGACATTGAAAAGCTGGAAAATGATCTGCACACCCTGACGGCGGACCGCTATATGGCCCTGATCTACCCGGAAATGGCCACAGCGGCGGATTACGCCCCCAGGGACGCCCTCTGGGTCCTCTGTGACCATACCAATCTGCAGCGTACCGCCAGGACCCGCACCGAGGAAATGGGGCTTCAGCTGGACAGTCTCCTGCAGACCGGGCTGGTTGCCGGAGAGCTGTGCGATTATGTTGCCCAGTGGGAGGACTTCACCGCCGGACTGCGGGGCCGTACAACCGTCTATTTTGACGCCTTTGGCGGCAGTGCCTATCCGGAGGACGCCGCTCCTTCCCTGCTGCTGCCGGTGACCGCCAAGCAGCTGCCCAGCTACGGCGGCAACCTGGACGCCGCCGTCAGCGATATGACCCACTACCAGAAAATGGAATTCGGCACACTGGTGCTCTGCGGCACCCGGCACCGGGCGGAGCTGATGCAGCAGATGCTGCGGGAAAAAAACCTCTCCGCTTTCCTTGCGATTCCCCTGAACACCCTGCCGAAATCCGGCCAGATTCTGCTGACAGACGGTACCCTGCCCTACGGCATGGAGTACCCCTTAAGCAAGCTCGCCGTGCTGACGGAAGGACAGCTCATTGCCAAAACGGAACCCAAGCGCCGGACATCGGCCAGGAAGACGGCGACAAACCGGCAGAAGCTGAATTCCTTTACGGATCTTACCCCCGGCGATCTGGTGGTCCACGAAAACTACGGCATTGGCCGCTTCGTGGCCATGGAGCAGATCAAAATCGATAACGCCGTCAAGGACTATATCAAAATCGCCTACCAGGGCTCGGACACCCTGTTCGTCCCCGCCACGCAACTGGATCTGGTCAGCAAATATATCGGCGGCGGCGGAGAAAACACCGCGGTCAAGCTGAACAAAATCGGCTCCGATGCCTGGCAGAAAACAAAAGCCAAAGCCCGAAAGGCCGCCAAGGATATGGCCGGGGAACTCATTCAGCTCTACGCCGCCCGGAAGCGGCAGTCCGGCTATGCCTTTTCCGCCGACGCTCCCTGGCAGCGGGAATTTGAAGAAAACTTTCCCTATCCCGAAACAGACGATCAGCTGCGCTGCATTGCTGACATCAAGAAGGATATGGAGTCCCCCATTCCCATGGACCGGCTGCTCTGCGGCGACGTTGGCTTCGGCAAGACCGAAGTCGCTCTGCGGGCTGTCATGAAGGCCGTCATGGACGGCAAGCAGGTGGCCATTCTGGTGCCCACCACAGTGCTTGCCCAGCAGCACTACCAGACCGCCGTCTCCCGTTTCCGGGGCTTTCCGGTGACCATTGACGTGCTCAGCCGGTTCCGCACGCCCAAACAGCAGCAGCGGACCCTTCAGGAGCTGCGCAGCGGCAATATTGACCTGATTATCGGCACCCACAAGCTGCTGCAGAAGAGCGTTCAGTTCAAGGATCTTGGACTGCTGATTGTTGACGAGGAGCAGCGCTTCGGAGTGACCCATAAAGAACGGCTAAAGGAGCTTTCCAAGGGCGTGGATGTATTGACCCTGTCCGCGACGCCCATTCCCAGAACACTGAACATGGCGCTCTCCGGCATCCGGGATATGTCCACCATTGAGGAGCCTCCGGCAGACCGTTACCCCGTGCAGACCTATGTCATGGAATATTCAACCGCCATCATTGACGACGCGATCCGTCGGGAGACTGAGCGGGGCGGCCAGGTATTCTATCTTCACAACCGGACGGAGACCATCGACCAGTGCGCCAGCGCCCTGCAAAAGCGGATCCCCGGCCTGACCGTAGGCGTTGCCCACGGTCAGATGAGCGAAGACGCCTTGGGCGAGGTCATGACCGCCATGGCCGAAGGCGATATCCAGGTGCTGGTATGCACCACCATCATTGAGACCGGACTGGATATTCCCAACGCCAATACGCTGATCATCGAGAACGCGGACCGCTTCGGCCTGAGCCAGCTGCACCAGCTCCGGGGCCGGGTGGGCCGGTCCACCCGGCATGCCTACGCGTACTTCACCTACCGCCCGGACAAAAATCTGACGGAAGTGGCGGAAAAGCGGCTCTCTGCCATCCGGGACTTTGCGGAATTCGGCTCCGGCTTCAAGATTGCCATGCGGGACCTGGAGATCCGTGGCGCGGGCAATCTTCTGGGCGCCGAGCAGTCCGGCCACATGATGAGCGTGGGCTACGATATGTATCTGAAGCTGCTGGACGAAGCGGTTCTGGAAGAAAAGGGTGAGGCACCCAAGCAGCCGGAATGCACCGCCGACCTGACAGTTACCGCCAACGTGGACAAGGGTTATGTGTCCCGGGGCGAGGAGCGGATGGACCTGTACCGCCGGATGGCTGCCATCCGCAGCCAGGAGGACGCGGACGACCTGCTGGACGAAATCGTAGACCGCTACGGAGAACCGCCCAAGGGCGTGCTGAACCTCATCGACATTGCCCTGCTCCGGGCCCAGGCCATGAAGCTGGGCATCAAGGACATCAAGCAGAAGGCAGGCGACATCCTCTTCGTCATGACCAGCCTGAATTTCGACGCCGTGGGCAGCCTCTGCTCCGATCCGGACTACAAAGCCCGGGTGGTCTTCCTGGCAAACTCCAAAGAGCCTACCCTGCGGCTGAAGCTGGTCACCGGCCCTGACAGCCTGAAACAAGCCAAGGCATTTGTTGCCAAATATCAGAGCTATTGTAGTAATTAAGAAAATATTAGGTTGTGTCTTCCCGGAAACCATGCTATAATTATGGTGATTATGGTAACCAAAGGAACCCATAGGAGGATTTTCCATGGAGAAAAACAACAATATTCTGGAAGAGGATGACGATGCCTTTCTGGAATCCATAAACGCGCTGCTGGGAGATGCGCCGGTGGAGCAGGAGGATGCGGCTTTCTCTCCGCCGGCCCCCCTGAAGCGGCAGCAAGCGCCGCTTCCCATCCGGCCCCAAAAAAGGGCATTCAAATTGTCTAAACATGCCGCGGCCATTGCGAGTGTCCTGGCTGGTATCGCGGCGGTATGCGCGCTGGCCGTACCTGCCATACTGCGGGCCATGGATCCCTATGACGGGAAAATTGCCCCCGGCGTAACGGTAGGCACGGTAGACCTGAGCGGACTGAGCAGGAGCGAAGCAAAAAAGGCCCTGACGGACTGCTACAGCAATTCCGAGGATTCTATGGTGGTGTCGTTCCCAGATGTTTCCTCCATTCTGGACGGCACCGGGGAGGCGGATTCCTTTTTAACCCTGACCCTTTCCTCCGACGAGACCGGAGCCAAGCTGGACGCTGGCGAAGCGGTACGGGAAGCCTACGCCGTAGGCCGAAAGAGTGATATCGCAGTGAACCGTCTGCCGCTGCTTCCCTACCTGCATCTGGATCAAACCGCCCTGCGCACGGCAGCGGAAACCTACGCCCAGACATTGAAGGCCCTGTCCCGGGGAGACAGCTATTCGATTCAGGATACAGCCCCGGATGTAAGTCCGGAAAAATGGAACGAAAACACGCCCTGCCAGAGCATTCTTCTAAACCGGGGCTGCCCAACCATTGAAATCGACACGGAGCACCTGTTCCAGCAGCTGCTGTCCGCTTACGAATCCCAGACCTTTGCGCTGGACTATGACGGTGACGTAACCGTTACCCAGCCGGATGCCGTGGATCTTGAAGGACTCTGGCAGCAGACCCGTCTGGCAGCTGTAGAGCCCAGCGTGGATCTGGCTACCTATCAGGTGATTCCCGGGCAGCATGGCTACGAATTTGACCTGGACGAAGCAAAAACCCAGTGGGCCGATGTATCCTACGGCGGAGAGTTGACCTTGCGGCTCCACTACACCGCCCCGCAAACCGCTGACGAGGACGCCTATTTTCAGGATGTACTGGGGCATTGTGAGACACCGCACAACGACAATGAAAATCGGAATGCCAATCTGCGCAAAGCCTGTGAGCTGCTGGACGGCACCATTCTGCAGCCCGGCCAGGAGCTTTCCTACAATCAGGCCCTGGGCGAACGGACAAAAGAAAAGGGCTGGCTCCCCGCTCCCGCCTATTCCGGCACCAAGCTAGTGGATTCCCCGGGCGGCGGCATCTGTCAGGTGTCCTCCACCCTGTATTTGGCCAGTGTTTACGCCGAAATGACCATTGTCGATCGCCGGAACCACGGCTACCCCGTCAGCTATATTCCGCTTGGCATGGATGCCACCGTAAGCTGGGGCTTTACGGACCTGAAAATCCGCAACGACTCCCCTCTGCCCGTGAAGATTCACGCAGAGGAATCCGATGGGTATGTCCGGGTGTCCATCCTGGGTACGGAAACACGGGACTATGACATTGAAATGTCCTACACCGTCGGCGGCCGGTATGTCCGGACCTACATGAGCAAGATCGACAAAAAGACCGGCGAGCTGATCTCCAAGGAGCCTTACGCACTGTCCGGATATATTGACGATATCTATTAATCCCATATTTTGAAGGGGGCGGCAGATTTGCCGTCCCCTTTTGATTCTATGCAGCCGCAGTTATGCGGCTGTTTTCTTTAAGATATTTTTAATTTACTGTTTCTTCCTTGACAAGGCGGTCTATTCATGATAGACTTTCAATAAGTCGATAAGCAATAGACCATTTCTACAGAAAGGATGTTTCCTATGGAAGAACGAAAGCTGGGCCCCGTAGAGCTGCGGTTTGCGGAGCTGATCTGGAACAATGCCCCTATTCCCTCCGGGGAGCTGGTGAAGCTCTGCGCCAAGGAGCTGGAATGGAAAAAGTCCACCACCTATACGGTGCTGAAAAAGCTCTGCGCCCAGGGACTGTTCCGGAACACAAACGGCCTTGTCACCGTGGTGCAGACCCGGCAGGATTATCAGGCTTCCCAGAGCCACCAGTTTGTAGCCGATACCTTCTCCGGCTCGCTTCCCGCCTTTTTGGCGGCTTTCGCCCAAGGGCGGCCTCTCTCAAAAAAGGACATTCAGGATATCAGGGCTTTGATCGATCAATTTGAACAGGAGGGGCAGGTATGACAAAGCTATTTCTGTATCTCGCCAACCGGAGCATTACCACCGGCTTTCTGATTCTGGCCGTGATCGGTCTACGCTTTCTGTTCCGGAAGCTGCCCAAAGGCCCCCAGCTGCTGCTCTGGGCCTTGGTGGCCCTGCGGCTGGCGGTTCCCGTCTCTCTGGAAAGCGCCTGGAGCCTGCTTCCCAAAAGCGAGCCTATCTCCGCTCAGGTCATCACGGATACCACCACCGTCCGCCGCTCTTTCACCGGAGCGGCCATAGATACCACGGCCCCAACAGCCGGCACCGTTTCACCGGCGCCCATCATATCGGAGCTCAGCCCAGCCTCCACGCCGGAGATCGTTCCGTCTTCCGCACCAACCGGGCCGGAAAGCTTCTTTGGGGTATGCGCCGCCGTCTGGCTTCTGGGCACTGCCGCAATGCTGGCCTACTGTCTGGTGACATATGGCCGGCTGAAAAAGCGACTCTCTGTCTGTATGCGGCTGGAGGGATGCGTATACATCTGTGACGCGATTCGCTCTCCTTTTGTCCTGGGACTGGTCCATCCCCGCATTTACCTGCCCTCAGACCTGAGCCAAGAGGCCAGAACCTATGTACTGGCCCACGAGCGGGCTCACCTGCGCCATGGAGACGCCTGGTGGAAGCTGCTGGGCTATGCGCTGCTCAGCGTCTATTGGTTCCACCCGCTGGTGTGGGCTGCTTACTACCTCTTCTGCCGGGACCTGGAGATGGCCTGTGACGAGCGAGCCATTAAGGGCATGGACACCGTTCAGAAAAAGAATTACGCCTGCACCCTGCTTTTGTGCGCCGCACCCAAGGGCAGCCTTGCCGTGTGCCCGGTAGCTTTCAGCCAGAACAGCGTAAAGCAGAGAATCGCCAACATCCTGCAACGAAAAACGGCAAAAATCTGGGTACTGGTCATCGCCTGCGCTCTGGCCATTGGGATTCTCTGGTGCTTCGCCACCGACCCAAAGGCTCCGGAGCCAGGACCTTCCCCCGCAGACGATATTATGTTGGACAGCACCACCGCAGCGGAGGCGGTCACTGTGCCGGAAGAGCCGGAGGACCAGGCAGCCTACCAGTTTATGCAGGCCTATCTGGATGCCGCGGCGAAGAATAACTTTGACCACACCGCGGAATATATCTACTTTCCCAATGAGGGCGTTTATGCTATGCAGAAGGCGCATTACAGTCCAGGTGTCCACACCATTGACTCCTGGCGGCGAATCAACCCGAAGCTCTGGGCCTTTGACATTCTGTATGATGGATTTGAGGAGCCTTACCATATGTTCGTAGGCGTGCTGGACGGCGAAAAAAAGGTCATACAGCACGTGGATGACGTCCCGCAGGCGCTGCGGGAAAATCTGGTAGCAAGCGAGTTTGACAGTGACCTCTATATGCACGAATCCTCTGAAATACAGCAGATTCAATACGAGCTGCACGCCTTTCGGGTCCCTTCCAAGGTGGAGTGCTTCCAGATGGAAAACGTCCAGCCAAGCTACGCCCTTGGCAATCAGCCCAGCTTTGCGGATGTGATTTTCTCGACCGATGTGTGGATCATCAATGAAAATTACAGCAGGGCTATGAGGCCGGAGCTCTATACCACCGGCTGTCGGATCACCAGCTACGATGGCCGAAGCGTAGTCATCCGAAAGGACTGCGAAGGCTTCGACCTGTACAATGCTGACGGCACCTGGAGCAAGCAAATTTTGGGGTCCTATCCGGGCTTCTCCGGTTCTGAAATTCTCGCCTATATCCGAAATTGGGCGCTGGAGCAGGAGGCAAACCCCGATTCCGGGCTCTACATCAGCTCCGCACTGGTGCTGGACCAGGAAAGCGGTCAGGTCTTCTACCCCCTAGGAAAGGATTATTCTGTCGAAGCCGGCAAATGGGGGCAGCTGGCTCTGGCCATTGCCGCGGTACAGGCCGTGCCGGACCCAGAGGGAACAATCATAAATGTACCCGTGCCCAGCGAATTTCCCTATAACGGCGGCGCTTTCTACGATGTGTCCGTCTTGAATGGCTTGACCGTACAGGACCATCTCTACCGGATGCTTCTGTGGAACGAGGCAGACTCCACCTACGCCCTGGTTCACGCCATCTGGGGCAGCGAGGAGGCCGCCGTGGCGGCCATGGGGGAAATAGCAAATGATGCTTCTGAGAATCCCCCCTACTTCTGGGATCCCTATGATGGCGGCGTTGTCTCCGCCGGAAGCATCGCCGACCTGGTCACCAAGGCACTGGAGTACCCGCTGCTGAAAAAAATCTGGCAGTCCGGTTCCTACACCATCCCAAGCACAGGGGAAACAGTCTATTCCCGGAACGCCCTTCTGCCGGCCAATCCCATACAGCTATCACATACCAGCCAGGACAGCCGTGTGACGGGGGGCCTCGCCCACTGTACCAGGGGCTATGCCGACATGGCCGTCACCGCCGAATACCGGGGGCGTCAGGTGCTCTGTATCGTCCTGGGCGCCCAACGCATCAGCCACCGGAAAGCCCCGGACAGCTACGACATTGTTGACCGATGGGGCAACTACGAGGAAATGGAGAAGCTCCTGGACAGGACCTTCGAATAACAAATGACCGGCTGCCTGCGGGCAGCCGGTTTGATTTACGCTTTTTCCTCCAGCTCCGGTTCCGGCTTCTTTTCCATCCAGGGTCCTGTACGGTAATAGTACAGGGAAATCACCGCCGCGGCAATCCAGCCCACAGGCCAGGAGGCCCAGATGCCGAGCGAGCCCATAGCCGTCCGGCTGAGAACAGAAGCCAGCACCACCCGCAGGAACAGATCCACAAAGGTCGCCACCATGAATTTCTTCATCAGTCCGGCGCCCCGGAGGATGCCATCGGCAATCAGCTTGGCGGAGATCACCATATAGAAGGGAGAGACAATGCGCAGGAAGGTAAGCCCCGTTTTGGCGGCAGTATCGGATCCCTCATCCAGGAACAGCCGCAGCACATACTTGCCGCCCAGAAAATAAATCAGAACCAGAGGAATTGCAAAGGTCCAGATCATTTTCAGGCCGGCTTTGAAACCCTGACGCACCCGGGGCAGCTTTTCCGCACCGATGTTCTGGGCGGTGTAATTGGAAACGCCATTGCCGATGGTGGTAAAACAGGTCAGTGCCAGACTGTTCAGCTTGATGGCGGCGGAATAGCCTGCCATGACCGCGGGGCCGAAGCCGTTAATCAGGCCCTGAATAATGATATTGCCCACGGAGATGAAGCTCTGCTGCAAAATACTGGGAACAGCAATGATCACAATCCGCCCAAGCAGCTGCTTGTTAAACAAGGGTGCCTTCTCCCCCGCGCACACTTTTTCCAGCCGCCGGACCACTACAACGACCGCCAGCAGGCAGCTGACCCCCTGGCACAGGAAGGTAGCCCATGCCACACCGGCCACACCCATCCGGAATGCCTTGACAAACAGGATGTCCATGGCGATATTGGACAGGGACGATACCGCCAGAAACCAGAAAGGCGTTTTGGAATCACCCATGGCGGAGAAGATGCCGGTGGAAATATTATAGAAGAAGACAAAGGGCAGGCCGTAGACATAGATATCCAGATACAGCTTGGAATCCGCCAGAACCTCCTCCGGAGTTCGGATCAGCCGCAGGAGGCCATTGCAGCAGGTCACGCCCAAAACCATCAGCGTGCCGCACACCAGCGCGCTGAAGATAGCGGCAGTATATACGGCGGTCTTCACGCCCTTATAATCCTTGGCCCCAAACAGCTGGGACACGATGACGGAGCAGCCCATATTGCAGCCAAAGGCGAAGGCAAGGAAAATCAGGGTGATCTCATAGCTGTTGCCAACGGCAGCCAGCGCATTCTCGCCGATGAATTTTCCGGCCACCAGACTGTCCGCAATGTTATAAAGCTGCTGGAAGATGATGCTGCCAAGCAAAGGGATGCAGAACTGCCGCAGCACCTTATCCGGCGCGCCGACGGTAAGATCCTTATTCATTTCAAAACACTCCTCATGGATTTCTCACAAAAATTCATTCCATATTTTAGCATATTCTAACAAAAAATCAACCGTTTTCTAAATTTCCGGCGTTTTCCATATCTCCGCTGTCTTCTTTCCATCCGGAATTCTTGGGAGAACCGTCGCCTTTGCCGGTTTCCCCGAAGATATGCTTTGTCAAGGGGAAAGGTTGTGGATTTTCCGGGGCGTTTTCTGTGAAAATCGCCTATTGTGCCGTTCCCGGCCCTGTGCTATAATCCGTCACAGTGTGTTTTTATGGGAGGTTTGAAAAAGATGGCAGCACCTGTATTACAGTCCGCGCCCCTGCCCCTGTATCAGCTGGAAGCGGATGTCTTCTCGAAAATTCCCGGTATGGCCCAGCTCCGCACCGCCCGGGAGGATCCCAGGCTTCGGGCCAAATACCCGGACGCCGCCTTTGCCCTGATGACCGCGGAAAATCTCTTTACCGGCGACCCGGAGCAATGCGCCATCCACCAGGAGGCCTATTTTTCCATTTTACAGGGTGAAAGCATGAAAAACGTCCGTTTCCGCTATGAAAAGGAAATGGACGCCTATGTAAAAGAACATATGTGGGATTATTGAGCACGGGGCCGCTGCCAAATGCAGCGGCCCCTGATTTTCATTGCAGCAGCTTCCACTGCTGGGGCTTGGGCAACCCCTCAGTGGTGTAGTCCTCCCGAGGGGGGCGGACGGCGTGGAGCTTTGGGATGCCTGTGCTGTCCAGGTAGATCACCTCGTAGGGTTCACTGTTCGAGGAATACATGCATTCCACCTTCCACATCCGCGTCCCCTCATCGTAGGAGACCGTAAACATGTTAAAGCCCTTCTCCGCGACTTCCTTCTGTGCCAGCTTCAGGATGGTGTCCCGATCCGGCGACGCCTGGGGCTGTGTGCCCGCAAAGCCCTGGGTCCGCATTTCATAGCCCATAGCCTCTATGGCCTCCAGCTCCTCAGCATAGGAGAAGGCGGGCAGGGCCCGGATATCCACAGAGGCGATGGCTTCGGCAATCTGTTCCGGAGTCTCGTCCATGACCTCGATGGCAGTCGTCTGCTGCTCGGAAATATAGTCTATTTTCCGGATCTCTCCCGCGGCGTCATATTGAACACGCAGCTCTGCACCTTCGCGCACACCGCCCCAGAATTCAAAGGGGCCCTTCCGGAAGATCACCGTATCTCCGTCTGCTGCCGCCTGCTCTGTCCTGTAAAGGAAGGATTCCGTGACTGACAGTGCCAGCTTCACGCAGTCTGACGCGTCGTAATATACGGCTTCCATTTCTGCCGGGGGGCCGTCCATTTCCTCGCTGCCCCAAATCAGGCTGTAGAGCTGCCCGTTCCATTCCAACTCCGCCCGATCCCATTGGAACTGATGCAGGCCATGAATGTAGCTGCACCTTCTCGCAAGGAAGTTTCCGTTGTCCCACCATATGTCTTTGGTCAGATCCTGGTCATCCATTACATAATAGCTCTCGCTGCGGATATGGAAGGTCTGTCTGGCCTTCAGCCGCGCCAGCGCATTTTCAAAGTCATCCATATATCCCTGAATGTCATTGCTGAAGACGATGAACTTGGCGTAGGCCCCCATGGTGTTTTCCGGGTGCTCCGGGGTGTTCAGCATCATACCCACCCGATAGATGCCGGCCTCCAGCTGACCGTACATCCGGACCGGATCCACCGTCCAGCTGGTATTCTCCCCGGCAGGGAGCGACTGCCGGGAGACCTGCCAAGGCGCTCCGGACAGGGTCTGTATTTCCTGAAACGCTTCCCCGTCCCACTTCTCAAGCCAGTATTCCTCCCCTGCTTCCAGGGCCTTTTCCGTGTTCTCACCGTAGGTGTCCTCCGCTATCTTGGCCGACCAGGGATTTGCCGTGATATTCAGATTTCCATCATCCTTCAACTCCGCCGACAGCTCTACAACCACACCAAAGACATCCCAGTTCTTGGATGCGACTCCGATATACTTCATATCCTGATATTCCTGCAGTGCTTTCTGCTGCTCCGGAGTCCAGTTCAGATTTCTGGCAATGGCGGCGTAGGCCGTAGCACCCAGGCAGGCCACCAAAGCGGCGATCAGCAGAAAACGGATCGTTTTTCTGCCGCGCCCGCTTTTCTGTCTGGCCATCGTTCCTTCTGCCTCCTGAATCCAGGCATCCGGCAGGGTATTCAGCATGGAAAACAGATCAACCGACTTCATAAAGGCCCTCCTTTTTCAAAACGGCCCCCAGCTTTTTCCGGGACCTGTACAGACTGGACTTGACCGCGGACTGGCTCAGGCCCGTTTCCGCGGCAATTTCCCCCAGGGATTCCGCATACCAGTAGCGTTTCAGAAATACGATCCGCTCCTGAGTTGGCAGTCCGCCGCAGAAGTCCCGTAGCCGCGCTTCCAGCTCTTTCCGCTCCATCTCCTGGGTCACGTCCCAGGAAGAGGGCGTGCAGGCTTCCAGCTCCTCCAGCGCCACAGCCACAGTACCGCCGCCGCGCTTGACCGCGCTCTGCTTCCGCCAACGGCTGACAGAAATATTCCTCGTGATCTTGCCCAGAAAAACGGACAGAATCTGTGGCCGCACCGGCGGCATCCGGTTCCATGCGCTCATGTATGTATCGCTGACGCACTCCTCGGAATCGTCCGGGTTCTCCAAAATCCGGTTGGCAATGGTGAAGCAGTATTTTCCGTACTTTTTATCTGTCTGTACAATGGCCTCCTCGGACCGATCCCAATAGAGATCAATAATGGCCTGATCGTCCATGTGCATCCCTCCTTGTTTCTTTTGGGCCCTTCACCTATACAGTCGCAGAAAACACCCGGATGGTTTTTCCTTAGTATAACAAATTTTGAAAAAGACGCAAGAAAAATGGGGCCATTAAAAAGTCGTCGTCACTGGTTTGCAATGACACGCCTTCTTAACGGCCCCATTAGCGTCAACTAACAAGAAAATGCACAAACGGTAAAATCGCCTGTGATATGGATTTGTGAATTTCGCGGGTGTCCATCAGCGGAAAGCGGTCGATTCCAGCAGCTTTCCGTCCGGATTCCAGCAGCCAGAGAAACGGGCCGGAGCAGACCGTCAACGGAATTGTGCGGATTTGCATTTTTGTAGGCCCGCTGTTGGTGTAAAGCGGATCAGAAATACGCAAAGCAGTTCACAAAGAGAACATCTGTCATTTCCGATTGCAGCGGAGTGTGACACGGTACTGGCCGCCGGGAGTACAGGTGAACAGGGTCAGGTCCCAGTCGCCCTCTGTCATTTGCGAAACAGCGTAGGGTTCCAATATCTCCAACTCGGAGACCACATAATCAAAAACATTGCCGTCCGTGTCCGTAAAGCGAATACTATCGCCCTGAGACAGCTCCCGCAGGCGGCCGAAATGACTGGCGTAGTTGTGGGCAGCGATCACCAGATCATCGGTGTAGGCGGAGCCTGTATACCGGCAGGGAGCTACGCGCAGACCGGGATAGTCCCAAGAGCTGATGACCGGCAGCTCCCGGCCCAGGTCAGGGATGGAGAGAACACCGATATACTCCCGGTCATCTATCCGCACAGGTACTTCTGAAAGTCCCCCTCCGCCGTGAAGGTTCCCTGAGCATCCACGCTTGCCACATAGTAAATGGAAAAGGGAAAGCCCGCAATGGGTACGCCATTGTCCAGAAAATCCACCGTCAGGGCGCAGTCCCGCCCCGTGTCAATGGTCTCCGCGCCAGCTGCCAGAGGCAGCAGCCCCAGAGACAGGATCACGCACAGAAGGAGCGCAAGGAAACGTCTAGTCTTTATCTTTCTCTCTCCTTTTCCCGCTGCCGGAGAGCAGCAGAATCACAAGAATCAGGAAAATCGGCGCGGCCACAACTGGGGCCACCAGCAAAGGCTCTACCTGCACCGCGTCCGAGACCACCCGGATGGTTTTCACCTCCGGAGCGTTGTCCGTCCGCCGCCCGCAGACCAGAAGGCGGTGGGTATTGATGCCGTAGGGGGTGCATGTGACCAGCGTACACAGGTCCTCCCCCTCCCGAATGGTCAGTTCCTCCGTCTCGGTCGGCTCCACAATGAGGACCTTTGTGACCTCATAGGTCAGCACCTCGTCCAGGATGCGGATAACGAAGGTATCCCCCACTACCAGCTTGTCCAGATTGGTGAACAGTTTGGCGCTGGGCAGCCCTCTGTGGCCGGAAAGCACGCAATGGGTGCTCTCCCCGCCTACCGTCAGGCTGGTCCAGTCCAGATGGCCCACGGCGACCTGAAGCACCGCTTCATCGGTGCCATGGTAAATGGGCAGGGACAGGTCGATATTCGGAATTTCGATATAGCCCATAATGCCCGTGCCTTCCAGATTCAGAAGCCTTTCATACTGTGCCTTTTGTTCGGCAGGCAATACGTAAGGATTGTCCCGGCCGGACAGGCTTTGATTATAGGCCCTTGCTGCCGAGAGCAGTTCGGAACACTGCCCGTTATCCAGGCTGCTTACCTGCTGGGCATAGGAGGTCACCGCCGCCGAGACGTGCAGCGTATTCCAGTAGTCGCTGACCGTGGGATACAGCAGCAAGGGCACGCCCCTATTCTATGGGAATCAAGAGCGGGGTTCTCTCCGTCTTTTGACCGCAAAGAGCGTCAGACTTGCCGCAATGAGCAGGATACCCAGCGCAGTGAAGCCCGCCGTGCCGCTGCCGCCGGTGCGGGGCAGCTCGGCATAATTCAGACGATTGGTAACCGTCACTTTCCCCACAGGGGCCTGCGCCGTAACGGTAATTTCCGTCCTGTCGTAGAACCCCACAAAGGGTACGCCGCCCACCGTCCCCGGCTGGCCGTGCGGGATGGTTTTTCCCTGGTCATTCAGCTCGAAGACATAATAGGTTCCGAACGCCACATCCGTGAATCTGGCGGAAGCCGTCAGCTGGCCGTAGGCATAGGTGACATAGGTCTCCTGAATCAGTTTGGTACCCTCTTCATCCGCAAACAGGCCAAATCGATAGGTTCCGTTGTGGGGTTTCTCAAGTTTACTGCCATCGGCATTTTGGAATACCTTGGTGACCTCGATCTCGCCCTTGTGGTTGAAGGCCGTGTAGGTATACTGGGGCGTTGCGTAGTGGATAGTCACGCCCAACGTCTTCTCAGCCGAATAATCCGGATAGCTGTTATCCTCCTGCTGTTTCGCAATCAGAACATAGTGGGGTGCATCGTCCAGCACATAGCCTACGGGGGCTTGTGTCTCCCGGATCTGATACACTGTATTGTACTCCAGAATCTGATCCGATGCTGTACCAAAGGTCAGACTACCGTCATCAGCGGTCGTTCCGGTGTAGACTTTTTCCGTTTCTACCAGCTTGCCATCTTTCAGTTCCATCTCCGTCAGCTTAAATGTCGCACCGGCCAGTTTCTGCTGGTTATTGTACTGATCCACCTTGGAAATGAGGATCTGGGGTGTCGGTGCTGCTCCGGCTGTACCGCCGGCCTGATATTGGAAACTGTTGTCTTTCACAGAGCCTCCAGTGGTGGTGGCGTAGCCTTCCCAGTGGGCATTGTTCTCCACGGTAACGGTCTGTCCCGGCGCTGCGTTGACAGCGGTGGTGTAGGAAATGGTCAGTGGCTGATTATCCGGCAGGATGATTTTCAGGGTCTGCTTTCCGTCCTTTTTTTCCACAGAGGAACTCCAGGAACCTGCTGGCAATGGCTGATCTGTGTTGCTGTTCTTCACCGTGATGGAGGAAATGTCAATGGTCAGATTGTCTCCCAGCTCATCCACCAGGGTGATTTTCTCCGCTCCGGGCATCAGGTCAATGCCCTCCTGGTTGAGCTGAATCGTAAAGGGATAGTTGCCGCCGGTAACCTCGGCCGTATTGCCCTTTCCCTTCTTCATCTGGGGCACAGACAGGGTCACGCCGCTGGCTGCGGTGTCGATCACATCACCAGTGGAATTGTACAGTGTGACCGTGTTGTTAAAGGTCTTTTCCTGTCCACCCAGCAGAACATCTTTATCCGTCAGCTTGCAGACGATTTGCAGCTCCACGGCGTAATCATCTGCGTCGCCGCCGCCGGGGAACAGATTTGTGACCTTCATAATGGCTTTTTGACCATTTACATAGTAGAAGTTGGTGAGGGATCCGGTATTATTTCCTGTAGAGGTGTTGTCGTTTTGGATCCAGTCCGCTCCCAGGTCGTCGATTTTGGCCATTGTGGACTTGGGCATTTCACTCGTAATCTTTTTCCCATACCAATACATCCGAATGTAGGCGATTTCCATTCCCTCAGGGATTTGCTCCTCCACCCGGTAGGTTCCATCCAGTGTACCGGCATAGTTCAGGTGGATCAGCCAGCCCACATATTTTCCCGGGACTGGCAGCAGAGATGCATCATATCTTGCTCTGTTTGTTCCGTTGATATATTTGATGTTCTGGCCATCGCTTGTAATCACATCTGCCAGTTCCTTGAAAATGGTTGCCTTGCCATAAAGGGTCTGCTGTGCCGGGCCGTGGTCAACCCAGTTTCCTTCTGCGGAGGAGGTTTGCAGCCCGTTTTTGTAGGTCAACACATCCCGGGGCTTCTCGGGCAACGCATCCGGCTCTGTTTTCACCAGGACATACAGCGATTTACCATCCAATTGCACGGCATCCTTAAACGTGACCGTCAGGGGCTGACCATCTTCGCGATTGGAAGTATAGTTATCAGATTGTACCTCTGTCAGCTGGCTTTGCAGAGCATCCAGTGTCTTGTAGTCCGACAGAGTCAGGCCAGTTGCACCTGTATACACGCCGATCAGAGAATCCTCATGGATGTGATTGCCTGTGATGCCCGTTCCGGCGGCAGGGGTATCCTTGAGGGCAAAGCCCGCAGGCAAGGACTTGCCATCCACCCGGATTGCCCAGTAGAGGGTGCCCCTCTTATAATCCCCAGCACCCTTGGGCGGCTCATAGAACAGGGCATGCTTCTGAGCAGCAAAGCTGTTATCGCCGGAAACAGTCACCTGGGCACTGGCCTTGATCCTTGCAAGGGTATAAGTATTTCCGCCATACCCCACTGTGCCGCTGAGTTCAAACTCATTGGTTACCAGCACCGTACCGGTAGCATTTGGCTTTGCATAATAGGTCAGGCGGTAGGCGTGATTCTGGTTGGGCGAACAGGTTTTGGGGGTAATTGCAAATTGTGTCTTACCATCAATTTTGACCCAGAAGGTTTCGGCAGGGTCTTTGTCTGCAAAATAACCCAGTGCCGCCTGATCTTCAAGACTGGAAGCAGGCGCTTCTTGATCAATATGGAACGCATCCACCTTCACATAGCCCACAAAGGTCATGTAGCTGCTGAGGGTATCCCTCAGCTGGGCAGAGGACAAATCCCAATCCCCGGCCTCATTGACCAGTACCTGATACTGATAGCTTCCCTCCGGTGCAATGAAGTTTTGGGTGTTATCCGTGGTCGTTCCATCGGAGTCATAGACACTTCCGCCTGTCATATCCACCGTGACGTCTTCTGTCTGCGCCTGTCCCACCACTTTCCGGGACCATGCCTTGCGGGTGATTTGTCTTTCGACAAACCATTTCTGTCCCGGCATCAAAACCGCCTGGTTGTTTTCATCAACCCAATAGATTTGTACACGGTTCTTGACGATTTCTGTATTGTTGCCCGCCACCGTAAAGAACCCCGGCTCGATCACAACGGTGTACACCAGTGTTCTGCTTTCATTGGGTTTCAGCGCCCCTACATGGTATTCAAAGGCACCGTTCGGCTTGTTACTGTCATTTCTCGATTCATTGAATGTCAGGTGTCCGGAAGGCTCCGCGGTATATACTGTGGTTAAGTTATTCTGATTTGCGCTGCCGTCTCCACCCTGGTACAGCTTAAAGCTGCCTTCTTTATAATACATGTACTTCCGAAGCTCCGGTTTTGTGCACACGCCATCGTGAAGCACCGAATCGTCCAGGGAGTCTTTGATTACAACGTCTCTCAAGGTATAGCTGCTGTCTTTTGCCGTCACCCAGACATAATAGGTAAGTTCCAGATTACCTTCCTTTGTCTCGTTGATGCTGCCCAGAATTCCCTTGACCAGCGTTGCCTTGGTTTCCGGCGTAAAGGTTGCCGTTGCAGAATTCCGGTCATAGGTTTTGGAGAAAACCGTGGCAGTGTTCTGAATGTTATCCTTAGGCTTGCCGCCGGTATAGCCCTCCTTCAGCAAAACACGATAAGTAAGGGTCTTTTTTTGACTGGCCGTCATATCACCGATCGTCCAGGTCATGGTTTTGTTCTCGTTGTCTATAACGACCGTCTCGGTATTTCCCTCCAGCCGAACATACCCATCGACCCAATCCTTCCCCGTTCCAAAGGCATCGGTAACCGTCACCTCGGGGCAGCCGTCCGGTCCGGCGGTGACTGTCAGGGTGTATTCCAGGTAGTCCCTTCCATCCTCTCCCCGAATAACTTTCTTTGCCACTGTCTTTTCGATCTGCACTTCGCCGTATTGGGCGATCAGATCCCCGTCGAAGTTGACTTTGATGGAAACATTGCCGATTTGAATCGTTGCATTGCCGTCATCCGGGATCTTTGACAGATTCGCCTTGCCCTGGACATAGAAATCGCCGCCGATGACGGAGTTATTTGTCTGCTGACCCTTTAACCATTCTGTCTGGAAGGTAATGGTCGCAGTTTGGCCGGATACCGTGATGGTGCCGATTTCCTTGTTGTACGCATCCTGGATGGCGCCGTCAGCCTTTGCATCCCGGAAGACATCCGGCAGGGTGTAGGTCATTTTTCCACCCGCTGCCAGCAAATCAGCAATGGGCACACCTTCATACTTCACCGTCAGCTTGAACTCGGCGTTGCCGGGAATCTGATGTGCTGTTGATGCATCCTTCCAAGTGTCATTCTCACTTAACCGGTATTCCAGCTTGGTTCCATTTTCCACAATATGGGGAGCTACATTCACAGGCTCAGCCGTACCCATTTCGCCCTCTGCCGGGTCATCTGCCCCGGTCAGGGCCACAGCCATGACCCTGCGGGGGCCTTGGGCGGCGTAGGCGGTGCCCATCACCGGCAGGCCGCTGGGAACGCCCTCCGGGGCAGTCTCATCGGCAGCTTCCGTTTCTTCCGTGGCCTCGGTTTCCTCCGTGGCTTCCGTTTCCTCCGTGGCCTCGGTTTCCTCCGTGGCTTCCGTTTCTTCCGTGGCCTCGGTTTTCTCCGTGGATTCCGTTTCCTCCGTGGCCTCGGTTCCTTCCGTGGCTTCCGGCGGGGTGCAGTCCGGGCCGTGGGCGTGTTCTTCCATGCCGCAGGTCAGTTCCCACTGGCCATAGCACCGGGCCGTATGCACATGGGTTTCATCGGTGCAGGTCAGTGTTTGGGTGTCCACCGGGACTTCTTCCGTGCGGAAGCATTCCTCCCCATGCTGGTGCCGCAGAATCTGGAGCTTGCCGCAGACCAGACCGCCGTTTGCGTCATAGCAGGCATGGGTATGGCGGTGGAGCGTGATCTCCCGCACCCCACAAACAAGAACAGGCTCCGCGCTCTCCGCCTGGCCGCAGGTCAGCTTCTGCTCCCAGGCATAGCATTCGTCCGTATGGACGTGGTCGCTCTCGATGCCGCAGGTCAGCTCCCGGGTCGTCTCATAACAGCTTTCACTGTGGGTATGCTCCGGAGTTTCCGATTCCCCGCAGACGAGATTTTCCGTCTCTGTCCAGCAGTCCTCTGTATGGGCATGAAGCGTACATGTAAGCGCTCCCCGTTCCTGAGTGTAGCAGCAGGAATCATCATGGGTATGCCCCGGTGTATAGCAGGCATCCGTATGGGTGTGGGCGTCTATTTCCGGCAGCGTACACCACAGCTTCCCGCTTTCATCATAGCAGGCGCTGTCATGCCGATGCACCAGAAAATCCGCGTAGCCGCACCGGAGTTCCCCGGCCGCGTCATAGCAGGAGGCCGTATGGGTGTGGACCTCCGCGGCGCAGTGGGGAACCGTCTCCGTAACGGAAAGGATCTGGGTATAGCAGGAATCATCATGGGTATGCTCCGGGAGCTGGCACTCTTTTTCCAGAGTGACCGCCGGGAGGGCCAGCGCATAGACGGTACCCAGCGCCACTGCCAGACCCAGCACCGCCACGACCTTATGCCATCGTTTTTGTGAGCGCCGTTTTTGGATCCATTTGTCCTCTTCGGGCAAAATCGAGCGTTTCATCTCTGTACCCCCCTATTCCAACACGCCAAAGCTTTTGAAAGGCCAGACCCGGAAGACGATTTTTCCGATAATCTGTTCCTGAGAAATACAGCCGATCTCCGTATGCCGGGAATCCACCGAAGTGGAACGGTGATCGCCCATGCAGAAATACCGATTCTCCGGCACCTGATAGGGCAGCTCGATATTGGCGTCTCCGAAGGATTTCTCCGTCAAATAGGGTTCCCGCAGGAGCCTTCCGTCCACATAGACGTTTCCCTCCGCATCTATATCCACCGTCTCTCCCGGACCGGCTATCACACGCTTTACAAGAATCTTGTTTCCGACATAAAAGGCTACAAGATCTCCCTGCTTTAATTCCGTCCCCTTGATGGAGACTACAATATCCCGCTCGTTCAGAGTCGGGGACATGGAACCGCCATAGATCTGCAGCACCGGCATCCAGATCGTTGCGACCAGCACCGCGGCGGCAGCCACGACCAGCAGCGCATAAAGCGTACTGCGCAGCGCCCGGCCATAACGGGAACGGTAGCGGAGCCGCTTCCGCTCCGATTCCAGCTGTTCCAAAGTCGGAATTTCAGGTGAAGTGTCTCTTTTTTTCATTTCTAAACTCCACAGAAGTTGCTTCATTGCAGGATCTCTTGTGCAGTATATCACAAATACATCGAAAAATCAACATTTCCACAAAAAGATATGAAAATTTCTGTCATTTTTGCACATAAGCTACATATTTCAGCAATGCTTCCATTTCAGCCTTTCACACAGCCGCAGAACATTTTTCGCGCCGCGCTGCAGCTCTCCAAGGGTGATGCCATTGGGGCTTTCGAAGGACTTTGCAAGAGAATCGTCGCTTTCAAAGCACCCGAATTCCCTGCCGCCGGGCATCAGCACATCCACCTGGGCACGGACCCGGTAGGCATTGTTGGAGACGTCCGGAAAATCCGGGTCCACTGCCGGCTGCATCCACCAATCGGTGATCACAAGGCCGTCATAGCCCCACTCCCCCCGGAGAATGTTGGTGACCAGATCATAGTGATAGTGGGCCCATACCCCGTTGACCTTATTGTAAGAGGTCATCAGGGTCAATGGCTTTGCCCGGGCAACGCACAGCTCGAAGCCCCGGAGGTAGATCTCCCGCAGTGCCCGTTCGGAGACCCGGGAATCCGTCTGATTCCGCATCCACTCCTGATTGTTGCAGGCAAAATGTTTGGGGCAGGCGCTGCGGCCGGGGTTTGATTGAATGCC
Organism: Pseudoflavonifractor sp. MSJ-30; assembly: GCF_018918045.1. Taxonomy (GTDB): domain Bacteria; phylum Bacillota; class Clostridia; order Oscillospirales; family Oscillospiraceae; genus Faecousia. The sequence goes on from NZ_JAHLPU010000048.1 coordinate 102,202, forward strand.
CCGAACCATGGCCGCTGCCATGACGCCGGAAACATAGGGATCTTCCGAAAAGTACTCAAAATTTCTGCCGCACAGAGGATCCCTGTGGATATTCAGGCCGGGGCCCAGAAGGATATCCGATCCCCTTTCCGCCATTTCCCTGCCGAACCGTACTCCCAGCTTTTCCACCAGCGCCGGGTTCCAGGAGCTGGCCAGTGCCGTACCGCAGGGCAGCAGAGAGGCGTAGCAGGCCAGACGGATGCCGGAGGGGCCGTCGGTTGTGGTGATGGTTGGAATGCCCTTCTCCCGCAAAGAGGCCGTTGTGCCGCCCAGCACTCCGGCATTGCCCGCGGGACCGAGCGGACTGTCCATCAGGCCCTCGCCGCGGGTGATGGCATCCAGCTCCCGGATATCCAGCTGGGCCACAAAGTCATCCAGAGAGGCACCGCCATTGCGGACATCGGCAAACCCAATGCCCCGGTCCCCTGTAAAGGGCGTTTCCTCCGGCAAATGGGCAAGGATATCCGCTTTCCGGCTGGTTTCCCGCCTGGGCACAGGTTCGTAAACGGGCACCAGGCCGGAAGCCGTTTCCTGAGGCTTCATCCGCAGAAATTCTGCCGTGGGAGCCGCCTGCGCGGTCAGCTGCTTTGTAAGCCGGAGCGCATCCAGCCTCCAGGCACCCGCCTGCCTTGCCCTGCGGACATCACCGCCGACATACAGTACATATTCTCCCGGCTCCAGCACATAGGCGCTTTTGTGCCCGGTGACGCCGGAATCGTCAAAGGAGGCAAAGTCCGCCGGGTTCAGTCTGAATTCCAGCGTTTCCGTCTCTCCGGGAGAAAGCAGTTTCGTCTTTCCGAACGCCGCCAGATTCCGCAGAGGCTTGCCCAGCTTCCCCTGAGGCGGAGCGGCATAGACCTGCACGACCTCCTTTCCCGGGAGGGTTCCGGTATTTGTGACCGCCGTGCGGAGAACGCATTCACCGTCCTCTAACGCATAACAGGTTTTCAGCGCAAAGGTCGTATAGCTTAGGCCAAAGCCGAAGGGATAAAGGACCCGGTCCCTTGCGAAGGTCTCAAAATAGCGGTAGCCAACATAGATATCTTCCTGATACACGTTATAGTCCGCCGCGCCGAAATTGCCGGAGGCGGGATAATCCTCATAGCAACGGGCTACCGTATCCGTCAGCCTGCCGCTGGGGTTCACATCGCCATAGAGCACGTCCGCCAGAGCATTGCCGGACTCCATACCGCCCTGAAAGGCATAGAGGATAGCCCCGATTTTGGGGTCGTCTGTCCAGGACATATCCAATATGCTCCCGGCATCGATAACCACCGCCGTTTTGGAAAACACGGTACTCACCTGGTCCAAAAGGTCCTTTTCGGCATCCGTCAGATAGAAATAGCCGGGCTTTGCCTGATTATCCATGCTTTCCCCCATGGCCCGGCCCAGAAAAACCACAGCGGTTTCGCTGGTTTGGGCCGCGGACTCGATCTGTTTCCGGGAAAGCGGCATCTCCTCCAGACTGGCGGGCCACTGGGCCCACTCCGCCGCGGGAGGCACATGGGTCTGGCTCCAGGCGGCATAGGTCTGAGCCAGAGCTTCATGGAATCGAACACCCTTCTCCCGGAATGCGTCCATCGGACTGACCCGATAAGGGGGATTCACATCTCCGCCGGAGCCGTAGCCCACATAGAACCAATCGTTCTGAACCCGGCCGAAAAAGGCTGTCTCCTCCTCCTTTTTCAGAGGCAAAACCCCCTCATTTTTCAGAAGCACAATTCCCTCCGCCGCGGCCTGCCGGCACAGGGCGGACATCTCCGGGTCCCGCGCCGCGGAACCGATTGCCGTTCTTCCGGTCTTCTGCGCCAGAGAATCCGGGGTCAATGTCTCCATTTTTTTCTGATCCATGGGGCACCTCCAAATTTGTGTCTTTTATAGCAAGTATATGCTTTTGGGGATTCTCTGTCAAGTTAAGTTGGCACTTGGGGAATAAGTCACCCCCGTAGCCGTGGGAGAAGAAGTGACACAGGTACTTATCTCCAGATTTCGTTGAACCGCGGCTAGCAAGCCCGGTAAGCTACGCAAGTACAAGCCCCGTTGGTTTTGAGGCCGGAAAGGATTCTTAAGGGAGGGCGGCTTTCTGGCAGCGCCTCCCTTAAGCCGCATTCTTGCGGAGCTTCTT
>NZ_JAHLPU010000009.1 GCF_018918045.1 Pseudoflavonifractor sp. MSJ-30
TTTGCGGTCCTCCGGGCTTTTTGGAAGCCGTTCATCGGACAGCTTGCATATGATACCACCCCGCGCCCCATTTGTCAACCCTCTTTTTAACATTTTTCTAAACAGGCTAAAGAGCCGGACCACCCAATAGGACAGTCCGGCTCTTTAGCAAATTGGTATTAGAAGCAGAATTACGCCTCGTCGGCCAGAGCGGCCACATTCGTCTCTCCGGTTCGGATCCGAACGACCCGCTCGACATCATACTGGAAAATCTTCCCGTCGCCTGGGCGGCCAGTATAGAGGGCACTCTTTGCCGCAGCAATCACCGCCTGCGGCGAAACGGTAGAAACAACGATATCCACCTTCAGCTTTGGCAGCAAATTCATGTTTACGGGAATTCCACGATAGAATTCGGTTTTTCCCTTCTGAACACCGCAGCCCATAACCTGGGTAACAGTCATGCCGGTCACACCGATCTGCGACATTGCCGCCTTCAACGCTTCAAAGCGGTTCTGGCTGCACACAATGGTCAGCTTGGTCATCTTTGTCCCATCCGGTCTTGCGGGCGCCGGTTCCTCCGCCACCGTGGAAGCTGGGACTGCGTCCGCGTCAGTCCCATTCAAAACCATGGATGTAGCAGGGACCCAGTCCGCATACGCGGAAGCCAGACCGTGCTCGGAAATATCCAGCCCCTCAATCTCTTCCTCTGGCGTGCAGCGCAGGCCAATCGTCTTTTTGATAACCGTAAACACCAGAAAAATCACAACCGCCGTATAAGCAGCCACGCTGGCAACACCCAGGAGCTGCACACCCAGGAAGTGAAAGCCGCCGCCGTAGAGCAGACCGCCATCGGTTGCCAGCAGCCCTGTCAGAATTGTACCGGTAGCGCCGCATACGCCATGAACGGAAATCGCGCCCACAGGATCGTCGATCTTCACAACCTTATCGAAGAATTCCACGGACAGAACGATCAGGAAACCACAGACAATGCCTATGATCGCCGCCCCCACGGGAGACACCATATCGCACCCGGCGGTAATGCCCACCAGTCCTGCCAGCGCGGCATTGAACGTCATGGACACATCCGGCTTTCCATAGCGCAGCCAGGTAAAAATCAAAGTTGTGACGCAGGCTACCGCCGCCGCCATATTGGTGTTGAAAAATACCAATCCCGCAGAGATCATCGCGGCATCAGAATCCATTGCCACCGTGGAGCAGCCGTTGAAACCAAACCAGCAAAACCAGAGAATGAACACCCCCAGGGCCGCAATGGAAAGGTTGTGTCCGAGGATGGCCTGGGGCTTGCCCTCGGCATCGTACTTTCCCAACCGTGGCCCCAACATCGCCGCGCCCACGCAGGCGCAGACTCCGCCAACCATATGCACTGCCGTAGACCCCGCAAAATCATGGAAGCCCAGCTCGCTCAGCCAACCGCCGCCCCAGATCCAATGGCCGGAAATGGGATATAAAAACAGAGATATACAGGCGGAGTAAATACAGTAGGCCGAGAACTTGGTCCGCTCTGCCATAGAGCCGGAAACAATGGTGGCAGAGGTTGCACAAAACACGGTCTGAAAGATTACAAAGGCCCACTGAGGCACGCCGCCGGGAAGGATGTGGCTGTAATCCCCAAGGATCAAAGGATCCAGCTTTCCGAAAACAGCCGTACCCGCGCCAAACATAACGCCGAAGCCCACCAGCCAGAAACAAGGCGTACCGATGCAGAAATCCATCAGGTTTTTCATCAGGATATTGCCCGTATTCTTTGCCCTTGTAAAGCCCGCCTCACACATGGCGAAACCGGCCTGCATAAAGAACACCAGGGCCGCACCCAGCAGAACCCAAATGGTGTTAACGGATGAATATTCCATAACTCTTTCCTCCTTGCTTATTTCCATCAATAGCAAAGACTCGAATGGCCACTCAAATCAAAAAGGCGCTGGTCCCTTTGCCGGGATCAGCGCCTTTGCTTGATAGGGTCAGTATACTCACAATTCATGAAATGTCAACAGTGCTTTCTGATTTTTGTCGAAATGCATGAATTATTTACCATTATCTCCTATCATTTTGAAAGTCTCACAATGAAGTCTTGCAAATCACGCACAGAGGTTTCCGATAACCAGCGCATAAATCATTGCCGTTTTCAGCAGCTGGTTGATTCTGGCCCGTTCATTTGCCCCGTGGAGGTGGGAATCAAAGTCATGTTCCCCAGCGCCGAAAGCCACGCCGCCGGGAATCTCGTGGACATAAGTGCCTCCGCCAATCGCTTCGCAATAGCCCTTGCGGCCCGTATAAGTCTCATAGGCAGACAGCAGCGTCTTGATAAAGTCCGAATTCCCATCGACCGCATGGGCAGGACCCAGCTTGCCTTCACATTTCCAGCCGAAGGCGGCCATGCGCGCTTCAGTTACCCGACAGGTATTCTCCTCCGTTGCGCACAGGGGATCCCGGGAATCGAAAATCCCCCAGAAGCCTTCTGTATCCAGATGCACCATAGAGAAGGTCAACGTCAAGCAGCCGGAGACCTTGTCTTCCATAGCAATACCCATTGCTTTGCCCCGGTTATCCCCATAGGGGAAGCATTCGTGGAGCTGCCGGACAGTCTTCTCCGCGGCTCCCTCCGCCAAAGGCAAGGCGCACAGTGCCTGCAAAGTCGCCGTAATGGCGTTTTTGCCCTCGTCCGGCGTAGACGCATGGGCCTGGACACCCACGGCGGTGATTTTTGCGGTATTGCCCTGGAATTCCGCCGACAGGGAGACGCCGGTCTCCCCGGATACCTGCTTCAGCACAGCCTCCAGCTGAGCCTTGTCCGCGTTTTCCAGCAGGCATGTGCAGTTGGCCGGAGCCACATTCACTCGGATGCCGCCATTCAGTGCCAAAACGCGGATCCCAGGAGCCTCCGTTCTCTTCCAGGACGCGGAGAATCTGGGACAATAGTGGGCTTTCTCAATATTGGTTACAGGAAAATCCGCGTCAGGAGACAGGGAATAGGGCGCAAACGGATGGGACGCGTAATAGTGCTCGATATCCTCGGAGCCGGATTCCTCGTCCGTGCCCATAATGAGCCGGACATTTTTCGTCAGCGGGATGCCCAGCTCCCGGACGCAGCGCATGGCAAGAAGCGCCGCCACAAGGGGCCCCTTATCATCATCCGTACCCCGGCCATAAATAAGGTCGCCATCCCGCACCAGGCAATAGGGATCCGTATCCCAGCCATCCCCCGCGCCGACTACATCCAGGTGCGCCAGAATGTGCAGGCCGTCCGCATGCTCGTTCAAATCGGCGGTTCCCACATACCCTTCGTGGTTTTCCGTCCGGAAGCCCCAGCGCCGTGCCAGCTCCAGCGCCCTGTCCAGCGCCTTGGCGGGGCCTTCGCCAAATGGCATCCCAGGCTTTGCCTCAGAGCGGGTGGACTCCGCCGCAATCAGCGGCGCAAGCGCCTCTACCAGCTCGTCCTCCCGTCCATGCATCCAGTGTCTGATTTTTTCTTCCACAGTCATGATTTACTCCTCCTGTTTTTTCTTCATTATAGCGTGTTTGATAAAAAAAGCAATGATATCCCACACAAGAGCCTCTGAAATCAAGGCGAAATCCTTGACCTTTTCCGCGGCAGACGATATAATAGCAGTATCTTCTATATAGACAAGGAGCGTTTATCCATGTACTATTCCATGACCGTTGCGGGCCTCAAGCGGGACCTGCCCATTTGTCCTGTCAATGAGAACCTGTCCATTGCCGGTTTTGTCATTTTCGGCGACCAGGAGCTGACCGTGGCCTGTGCCCGGGAGCTGCTGAAAAAGGCCCCCGAATATGACTACATCATCACCGCCGAAGCCAAGGGCATTCCTCTCGCCCACGAAATGGCCCGTCAGGCCGGCGACGCTAAGTACTTTGTTGCCCGGAAGGGTTCCAAGCTGTACATGCGGGACACCTTCGGCGTGGCCGTCCGTTCCATCACCACCGACCGGGAGCAGCACCTGTACCTGGACGGCGCTGACGCCAAGCTCATCAACGGCAAGCGCGTCCTGATTCTGGACGACGTGATCTCCACCGGTGAGAGCCTGAGCGCTCTGGAGGCCCTGGTTGAAAAGGCCGGCGGCATCATCTGCGGCCGCATGGCCATTCTGGCCGAGGGCGACGCCCAGAAGCGGGACGACATCATCTACCTGGAGCCCCTGCCCCTGTTCAACCCGGACGGGACGGTTAAGGCGTAAACGAAGCGCTGTTTCCCCTGCCTTCATTGAACCACTCCACATCGCTGCGGATAGCCAACTCCGCATTGCAGTCACGCCAAACAAGGAAAGGCCCTTGCAGCCAGTAATCCAGGCTGCAAGGGCCTCATTTTGGGAACAGGCTTACCCCAGCCACATGAACAGCCCATACAAGATGAGCAGATGCAGCGGGTAGAAGATGTAAAACGCCCAGGACATCGCCCGGCTTTTCGTGCGCTTCTGCCCGGAATACAGGGCTATGGGTGCCATGGCCAGCGCGCCGAAAAGCTGAACGGACACGCTGACGCCAAAAATCACAATACAGGCGCTGGACATCATGCCGTTGATCAGCAGCATTCCTGCTGTCTGGATCCAGACGCCTCCGGGAACGCCTCTGGTGAGACCAAACAGAGCCATCAGCAGAATACCATCCCCGCCATAACTCAGGTGCAACCAGTCCGCCAGAAAATAACAGGATGCCACAACCAGGAGCTTCTCAACCGGCTGCTTTCCCTTTTCCAACAGGAAAAGCATCACCGCGCCCAGAAGAAGCAGCCACAGCACATTCTGATGTAGCCAGATATTCCGGTTCCCATACAGCACAAAGTCGTAAATCGGCTCCGACAGCACCGCCATAATCCCAAGCCGCAGGAAGTACTTCCCCGCGTTTCCTGTATGCGCAATCCCCTCCGCAATCAGAAAGCAGTAAATCGGGAACGCCAGCCGTCCGATTACCCGCAGCCACATAGGCAGCCCGAACACTACCGCCATGTGATCGATCAGCATGGTCAGGCAGGCAATCCCCTTCAGCCACTCCTGGCACAATAACCCCCGTTTTTTCATACGCAGCGCCTCCTTTTGGAGCCATTATACCATCTCCCCGTTCTGAAAGTAAACCCAAATAAATTGCTATTGCTTTTTGGGCCGGAATCCTGTATAATACGAACTGAATCCGGGTGTAGCGCAGCTGGTAGCGCGCCTGCTTTGGGAGCAGGATGCCGCAAGTTCGAATCTTGTCACTCGGACCAAGCAGAGTGTCCTTATAGGATCTGAGTATCCTGTAATGGACACTCTGCTTTTTGTTTCCCGCAAAGTTCATAGGTAACAGAAAAATCAGGGCTCTGAATGGGCTGACTTTCAACACCATTTATGTGGGTATGAAGCTGAGGATGAGAAAAACGCTGCGTTGCCAACGCGGCACAAATAGCCGGCGCTTCAACGCCAATCAGCTCTACTCCATCATGGATCATATCTTCCTGTAACGGGAGGCTTACCTAACAGTTACGCTCCGGGCATCCTGCTTTGCTCTTGTCAAGCAATAGTAGGCACTTAAAAAGAATATCTACAGGAAGCCCAGTTCGGTCTTGTACTGAACCGGGCTTCCTGCAGATCATCAAGTTGTAGACATATTCAGTATATTCTCATTGATATCCAGTTTACGGACGGCAGCCCTGCCGTCCGCAAAAGCTTATTCAATGTCCAGCTCTGCCGTTACCTGGTAGTAGTCACAGGCGTGGGCAGTGTAGTTCTTTACATTTTCCCCGGAAATCATGTTCATCTGCAGGAAGGAGCAGAACACATAGGCGTTGTCGTCCAGAATCATCTGCTGGAGTTTTACGGCTATCTCACCCCGCTTGGCAATGTCAAATTCCTTGGACAGTTCTTCAATCAGGGCCGTGACCTCCGGGTTGTCATAGGCACCGAAGTTGTAGCTCATGCCGGGGACGCAGGAGGTGGTGAAGAAATACTGAGGATCGCCGGATGGTGCTGTGACCAAAGCAGAGGCGTAAATGTCCCAACTGTCCATATCCGCCAGAAATTCCCGGCGGTTGGCGGTGCAGTTGATGTCCACGTCCATGCCGATTTCTTTCAAAGAGGCCTGAGCAGACTCGGCAAGCAGGGGAAGCTCCTGACGGCTGGGGTAGGTCAGCCAACGGATGGTAAGCTTTACGCCGTCCTTCTCCCGGATGCCGTCGCCGTCAGAGTCTACCCAACCGGCTTCTTCGAGAATGGCCTTAGCCCCTTCGGGATCATAGGTCTCCGTCTTTACATGCTCACCGCCGAAAGTACTGAACCCGTCAGGAAAAGCACCGTTGGCGGGGACTCCGTGGCCATCCAGCAGGGTCTTTACAAAGCCCTCTTTGTTGATGCCCATGGCGATGGCCTTGCGGACGGCGGCATCCTGAATGACGGGGCTGGTCATATTCATGGAGCCAAAGAACGCCCGGGAGGTCTGGATGGCGGAGAACTGATAGCCGCCGTTTTCAAAATTGGGGTAGGCTTCATAGGCCATGCCGTAGGCAGCATCGATATCCCCGGCCTGCAAGGCGGCGGACAGGGTATCGCCGTTGCTAAGGGTGCGGATGGTCAGCTCGTCCAGCTTGGGCGTTCCGTCCCAATAATACGTATTGGGAACCAGAGTCAGATGGTCGTCCGTAACCAGCTCCTTGACCACATAGGGGCCGGTACCGGCCACAATACCGTTATCAAAGTCAGAGGCATCCACATCAATGATGCAGCCGTAGGGATCTCCCAGATAGTTCATCAGGGCGGGGTTGGGTTCGCTGGTGGTAATGGTCAATACCTGGCCGTCTGCCTGGACATCCACGATTTTGGTGTCGCCGGGAGCTCGGTCGTGGTTTTCCAGCAGATGCTCCAGGCACTGCTTTACCGCCGCGCCGTCCATCATCCGGCCGGAGGAGAACTTCACACCCTCCCGGAGCGTAACGGTCCAGGTGCAGTTGCCGTCGTTTGTCCAGTCTGTCGCCAGCCAGGGCTCCAGCTCCATGGTGTCGGTGTAGTGAACCAGCGTTTCGCCCACGCCGTAGCGGATGCTGGCCCAGCCATTGTAGGTCCGGTGGGGGTCAACAGTCTCTTCCCAATTCTCGGAGTTAAAGGTGGTGTCACCGATGACCATGGTCTTCTTTGCGGCGGTCTGGGCCGTGCTGCCGCTCTGGGTAGTCGTTTCCGTCCCGGATTTGCCGCTGCCGCAGCCGGCCAGCATCAGCAGGAGCAGACAGGCTGTCAAGAGAAAAGCAATTGTTTTCTTCATAAGTTACCTTCTTTCTGAAAACGGTACTGCCGCGCACATTTTTTGGGGGCAGACCGTTGGCTTACAATATGCTGTCGATCAGTCGCCTTGTATAGTCGTTTTTGGGGTTGCAAATCACGTCATCGGGAGTCCCCTCCTCCACAATACGCCCGTGATACATCACCAGCACCCGGTCCGCAAACTGCTGAACCAGAGAAATGTCGTGGCAGATGAACAGGATGGACAGGTTCCGGCCCTGCCGGGCCCGGAGCGACTTCAACAGATCGATGATCTCCTTCTGCACGGTCACATCCAATGCTGAGGTGGCCTCGTCACAGATGAGCAGCTTTGGTTCAATGGCCAAGGCTCTGGCAATGGCCGCCCGCTGGCATTGGCCACCGCTGACCTGATGGGGGTAGCGGTCCGCGAATTCCCTTGGCAGGCCGCATTTTTCCAGCAGGGTTTCCACCCTTTCCCGGGTTTTCTTCCGGGAAACACCGGCGTTGCGCAGGCTCTCTCCGATACCGTCCCCCAGGGTGCGGCGGGGGTCAAAGGATTCCGTAGGGGTCTGAAACACCATTTGCATGGTTCTGTAAACCCCATGAAGTTCTTTTCCCCTCAAGTGGGTGATGTCCCGCCCGTCCAGGGTGATTTTCCCGGAGGTGACATCCACCAGCCGGGAGATCATATTGACGGCGGTGGTTTTGCCGCTGCCGCTTTCGCCAATGATGGCCAGACACTCCCCGGGAAGCAGGTCAAAGGAGATGCCCTTTACCGCCGTAAAATCCTCCCGGCCTTGCCGGGAAAAGACTTTGGTCAGGTTTTCAACTTTCAAAATCGGTTCCATGGTTACCTCCGCAGCTTCGGCACGGCAGCCAGCAGTGCCTTGGTGTAGTCCGCCTGGGGATTCGTCAGGACCTCCTGGGTTTTTCCGTATTCCACGGCTTCTCCGTCCTTTAACACCAAAACCCGATCCGCCATGGCACCAATAACGCCCAAATTGTGGGCCACCAGAACGATGGCCGTTCCAAAGGTCTTCCGCACCAGCAGCATTTCCTCCACCACCTGCTTCTGAATGGTCACATCCAGAGCGGAGGTAGGCTCATCCGCAAACAGAACACTGGGCTTCAGCAGCATGGCCGCCGCAATGCCAATGCGCTGCTGCATACCGCCGGAAAGCTCAAAGGGATAGCTCTCCAGAATGCGTTTTCCGTTCTCAAATCCCAGCTTTTGCAGCATTTCCATGGCCCGGGCTTCAAAATCCGCCTTGGAAATCCGTTCATGCTCCCGCATGGTTTCGTATAGCTGGACTCCCACGGTCCGGATGGGACAGAAGGAACTGCCCGCGCTCTGGAAGATATAGCCCAATTCCGGACCGCAGAGCTTGCGAAGTTCCTTTTGGGGCAAATCCGGAAGATTCTTCCCCTTGTACCAGATATCTCCCCGGGTGACACAGCCCTCGGTCTCCAGCAGACCCATAGCCGCCTTGATGAGGGTGGATTTGCCGCTGCCGCTCTCTCCTACAATACCCAGTATTTCTCCCGGGGCCAGTGTGAAGCTCACATCCCGGACCGTGGGCACTCCCAAATAGGAGATGTCCACATGCTCGTATCTTAATAATTCTTCCATATCGTCACCTCCGGCTCTTGGGATCCGCATAGTCCCGGATGGTGTCGCCCAGCAGGTTAAAAATCATCACCGCAATAAAGATGGCGATGCCGGGGCTGAACGTGATCCAGGGGGAGGTGGTCATCAGGCTCCGGGTGTCGCTCATCATGCTGCCCCATTCAGGAATGGGAGGCTTGGCTCCCAACCCCAGGAAGCTGAGAGCCGCCAATTCCATCATCATGGTGCCAATGTCCAACATGGAAGTGACCAAAATCGGCCCCAGAATATTGGGCAGGATGTGCTTGAGAATGATTTTCCCAGTGCCGCTGCCGGAAAGCCGCACCGCTTTCATCCACTGGGTCTCCTTTTGGGCAAGGGTCTGGCTTCTGGCGATCCGTGCGTACTTGGGCCAGGAAATGGCCACCAGAGCGATAATGGCGTTTTGCAGTCCGCCGCCCAGAGAACCCGCCACCGCCAGAGCGAATACAAGGCCCGGAAAGGCCAGAAATACGTCAGAAATACGCATCAGCACCGTATCCACCCAGCCGCCGGTCCAGCCGCAGGTAACACCCACCGCCGTTCCCAGGGCAGTGATGATTGCTACCAGCAAAAGGGTGGAAAAAATACTGGCCCGACTGCCCGCAATGACACGGGACAGCATATCCCGTCCATACCGATCCGTGCCCAAAAGGTGCTGGGCACTGGGGGCCTGCTTGGCAATGGAAAGATCCTGCAAATAGGGGTCGTAGGGCGTGAGATAAGCGGAAAAGAAGGAGCAAACAACCAGCAGAACCGCCAGGGTTCCAAAAATAATCAAGCGCATTTTGACCGTGTTTTTACGGAGCTTTTGCTTGCGAACGGTTACCTCGCTCATCCCTCCTGCACCCCCAATCGAATTCTCGGGTCGAGAACATGGTAGAGAATGTCTGTAATCAGGTTCACCATCACATAGATAATGGCCATCCAGACCACATAGGCCTGAATCATGGGATAGTCCCGCATGGTGATGGAATCCACCGCCAGCTTCCCCACACCGTCCCACATGAAGATGCTCTCAATAATGGCTGTACCGCCCAGAAGGCTGCCGATGGACAGAGCCAAAAGGGTGACGATGGTCAGCATGGAGGACTTGAGAACGCTTTTCCACAGGGTCACGCTTCCCCGAACGCCTCTGGCCTTGGCTCCCAGCACATAGTCCTTGTTCAGTTCCTCCAGCACCGTGGCCCGCACCTGCCGCATGTACTTGGCGGACATGGCAATGGCCAGAGTCAGGGTTGGCAGAACGGCGCTTTGCACCGTGGTTCCCTTGGAAATCACCGGCAGCAGCTTCCAACGAATGGAAAACAGCTGCATGAGAAGCAGGGCCACAAAGAAATTGGGCAGGCTGTTTCCCACAAAGCTGAAAACCCGCAGAAAATAGTCCGTAAACCGGTCATGCTTTACTGCCGCCAAAATCCCCAACGGAATGGAGATTACCACCGTGGCCACAATAGACAGCGCCGTCAGCAGCAATGTTGCCGGCAGCTTGGACACAAAGGTTTGAAACACATTCTTTCCGGAGACATAACTCACGCCCATGTTTCCCGTGAGAAGTCCCTTTAGCCAGCTGCCGTACTGGACGAGGAAGGGCCGGTCCAGCCCCAGCTCTGCCCGTTTGGCATCGATGATCTGCTGGGACACCGCGCCTTTGTCGCCGTACATCTCTGTGACCGTATCGCTGCCAGCCAGGCGCATCATCGCAAAAGATAAGAATGTAATGCCCAACAGCACCGGGATCAGCTGCAGCAGGCGTTTGCCAATATATTTCTTCAAATCAATATCCCCTTGTTTTGGTTTTCCACAGCACTTGTGGAAAACCCGTTACCGCGTCCTGTCTCATTGTGAAAAAAATACCGCGCATCCCAGCATGGGTGCTCATAAGACAGTAATTCTAAAAATTACGATTATGGCATCTGTCAGGCAGGGTTGGCAACGAAATAACGGGTATCTGGTGAAAGCCGGATACCCGTTATTTTTTTGCCGTCACGAAAAGCAATGGATTTATTCACAGCTTTCAGGTATAATTGCCTTAAATCAATCCTATCCCATCCATTCTGAGATTTTTTCAAAAAATCTCAAAAAACTTTGGAAACATTGGAACAATTCGGCCCTTCTCATGCCATATATAGTAGAGGGCTGAATACAGAAGCGATTGGAGGTGACGCTGATGGACAAGCAGACGGGCCCGAAAGGTTTTCTTGTGGTGCTGCCCGGTGAGATCATCAAGATACCGCAGGACAGCGAAAAATCATGGCTGACGCTGTTTTACAGCTTGCCGCGAGAGCTTGCGGAGAAATGGAGACCAGCCTATGAGCTGCCCCGCTGCCCGTATGAGGTCTTGCGGACGGACAAATATGACCACATCGTATGTGATGATATGTTCAAGCTGCTTGTGTGGGATTGCTACGCATGGTGCGCATGGCAGTTTTTCCAAGTGAAAGACCGCAAGAGCAACTACCGTGACATTCCCGGCAACTGGAATCAGTATGCAGGGTATTTTCCCTTGTGGAGGCTGTCGTACAGCATCATCCCCTACATCCGAATGAAGTTCGAGCAGAACGGGCTGGGTTTCCAAAACCTATACAACATCCCGCAGGGCGTGGAAGTGCCCTGGCTGACCTATCAGCAGTTCAGCAATCTGATCGGCAATGTCACCGACATGGTGATTGCGGAACAGAACTGGCAGCCAATGATTGACGCGATCTGGGAGAATCGCACCGTGGAGGACTACGAAACTACCAGCAGCACCGTTAAGACGGATTTCATGCGGAAGTGGCATCATAACCGCTCCGGCAAGGCTATTTCTCTTGACGAGATGATGGAGACCGAGGACGGCGATATTTTTGAGGTCGCTGATCCTCGCGGCGAGTTTGAACAGAAAGTCATTTCCAAAATGCAGATCGCAGCCTTTGCCGAGCAGAGCATTAGCGGGAAAGACCGGGAGATATTGAAGCTGCGCATGGACGGCTTGACCGAACAGGAAATTGCAGACAAGGTTGGCTACAAGACCGCCAGCGCAGTCCATAAGCGGATCGCCAAGATCGCCGGTGCTTATGAGGATTATGTGACAGCGGAGTATCAGAAGTATTTGGACAAGTAAACAGACGCAGAAGCGGCAGCAGTTACCGAAATGGTAGCTGCTGCTTTTTCATGCGGGAAAGGAGAGTTTATGGGCAGAGAACCATTTGAAGCCATGCCCGATGTGATGGACGCAAAGCAGCTTGCGGAAGCGTTGCAGATTTCCAAAGCGGGCGCATACAACCTTTTGAGCAGCCCGGACTTCCCGACCTTGCGGATCGGCGGACGCAAATTGGTGATGAAAACTGAGCTGGTAGAGTGGCTGAAAAGCCGCACGAATCGGAAACCGTGAAAACACGGTCAAGAGCTGGAAAAGTGATAAATCAGCCGATAGGACAATGTGAAATGTACTCCGCATCGTTTGGGGCGTTTCCATCGAAAAATCGCATCACTTTTCCAATTCAAGAGTTGGGAAAAATCTACGAAAATCAGGAGGTTTTATGAGAACAGGGCTTACCAAGAAGCAAAAGACAACCGTGATTTATTTTGACGAACATAGTCGCATCATCGAGGTGCAGACCCACAACACCGATCTCAAAAAGCGGCTGGCGGCATTTGCGGCAAAGTACCCGCAATGCTGCCGCCAGACCGACGATGACGAGCAAGGCGGGCTGACCTTTGAGATTGAGAAAGGGCGGCTGAGTTTTCGGCTGACCGCACCGTATAGCGAGGAACGTCGCAGGGCGGCAAGTGAGCGAGCACAAACAAACGGGATAAATGGAAAAGTAAAGAAGTCGGGGCAATCATTACGTTGATTTATTCACACTTTCGTGATACACTATTAGATAGTATTTCATATGGCGGAGGTAAGTTAATGGCGGTATGTTATGACAGATTATTTCACAGAATGATCGACAAACGTATGACAAACGCTCAACTTATGTCGATGGCGGGGTTTAGTCCCAATATAATTACTCGCTTGAAGAGAAACGAGTATATTTCCCTTGAAAGCATAGAGAAAATTTGTGTTGCCTTAAATTGTACTACTGATGAGATTCTAGAGTTTGTCTCGAATGATAATGGAGTCCAAGAAAATGAGTAATCAAGAGAAACAATGGAAAGCGATTAGTTTATTTGCAGGTGCAGGTGGGTGTTCGTTAGGATTTAAAAATGCAGGAGTTAATATTCTTGCAGCATTTGAAAATGCGGAACCAGCAATCATAACTTATAATGCAAACTTTGGAAATAACATTTGTCGCAATGTGGACTTAGCTCTGTGTGATTTTCAAACGCTACGAAATGATCTCGGATTAAAACGCGGGGAATTAGATTTAATTATAGGCGGCCCTCCTTGTCAAGGTTTTACGACTGCGGGAAATCGTTTTTGGGATGATCCACGCAATAAGTTGGTACAAAATTATGCACAAGCCCTTGATGTATTCTATCCCCGGTGGTTTATGATGGAGAATGTTGAAGGCATATTAACAACAGCAAAGGGTACTTATATTGTTGAATGTATGAAGAAGATGATTCTCCTTGGGTACACAGTGAGTTTAAAAAAAGTGTATATGCAAGAATATGGTGTACCGCAGCGAAGAAAACGTGTCATTATTGTCGGCAATCGCGAAGGTAAAGAATTTGATTTTCCTAAACCTATTGAGCATGCATCAGGAGCAATATACAAAGATTCATCATTTACTCTGAGAGATGCAATAAGTGATTTGGAGTCATGTGATATTCCCGAAATCGATCATATTCGAAAAAGAGAAACAGGAATACAGTTAGAGCGAATCTCTTCTTTAAAGATCGGTCAAACAATGAAAGATTTACCTCAGAGTTTGCAGCATGACTCTTTCAAGCGTAGAGCATCGAGAAGAGTATGCGATGGAACCCCTTCCGAAAAAAGAGGCGGTGCACCATCCGGTTTGAAACGATTATCATACGATGAGCCGTGTTTGACGATAACAAGTGCTGCACCATCAGAATTTGTCCATCCGACACAAAACAGGACACTTACAATCCGAGAATGTGCCAGAATACAGACATTTCCAGATGCTTTTTCGTTTTACGGAACGGACGCACAGAAAATACTTCAAATTGGGAACGCTATCCCACCTGTATTTGCAGAACAAATGGCAAAGCAAATCATTAAGTGTGATGAGAATACACCCAATGAAGAGCGCCCATCGTTGGCAAAATTTGATGTAACTAAGGCAACCGCCAAGAGCCCTGCCTTGCAAAAAACTTGCGAAATGTTAAGCTCATTACAAATCCACGAATATGAGCAAATGCGAATGGAGGTATAAAATATGCCAGTAACCCGCCAACAACGAGTTTTTTACAAAACATTTTCACAGCATGGTTCTGGTACTGCTATGGTAGAGATCGAGCCAAAAGATGTTGTTCTGCTTATCCATATTGCTTACTTGGATATTTTTGAGAATGAGCCGGATTGGTTTTCTGAGCCGTTTTATCAACTTGCCAAAGAAAGTTTTTATACAATCACCCCGGAAAAGGTCGCAGAGTTACCTGGTATGACAGTGGAAGACGCTATAAACTATCTGCAACTCTCCGGTGCTACCAACACAGAAAATGTTATATATCTTTATCTGAAAAATCTGTCCGAACTTTGGCGCAGACGATTTAAGTTTTATAACATTCTAAAAACTCAACCATTTCCGTTGACTGAGCAAATAGGGCCGAGGTGTTTACTGGAATACGGGAATTGTGAAGATGCACTGTTGTTCTCTTGGATGAGTTGGCGAAAGCTCATATATGACATTGATAACCGCAGTGCGCAGGAAACAGGATATTTATTTGAACCAATTTTAGCGAGTTGTCTTGGTGGCGAGCCGGTGTCACATAGATATTCCCCTGTTAAGCGCATTGATGATAATGGCAATCCAACAAATGAGGGACGCCAAATTGATTGTTATATCGAAGAATCAAGAGAGGTTTATGAATTAAAGTTGCGTGTAACAATTGCGGCCAGTGGGCAAGGACGATTTAGTGAGGAAATGAGTTTTCCTTATGAAGCTCGCAGAGCTGGATTGACCCCGGTTCTTATAGTATTTGATCCAACACCGTCCCCACTTTTGGATCGTCTCAAAGCAAAGTATGTTGAGGAAGGTGGTCGATACGCAATCGGTGAAGAGGCATGGAATATGCTTACAGACCGTGCAGGTAGGGAGATGGGCAAATACATCATTAAGTACATTAAACCGCCTATAAGTAGAATGGAAGAAGTAAGACTTTCCACTCCATCCAATATTCGGCTTTCGGCATCCGGGGATTGCTTCACTATTGCTGATGAATTTGGAAATCGTTATTCCATTCCTCGAAATGAGGCTGCTGAGTAATGCAATGATGCCTTATGGTTATATCATAAACAGATTAACTATGGGAAGGAGGTAAAAACATGAGAAATGCGTTGTCGCTTGAAAATCTCACAGGCATTTTCCGAGTAAGTCCTAAAGAACCTTCACGCATTATCAATCGTGAAGGGACAACCATAGAGTTTAAGGAATCATACAATCATGGCAATATGGCGCAATATTTTAAGGCAATGGCAGCTTTCGCTAATAATCAGGGAGGTTATATTCTCTTCGGTATTGGAGATAAACCTCGGCGTTTGTTAGGTCTTAAAGATAAAAGCCTTTCTCAATTCGAAGAACTCAAGGTTGAGGACTTCACGAAAGCATTGCTTGACTACTTTTCTCCCGAAATCAAATGGGAGCATTGCACGTTTGAATTTCATGATATGAGTTTTGGTGTTATATATGTTTACCCGTTAATGCGCAAACCGTGCATCTGTAAGAAGCATTATGACGCTCAAAATGCTAAATACTCCCTAAAGGAAGGCGATATTTATTATCGTTATGGTGGGCGCTCTGAACGAATCCGATATGCAGAATTAGCCTCAATTATTGATGAAGCACGAAGATACGAAGAACGTCAATGGTTAAACTTTGCAAAAAAGGCTGTGCGCATTGGCGTTTCAAACGCTGCACTTTTGGATTTGAAATCCGGTAATCTGTCAGGAACCAATGGTTCTGTAGTAATTGATAGTGAACTCCTCCAAAAGCTTGCTTTTATTCAGGAGGGTAAATTCGTTGAAACAGGCGGAACTCCTACGCTTCGGCTAATTGGTGATATTACAGAAATCTCTACCGGAAAAGTTATCGTAACAGAAACGGCAAGAAAAGTTGTGCGGGCAATTGAACCCAGTGATATTGTTCGAGTATTTTTGGAAAACAAGCAAGTTGATGAACCAATAGAATATATCAAAAGGATATGTTCTGCAACTTCCGCAAATTACCCGATATACTTTTTCATACAGAGAGCTTCGATTATAACTTCAGATGCTATTTCGTTGGTCAAGAGTACCACAAGCAGAGGTGTTGCAAAAGGAAAACTTATTGAAAGGCTCGAAGGAAAAGTTATTCCTCAGAACAGATTGCCGTCATCTGCAACGAGTGCTGGAGTAAAGAAGGAGTGCTATCGTCAACAGTGGCTAACAGAGTCTATTCCAGAAACGATAGAAGATGTGGGGTATTGTATCGATGCCCTTTGCTGCTTGTCAAAAGAGGATTTTGCTAAGCATGATCAGTATATTCGTGCGACAATGTTAAGAATATACAATGACGAATATGAAAAATCGTCATCACTTGTTGCCTCAAATATTCGTAAAGCTATTTGCAGAATTGATGAGGCAATTTACCTTGGGATTTAAGTACATAAATCCCTTTGGAACAAAGGGCGCACTTCTATACTCCCCTGACGGGAGTATGTGCGCTCTGCGAGGCAGACAGCCCGGACAGACAAATGTCCGGGCTGTTTTGCGTCACTTTGTTCCGAACAAGGGGCTGCACCCCTTGCGCTGCCACAGCAGCTATCCCAGCGCACTTTGCAGCGGAAACAGTCTGCTGACGCAGACCATTCCCACCGCAAAGTCTGAAAAATCCATCCCGTAAGTCAGACCGTCTACCGAAAATGTAGGCGGTCTTTTTCTATCCATTTTTATATCAGTCAGGAGGTTGAAATCATGCACGAAAAAGAAATTGAGAAGCTGCAAGCCGAGAAAGAAAACATCGAGCGGCAGCTTGCGCAGGAGCAGCACAAAATCCAGCGGCTTGAAAACCGCGCTGCCTACTATGCAAAGGGAGAACGGCGCAAGCGGGCGCACCGGCTTATCACCCGCGGTGCTGCGATCGAGAGCGTCGCACCGCAGACAAAGGATTTGAGCGAAGCCGAGTTTTACACTTTTGCCGAACAGGTCTTTACTCTGCCGGACACGCAAAGGCTGCTCACGGAAGCCGTCAGCCATCACGCAGGAGGTGATTGACCATCGCACTCTTTCATTTTCATGTGACGCAGATCAAGCGCAGTGCGGGGCAATCTGCCGTGGCTGCTGCCGCCTACCGTGCTGGGGAAAAGCTGCACAGCAAATACTACGGCGAGATCAGCGACTACACCCGAAAAGGCGGTGTGATCTGCTCAGAAATCCTTTTGCCGTCCCACGCCCCGCCGGAGTACGCAGATCGTGAAACGCTCTGGAACGCGGTGGAAAAAGCCGAGCGCGGGAAGAAAGCCCAGCTTGCGTACAGCTTTGACATTGCCTTGCAGAACGAGTTTTCCATGCAGGAGAATATCGCTCTGGCAAGGCAATTTTTGTTGGAGAACTTTGTGAGCCGAGGGATGGTGGTGGACTTTGCTGTTCATTCTCCCGACAAGGAGGACGTCGGCATTTCCAATCCGCACTTTCATGTCATGTGTCCCATTCGCCCTTTGGACGAACACGGCAGATGGGGCAACAAGCAGCGGCGGGAATATGTGCTGGACGAGCATGGGGAGCGTGTTCTGGACGAGGCGGGCAACTATGTGTTCAACGCCGTCCCCACGACGGACTGGGGCAAGCCCGAAACGCTGGAAGCGTGGCGGCAGGCATGGGCTGAACTGTGCAACGCCAAGTTCGCAGAGAAGAATTTGGGCTGCCGCATCGACCACCGCAGCTTTGCCCGTCAGGGTGTGGAGCAGATCCCCACCCAGCACGAAGGTCCCACCGTCCGGGCAATGGAGGCAAAGGGCATCCGCACCGACAAGGGCGATCTCAACCGTTTCATTCGGAAAACCAACGCGCTGCTGCGTGAGGTAAAGGAAAAGATCACCGCGCTGATCGGCTGGCTGAAGGACGTAAAAGCTGAGCTTGCCAAGCCCCAGCCACCCACGCTGAACGATCTGCTGGCGCTGCATTGCGCCAATCGCAACAAGGGCGCGTACAGCAACAAGGCGAAGAACGCCAACTTGCAGCGTTACGCCGAGGCGTTCAGCTTTCTGCAATCCAAGAATCTTTATACCGTGGACGATCTGGAAAGTACGCTTCACGCCATGCAGGACAAGATCGATACGCTGAAAAAATCTGCGTCGGCAAAGCAAGTTCGTATCAAGGAGTTGGACGAGCTGCTGCGTATGGTGGACTACTACAAATCCGGCAAGCCCGCTGCGGATAAGCTGAAATCCATCCGCTTTGAAAAATCACGGCAGAAATACAAAGCCGAACACGATAACGAGTTGCGGACGTTCTACATGGCAGAGCGCAAATTGAAGCCGTACTTCAAAGATGGCAAGCTGCCTATCACCGCATGGCGCAGGGAACGTAAGCAGCTGGAGCAGGAATACAGGGACATTCAGACGGAGCTTTCGCCGCTCCATGTCGACGCGAAAAAGCTCTGGATAATTCATTACAACATCTACGAGGTGCAGCATGAGCAGGAGCGCCAGAACGCCGCAACGCGGCAGAAAAAGCAGGAAATTGAACACTAATTTGAACAGAAAAATCAGGAGGTACTTATGAACACCGATAAGCAAACCGATAAGCAATTTGAACACGAAATCGACCCTGATCTGCTGGCAGAAATCGAGGAATGGGAAAAGGCAGACCACGACGAGCCAGCGGAATATTACTTCTCCAATCCAGACCCGTATCTGAAACCGCAGCCCCTGCCGCCCGACCATCCCCGGCACAACTGCTACTTCAACGAGGACGGACATCTCTGCGTGAAAAATCTGTCCGCATTCTGGCTGCCGGAGTTCACCTTGCAAAAGGAAATCGGCGGCACAGTCTACACCGTCACAGGCAGCTATGACGGCGTGGAAACGCTGGACAGAAAGATGGAACGTATTATGGGCGAAAAGTTTACAGAAAAGATGGAGGATTCTGAATGACAAATACGCAGTCTCTTGGTACAATAGAAGCAACCAATCCTGTACTGGCAGTTGCCCCTTTGAAGGAGGAAACAGAAATGTTACGGGCAACTGATAAAATCACCGCGCTTTACTGCCGCTTATCCGTAGAAGATTTGAAAGAGGATAAGAAGGGCGGCAAAGAGGACGAATCCAACAGCATCCAGAATCAGAAAATGATCCTGCTCCAATACGCAAAGGAGCACCGCTTCCCGAACCCGACCTTTTTCGTGGACGATGGGTATAGCGGCACGAACTTTGACCGTCCCGGCTTTCAAGCCATGCTTGCGGAAATCGAAGCGGGCAGAGTGGCAGTCTGCTGCACAAAAGACCTATCACGACTGGGGCGTAATTCCTCGCTGACAGGGCTGTATATCAACTTCACATTCCCAAAGTACAATGTGCGCTATATTGCCATCAACGACCATTTTGACACCATCGACCCCAACAGCACCGACAGCGACATTGCGGGCATCAAGAACTGGTTCAACGAGTTTTTCGCCAAAGACACCAGCCGCAAGATCCGTGCTGTCAATAAGGCAAAGGGCGAGCGCGGTGTCCCTCTGACCGTCAATGTTCCGTTCGGCTACCGTAAAGACCCGGAGGACAAGACAAAGTGGGTTGTGGATGAAGCGGCAGCATTGGTAGTCAAGCGCATTTTCAAGCTGTGCATGGAAGGGCGAGGTCCGATGCAGATTGCAAAGCTCTTGCAGGAGGAAAAGGTACTTAACCCCACCACCTACAAGAAGCGCGAGGGCATCAAGACACCCAGCCCAGAAACCGCTGATCCGTACCATTGGAACACCAATACGGTCGTTCACATTCTGGAACGGCGGGAGTACACGGGATGCACCGTCAATTTCAAGACCTACACCAATTCCATCTGGGACAAGAAACAGAGGGAAACGCCCATTGAAAAACAGGCAGTTTTCTACAACACCCACCCGGCGATCATTGAGCAGGAGGTCTTTGACAAGGTGCAGGAGATTCGCCAGCAGCGGCACCGCAGGACAAAGACGGGCAAAAGCAGCCTGTTTTCCGGTATGGTCTATTGCGCTGATTGTGGAGCAAAAATGCGCTACTGCACCACCAACTACTTTGAAAAGCGGCAGGATCATTTTGTATGCGCCAACTACCGCAGCAATACGGGAAGCTGTTCGGCACACTTCATCCGTGCGGTCGTTCTGGAAGAATTGGTCTGGATGCACATGAGAACTGTGATTTCCTATGTCAGTCGGTATGAGGATCATTTCCGTGCCGTCATGGAGCAGAAGCTCCGGCTGTCCAGCGAAGCCGCGATCCGCGGACACAAGAAGCGGTTGGCACAGGCTGAAAAGCGGCTGGGAGAGCTTGATCGTCTGTTTATCCGCATTTATGAGGACAATGTGGCAGGGCGCATCACAGACGAAAAGTTCTCTATGATGAGCAAGGCCTACGAGGACGAACAGGCACAGCTTAAAGTGGAAATTCAGACTTTGCAGCAGGAAATCGAAGTACAGGAACGACAGATTGAAAACTTGGAGCAGTTTATCCAGCGGGTACGCAAATACGAGGACTTGGACGAGCTTACTCCCTATGCGCTGCGGGAGCTTGTCAAGGCGATCTACATTGAAGCCCCGGACAAGTCCAGCGGCAAGCGGCATCAGGGCATCCGCATTTCCTATGACCTTGTGGGCTTTATCCCCGTGGAAGAACTGCTGGAACAGGAAACGGCGTGACCGAAGCCACGCCGTTCCTGAGAAAATACGATATTACTTTCTTATGACCCCCGACCTCATAGCGCGGTGCTTTTTCACAAGTAAAAGAAATGAAAGGGACGGCGGTATGTTATGGCAATATATTAGCACACAACAAATTCCGGCGGAAGCCCCCCCGGGGGTTTCAGGATGCCCGGAATCAGGAAAAAATATCAGAGAACTTGTAACAAAACGCTTTTCAAGGTATCTTATAGGCAAAGGAGGCGATGCGATGGAAGACTATCAGGCTATTTACACGCAGTACTTTGAAGACGTCTACAAATACCTGCTGACTCTGTGCCGGGACCCTGTCCTTGCGGAGGAGATCACCCAGGAGACCTTTTTCAAAGCACTCAAAGCACTGGATTCCTTCCGGGGACAGTGCAGGCTCTATGTGTGGCTGTGCCAGATCGCAAAAAACACCTATTTTACCTATTTGAAAAAGCACAGAGAGCCGGAAAACCAGGCACTCCGCACGGACTCCCCCGAGGAGGGCCTGCTGCAAAAAGAGTCCGCCTTTGCCATTCATCAGATTCTGCATACTCTGCCGGAGCCTTACAAGGAGGTCTTTTCCCTGCGGGTGCTGGGAGAACTGTCCTTCCGGCAGATCGGCACTCTCTTCGGCAAGACGGAAAACTGGGCCCGGGTCACCTACCACCGGGCCAGACTGAAAATCAAGGAGGAACTGCAATGAATTATCCCTGCGAGATGATCCGTGACCTTTTGCCCCTGTACCACGACGACGTATGCAGCCCGGAGAGCCGCCGTGCCGTGGAGGCCCACTGCGCCGGATGCGCCGACTGCCGGAGAATACTGGAGGAACTGAACACGGAGCCGGAGCCGGAAGCGCTGACCCGGGAGGCCCAGCCCCTGGCGCCCATCCGGAGGCGCTGGAATCGGGAGCGGCGGAAGACTCTGTGGATTGGTCTGGGCGTCGCCGGGGCGCTGGCACTGCTGGTCATAGGCAATCACCTTCTGCGGCACTGGTACTGCGTTCCCATGGGCAAGGACGACCTGGTGCTGACCTCCGTGGTGGAATACGCCGACGGATGCGTTGAATTCATGTATGACGATCTGTACGACCTGAACTATTACAGCACCGACATCGAGATCGGCAGCGACGGAAACGCCTACGTCTCCGCCTACCGCCCCATTCTGGCGAAACGGACGGACACCCCCCACCGGATGGGCAGCGCCGGCATCGGCTTCGACCCGGACAGCCCCTTCGCCTGGCTGAGCGATGAACGCGTCCCCGCTGAAAAAATCTACCTGGGCATCAAAAACGACCCGGAAAACTGCATCCTGGTCTGGGAAAAGGGGGATACCATCTCCCCCGCCACGGAAGCGGAAAACCAGGAACACATGCGGATACATGTGCAATAGCGCACAGAGGGGCTGTTGCAAAATAAGGTTTTCTGTAGGGGCGGCAACCTGCCGCCCGTTATCTCACGGAATTACGCACTTAATTCTAGCGTTCTGTTCCGAAAGGCAGCGGGCGGCTGGTAGCCGCCCCTACAGGT
>NZ_JAHLPU010000018.1 GCF_018918045.1 Pseudoflavonifractor sp. MSJ-30
AGCGGGTGACGAGGCTCGAACTCGCTACCTCCACCTTGGCAAGGTGGCGCTCTACCGGATGAGCTACACCCGCGGAACAGGACTTATTATAGCAGAGTTTTCCAAAATGTCAAGCCTTTTTTACGGCTCCTCGGAAATTTCTCTTGGGGCTGTTCCGCAGGCCGGGAAAGCGGAATAATCCCAGACGTAGCCGCCCATGGCATCGTCCGTCCGCTCGTGGAAAAAGCCGTCCTCTTTGCACTGGGTCAGATCCAGATGGTAATACTGCCCGGCGTCCTGAACGATGTTCCAGGTCCAGGGTTCCGCGTTCTTTGTGCCGGTGACCATCAGGCACTCCAGTCCCGCGTCCCGGCACATGGCGGAGAACACCATGGCAAAGGCACGGCTGTCCCCTACCCCATGGCGCAAAAGACTGTAGGCAGGGGTGATAGAGGTATCCATGGTGTAAGAAAAGCGGTCCATCAGGAAGGAATAGAGCTGGTTCAGCTTCTGCCGGTCCGATCCGTCGCCGCTGACGTAAAGAGAAGCGGAGTCAAAGACCTTGCTGACCTGCTGCCGCATTTGCCGCAGTACATCCCGTCCGTTCTCATAGGTAAAGGACAGTTCAATGAGCCGGGCTGCGCCCTGACCGTAGACGTCCACGCTCACCTGTGGACACTCCATAATGTGCCGCGGGTTGGCCTGGGCCAGATTCTGAACCATCTGGCCGAAGTCCGTCTTTGTATAATCCTCGACCAGAATCACCTGGCGGAACTCAATTTCTTCCAGAGCTGTCAGAACCGTCTGCTCCAGATGTTCGGAATTGGCCAGGCGCACAATGCCCCGGATATCCGACTGGCTGTGGCGGTAGGAGACTGTGACTGCTACCGCCGTCATACCGCCCTTGGCACCGATCTCATAGGTCATGTCCTCCACGGCATAGGCACCGATGGGGTCATAGCCGCAGACGTAGCGCCGGGCGCTTTTCATATTCTCTTCCAGCAGCGTTTCCGGGTAATCCTGGGTCAGAATGACCATGCTCTCCCGGCCCGCGGCTACCATCTCTGTCAGGGTCTCCCGCAGTTCCACATAGCTGCGGACAGCCGTGGACTCCTGTTGGCTCTGGGCAGACTGTATTTCGTGAGGCGTTACCCGGACATATTGCCCGTCAAACACGCTGCAGCCCGAAAGCAACATCACGGCGGACAGAAGCACGGCGCAAAAACCAGCCTTTTTCATGGGCCCTCCCTTATAACGCATCCGGCGAATAGTGGGAGAATCCGTCTCCCAGCACCTGATGCGCCTCCTGAACGATGACGAAGGCGCTTTCATCAATGTTCATGACCAGCTCCTTCAGCTCCGCCAGCTGGCCCTTGCGAACCACAGCCAGAACGACCTCCATGTCCTTTTTGGAATAAGAGCCCGCTCCGTGCAGATAGGTCGCGCCCCGGTCCAGCTTTTCACCGATGGCCTGGGCAATTGCCTCATGCTCCGGGGAGATAATCATGGCCACCCGGGAGTAGTCGAAGCGGTAGACCACCGCGTCAATGACCTGACCGCAGACGAACACGACCACGCCGCTGTACAGCGCCTTACTGATGTCCTTGAAAACAATGCCGGTGAGCAGCACAACGGTGGTGTCAAAGAAAATGGAGATCCGGCCGATGGGCACATTGCGGTAACGCTTTTTCAGCAGCCGCACCAGAATGTCCGAACCGCCGGTGGAAGCTCCGGCTACGAAGACCATGCCAAGCCCCGCGCCGCAGAGCACGCCGCCGTAAAGGGCGCTGACCAGAGGTTCCGGGGCATTCCAGGGAATCAGCGCAAAGACATCGATCAGAACGGAGCTGAGCACCATGCCAATAAAAGAACCCACGAAAAACTTTTTTCCGATCTTGGCCCCGCCAATCAGAAACAGCGGGATATTGATCAGCATGGTCAACGTGCCCACGCTGCCGAAGCCCAGAAGCTCCCGCACCACCATGGCAAGGCCGGAAACGCCGCCGGTATTGATGTCATTGGGATCCAGAAACAGGGCAAAGCCCAGCGCGAAAGCCGCGCTGCCCAGAATCGTCTCTACGATCCAGTCGATTTTCTGCCAGAGCTTTTTCATGGTGTTTCCTCCCGTTTTTTATATCTCAAAGGCTGCTTGTTTTTCCCGGGAATCTTCCTCACGCAGCAGCGCGCCCGCTGCCGGAATGGTCTTCATGCGATACCTGGACTGGTTTTCGATGCCGCTTTCCTCCAAAAGCAGGGCGTTTTGCAGCACTGCTTTTTTCTTCAGGCTCATGACCGCCACGCCGATGGTGTTCCGGGTGGTCTTGGGCAGCAGATCCGCCGTGGAGAAGATCATGGCCCGCCCATCAGAGGAATACATGGCAATCTGGGTATCTGCCGCCAGGGAGAGAATCTTCACGGCGGGACTCTTGTCCGAGAACGCACCGGTCAGCTTTTTCCGGTTGGTCTTGGTCTCATAGGCGGACAGCGGCACCTTGGCCACCTTGCCGTTTTCAAAGAAGAACAGCACAAAGCCCTTCCCATCTCCCGGGAAGATGATTTGCAGCACATTTTCTCCGGCGTCCATACCCAGCTTCTGGGGCAGATAGTCGCCCAAAAGGGACGCTTTCCCGTCCTCAAAGTCGCTGAGTCTCGTCTTATAGCACTGGAATTTATCCGTGAAAACCAGCATTTCGGCCTTGTTGGTGGCTTCCACGCTATAGGCCAGCGTATCGCCTTCCTTGAACTTCTGCTCGCCGCTCATGCGCAGGGACTGCGCCGTGATTTTTTTCAGATATCCTTCCCTGGAAACAAAGACCGTGACAGGATAGTCCGGTGTTTCATCCTCATCGCTGTCCGGCTCGACCTCTTCCACGTTGTAGAGAATCTCCGTTTTTCTGGGCTGGCCGTATTTCTCAGCGACCTGCTGCAGTTCCTTGATGATGACGTTTTTCAGCTTCCGCTGGCTGTTCAGGGTGTCCTGCAGCTCGGCAATCTCCTGCTCCAGCTGAGAGGCAGCCTTGGTCTGCTTGAGGATGTATTCCTTGTTGATGTTGCGCAGCTTGATCTCGGCCACAAAATTGGCCTGAATTTCATCAATGCCAAAGCCGATCATCAGGTTCGGAACGACCTCGCTGTCCAGCTCGGTTTCCCGAATAATGGTAATGGCCTTGTCGATATCCAACAAAATCCGTTCCAGACCCTTGAGCAGATGCAGCCGCTCCTGCTTCTTCTGGACCTGGAAGTACAGGCGGCGCTTTACGCAGTCCATTCGCCAGGCAGTCCACTCGTCCAGAATTTCGCCGATGCCCATGACCCGGGGCATACCCGCGATCAGAATATTGAAGTTACAGGGAAAGCTGTCCTGCAATGGGGTCATGCGGAAGAGCTTCTGCATGAGCTTGTCCGGGTCCACGCCCCGTTTCAGGTCGATGGTCAGCTTCAGGCCGCCCAGATCCGTTTCGTCACGCATGTCGGCAATTTCCCGAATTTTGCCCGCTTTGATCAGTTCCGCCACCTTGTCCATAATGACCTCGGTAGCCGTGCTGTAGGGAATCTCCGTGATCTCAATGAGATTTCCTTCCTTCACATAGCGCCACTTGGAGCGCAGACGGAAGCTGCCCCGGCCCGTGGAGTAGATCTCCCGGGTAGCCGCCTCATCATACAGCAGCTGCGCGCCGGTGGAGAAGTCCGGCCCGGGAAGTGTCTCCAGAATGTCATGGTCCGGGTTTTTCATCAGAGCAATGGCAGTCTCGCAGACTTCCTTCAGATTGAAAGAGCAGATATTGCTGGCCATGCCCACGGCAATGCCCTGATTGGCGGACACAAGCACATTGGGGAAGGTGGTGGGCAGCAGACTGGGCTCCTTCATGGTGGCATCGTAGTTATCCACCATGTCTACGGTATCGGCGTCGATGTCCCGGAACAGTTCGGCGCAGATGGGGTCCAGCTTGGCCTCCGTATACCGGGAGGCGGCATAGGCCATATCCCGGGAATAGACTTTACCGAAGTTACCCTTGGAATCCACAAAGGGATGCAGAAGGGTCTCGTTGCCCCGGGCCAGACGGACCATGGTCTCATAAATAGCCGCGTCACCATGGGGATTCAGGCGCATGGTCTGGCCCACGATGTTGGCGGATTTCGTTCTTCCGCCGGTAAGCAGGCCCATTTTGTACATGGTATACAGGAGCTTCCGGTGAGAGGGCTTAAAGCCGTCAATCTCCGGAATGGCCCGGGAGACAATGACGGACATGGCGTAAGGCATGTAATTGACTTCCAGCGTCTCCGAAACCGCCTGTTCCGTAGTGGAACCCACCAGACCTACCACGCCGTCCAAATTCACTTTCTTTTCTTCTTTTGCTTGCTTCTTCTTTGCCATACTGGACTCCTATCAGGAAATATCCGCCAGCTCCAGATATCTGGAGCCGTTTTCCGCAATAAAATTCTTCCGCTCCTGAAGACCGTCGCCCAGCAGAACGTTAAAGTAGTGAGCTGTCCGTTCCGCGTCCTCAGGCATGACCTTAATCAGCCGCCGGGTCACCGGGTTCATGGTGGTCATCCACATCATGGCGGGGTCGTTTTCGCCAAGACCTTTGGAGCGCTGGATGGTGACCTTCTTCCCCTCCAGCTCCTTGAGAATCTTGACCTTCTCCTGCTCGTTATAGGCAAACCAAGTCTTGTCCTTGCAGCCAATCTCAAAGAGCGGGGATTCGGCGATATAAACATAGCCATCCCGGATCAGGGTCGGGCAAAGTCTGTAGAGCATGGTCAAAATCAGGGTGCGGATCTGGAAGCCGTCCACATCCGCATCGGTGCAGATGACCACCTTGTTCCACCGCAGGGCGGAGAGGTCAAAATTGCTCAGATCCTTGGCCCGCTTGCCCTGAACCTCCACGCCGCAGCCCAGGACCTTAATGAGGTCCGTAATGATGGGCGATGCGAAAATCTTGCTGTAGTCCGCTTTCAGACAGTTCAGGATCTTGCCCCGGACAGGCATAATGCCCTGAAACTCCGCGTCCCGGCCCATTTTGACGGAGCCCAATGCGGAGTCGCCCTCCACGATGTACAGCTCCCGGACACCGGGGTCCTTGCTGCGGCAGTCCACAAACTTTTGAACCCGGTTGGAGATGTCCACGCTGCCGGAGAGCTTTTTCTTCACGCTGGACTTGGTCTTTTCGGCAGATTCCCGGGCCCGTTTGTTGACCAGAATCTGATCCGCCGCCCGGTCGGCCTCCTGCTTGTTTTCAATAAACCAAACCTGCAGCTGCTCCTTGAAGAAGGCGGTCATGGCCTCCTGGGTAAATCTGGAGTTTACGGACTTCTTGGTCTGGTTTTCAAAGCAGCCGATGGTGGAGAAGCAGTTGGTCACCAGCACCAGACTGTCCTGAATGTCCTGGAAGATGATCTTGCTCTCACTCTTGGTGTATTTGTTGTTGTCCTTCAGATACTTGTCGAAGGCCGCTGTAAAGCCGCTGCGCAGCGCCTTGTCCGGACTGCCGCCGTATTCCAGCCAGGAGGAGTTGTGATAGAACTCGATGTGGGAAATCTGCTTGCTGAAGCAGAAGGAGGCCGTGATTTTCAGCTTCATCTCCGGCCGGTTGTCCGCGTCACGGCCCCGGCGCTCGGTCTCCCAGTACACGGGCATGGTAAAGGCATTGTCCCCTACCAGTTCCTCCACATACTGCCGGATGCCGTCGGCATAGCAGAATTCCTCGGTCTCGAACTTGCCGCCCACCTGGTTGCGGAACCGGAAGGTGATGCCCTTGTTGACCACCGCCTGACGGCGCAGCACATCCCGGAAGTATTCCACGGGAATGTCAATCTCCGTAAAAACCTCTTTGTCCGGCTTCCAGTGGAAAAGGGAGCCGGTCTTTTTCCGGTCCGCGGGGGCCTTTTTCAGACCGCCGATGTTCCGGCCCTTCTCAAAATGGAGGTCATACCGGAAGCCATCCCGGCGGATGGTGGCGTCGAAATACTCCGAGGCGTACTGGGTGGCGCAGGAGCCCAGACCGTTGAGGCCCAGAGAATACTCGTAGTTCTCGCCGTTTTCACCGTACTTGCCGCCGGCGTACATCTCACAGAACACCAGCTCCCAGTTATAGCGCTTCTCCCGCTCGTTATAATCCACGGGACAGCCACGGCCGAAATCCTCCACCTCCACGCTGAGGTCCTCGTAGCGGGTGACGATGATGGTATCGCCATAGCCCTCTCTGGCCTCATCGATGGCGTTGGAGAGGATCTCAAACACCGCGTGCTTGCAGCCCTCCAAATCATCCGACCCAAAGATAACCGCCGGGCGCTTGCGCACCCGCTCTTCGTCCTTCAGGGACGAAATGCTGTTATTCCCGTATACTTCCTGTTGTTTCTTAGCCATAATTCATTTACCTGCCACACTTAGCCTATTATATCCTGCCTATTATACCCGGATTTTGCCGCAAAGTCAACCTTGCGGGAACGCAGGCAAAAACCAGACGTTTCCGAATAGCGGAATCGCCTGGCTGTGCGGGGCTTATTTGTGCTGCCTTATCGAGGACGTATATGGCGGGCAAACCAGTTATTACGTTCCTTATTACGCTCCAAATAGGCATTGATTGCCTTCCAGTCTTCCCTTTCCACCCACTCCAGCTTTTGAATGAGCGTCCTATCTTCCTCACATATGCTGTCCACAACTTCAGGCAATGCAGAATGTGAGCAGGCGGATTGGTGCTGGCGCAGAATCGCTCTTAGGACTTTCCCGGCACTTACCAGGTCTCCGGATTTCAAATATGGCGCAAATTTTTCCATATCATTCCATCGAACTGTTTCCCCACTGGCTATATCCAGTTGCGCAATCTGCCGTACCAACTGCGCTTGATCTCGTATACTGTCCAGAACCGGAAATGCCGATTCTTCCAATGTCTGAATTTGCGCTTCCGGAGAGATCACGTTGAATGTATAGATATTCTTTTCGTCTATTTTTACGTTGATTGCGTTTTGTTTTCCAACAAAATTCATCACACAATATCGGGGAATACATCCAGAAGATGTGAACCAGCTTTCTCTTAATTCACTGTACATTGAGAATAGCCCAACGTTCAGGCTGTAGTGTGTAAAGCAAGGCTCATGTTCAAATTTCAATACCTGCAGAACCCCATCGCCCAGAATCCGGAAAAACGCATCCCCGCGTTTGGAAAATCCCCGGCTTTCTGTTGCAGCTTCCAGAAGTTTCCGCACTTCACGTTTGCCCATGCAGTTGCCCCCTTTGTATGATGAAGTAGTGAGAGTTTTCAGATTTCCTCAACCAGTAATTCATCTGTCAGAATATGCAATTCATTTCCGGAAAACATTTGAAAGACAAAATACAATGATTTTTCATCTCGCTCCGTCTCAACTTCACCAAATGCCTCTATCGGTGTATGGTCCTCCTCCAGGGTAAGTGAAGAAACGGAGTTGTCATCTCCCCACCTGTTTTCGTTCAGGAAAAACATTCTTTTTATTCCGGCAAAAGTCATTCGACAAGACACCTTGTCTATGGGATTGGAAATCATGAGCGTCAATGCGCTTTTGCAAAGGTCATATTGAACGTCCTTGATCTCAGAATCATGAATGCTGCTGAAATATATATACTCCTTCAATTCTTTCTCTTGTGCGAAACGAAATCGATGCATATTATATCCTCCAACTTTCGTTTTTGAATGTCCAAAATCGCACACTTCAAGGTTTTATCCTACAAGTAATGAACCTTAGTACAATTCTACACCAATACCGCATATTACGCAACATTGAATTGTGCCGCAATGGCTATCCAATGTCATTTTTCTTTGTTTTGGTTTATTGTACCACAGCATATGTCCAATAAAACGGCGTTTCGAAATTCCCTCTTGTTTTTTTTTCATGCAGCGGTTATAATAGACCACACAAAGAATACAGGAGGTCATTTTCATGGCTGTTAGAATTGAAAAAGAAACCATCATCGGCGACATTCTGGACGTAGCGCCTCAGGCTGCTCCCCTGTTCTTCGCCATCGGCATGCATTGCCTGGGCTGCCCCTCCTCCCGGGGCGAGACCGTTGAGGAAGCCTGCATGGTTCACGGTGTGGACTGCGAGCCCTTCCTGGCCCAGCTGAACCACTTCCTGGAAGCCTACGAGGCCCAGAACGGCGAGAACGCCTGATTTCTGATGAACTTTTGTAGGGGCGGCTGCTTTTGCCGCCCCTACTGGTTTGCCCGCACAAATCTTCCATCAAAAACGTAGAGGGCGATGCCCACATCGCCCCGCCGGGTACGGCGTCAGAGCGGTCAGAAAAACGGACACGTCCATACCGTCAGCCCCAACGCAGACAAGGGTGTTTCTGTTTTTTGGGGCCGTAAAACAGAAAAGGAGGGCCACCTATGAAACTCCCTATTTCCCAGCGGCTGCTGGCCTGCTGCGGCTATATTGACCCCGGGGCACGGGTGGCGGATGTGGGCTGCGATCACGGGTATCTGGCCATCCATCTGCTGCAATCCGGGCTTGCCTCCCGGGTCTATGCCTCGGATATCCGCCCCGGGCCTCTGGACAGCGCCCGGCGGAACGGCGAAAAATTCGGCGTTTCTGAAAAAATCGCCTATTTTTTATCTGACGGCGTGCGGGATGTTCCCAGAGATTTTGATACGCTGGTCTGCGCCGGAATGGGCGCGGACGTGATGATCTCCATTCTGGAGGCGGCTCCCTGGCTGCGGAGCAACCGCTGCAAGCTCATTTTACAGTGCCAGTCCAAAACGCCCCTGCTGCGGAAATATTTGAGTGAAACCGGCTGGCAGATTCGCCGGGAGCGGGTCTTGAAGGACGGACGGTTTCTCTATACCGTTATAGAAGCTGTCTGGTCCCCCGGTACGGTGTTGACACCGGGACAGTGCTATGTCTCCCCCGCCATGCTGGCAGCCAAAGACGCGCTGCTTCCTGATTACATTTGCCGGGTCACGGACCATTTGGAGCTTTCCGTCCGCAATCAGGCGGACATCTCCCAGTGGGAAAAAGACGCCTGCGGGGAACTGAAACGTTTGCGGGAGGAAATGGTATGACGCTTTCATCGCAAATTTACGATTTTCTGGACGCTCTGGCTCCACGGGAACTGGCCATGGACTGGGACAACTGCGGCTTGCAGATCGGTTCCCGGGATTTGGCCGTCAGCAAGGTCCTGGTCGCCCTGGATCCCTTTGAGGATGTATGCCGGGAGGCAATCGCGGTTGGCGCGGAGCTGGTCGTTACCCACCACCCTCTGTTCTTCGATCCCATCAGGGCTGTGACAGACGAGACTGCCGTGGGCCGGGCCGCCGCCCTGTTGATTCGCGGCGGAATCAGCCTCTACAGCTGCCATACGGACCTGGACATTGCCCCCGGCGGCGTCAACGACTGCCTGGCCCGGGCTTTGGGGCTTGAAAGCATCGAGACCTTTGGCAGTGAAAATCTCCTGCGCCGGGGCATTATCCCGGAGCAGCCTCTGGCGGAATTTCTGGAAGCCGTAAAAACAAAACTTGGCTGTCCGGGACTTCGGTATGCGGACGCCGGGAAGCCCTGCCGGAGAATCGCCGTGGGCGGCGGCGCCTGCGCGGACGCGATCCCGGATGCCGTCGGCGCCGGGTGCGACACCTTCGTGACCTCCGACGTCAAATACAACCGGTTCTGGGACGCCTTTGATCTCGGCCTGAATCTCATCGATGCCGGGCATTTCTACACGGAAAACCCGGTTTGTACCTATCTGGCAGAAAAAATCCGGGGGCGTTTTCCGGAATTGACGGTGCAAATTTCCCAAAACCATAAGGATTGCATGAAATTCTTCTGATAAGCCGTTGATTTTTCCGAAAAATGGCGTTATAATAAGTTGAACATTTTTGAAAACCATTCCAGAAAGGGAAGATAACCAATATGTCCGGACATTCCAAATGGCATAACATTCAGAAAACCAAGGGCGCACAGGACGCAAAGCGCGCCGCTTCCTTTACGAAGATCGCAAAGGAAATGATTGTAGCTGTGAAGGAGGGCGGCGGCTCTGCCGATCCCACTTACAACTCCCGCCTGGCTACCGTCATCACCAAGGCCAAGGCCGCCAATATGCCCAACGACAACATCAAGCGTGTCCTGGAAAAGGCCAGCTCTGCCGGTTCCGGCGAGAACTACGAATCCATTACTTACGAAGGCTACGGTCCCGGCGGCGTTGCCGTCATCGTGGAAACCATGACCGACAACCGGAACCGCACCGCCGGTTCTGTTCGCCACCACTTCGACAAGTATGGCGGAAATCTGGGCGCCAACGGCTGCGTGAGCTGGAGCTTCGATAAGAAGGGCGTGCTGGTCATTGACAACGAAGACGGCGACTACGAGGAAGACCAGGTCATGATGGACGCCATGGACTGCGGCGCGGATGATTTCGAGGCCGATGACGATGTGTTCACCGTCTACACCACCCCCGATGACTTCAACGCCGTGGCAGACGCGCTGACCGCAAAGAAGTATTCCTTCGTCTCCGCACAGATTGAAATGGTTCCCCAGAACTATGTCAAGCTGTCCCCCGAGGACGCCGAAAAGATGGAGAAGATGCTGGAGCTGTTCGACGACGACGACGACGTTCAGAACACCTGGCACAACTGGGATCAGGATTGATTTTCACAAGAGTACCGCAGGAATCTGCGGTACTTTTTTTGCCCTTGCGTTCTGCCCTTCCCTGTGGTAAACTATCCCTGGTTGGAAAAAGTGGGAAATACCTATGCTTTTTCTGCCGGATGCGGTACAAAGAAAATCAGATAAGGTGATTGCAATGAAGCAAAAATGGATTTTACTGTTATGTCTGCTGCTGGCCTTGAGTTTTGCGGGCTGCGGCAAGCAGACTGCCTCTCACACGGATGCCCGGCAGGCGGAATCCACCGCCGCGGAAACAACCGAAACGGTGCCTGAGACCACAGTCCCGGCCGATGGGAACCCCAGCGATGTGACATGCAAGGGCTCCTACCGGGCGGATGCCACCAACAGCAGCCTTGTAGCCGCCGTGGGCGGCAAGCAGCTGACCAACGACATGCTGCAGGTCTACTATGAGCTGGAGGTTGCCAGCTATATGGCCGCTGATCCGGAAACGGCCCCCGACCTGACCCAGAGTCTGGATACCCAGAGTTGTCCCATGGACGGCTCCGTCAACAGCTGGCAGCAGTATTTTCTGAAAAAGGCCATTGACCGGTGGTATCATGTGCAGGCTTTGATCATCGCCTCCGAGGAAAAGCCCGTGCCTCTGGATGAGGCCTTTGCCCCGAACGAGGAGCTGCACGAGGAATGCATGGTCAACATTCCCGCCATCAAATTCCTTTATGGGGAACAGAAATATTATGTTCCGAACACCATGCACCAGGCCTACCTGGATTCCCTGTCCGAGACGCTCCAGGGCCAGACACTGCGGGCGGCGGAGGACATCAATCTTGCCTATATGTATCTGACCACCATGGGCTACTATCTGGAGCCGACGGACGAAGAACTGGCAGCCGCGACCCGGACAGGCGGCGAAACCTATGTGGATATCCGTCATGTGCTTCTGCAGCCCGAGGATTCTTCCAGTGAACGCAGCTGGACGGATTGCGAACGCAGAGCGGAACGGCTGCTGGCCTCCTGGAAATCCAGTTTCCGCCGCGGTGAGGGCAGCTTTGCCGAGCTTGCCTACAATGAGTCCAGGGAAGAGGCTACCCGCAAAGAGGGCGGCTTCTACTACCAGCTCCATAAGGGACAGCTGCCCCAGGAGCTGGACGACTGGTGCTTTGATCCTGAGCGGGCTGCCGGAGATACCACCGTCATCCAGACGGACAGCGGCATCCATATGCTCTATATCTCCCGGGTCTATTCCGCCGGTGAAGCTGAAAGCGAAGCGGCAGCGAAGCAGCAGAAACTGGCGGACTTTGTGAAGGAATGCCTGGACGGGAACGCGCTGAGCGTATCCTATTCCGCTATTGTCCTACAGGACCCGACCCAGACCACTACATACGATTCCATTCTGTACCCCGACATTGCCCACGAGCGGTACCCGGAGATTCCCATCTATTTGCAGCAGGATTTCGGCGACACCATGTACGGCAACTACAAGCTCCGTTCCCACGGCTGCGGCATTACAAGCCTGGCCATGCTCTCCACCTACATGACGGATACAGAGCTGACGCCCCCCACCCTTTGTGCCCGCTACGGCAAATACTGTCACAGCAACGGCACAGACTGTATGATCTTCAAATATGAGCCTCCGGTCCTCGGCTTCTACCTGAAGAAGCAGACCTATAAGCCCGAAGAGGCCAAGCAGGCGCTGGAGGACGGCTATGTAGTTGTCTCCTCCCAGATCAAGGGCTATTGGACCCGGGGCGGCCACTATATTGTGTTGGAAAGCATTGATGAAGACGGCGTGCAGGTCCGGGACTCCAATGTCTACAACTACAAGCGTCTGCCCGCCCACCAGCAGGATCGCCATGCCTGGAGCGACATTACCCCAAAGAGCACCTCCTACTGGATCTACGAAAAGAAGCAGACCACCTCTCCCCTGTGCACCCGCTGCGGTGACCCCAGCCAGGCAGGTGATACCATCTTTACCGGCGACTATCTCTGCCGGCGCTGTGAAGAGGCGCTTGCCCGGAGAAACTTCTTTCTGGGACTGTAAAAACTTCAGGGGCCGTCTCATGATGTAATTTATAAAGGGTGGTTTCCGCCAGGTATTACATCATGACGGCAGCTCATTTGTGGTGAATGAAAGCAGTTATGAATTACGCAGAGAATCCCTCACACTTTTCAGTTGGTGTGAGGGATTTTCACAGTCAAATATATCATCCATCTCTCTGAAAATAGTTTTTGGAACTTTCCGAGAATTAAATTTGATGAATCTGCTTGTGCGCCTTGCCTGGGAGGGGTAAATCTCTGCTTGCATTTTTACGCGCTCAGGCTTGTCCGCAGATAATCGAGGGCCTCCGGAGCCGACAGACCCAGGACGGCCTCAATTTCGCTGGATAGCATCTTCTCAGCGTCATGCAGGAAGTTTTCGTCACACATATGCAGCCGTTTGCCAAGGGCCTTTTGCGCTGTGCGGTGGGCATAGATGGAATAAATCGTCTGCAATAGCGTTTCCCGGCAGCCGGAACCGGCCAGCTCCCGATAGGACTGCTTTCGCTTATTTTCATCCGCGATCCAGTTGCTGGTATGCACTGCCGGGGAGGCCAGCAGGTTTTCCCACTCTTCTTTGGAAATCAGTGCCGTAAGCCGGGACATGGCGGCGGTGTTCTGGATTGGAACCATGAATTGGCTGCCGCTCTTCCCGGTGGATTCCAGCACAAGATACTGCTGCCTCACCTTATTGACCACCTGTTCCTGCATTTCCTTCACCCGGCACACGCCATGGACACCGTAGACGACCAGTTCGTCCACCTGAAACATTGGAAAAACCTCCTCTTGACAAAATTTATCTATAGTGATATGATATCATTTTTTTAATGTAAAAAGCAAATGGCGTTTTTCACGAATTTTTACCGAATTTCTTTCGCAATATTCACAAAAAAGCTGCTGTCGTAGAAAACAGCAGCTTTTTCTATCTCTAAAATTGAAAATTTATCCCATAGTGTTCAAGCCAGAAATTAATTTGCAGGAAATAGGCTTTTTTCTGGGGTCTCCCCATCAGCTGACCGTACCAGGGCCATTGCGTGTCGCGCTCCAAAAAGGTTCGCAGGGCAGCACGGTCCACCAGAGCAAACAGCGGAGCATCCTTTTTCAGTAGACTGTTCATTTTTTCCGTAAGCAGCGCTTCATATCCCGGGTCAAAGGTTTTGGGATAAGGACTCTTCTTCCGGTGGGCCACCGCCTTCGGCAGCAGATCGCCGCAGGCATACCGCAGCAGGCCCTTTTCCTCACTCCGGTAGTCCTTATATTCCCATGGAACGCCGTAGAGGTATTCCGCGATCCGATAGTCGCAGAAAGGCACCCGGACTTCCAGGCCGCTGTACATGCTCATGCGGTCCTTTCGGTCCAAAAGCGTCTGCATGAACCAGCGGAAATTCAGATTCACCATTTCCTTCATCCGAATTTCCCGGGGACTCTGCCCCGGGAGAATGTCGCTTTCCCGGCAGGTCTGCCGGTAGGCTTCCATGACATACTCCCGGCCGTCCAGCCATTTCGCAAGGTCCGGGTGCAGCAGGGCACAGCGATCCGAGGTGTTCTGTGCCCAGGGGAACCCTTCCCGCGCCCGGACCTCCGGGTCGCGGTACCATGGGTACCCTCCGAAGATTTCATCGGCGCATTCCCCGGACAGGGCGACCTTCACATGCTTTCGGATCTCCTTGCAGAAGGCCAGCAGAGAAAAATCCACGTCCGCCATCCCCGGCAGATCCCGGGCGATGGTGGCCTCCTCCAGGCTGCCTGCCAATATCTCCGGCGGCAGCTCCGTTAAATGCTGGTCTGAATGCAGGAAGTCCGCCATGAGGTCAATGTAGTCGCTGTCGGCGGTGGGCTGGAACTTTCCGGCCTGGAAATAACGCTGGTTGCCGGGATAGCCCACAGAGAAGGTGGACAGCCTCTCCCCCTTTTGCTCCAGAATGCCCGCGCAGACGGCGCTGATCAGGCTGGAATCCAGCCCTCCGGAGAGAAAACACCCAATGGGCACATCGGAGACCATCTGCCGCCGGATGGAATCCAGCACCAGACTGCGGGTATGTTCCGCGGTCTGCTGAAAATTCTCCCGATGCTCCCGGTCCCGGAGGAACCAATAGCGGGTCACCTCCAGCTTTCCGTCTGTATAATAGGCATAATGTCCCGGTTCCAATTCCCGGACGCCCGCAAATACGCCGCTGCCGGGCCTCCGCCCTGGGCCCAGCAGTAAGATTTCAGCGGCACCTTCCCTGTCCAGCACCGCGCTGCTTCGGGGATGGGCCAGAATGGTTTTAAGTTCTGAAGCAAACAGCAGTTCGTTTCCGAGGATCTGATAGAAAAGGGGCTTTACGCCGATGCGGTCCCTGGCCAGGAACAGTCTTTGCCGCTTTTCTTCCCAGATGCCAAAGGCAAAGATGCCGTTTAGCTTTTGGAGACAGCTTTCCCCCCACTGGGCATAGCTGTGCAGGACCACCTCCGTATCGGAGTGTGTCTCAAAACAGTGCCCCAATTTTTCCAGAGCATTTCGCGTTTCCGCCGTGTTGTACAGCTCTCCGTTATAGGTAATGGCGTAATTCTCTCCTGCCCAGCCGCATTTCATAGGCTGGACGCCGCCCTGAGGGTCGATAATGGCCAGACGGGTATGCAACAGAGTGCAGGCTCCGGTTTTGTAGCAGCCCCGGCCGTCCGGCCCACGGCGGGCCATGGTTTGCAGCATGGCTTCTATTGTTGCTTCCTCCATCGGCAGTCCGATACAGCCGGATATGGCACACATAAGATCACGCTCCCGGGTCTATCCTATGCCGATTCCTTTCAAAGGATGCATGTTTTTCTTCCGGGCGCAAATACTACCCGGGAGGTGACGCATATGAAAACCAGCCAGGAGTTACTTTCCTCGATTCTGAAAACTACACAAATGGGCCAGACGGGTATCCGCAGCGTGCTGGACACTACGCTGGAACCGGAGCTGCGTCGGGCGCTGACGCAGCAGCTGAAGGAATACGACGGCATCGAGACGGAAGCCCACGCCATCGCCTCCCAGCGCGGCTGGGAGCTGCAGGAACTGGATAGCGCCGTTCGCTTCCTCTCAAACATGACCGTAAGGATGCGGCTCACCGGAGCGGACGCAACGTCAAAGATTTCCGAAATGATGATTCAGGGCAATACCAGGGGCCTGGTCAAATGCCTGCGGGGCCAGCATCACTGCGAAGGCAAAGACAACCGGGTAGACACCCTCACCCAGAAGCTCATCGACACCCAGACCAACAACATCCGCCAGATGCGGCCCTTTCTGTAAAAAGCCTTCTCCCAGGGGCAATGTCTTCAGCTTAAGGGGTTCACTGTGGGGCCGATGCCCGCATCGGCCCAAGTTCAAAGGGCTTTGCGTCGGTAAAATCAAACGCACCACCCTATTGCCGCACCGGCGGGGCGATGTGGGCATCGCCTCCGACGCACCGAAGCTGACGCCGCGCTTAAGTTGATGACAGCCCCCGGTGGAAGGTTTTTGCACCCTTTTTGCCCCTTCCGCATATACTGTACGAGAAACCTTTCAAGGAGGGAAACCCATGTCTTCAAACGGCTACATAACCGCCAGAGCCTATATGAGCTACGCCCAGATTCCTTTGGAGGACGTGGCTGTGGTGGTCACGGCACAGGACGGCACGGCCATTGCCATGCGCCTGACCAACCGCAGCGGACTGACAGAGCCTATCCCCATTCCCACACCGGACCGGGCGGAGAGTGAAAGTCCGGAGGATAATGGCACGCGTCCCTTTACGGATGTGATGCTCTACGCCTACAAAACAGACTTTGAACAGATCAGTGCCAGAAACGTCCAGGTCTTTCCGGGTATCACCACGGTGCAGGATCTGGAAATGATTCCCCTGTCGGAGCTGCCGGATGCCTTTGACGAAAGCATGCTGTTCAATACGCCGCCTCAGAATCTGTAAGGAGGAGCCATGCCCACTGTTATCCCCTATGTACCTCAGCGGATCACAGTCCACCTGGGGGCGCCGAGCGCCAATGCCGAGAACGTAACGGTCAGCTTTGTGGATTACGTCAAAAACGTGGCCTGCAGCGAGATATATCCGACCTGGGAGGAAGGCGCTCTACGGGCAAATATCCTGGCAATCGTCTCCTTTGCCCTGAACCGGGTCTATACGGAATTTTACCGCAGCCGGGGCTATGATTTTGACATCACCAGCTCCACGGCCTATGACCAGTTCTTCGTCCGGGGCCGGAGCTTCTTTTCCAACGTCTCCAGGCTGGTAGATGAGCTGTTCAACAGCTATCTGCGCCGCCCGGGTTTTGTGGAGCCTCTGGCCGCGAAATTCTGCAACGGCACCACCGTCACCTGTGAAGGCCTGAGCCAATGGGGCAGCCAGGGGCTTGCTCAGCAGGGCTATAACTCTACGCAAATATTGCGCAGCTATTACGGGGACGTAGAAATCGTATCCAATGCCCCGGTGCGGGACTATGTGTCTTCCTACCCGGGTACCCCTCTGCGCCGGGGCAGCGTAGGGCCGAATGTGGTCATCGTGCAGACGGAGCTGAACCGCATTTCCCAGAATTACCCCGCAATTCCGAAGGTTGCCGCAGTCGATGGCATCTTCGGGGCCCAGACGGAGAACGCCCTGATGGCCTTCCAGCGGATTTTCGACCTGAACCCGGACGGCGTAGTCGGCCCCGCCACCTGGTACGCTCTGGTGCGGCTCTATACCGCCGTCACTTCTCTCTCAGAACTGCGCAGCCAGGGACAGAAGTTCTATACCATCGCCTGGAATCAGGGTCAGCCTATCAGCCCGGGCGACCGCGGCATCCGGGTAGAGCATCTCCAATACATGATTCGTGTCCTCTCTGCCTATATTTCCCAGATTCCCAGCGTCACAGTGGACGGCGTTTACGGCAGCGCAACCCGCAGCGCGGTGCTGGCGGCTCAGGGCTTTTTCAGGCTGCCTCAGACCGGCACGGTGGATCTCGTCACCTGGGATGAGATATACGACCAGTTCGCAGGCATTGAAAACGCCAGCCTCCGGGATTTGGAGAGGTTCCCCTATACCAGCGCCGTTATCAATCAGACACTGCCCAGAAACCGATATTCAAGAACGTCCGCCATGACCCAATTCCCGGGCTATGATCTGTCCATGAACAATCAGGACGCTGCAAGACAGGAGGTCGTGCGATGAAACCTAAGGATAGCTTTCTGGGCCAGCCCATCCGGGCCCTGCAGACCATGCTGCGGGTACTGGCGGAGAACAATGACGAGTATAAAATGCTGATTCCGGATGGAATCTATGGGCCGGATACCATGGAGGCAGTGCGTGTCTTCCAGCGCCGCAGCCGTTTGCCGGTGACCGGGGTAACGGATATGGAAACATGGAATTATATTGCCGAGGAATATGCTCTGGCTCTGGTGGAGATTGTGCCGCCCCAAGTGCTGGCGGTTCTGCTGAATCCGGGGCAGAGTATTTCACTTGGGGAGAAGAATGCCGCTGTATACCTTGCTCAGGTCATCCTGATGGTTCTTTCGGAAAGCTTTCACTGCGTGGACGCGCCCGCCATTACAGGAATTCTGGATGAACCGACCCGGGATTCCCTGGCAGCTTTCCAGCGCCTCTCCGGCCTGCCTATGACCGGAAAACTGGACCGCCATACCTGGAAGCATCTGGCTTTGCAATTTCCTATGGCAACCAATCTGCCGGTCAAGGCATGAAGAAGGCGGCAGCGATCCAAGCGAATCGCTGCCGCCGGTATTCATTTTCGTCCTCCGGGGCCGGTGTGTCACAAGACGCGCCGTCGGCTTATCCGCGAATACTTCCGCGGCATCGGCTGCCTTCACCGTCTCCCGTCTTCTGTAGCTACAGTATACCATAGCCGCAGTGGAGAAAGGTGAAGAATCCTTGAACGTTTGGAAAAGAAATTATGCCGGATAGTTGTTGCTGATGACCAGTAAAATGGGCACCGCCAGAGTGAACACGCTGATTGCCCAGGCATACAGCGCCTTTCTCGACAGGAACATCATCACAAGACACCCGCCGGTCAGGGCCAGAGGTCCGACCACCGCCAGCTGCCGGGCAATGTGCATGGAGAATTCACCGCTGGACTGAAGCCACAGGCCAACGGACATGGGGAGATTGACCATATTGTAGGCCGCCAGCCGCAGAGCGAAATACACAACCGGCGCGGCCAGAATAATTTTACGCAGCCGGTAGATCCAGGTAATGATGACACCTACCACATGCTTGAACTTGTTATAGCCGCTCAAGGCAGCTGAAGGCGCCGGGGCAGCCTGTGCGTTCTTTTTCATTGAGTTCCTCCTGATTCGCTTTTCTGCCTGGTATTTTCCGTGTAAAGGGCAGCCAGGCCCTTGATGATGAGATCCCGGTCATAGAGCATTGGAGTC
Source organism: Pseudoflavonifractor sp. MSJ-30 (assembly GCF_018918045.1). Lineage (GTDB taxonomy): Bacteria > Bacillota > Clostridia > Oscillospirales > Oscillospiraceae > Faecousia. The sequence goes on from NZ_JAHLPU010000018.1 coordinate 18,986, forward strand.
CTGCACAGGGGCACCACGTACTGCCCAATCCGGCCCGTGACCACCACTGTGGCCTTCTCCCCCAGCTCTTCCTCCATCCGCGCAATCATGCCGTCCAGCATGGCGGCAGCACCGTTCAGGATGCCGCTGCGCATACACTCTATGGTGTTCCGCCCGATGGCACGTTTGGGCTGGTCCAGCTGCAGACCCGGCAGCAAAGCCGCCCGCTCGGTCAGTGCTTCCATGGAAATGCGCACACCGGGGCTGATGCTGCCTCCAATCATGGCGCCGTTCTTGTCCAGAACCATGAGCGTGGTGGCCGTACCCATACCCACAACGATCAAGGGCGGCGTTCGCAGCTTCAGCGCCGCCACGCAGCCCACTACCAGATCGGAGCCTGTCTGTGCGGGGTTGTCTATGCGGATATTCAGACCTGTTTTGATTCCGGGGCCCACCACCAGAATGGGCTTTCCAAAGAGCTTTTTCAGGCCTGTTTTCATCTGGTTCAGCACCTGGGGAACAACGGAGGCAATGATAGCCCCCTCAATCTCCGATGCAGCCACGCTGTGGATCGCCAGCAGCATTTTCAGATCAATGGCGTATTCATCTGAGGTCTTGGTGACGTCCGTCCGGAGCCTTGCCTGAAAGATGATCTCCGTACCCTTAACGGCACCGATGGTAATATTGGTGTTTCCGATATGCACGGCTAAAATCATTGCGTTTCCTCCAGATCGCGTCCGCGCAAAAGGCGGCTGACAGTGACGATACCGTTTTCGATTTCCAGCAGCCCCGCTTCTCCCGCAATCCCGGCCGCGCCGGGATTCATAACGAGAAGCCCATCTTCCTCCCGGTGCAGATCCTGAATATGGGTGTGCCCATAGAGCACCACCTGAGCCTTATTGCGCCGGGCGTCCTCCAGAAGAGAATAGGGTGTGCTTTTCACATGGTGCTGGTGCCCGTGGGTCAGGAAGAATCGGACGCCGCCGATGACCGGACTCATAACACGCGGCAGAAAAGGATCGCAGGAATATTCATCGCAGTTGCCGGGCACCTGATAGAAAGGAATCCCCGGGCAAAGAGACCGCAGCTCCTGGCCATCCGGGTAGTAATCCCCCAGGTGGATCACACAGTCCGGCCGATATTTTTCAACGTACTGCTCCATGAAACGCAAATAGTGGTGGGAATCGGATAAGATCAGTAAACGCATGTAGTCCATCCTTACAGGAAGCGTTGTTCTTCCCTAGTTTTTCATCCGTGTATTATACCATACATAGGGAAAGAATGCTACTGTTTCATATTTTTTCTTTTCCAGGCAAGCTGCTGCGCTGCCGCGCATAGAATGATAGAGAATTGTAAAAGGAGGCAACGCTATGAATCAATCGGATATTTCACCGGAAAAGCTGGAACAGGCTCGGCTTTTCGCGGATACCCCCGCGGGGCGGCAATTAAAGGCGCTTTTGCGGCAGTCCAATGCCCATGGCCTGCGCCAGGCTATGGATCAGGCGGCCCAAGGGAATATGGATGCCGCCCGGAAAAGCATTGAGGCATTTCTATCCACACCGGAGGCAGCGGAACTGCTGGGGCAGCTGCGGAAAAATCCATGAGCGGTATGGAGGATCAGCTGGGGGCTATCCTTTCCGACCCGGAGATGATGGCGAAGATCCAGTCTCTGGCCCGGAGCCTTGGCCAGCCGGAGGAGCCGCCAAAGCAGGCGGAAGTACCCCAAAAGGGAGCTTCGCCGCCTTCCACGCCCTCCGGCGTCAGTGCGGGAGACCTGGAAATGGTCAAGGCTTTTACGGGATTCGCCCGTGGAACGGAGATTGATAAGGATCAGCGCGCGCTTCTGAAGGCTCTATCCCCCTATGTCAGCCGTGAGAAAACCGCCAAGCTGGAGCGTGCCATGCGGGCAGCAAAGCTGGCCCAGCAGGCGACCGGCCTTATGGAGTCCGGAGCGCTGAAAAAATTAACAGGGGTGTAGGCCTATGTATAACCGCTATATTCCAACGGAAGACGGCAGCTTTCGGCGGCAGGTATTGCCGGAGGCTGCCAAATCCCCTGCCCCTTTGCCTCCTGCTCCGCCGCCCGGGCCGTCAAGTCCGCCCAGACCGCCGGAACATCCGGAGAGCATTCCCGGCTTTTTTAACAATCTGCTGCCCAAGGGACTGGACACAGAGGATCTGATTGTCATCCTTCTTCTGCTCCTCATGTCCGAAAACTGCCGGGATACGCCGAACACAGCACTGGTGACAATGCTGATTTACTTATTTTTGTGAGGAATCAATTTTGCACAGCAGGAATCGCACGTTTTTCCCGTAGGGCCAATACCCGCATCGGCCCTACGGTTTGTATTCCAAAATCAGCCGCTCCTTTTCTTCTCTGGTCAGCTGTTTCATGGCGTATTCCCGGCGGAGGGCTTCGCTGTGGTCGGCGCATTTCTCCCGGTAGACCATTTCCAGCGGCCCGCGGCCCCGGGTGTATTTCGCGCCTTTGCCGCCGCGGTGCATGGCAAGGCGCTTTTCCGCGTCCCGGGCGATGCCGGTGTAGAGCGTTCCGTCACCGCAGCGCAGGATATACAGTTCCCACTCAGCGCTTTCCATATCTGCCCAGCTTTCGGAAAAAGGGTTTATCCAGCACCTTATCCAGCAGGAAAAAGGTCACATTGCCCAGAATCAGCAATACAATAAGCATCACCGTGCCAAGTTCCTGAAATTCCTCATTCAGCGCCGGAAGGCCAAAGACAAACAGAAGCGCCCAGTAGAGCACAAAAACAGTCAGGTTGAAATACAGCCCTTTCCAGAGCGGCCGCAGCTTTTTTGTGTCCAGGAACCGCTTCAGAATGGGGTAATAGCCCAATGCCAGCAGTACCCCCGCCGCCTCCCGATCCGGGCAGAGCAGCAGCGACAGGATCGCCACAGTGAAGAACCAGGCCCAGGCGATCCGCCTGCCGCAGGCGTTCAGGACCACCTGTAAAAGCAGGGCGCAGAACATGGGGCTGACATAGGTATTGACGGGAATCAGGCTTCCCAGGCACATGACGCATACCGCCAGCGCCGCCAGAACACCGCCAAGAGCCACAGCTTTGGCAGAAGTTGACGCATTTTGCAAGAAAGCACTCTCCTTTCGGCTTTTTGAGACGATTATACGAAAAATCCACTTGGATTACAAGGCCATTCCATTGACATTTCCCAGAATTTGCGATATATTGGTAAAAAAGAAACCGGAAATGGAAGGTGTTACCCATGGAAATTACAGTTGGAATGAAGGGCGAAGCCACCACCCTCGTCGAAAAAGAGGACACGGCCCAAGCTGTCGGTTCCGGCAGTCTGCTGGTCTACGCAACCCCCTGCATGGCGGCATTGATGGAAGGCGCAGCCTGCGCGGCCATTGAAGAAGCTTTGCCCCAGAACCAGACCAGCGTAGGCACGGCGCTGAATCTGGAGCATACCAGCGCCACCCCCGTGGGCCTGGAGGTCCGGGCCGAGGCGGAAGTTACCGCCGTGGAGGGCAAAAAAATCAGCTTTGCCATCACCGCCTTTGATGAGGCCGGAGAGATCGGCAAAGCGACCCACACCAGAGTTCTGGTAAACAGTGAACGATTCCTGGAGAAAACCTATCAAAAGCTATAAGGAGGGCTTACCATGGAAGACTACGGTGCAATGATTCGCAATACCTTTGAGCTGGGCAGCGTGCGGGACGCGGAGGCGCTGTTTGAGGCCTGCGTGGAAAACGCGTTTCCCACCTCCCATTTCCGGCGGCTGGAGCTGATCCGGTTTGTGAAGGATGAGCAGTATATGGAGGGCCGCAGCTGGAACCATGTGTTCGACATCCGCAGGGACAAGCTGAACGGTTCCGATGTCTGGAAGGTCCACTGTCACCGGGTCACCATGGGTTCCACGCCGGACAAGACCGTCTGCCTGGATTACATGACTCTGGGATTTGTAGCCTATCTGTATCAGGCGTAATCTGCATTGCAATTGGGCCGACACCCATAAAAGGTGTCGGCCCGTTTTTATTTCCTGTCTGCGAGAATCAACTTTTTGACCGCCTCAATGCCCACGCGGATTGCCCCGCTGGTGTCCTCGGTCATGGGCATGAACATACCGGCCTTTTCCCGTTCCTGATTCCATACAACGTGGAAGCAGCTGCCGCAGCGCACACCTCTGGCGGCGGCTACCACAAACAGGGCTGCGGACTCCATTTCGCTGGCCTTTACGCCAAGTCGTTTCCAGCTCTCCCACTTTTGCAGAAGATCGTAGGAAACCGGGCTTTTCTCCGGGCTGTGCTGACCATAGAAGGAATCCTTGCACTGGACAACCCCTACATGGGTGCGGAAGCCCAACTCCCGGCTCGCTTCCCGCAGAGCCAGAGTCACATCGAAATCCGCCACGCTTGGGTACTCAATGGGGGCGTACTCCAGAGAGGTATGCTCATAGCGTACAGCACCGCTGGCGACCACGATATCTCCGGGGCAGACCTCCAAATCGATACCGCCGCAGGTACCCACGCGGAGGAATGTGTCCGCGCCAATGTTGGCAAGCTCTTCCATGGCGATGGCGGCAGAGGGACCGCCGATACCTGTAGAGCAGACGGAGACCTTTTCGCCCAGAATGGTGCCGGTATAGACATTATACTCCCGGTTCATGCCAATGTGGACAGGATTGTCAAAATACGCGGCGATCGCCTCACACCGGCCCGGGTCCCCGGGAAGGAACACATAGCGGCCCACATCGCCCTCGGCGCAGTGAATATGATACTGCTTTTCCGTTTTCTGCATAGCAGATTCTCCTTTGTGTAAATTGTACAAAGATTATAGCATATAGCTTCGCTTTTTGCAAGGACTAGAACAAACTGATCTGGCTGGTATCCGGAAGGGAGCCAAAAGCCCCGGCGTCCTTCAGCATTTGGATGTGGGTCTTGGAAACCTTGGGGCAGGCTGCCGCCACTTCCTCGATGGACAGGAAGGTCTTCCCTTCCCTGCCCCGCATCAGGTCCCAGGCCGCGTTTTCGCCCAGGCCGGAGATGGACACAAAGGGCGGCAGGATTTTGCCGTCAATGACCAGGAATTTCGTGGCATGACTTTTGTAAATGTCGATGGGCAGGAAATCAAAGCCCCGGAGGTAATACTCGTAGACGACCTCCATGGTGGTCAGCAGATCCTCGTCCTTGTCCGTGGCGTTTTCGTTGGTCTCGATGGCTTCGATGTTGGCTTTGATGGCCTCCATACCCTGGGTCATAAGCACCGCGTCAAATCCGCCCTTCTGACTGCGGCGGTAGAAATAGGCGGCATAGAATGCCAGAGGATGATAAACCTTGAACCAGGCAATCCGGAAGGCCATCATGACGTAGGCTACGGCGTGGGCCTTGGGGAACAGGTACTTGATCTTCTTGCAGGAGCCGATATACCAGTCTGGCACACCGGCGTCGATCATCTCCTGCTCCGCACCGTCGGGCAGGCCTCTGCCCTTTCGGACGGCCTCCATGATCTTGAAGGATCGCTTTTCCGGCATACCGCAGGAGATCAGGTACAGCATGATGTCGTCACGGCAGCCGATGGCCTGGTCGACCGTGGCGGTCTTGGATGTGATTAGATCCTTGGCGTTGCCCAGCCATACGTCCGTACCGTGGGAGAAGCCGGAAAGCCGCAGCAGTGTGTCAAATCGCTCCGGCATGGTGTCCATAAGCATGCCCCGGGTAAACTTGGTATTGAATTCCGGGATTGCCACAGCGCCTGTGGGGCCCAAGAGCTTGTCATTTTCATAGCCCAGCTCCTTGGATGAGGTAAAAATGGACATCGTTCGTTTGTCATCCAGAGGGATGGTTTTCGCGTCCACGCCGGTCAAATCCTCCATCATGCGGATCATGGTGGGGTCGTCGTGACCCAGCATGTCCAGCTTCAGCAGGTTTTCTTCCATGGAGTGGTATTCAAAATGGGTGGTGATCTGGTCGGCGTTGGGGTCATCGGCGGGATGCTGCACCGGGCAGAAATCCCAGATCTCATTCTCCTGGGGGATGACAACCAGACCGCCGGGGTGCTGGCCCGTGGTCCGGCGGACACCGACGCAGCCAGCGGCCAGCCGTGCTTCCTCCGCCCGATTGGCGGTTTTTCCCCGTTCGGCCAGGTACTTTTTCACATAGCCGAAGGCGGTCTTTTCCGCCACCGTGCCGATGGTGCCGGCCCGGAACACATGGGACTTTCCGAACATCTCCACGCAATAGGCGTGGGCCTTGGACTGGTACTCACCGGAGAAGTTCAGGTCAATATCGGGGACCTTGTCGCCGCCGAAGCCCAGGAAGGTCTCGAAGGGGATGTTGAAGCCATCCTTGTCGAACTTCGTGCCGCACTTGGGGCAGATGGCGTCCGGCAGGTCCGCGCCGCAGCCGTAGCCCTTGGGCACATCAAAGGTGGTGTACTTGCATTCGGGATTTGGGCAGCGGTAGTGAGGCGGAAAGGAATTGACCTCCGTAATACCGGACATATAGGCCACGATAGAAGATCCGACGGAACCACGGGAGCCCACCAGATAGCCATGCTCCAGAGAGTTCTGCACCAGCTTCTGGGCGGACATATAGATCACATCGTAGTGGCAGGAAATGATGTCATGCAGCTCCGTCTCTACGCGCTTGGTAATCAGTTCCGGGGGATTTTCACCGTAGAGCCTGTGGAGCTTGCCGTAAACCAGCGCCTTCAGGTCCTCCACGGAGTTCTCAATTTTGGGCGCGAACAGATTGTGGGGCACAGGCCGCAGGCTCTCGCACATATCGGCAATGAGATTGGGGTTTGTGACCACCACCTCATAGGCCTTCTCCTCGCCCAGATAGCTGAATTCCTCCAGCATATTGTCGGTGGTACGGAAATAAAGAGGATTGGGCTTATCCGCGTCGTCAAAGCCCTTGGTGGCAAGCAGGATATGCCGGAATATCTCGTCCTCCGGGTTCAGGAAGTGCACGTCGCCTGTGGCGACCACCATTTTGCCCAGAGCCTCGCCCAGCCGGACCACGGTCCGGTTATACTCCCGCAGCTGTTCTACATCCCTGGCGATGCCCTTGGCAAGCATAAACATATTGTTTGCCAGAGGCTGAATCTCCAGATAGTCATAGAAAGAGGCGATACGCTTCAGTTCGTCCTCACTCTTGCCGTCCAGAATTGCCTGGAACAGCTCGCCAGCCTCGCAGGCGGAGCCGATGATCAGGCCCTCCCGCAGTTCCAGCAGCTCAGATTTGGGAATTCGGGGCACTCGCTTGAAGTATTTGAGATTGGAATCCGATATCAGGTGATAGAGGTTCCGCAGACCCACCTGGTTTTTCGCCAGAATGATGATATGCCGGGCGTGCCGGTCCGTAATACGGCCCTTGGCGCGGAGGGAGGTCATGCGGGGGTTGATCTCCTGCAGGGTATGGATATCCAGCTCCTCTTCCATCTTCCCCATGAGCCGATGCATAATGAGACCGCAGGTAACGGCATCGTCTGCCGCCCGGTGGTGGTTGAAGTCCGGCAGACTCAGGGCGTTGGAGACAATATCCAGTTTGAATTTGTTCAGCTGGGGCAGCATATTCTGGGACAAAATCAGGGTATCGGCCGCTGTATATGCATAGGGCAGCCCCTGACGGCCGCACTCGGCGCGGATAAAGCCCGTATCGAAGTCGGAATTGTGGGCTACCAGCACCCGTCCGCCGATGAATTCCAGAAACTTTGGCAGCACCTCTTCAATTCCGGGTGCGCCCCGGAGCATTTCGTCCGTAATTCCGGTGAGCTCCACAATCTTTTTTTCCAGAGGACGCTGGGGATCTACAAAGGTCTGGAACCGGTCCAGCTCTTCCCCGTTTTTCATGACGACCGCGCCGATTTCGATGATCCGGTCATTGGCGGAGCTGAGGCCCGTGGTTTCCAGGTCGAAAGCCACGTATTCTTCATCAAAGCGGATGTCCTGCTGTCCATGGACGACAATGCGGTCGTCTACGTCGTTGACATAGTACCCCTCCACGCCGTAGAGAATCTTGATATTCTCGTCCGTACCGGCAACCTTCGCCTTTGCGGCGGCCTTCATGGCGTCCGGGAAGGATTGGGCCACGCCGTGGTCCGTAATGGCAATGGCTTTGTGGCCCCAGGCAGCGGCCTGTTTGACGGCGGCGGCGGTATCGGTCAGGGCGTCCATATTGCTCATGGTGGTATGCAGATGCAGTTCCACACGCTTTCCGGAGGGGGCCGTATCTTTCCGTTTGGGCATGGAGCCTGGCACCATGGCATAGGGCTTCAGTACCATATCGTTTTCAAACCGGTCCTCAATGAGCTTGCCCTGGACCCGCAGAACGCTGCCCATCTGCACATTGTCCAGAATGGGTTTGGCCTCCTTGGCCTCCAGAAAACGGGTGACACGGATGGAATTGGTGTTGTCCGTCATATCGAACTTCACCACCCATGCGTTCCGCTTGGTCAGTTCCTTGTGCTCGATGGCAAAGACCTTACCCTCTACAATGATGGTGCCCATATCCAGATTCAGGTCCTTCATGGGAACGGCGGTGCCGCGGAAGGGCTTGCCGTAGAAGGTCTCGCTGTCCTGGGGCTTTCGCTCCTCCTTTTCCTGCCTGGCCTGCTTCACAGGGGCCGCGCTGAGGGCCTCTTCCCGGAGCTTTTCCATGGCCTTGGTCAGTTCCTCGCCGGTCAGGTCATGGCTGGCGTTTACCGAGACGGTAACGTCCGCGGCGAACCGCTCCCGCAGGGCTTTAATAACGCCGGGAATCTGGGCCTCCACCCCGGCTTTGCCGTTGGCGACCAGGGATACCGTCAGATGGTTCCCTTCCCAGTCCCATTTTGCCCCGGCCAGAGAGCCCCGGGTCATGGGGTCCAGATCTACGAACAGATCCCGCAGCTCCTCCGGCTCCATTTTGGGCAGTTCCTCTGCCGGGTGGGTCAGGGTGATCTCCAGAGCCCGCAGACCGTACAGGGACAGAATATCCCGCTCTGCCTGCCGGGTCAGCCGCCGGGGCACATAGTGCTCCGTATGGGCGGCCACCTCTACACTGCGGTTTTCCGGCCGAATATCCACGGCCACAAGGGCCGCCTGAGAAAGGGCCTCGCGGATCTCCTCAGGCGGCTCATAGTCCGGGAACATATTCAGTAAGTAGACTGTTTCTTTCATAGCAGTTCAATGCGGCGCAGCAGCTCCGGCAGCAGCTCGTCATAGGGGAGCTTTGCCACCTGCCGGCCCTTTTCAAAAATCATGCCGCAGCCGTCGCCGCCTGCAATGCCGATGTCGGCCTCCCGGGCTTCGCCGGGTCCGTTGACAACGCAGCCCATAACGGCCACCGTAATGGGCTTTTTGCAGTCCTTCAGAGCGGCGTCCACCTGATTGACCAGGCCGATCAGGTCAATGCGGGTTCTGCCGCAGGTGGGGCAGGAAATGATGTCCACGCCGTCTTTTCGCAGCCCGGCGGCCTTCAGAATGTCCTTGGCGGCATAGACCTCCTCTACGGGGTCATCCGTCAGGCTCACCCGCAGAGTATCACCGATGCCGTCCAGAAGCAGCGCGCCAATACCCATGGCGGATTTAATCAGGCCCTGCCGCACAGGGCCGGTCTCCGTGACGCCGATATGCAGGGGGTAGTCACACTTGCTGCGGAACAGCCGGGCAGCGGCCACCATAGTGGGCACATGGGAGGACTTCATGGACACACAGGTGTCGTAGAATCCATTTTTTTCCAGCAGCTCCAGGTGGCCAAAAGCACTTTCCACCAGAGCTTCCGCCGTGGGATGGCCGAACTTTTCCAGCAGCTCTTTTTCAAGGCTGCCGCCGTTGACGCCGATGCGGATGGGAATGTGCCTGTCCCTGCACACGTCTACCACGGCCTTTACCCGGTCTTCCCCGCCGATATTGCCGGGGTTGATACGGATTTTGCTGGCCCCGCCCTCCGCCGCGGCAATGGCCAATCTGTAATCAAAGTGGATATCCGCCACAAGAGGAAGGACGCTTTCCTTACATATTTCCGCAAAACCCCGGGTAGCCTCCATATTCGGCACAGCCAGCCGGGCAATTTGACACCCGGCCGCGGCCAGAGCGCGAATTTGCGCCAGAGACCCCTCTACATCGGTGGTCCTGGTATTGAGCATGGACTGAATGACCACGTCGGCGCCGCCGCCGATGGGGACATTGCCCACCATTATCTGTCTGGTCATTTCTCTTTACCCCTTTATCGCAAAAATAATGTCCTTGAACATAATAAGGCCCATAAGGATCAGCAGAAGGATCATGCCCACACCGTGGACATAGCCTTCAATTTTCGGATTCAGCTTCTTCCGGGTCACAGCTTCAATGGCAGCGGTCAGCAGAACACCTACCAGCCGTCCGCCGTCCAGAGCCGGAATCGGAAGCAGGTTCATGACCGCCAGATTGATGGCGATAAAGCCGCCGAAATACAGCAGATTCAGGAAGGCGTAATACCGGGAGCCGGAATTGTCCGCTACCTGGGCCATCTGGGTTACGATGCCCACAGGGCCGGACACATCCTCCACACTTGCCTTGCCCGTAAAGAGCATTTGCAGGGACAGACGTACCATGCGTACGGTATCCCGGGTACTTGCCCAGGTATATTTCATGGTTTCCCCAAAGTTCGCGTCTACCAGCGTAAAGCTGAAGCCGAATCGCCGGGATGTGGTGCCGTCTTCATTCTCGAAATCCTGCTTTGCCATATTCAGGTCATTCAGCACAACCTTCTCCCCGTTCCGTTCCAGAACAAGGTCGTGAACATCCCCGGGATTCAGGGACAGGATCAGAGAAAAGTCGCTGTAGACGTAGATTTTCTCTCCGTCCAGGGAAACGATCCGGTCCCCCGGCTGGATGCTCTCAGCAAAGCTGCATCTGGGGTCAACCTCGCTGATGGTGGGCAGGATGAACTGCTTATCCGGAGCGAAGAAGCAGACAAGCAAAACAACGCCGGTCAGGAAATTCATAGCCGCGCCCGCGGCGAGAATGATGATTCGCTTCCACCAGGCCGCATTGGGAAAGGCGTGGGGATTATCGCTGGACTCGTCCTCCCCTTCCATGGCGCAGAAGCCGCCGATGGGGATGCAGCGGATGGAATAGAGGGTCTGGCCGATCTGTTTTTTGAAGATGGCGGGTCCCATAAACAGGGAAAACTCGTTGACCTGGACACCAAAGACCTTAGCGGCGATAAAGTGCCCCAGCTCATGGATGAAAATCAGAAAACTGAACAGAAGGATTGCGAAAAGATAACTCATAGAATGCCTCAAATGTTGTTTTTTACGGAAAGTCTGGCAAGACGATCCGTTTCCAGAATTTCCTCAAGCGCAGGCGCGCGCAGGAAGGGCGTCTCTTCCACCGCCTTTTGGACCAGCCGGTAGATGTCATAGAAGCCGATTTCGTCCCGGAGGAACATGGCGACGGCCTCTTCATTTGCCCCGTTCATGGCAGCGCAGAGGTTTCCCCCCCGTCTGGCACAGTCCCGGGCCAGAGCCAGGCACGGGAAAGCCTCCAAATCTGGCTTGACAAAGGTCAGCGCCGCGCACTGGGTCAGGTCCAGCCGGTCCACAGGGCTGGGCAGACGCTCCGGATAGGTCATGGCAAGCTGAATGGGCAGACGCATGTCCGGCGTACCCAACTGGGCCATGATGGCGCCGTCATTGAACTCCACCAGACTATGAACAATGCTCTGCCGGTGAATCAGCACATCCACCTGCTCCAACGGCAGGTCATACAGCCGCATGGCCTCGATGACCTCCAGGCCTTTATTCATAAGGGTAGCGCAGTCTATTGTGATTTTGGGCCCCATTTTCCAATTCGGATGTTTCAAAGCATCCGCCTTTGTCACGGTGCTGAGCGCCTCCCGGTCCATGCCGAAAAAGGGGCCGCCGGAGCAGGTCAGCAGCAGTCTGCGCACTTCCCTTCTGTCGCCGCAGCCCATGAGGCACTGGAAAATGGCAGAGTGCTCGGAATCTACAGGGACAATTTCCGCTCCCCACTGCTTTGCCTGGGCCATGACAAGTTCACCGGCGCAGACCAGTGTCTCCTTGTTGGCAAGGCCGATGCGCTTTCCGGCACGGATGGCCGCCAAAGTAGGTTTCAACCCCAGCATACCGACTACAGCCGTAATAACGCAGTCTGCCTCCTCCAATGTCGCGGCGGCAAGAAGTCCCTCCTCCCCCCAGAGAACCCTGGTCGGAAGGTCACGGATAGCCTGCTTCAGTTCGTCCGCGCCTTCTTTCGTGGCCACTACGGCCAACTCCGGCCGGAACTCCCGGCACTGCTCCGCAAGCCGCGCTATGCTGGAGCCTGCCGTCAATGCCCCTACGCGGATCTGGGGATACATCCGGACTACGTCCAGGCTCTGCCGTCCGATGGAGCCGGTGGAGCCCAAAATACAGACACACTTGATCATATGCTTACACCGCCAAAGGTAGAATCAGAAGCAGCGCTTCAACAAGGGGAGCGACCAGAACAAGGGAATCAAACCGATCCAGGAAACCGCCGTGGCCGGGGAGCAGATTGCCGTAATCTTTGATGCCGGTCTGCCGCTTGACTACGGAGAAGCAAAGGTCACCCATCACATCCACACCGGCGCCCAGCAGAGCATAGAGTACTGCCGCACCATAGTTTACCCGGAATTTCAGCACAGGCCCCAGAATCACAGCATAAACGATCATACCGACCAGCGCAAAGCCCACACCGCCCAGAACACCTTCAATGGTCTTGTTGGGACTGACCACAGGAGCCAGCTTGTGGTGGCCAAACTTCATACCGATAAAATAGGCGCCGGCATCGGAAAGAAATGCAATGGTAAAGGGAATCAGGACAAAATAGCGGCCATTCGCCCCTACCTGAATGCGGATCAACGCGCTCAGCAGCAGAGGGATCAGGTAACCGCCCAATGTACAAAGGCCGATGGAATCCACACTCACCTTTACATGATCCATCATGACCTCGGAAAACAGCAGCATAAAGAACACTATGGAGCCGATCATCAGATAAGCCTGCAGGCCGCCGTAATAGCTCCAGATGGCCATGGCGAAGGCCATGACGGCACTGTAGATGACCATGCGCACCCGGCGAACCAGGCCGGTACGGTACAGAAATTCATAGGCACCCACCGCCAGCAGTGCCCCGAATATCAGGGCCGCCACGATCTCCGGGGCGACCAGAAGGATAATCAGCAGCACCGGAATGGCGATTGCCGCTGTGATAATTCTCGTTTTCATTTGTCACACGCCTCCAAACCGGCGGCTGCGCCGGTGATATTCCGCAATGGCCTTATCCAGGTCCTCCGGCCCGAAGTCAGGCCACAGCACATCCATGAAGACGTATTCGGCGTAAGCGGACTGCCAGAGCAGGAAATTGCTGGTACGCATTTCCCCGGAGGGCCGGATGATTAACTCCGGGTCCGGTACTCCGGCAGAATACAGGTAATTGGAAAAAAGGCCTTCCGTTAAATCCTCGGGGCGGCGTTTTCCCTCCGCCACCTCCTGGGCAAAGGCCCGGGCAGCCCGGACGATTTCGTCCCGTCCGCCGTAATTCAGGCAGAAATTCACCTGCACGTCATAGCTGACCGACCGGTTCTCCGCGTCGTGGCACAGCTTCTGCAGCTGGGGAGACAACCGGCTCAGGTCCCCGAAGAAGCGGAACCGGACCCGGTTTTTCTCCATGTCCAGCAGGGCTTCCTCCAGATATTTCCGAAGCAGCAGCATAATGCCGCCCACTTCCTCCTGGGAACGCTTCCAGTTTTCCGTAGAAAAGGCATATACCGTCAGGTATTCCACACCCAGACTGCGGCAGTAGTTGGCAATCCGCCGAAAAGCCTCCGCTCCGGCACTGTGTCCGGCAGTTCGGGGCAGGCCGCGTTTTTTCGCCCAGCGTCCGTTGCCGTCCATAATGATGGCAATATGCCTGGGCGGTGCCGGGAGATTCTCGTTTTCAAGCGCCATGTGCGTTCCCTCGATTTCCAGTATTTTTGCCGTCCGAACGGACGGCTCAAGAAATGATGACACGGAAAATCCGTTGTCATCAGCAAAAGTCACCGCCGGGGGCGATGCCCTCATCGCCCCGCAGCGGCATATGTCGGATTTTTGGTCTCCTGTCCGTCAGCTTTCGGGCCGATGAGGGCATCGCCTCTGCGAACGCGGAGCTTCAGACGGCCAGGCGTCTGATCAAATGGACATCAGTTCCTTGTCCTTGGCGGCCAGAGCAGCGTCTACCTTCTTAATATACTTATCCAGCATATCCTGCAGGTCCTTCTCTGCCTTTTTCTGGTCATCCTCGGTGATCTCGCTGTTCTTTTTCAGCTTCTTGACGTAATCCATGCCGTCCCGGCGGATGTTCCGCATGGCTACCTTAGCGTCTTCAGCATACTTCTTGACCTGCTTGGAGAGGTCTTTCCGGCGCTCTTCCGTCAGCTGGGGGAAGAGCAGACGGATCACCTTGCCGTCATTCTGAGGGTTGATGCCCAGGTCGGACATCTGGATTGCCTTCTGAATCTCCTTCAGGAGCTTGGTATCCCAGGGAGAGATAACCAGGGTACGGGCATCGGGAGAAGAAATGGTGGCAACGCCGTTCAGCGGGGTCTCGCTGCCGTAATACTCAATGGTAATGCGGTCGAGAACCTTGGCATTGGCGCGGCCTGCGCGGACGGCATCAAAGTCCTCCCCCAGATGTACCAGGGTACGTTCCATTTTTCTGGAAAATTCGGTGAAATCTACGCTCATTGTTTAGTCCTCCTTAACGATGGTTCCGATCTTCTCTCCGCATACAACGCGGAGAATGTTGCTGGGGTCAGCCAGGGCAAAGCAAACCAGGGTCATATGGTTGTCCATGGCCAGGGTCATTGCGGTGGTATCCGTAGCCTTCAGATGGCGGGCCAGAACCTCGTCATAGGTCAGCTCGTCAAACTTGACGGCAGTGGGATCTGTGTTGGGGTCGGCGGAGTAAATGCCATCCACGTTCTTTGCCATGAGGATGGCGTCCGCCTCAATCTCCACGCCCCGGAGCACGGCGCCGGTATCGGTAGAGAAATAGGGATTGCCCGTTCCGGCGGCGAAGAGGACCACTTTTCCCTCGTTCAGGTAGCGGTCAGCGGTATCCCGGGTGAAATACTCAGCAAACTTATTCATTTCCACAGCAGACAGCACCCGGGCAGGCACCCCGTGCTGCTCCAGTGCGTCGGCCATGGCGATGCAGTTCATAACGGTGGCCAGCATGCCCATAGCATCGCCGTGGGAGCGCTGCATCTTATCCGCGCCGTCCTTCACGCCCCGCCAGAAATTGCCGCCGCCGATGACCAGGCCAATCTGCACGCCATTTTCATGGCACTGCCTGATGGCTTCGCACACGGGATGAATCACACTATAGTCCAGGCCCCGGTGCTGTTCGCCCGCCAGAGCCTCACCGCTGAGCTTCAGCAGGATACGCTTGTATTTGATTTGAGACAAATCCGATCACTCCTTCTCTTGCGTCCGCACCGGGGCACACCCCCGCACGGTATCGACTCTATTTTAACGTACAAAGGGCAAATTGACAACCACTATTTTGTGAATTCTTTATTTTTTCCAAAAGATGTTCTTAAGGACGGCCGTATTTTCAAAATCTATTGTTGCAATCGGTACATAAATCGGTTATAATACCCCATTATATAGCTTTAGAGAGGAAGTTTTCAATATGGCAGAGATTACGGAAAGCAAGAATTTCATTCATGCCTTTATTGAGGAGGATATTGCTCCCGGCGGCCAGTTTGCCGGGAAGACCGTGCATACCCGTTTCCCGCCGGAGCCCAACGGCTATCTGCACATCGGACACTGCAAGGCCCTGATTATTGACTTCGGCACTGCCGAGAAGTTCGGCGGTCTGTGCAACCTGCGTATGGATGACACCAATCCCACCAAAGAGGATGTGGAGTTCGTTCAGGCCATTCAGGACGATATCCACTGGCTGGGCTTTGACTGGGGCGACCGGTTCTTTTATGGCTCCGATTACTTCGAAAAGGACTACGAGTACGCCGTGGAGCTCATCAAGAAGGGCCTGGCCTATGTCTGTGAGCTGACCCCCGAGCAGTTCAAGGAGTACCGGGGCGACCTGAATACCCCCGCCGTCTCCCCCTACCGGGACCGTCCCATTGAGGAGAGCCTGGATCTGTTTGCCCGGATGCGGGCCGGTGAGTTTGAGGACAACAAGTACACCCTCCGGGCCAAGATCGACCTGGCCTCCGGCAACTTCAACATGCGTGACCCGGTCATTTACCGCATCCGCCATATGCACCACCACCGTCAGGGCGACAAGTGGTGCATCTACCCCATGTACGACTTCGCCCACCCCATTCAGGACGCGCTGGAGGGCATTACCCACTCCCTGTGCTCTCTGGAATTTGAGAACCACCGTCCCCTGTACAACTGGGTCGTGGAGCATGTGTCCGTGCCCAACCATCCCAGGCAGATCGAGTTCGCCCGGCTGGGCATCGACCATACGGTGCTATCCAAGCGGAAGCTCCGTGCTCTGGTGGAGAACGGCTATGTCTCCGGCTGGGACGATCCCCGGATGCCTACCCTCTGCGGCCTGCGCCGCCGTGGCTACACCCCCGCCTCCATCCGCAACTTCTGTGACCGGGTTGGCGTGGCCAAGTCCCCCAACACCATTGAGTATGCCTTCCTGGAGCACTGCCTGCGGGAGGACCTGAACGAGACCGCCAAGCGGGTCATGACCGTGCTGGATCCCGTAAAGCTGACCATCACCAACTACCCCGAGGGCCAGAGCGAAACCTTCCAGGTGGAGAATAACCCCAACGACGCCGGGGCAGGCACCCGGGAGATCACCTTCTCCCGCAGCCTCTGGATCGAGCGGGATGACTTCCTGGCCCAGCCTATTCCCAAGTACAAGCGTCTGTATCCCGATGGCCCCGAGTGCCGCCTGAAGGGTGCCTATGTCATCAAGTGCACCGGCTGCGTCACGGATGAAAACGGCAAGGTCACCGAGGTTCTGGCAACCTACGATCCCGACAGCAAGGGCGGCGACCCCGCCGACGGCCGGAAGATCAAGGGCGCGACTATCCACTGGGTGGATGCTGAAACCTGCGTGGACTGCGAGGTCCGCCAGTACAGCAATCTCTTTGACGATCCCGATCCCGATGCCGCCGGAAAGGACTTCCTGGCCTGCCTGAACCCCCATTCTCTGGAGGTGCTGACCGGCTGCAAGGCAGAGGCCTCTCTGAGAAGCGCCAAGGCCCCCGAATCCTATCAGTTCATGCGTCTGGGCTACTTCTGCCCCGACAGCAAGGATTCTGCTCCGGACCACCTGGTCTTCAACCGCTCCGTCAGCCTGAAGGACAGCTTCAAGCCCGCAAAGTAAAATGGATCCCTCACAGCACCTCAAAGAATGCTGTGAGGGATTCTCTTACCATGCCATACTTGATATCTATGTTGTATTAGAAACAGATCCTTTGAACAGGAGGCGGAAGAGCAGATGTTTGTCAGAGTTTTTGAGCAGAAAAGAAATGCATACTACAGATCTATGGTCTATGCCGTTCTCGGAAGTGGCCTGGAGCAGCAATATATCGTTCTGAATCCTCATACGCATTGCTTTGAATTGGTGGATTATCTGGATGATCAGTCCCAGTCTCCGAGAGCCTTTGTTGATGTGATCCAGTCGGAATGCAGCGGTTTTCTGGCTTACCACGGTGCGCAGATGCTGAAATACAAGCATTTTTGTAAAACTAACGGATATGAATTTGCGGATATTCAGGATCTGAAAGGCTACTCCGAAGTCCTTGAAAACAGTGAATTTCTTGCCGACATCTTTGCCAATAAATGCGTCCCCTTTGAAACTTGCGAAATACCCGAAAAGGCATTTCCGGATGCAGCCCAGTGGAACTACATTCTCACGCAGGCGGACGGCGATGCCTTTATGAAACAGTTTTCCGGATTTCATGACAGCATTCTTGAGACAGTCCGCTATTGCGAGGACGGCCAGTCAGCCACAGCCTATGCGGTTTTTAAGAACTGCGAGTGGTCCGGCGCTGCGGAGCTGTGCTTTGAAGGCGTGCAGATGGTTAAAATAAAGCTCCCAGCACTGGCCTGCTTCAGAAACATTTTGGATGCCTCGCTTATTATTGAAAACGAAAGCGTATTCTGGGCCGACGCCAGCCTGAAAAAAGCAGACGAATCCTATGACGGCAGTTTTATCCGCGCACTGTGCCTCAAGTGGAGAAAAATCAGCTAAAGAAAACCCGCTGCGGTCCCGAGGACGTTTCCGGGACTGCAGCGGTCTTTTCAACGTTACTTTTTCTCTTCCTTGATGGCTGCCCGCAGGTGGACGGACAGGACGGCCAGGGAGGTGGCCATATTTTCGTTTTGCACCAGAATATTGGCCGGAACATCCAGATGGGTGGGGGCGAAGTTCCAGATGGCCTTGACGCCGCCGGCAATCAGCATATTGGCAACCTCCTGGGCGGCGGAGGCGGGCACGGTGATGATGCCCATAAGCACCTTATGGAGCCTGCAGTAGTGCTCCAGCTTGGTGATGGGGTAAATGGGCTGTCCGTCCTCGGTTTTCTCCATGGTGGGGGCCACATCGAAAGCCGCCTGGATGTTCAGGCCGTAAGCTTCAAATCCGGAGTAAGCCATCAGCGCAAGTCCCAGCTTACCCGCGCCGATCAGCACGGCGTCGGTGGTGTTGTCATAGCCCAAAAACTGCTCAATATCATCAATCAGTGCCTCCCGCTGGTAGCCGACCTTGGGGCGTCCGCCGTCAGAGACGATGGCCAGATCCTTGCGCACCTGCACCTCGCCCATATCCAGGGCGTTGGCCAGGGCTGTGGCGGAAATATTGGCAGGGGCCGTATCCGGCAGACTCTTCAGATAGGCGAGATAACCGGGAAGCCTCTTCAGAACGGCTTTGGAAACCTTCGTATTCTGTTCCATATGAATCTTCGCTCCTTTTTTATCGATATAATTTTTTATCGATTATACCATCTCAGGCAGTATTTTGCAAGGAGCAAATCCTATTAAATTTATCGATACATTTATAAGTATTTTTTTCGATTCATCTGCCGCGTCAGGCGCAGCTCATCTGCTTCTGGAATTCCCGGCGCAGCTTGCCAAGGATTCGCTTTTCCAGCCGGGAAATGTAGGATTGGGAGATGCCCAGGAGTTGGGCGATCTCCTTCTGGGTAAGCTCCTTCTGGCCATTCAAGCCGAAGCGCATGCCGATAAGCTGCCGTTCCCGGTCGTTCAGCTCCGTGAGGGCATGCCGCAGAGCTCCCATGTCCGCGTCAGCCTCCAGAGATGCGAAGATCTCATCCTCCCCGGTGCCCAGAATGTCCGACAGAAGCAGCTCGTTGCCATCCCCGTCCTGATTGATGGGTTCATCCAGAGAAACTTCCGCCTTCTGATTGGATATCTTCCGGATGTGCATGAGTATCTCGTTCTCAATGCAGCGGGAGGCATAGGTAGCCAGCTTGATATTCCGGTCTGCCCGGTAGGTCCCGATAGCCTTCATAAGCCCGATGGTACCGATGGAGATTAAATCCTCCAGATTCGTACCGGTATTCTCAAACCGCCGGGCGATGTAAACCACAAGCCGCAGATTATGTTCCACCAGAGTCTGCCGGGCGCTTTCCTCGCCCCGAGCCAGTGCTTCAATGGCATCGCGCTCGTCCTCCCCCTTCAGCGGGGCGGGCAGCACATCGCTGCCGCCGATGTAATAGAGAACCTGATCCTGCCGGGTGAAAAGCCTTGCGATTTTCCGGAGAAAATTCATACGCTGCCTCCTATCAGAGCCTGATATGCCGTGCCGCCTACCGAATTGGGCGCAAAGGCCACCACGCTTGGCCGCCGTTTGCCGCCCAGAATTACATCTGTAACCTTCATACCCAGCAAAAACCCCTCTGCCTGTCCCACGCCGCGATATGGAATCAGCCGCAGGCCCGGAATACGTCTTTCTGTCAGTGCCTCCATGGGCTTTTCCAACTGTTCCGGCGTCAGCCCTGTCAGGGCGCGGCTGGCGTCCCGGTCGATGACCAGAACCCGTTCTCCGGTAATGGGGTCCGTCAGTGTGTTTCCTGTGTCACGGAGGGCTGTCAGATGGACGGTCGCGCCGTTTCTGGATATCTCCAACGGAACAAACTGTCCGCACCCCGCCCGGCCCCGCAGAAGGAAGGTGCAGGACGCCCACAGCAGTCCCGCGCAGAGCAGAAGCCTGCCGGGACTATTCTGCGCTGCCAGCTGGGCCATGCCCCCAAGCGAAAGGCTCAGCAGAAGGAACAGCCCGCCCTGCTGCCAGGCGCTTCTTCGCGGGCCGAAGGCTATAAGCGCCATCAGCCCCAGGAATACCAGTCTCCACAGCGTTCCTCCAAGAAAGGTGAATCCCGGAAACAGGCATGCTCCGGCATAAACTCCGCCCAGCGCCGCTGCCCCCAGCAGGAATCCCTGCCGCGCCGCGTTGCCGGAGAGCCTTGCGGAGGCATACAAAAGCAGATAATCTACCAGAAAATTGAAAAGTACAGTCAGATCCCAGTACATTGCGGCCCTCCTTCCCTGCTGCCTGGGGTCAGTATAGCCCTCCGGGGGACAAGAATGCCGTCGCAGCAGCGTAGGCTGTCCGGCGCAAGTTCCGCAAAGTCTCCCCCGCTTTCGGGCATTGTTCCGGAGAGACCGCAAAAGCCCACCGTTCTCAAGGGTATGAAAAGGGCGCCGCGAATCGCAGCGCCTCGAAACTATTCTTCTGTCTTCCGCTCCACACTGCGGATGTTCTTCTCCGCTTTGAAGCGGGGCGTCATCAGCTCATGGCCGCAGCCCAGACATTTCAGGCGGAAATCCGCCCCAGTGCGCAGAACCTGCCAGCGTTTTTCTCCGCAGGGATGGGCCTTTTTCATCGTCAGAACGTCTCCGACACGAATATCCATGGTCAGACCTCCTTCTTGACGGCTTCCCAGTAGTGCTTTGCCGCCTGTTCCAGCTTATTCGGGCCATACTCATAATAATGCGTCCCCACCAGCTCATCGGGAAGATATTGCTGGGCCACCCAATGGTTGGGGTAGTCGTGGGGATAAAGATAGCCCTGGCTGCGCTCCTGGGTGAAGGTATCGGCATGGACATTCTGCAAATGCCGCGGAAAAGGTCCCGCCTTTCCCTTCTGCACATCCGCCAGAGCGGCATCCAAAGCCAGATGGCCGGAATTAGACTTGGGTGAAGTTGCCATCAGTACGGCGGCATCCCCCAGGGGGATTCTTGCTTCCGGCATTCCCAGCATCAGGGCCATATCCACGCAGGACTTGACAATGGGAATGATCTGAGGGTAAGCAAGGCCCACATCCTCCGCGGCAGTAACCATAAGCCGGCGGCAGGCGGACTGCATCTGTCCTGCCTCCAGAAGGCGCGCCAGATAGTGGCAGGCCGCGTCCGGGTCAGAACCCCGGATGGATTTTTGCAGGGCAGACAGCAGATCGTAGTGATTATCCCCGTCCCGGTCGGCCCGCATGGCGCTTTTCTGCGTCACGGCGGTGGCGTCCGCCATAGTCAGAGGCAGCTTGTTTCCCTGCGGCACCGCCGCGGAAAACAGAACCTCAATGGCGTTCATGGATTTGCGCAAATCGCCGCCGCTGGCCCCGGCAATGTAGTCAAGGACCCCATCTTCCGGCTGAGCCGTCAGGCCGGTACGCTTTTCCATAAAGGCTACCGCCCTGTCCACTGCCTTTCTCGCCGCTTCTCTGGTAATCTGCTTGAACTCAAACACCGTGGAGCGGCTTAAAATAGCATTGAACACATAAAAATAGGGGTTCTCCGTGGTGGATGCAATCAGGGTGATTTTGCCGTTTTCGATGTACTCCAAAAGGGACTGCTGCTGTTTTTTGTTGAAGGACTGGATCTCGTCCAGATAAAGCAGTACGCCGTTGGGAGCCATGAAGGTATCCAGCTGGGCGGTGATCTCCCGGATATCCGCCGTGGAGGCGGTTGTGGCGTTGAGCTTATAGAGGGTCCGGTTGGTCTGCTTGGCGATGATATTGGCAACGGTGGTTTTTCCCGTGCCGCTGGGGCCGTAGAAGACCATATTGGGGATCTTCCCGGATTCAATCAGGCGACGCAGCACAGCGCCCTTACCCAGAATATGTTCCTGCCCTACCACGTCATCCAGGGTTTCGGGCCGCAAAAGGTCGGCCAGGGGTTGGTACATAGGCTACCTCCTTTCCAAAACGCTTTGAGGAGCGGTCTTCGGGCCGCTCCTCTTAGAATGTTAAAACGTTGCCACATCCGGGTCGGCGGCTTCCGCGCCGGTTTCCACAGAGATAGCGGTCAGCACAGGGCCGATGTCTCCCTTGTACAGAGGATGCTTCTCCGCGCTGATTTTGGCGGTGACCCAGACCCAGGAGCGGGACTCCAGACTTCCGGCTCCCGTATACCGGCAGGGAATGCCGCAGAACTGGATGTCCTCCACGCAGCAGGTCATGACAAACCGCCCCGGGGCAAACATACCGTTCTTATCCCGGCGGAGCATGGCCACCTGGCCCTTGAAGTGAACGGTTTTCCCATCGTACTTCTCCGGCTCCTCGGAAACATCCCGGTACCAGAGGGCATAATCCTCGTCTTTGACCTCAATTACAGGCGCGTTGATGTCAAAGGGCAGCGGGTCTTCGATCTCATCGAACTTCGTGGTGCCGTCGGTATAGTCATAGAGAATATCAATGCGGCGATTGGCAGCTCTGGCCAGCTTGTGGAAGGGCATGACATCCTGACCGGGCGTCATGCGGTTGAAAACAACCATCTGCGCCCCCATGAGCTTGTCCATGACCAGATTGCGCATATTGGCATTGTAGGTCATAAAGGTAGTGGCGTCGGCAAACATGACCTCCTGGGCAATGGCCCAGTTGTCGGGGAAACGCATATAGAGGTCGCCCACCTGCTGCATGCCGTTGAGCTCGGCCACCACGCGCTCGGCCTTGTATTTCTTTTGCAGGGCTTTCAGCTCCTCGGTGGTCACGGTCTGCTGGTCCAGAACCTCCAGATAGACGTTCTTCTTGGGATAGGTGGAGAGGTCGTACTCCTCCTCCCCTTCCTCAAAGATCAGAACCAGCGTCCGCTCTCCGGCGTTGAACCGGGGGTCCTCCAGAGTCTCCTGGATGAACTTGGTTTTTCCGGAATCCAGAAAGCCCGTAAAAGCATAGACAGGGATTTGCTGCATGACCATGGCTTACACCCCAAACAGCTCGGCAATGCCCTTTTCGTCCAGCTTGGAGCCGATGACACAGAGCTTGCCGGTGACGTCGGCGCTGCCGGAGCGGACATTGTGCTCCTCAGGCACATAGTCGAAGTGAATCCAAGTGCCGTCCACGGCGGGCAGGATGCCCTTGGCCCGAAGGATCGCGCCGTAGTCGCCGGAATCCAGAGCCTTCAAAGCATTCTCAACGGTCTGCTTCTCAAACTTCCGGGCAGTCTCAGTGCCCCAGGAGGTGAAGACCTCGTCGGCATGATGGTGGTGATGATGGTGGTCATGGCAGCCGCAGGTGCAGTTCTCATCATGCTCATGGTCGTGATGATGATGCGCATGCTCCTCGTGGTCGTGGTCATGGTGGTGCTCATGCTCCTCATGGTCATGATCGTGGCAGCAGCAGTGATCGTCATCGTCGTGATGATGGTGGTGATGCTCGTGCGCATCCTCGTCGTCATCGTCATCATGGTGATGATGATGCGCATCCTCGTCATCCTCGTCGTCATGGTGGTGATGATGGTGCTCATGCGCATCTTCCTCAGCTTCCAGGCGCTCGGATTCCAGCCGGGCCAGTTCAGCGGCAAGGGATGCTTTGCCCTCCATGGCAGAAATCAGCTGTTCGCCGGTCAGCTCGCCCCAGGGTGTGGTGATAACGGTGGCCACAGAGTTGTGCTGCCGCAGAATTTCCACGGCGGCATCCAGCTTGGCCTGGGGGATAGAATCGGTACGGGACAGGATGATGGTGGAAGCAGTCTCCACCTGGTTGTTGTAGAACTCGCCGAAGTTCTTGGTGTAGACCTTGACTTTTCCGGCGTCCACAACGGCAACGGTGTAGCCCAGAGTTACGTCAGGGCCGGTGACCTTGTTCACAGCGCCGATTACGTCGGACAGCTTGCCCACGCCGGAGGGTTCGATGATAATCCGGTCGGGGTGGTACTCGTTAATGACCTTCGTCAGAGCCTTGCCAAAGTCGCCCACCAGAGAGCAGCAGATGCAGCCGGAATTCATCTCCGTAATGTTGATGCCGGCGTCCTGCAAAAAGCCGCCGTCAATGCCGATCTCGCCAAATTCATTCTCAATCAGCACCAGCTTCTGTCCCTTGTAGCCTTCCGCAATCATTTTCTTGATCAGCGTGGTTTTACCTGCGCCCAGGAAGCCGGAATAAATATCAACCTTTGTCATAAATAACACCTTCCAAAAGAATTTCCCAAGGACAGCTTTTACCGTCCTTGCTTTACGCATACCTTATTAGTATAGCACGAAGTCAATTAAAAATCCAGAGTAAGCACAAAATTCACAGAACATTTCCAATTTTCGACAAAATCCCGCAGCGAATCCGCTGCGGAAAATATCAGATTTCGAATAGGTCCGGCTCCCGCAGGCAAAGAGCGGACAGATTCCGCAGGGCTTCCACTCCGACTGCCTCCGCGCCCAGGCCCCGCAGGGCGGCTTCCCCCTCGCTGCCGTCATGGAATACGCAGACAGGAGTCCAGCGGCTTTGCAGATTCTGCGCCGTGCCGCTCCAGGTGCCGCCTATCCCTGCCCGGCTCTGGACTGCCAGAACCAGCTGTCCCAGGGTGTGAATCACCCGGTTGCGCCGCAGTGCCCGCTGGGACGAGAAAGGCGCGTCATAGTCTTCCTCGCTGAGGTAGAGCACGTTTTGGGTTTTCAGATAGCTGTGCAGAGCATCCGGCACCACGCTGATTACCTGCCCCCCGGCATCCAGGCATCCCTGCTGGGCGGCCTGATCGGCGCCTGCCGCGTTGCCGGAAACCAGTACAAAGCCCTGCCTCGCCGCCTGCCGGCCTGCCTCGTAGGCGAATGTCCGGCTTTCCGGCTTTGGCTTTCTGCTGCCCACGACGGATATCTTCGGCTTATCCAGCAGAGACAGGTCCCCCTTGGCCCACAGGCAGCCGGGGCTGTCCAGCCCCAGCTTTTTCCGGACGGATACCGGGTAGCGCGCGTCCGTCCGCTGGATGGGAATGCACTTTCGAATTTTTGCCTTTTGCAAATACCGTTCCAGCAGCTCCGTATCGGCCAGCAGTCCCAATATCTGTGAAGAGAGCGCATTGCCGCAGCCAAGGGTGTGCAGCTCTTTTTCCGTAAGTTCCCCGGGTTCAAAAGCCCCATGGCTCAAAACCCGTTGCGAAAGAGTCCGCAGCTGGGCCGGGGTAAGGGGCTTCCGCTCCGGATTGCCCAGATGGCTGGTCAGCAGCAGAAAGCCGTAATTTTCCATCAGCGGAATCTCCGCTTTGGTGCGGGGGGCGCTTTGACCTCTTCCTTGGTCAGAACGCCGTCCTCAGACAGAAGCATGGGCTGAATGGTATAGTTGGAGTACTTCGCGATCTCGTCCAGCTTGGCCTTTTCCGGGAAGTTGCCGATGATGCTCCAGGCAATGCCCTTCCGCTTGGCCCGGCCGGTCCGCCCGATGCGGTGGACATAGTATTCGTTCTCTTCCGGCACGTCGAAATTGATAACGCAATCCACATCGTCCACATCAATGCCCCGGGAGGCCACGTCCGTAGCCACCAGCACAGGCAGCTTGCCGCTGCGATAGCGCTGCATGGTCTTCTCCCGCTGCTGCTGGCGGATATCGCCGTGGAGACACTCGCAATCCAGACCTGCCCGCTGGAAATCGTCACACAGCCGCTGGCACATATGCTTGGTGTTGCAGAAAATCATAACCCGCTCATAGCCCTGGCTCCTGATGAGCCGCAGAGTGGTAGCCGCCTTTTCAAGAGGCGTGCAGGTCAGGCTGTACTGGTCGATATCCGGCCGGTCCTCCTGCTTGGGCTCCACGGTGATCTCCACCTCGTCCCGCTGGTACATCCAGGAGACGGTCATGACCTCCTGAGAAATGGTGGCGGAGAACAGGCCCAGATTCTTCCGATTCCTGACCTTCTCAATGATGCGGGTCACATCCTTGAAAAAGCCCATGTCCAGCATCCGGTCAGCCTCATCCAGAACAACGGTCTGGATTTTATCCAGACGAATGGTCTTTCGGTTGTAGTGGTCCATCAGGCGGCCGGGGGTCGCCACAACGATCTGGGGCTTCTTTTCCAGAGCCTTAATCTGGCTGCCGATGCCCGCGCCGCCATAGAGTACGGCTACCCGGATATTGTGGAAATAAGTCAGCAGCCCCCGCAGCTCATCGCCAATCTGGATGGCCAGCTCCCGGGTGGGTGCCAGAATCAACCCCTGCACATCCTCGCACTCGGCATCTATGTGCTCGATCATGGGGATGCCAAAGGCAAAAGTCTTGCCGGTGCCCGTAGGAGCCTTGGCAATCACATCCCGCCATTGCAGGAAATAAGGAATCGCCTCCGCCTGGATGGTGGTGGGATAGCCATAGCCCTTCTTTTCCAGAGCCTTCAGCATGGCTTCCGACAGGCCGAGACTTTCAAATGTAATATTGCTTTCTTCCATAAACGTTCATTCCTTTTTCATAATCAGAGGTATTCTATCATTCTTTTTGGAAATTTGCAAGGCTTCCCCCATTTCTTCTTTGCATTTTCAATAATTTGTGATAGAATGGATACGATTTTGCGAAAAGGAGAATACCCATGCAGTCCATTGTAGAGATTTTGGCCCGGGAGCTGGGCCAGAAGCAGCAGTATATTGAAAATGTGGTAAACCTCATTGATGAGGGCAATACCATTCCGTTTATCGCCCGCTACCGGAAGGAAATGCACGGCGCCATGGACGACACCACCCTGCGTAATCTGGAGACCAGACTCACTTATCTGCGCAATCTGCAGCAGCGCCGGGACGAGGTCAAAAAATCCATTGAAAACCAGGGCAAATTGACGGAAGAACTGTCGGCCGCAATTGACAACGCGGCGACTATGACGGAAGTGGAAGACCTGTACCGCCCCTACAAGCAAAAGCGCCGCACCCGTGGCTCCATTGCCCGGGAAAAGGGACTGTATCCTTTGGCCCAGGCTATTTTTGCCCAGGATGGGCAGGATATCGAAGCCCTGGCAAAGACCTTTCTGGACGAGGAAAAGGGCGTCGCCTCTGTAGAGGATGCCATTGCGGGAGCCTGCGATATCATCGCCGAAAACCTTTCCGATGATGCGGAGATTCGCAAAAATCTGCGCGGTCTGATCGCCCGCCGGGGTAGTCTCGTAAGCAAGGCAGACGATCCCGAGGCAGATACGGTCTATAAACTCTATTATGACTTTAACCAGAGCATCGCCCGTCTTCTGGATCACCAGATTCTGGCCATCAACCGGGGCGAAAAAGAGGGCATTCTGAAGGTCAGCATTACGCTGCCCGGAAACGAAGGTCCCGCTCTGGTGTGCCGTGCCGCGTTGAAGCCCACCATGCAGGTATCCCAGCTGGTCAAGGCCGCGGCAGAGGACGCTTTTGACCGGCTGATCTTCCCCTCCGTACAGCGGGAAATCCGAAATGAGCTGACAGACCGGGCCAGTCAGGGGGCCATTGCCAACTTTGCCCTGAATCTGAAGCCGCTGCTGATGCAGCCCCCTGTAAAGGGCTTTGTGACCATGGGCCTGGACCCCGGATACCGGAACGGCTGTAAGGTGGCCGTCATCGACCCCACAGGCAAGGTGCTGGATACCGCCGTGGTCTACCCCACCTTCTCCGAGCGAAAAAAGCAGGAGGCCATCTCTACCCTGTCCCAGCTCATGCGGAAGCATGAGGTAAAACACATTGCCATCGGCAACGGAACCGCCTCCCGGGAGACGGAAGCCATGACCGTAGAGCTGCTGCGGTCCTTCCCGGAAGCCAGCTATATGATCGTCAACGAGGCAGGCGCTTCCGTGTACTCCGCCTCCCCTTTGGCCGCCGAGGAATTCCCGGAATATGACGTGAATCTGCGTTCTGCCGTATCCATAGCCCGGCGGCTCCAGGATCCTCTGGCAGAGCTGGTAAAGATCGATCCCAAAGCCATCGGCGTAGGGCAGTATCAGCACGATTGCCCCCAGAAGGAGCTGGACGAAGCTCTGGGCGCTGTGGTAGAGGACTGCGTCAACGCTGTAGGCGTGGACGCCAATACGGCCTCCCGCAGCCTTCTGCAGCAGGTCTCCGGCCTGACGGCAGCTACCGCGAAAAACATCGTAGCCTATCGGGAGGAAAACGGCCCCTTCACTTCCCGCAGCCAGCTGAAGAAAGTTCCCAAGCTCGGCCCCAAGGCCTTTGAGCAGTGCGCTGGCTTCCTGCGGATTCCCGAGAGCAAGGAGGTTCTGGACAATACCGGCGTTCACCCGGAATCCTACCCCGCCGCCAAGGCACTTTTGAAGCTGCTCCCCAGTGATGACCGGACGCAGCTGCCAAAGCTGTTGGAGAACTACGGCCTGAAAAAAGCCGCCGAGAACTGCGGCGTTGGGGAGCCTACTCTGGCGGATATCGCCAAAGAACTGGCAAAGCCCGGCCGGGATCCCCGGGATGAGTTGCCCAAGCCCATTCTGCGCAAGGATGTGCTGGAAATGAAGGACCTGAAGCCAGGCATGGTGTTGACCGGCACTGTGCGGAACGTCATTGATTTCGGCGTATTTGTGGATATCGGCGTCCATCAGGACGGTCTTGTGCACATCTCCGAGGTATGTAATCGCCGTCTGAAGCACCCCAGTGAAGCGGTTCAGGTGGGCGACGTTGTAGATGTGGTAGTCCTGAGCGTAGACGAAAAGCGCCACCGCATCAGCCTGAGCATGAAGCAGGCGAAGAACCAGCAAAAGTAAGGCCTTTGCCCCAAAATGCGGCATACTTGACAGGTTTCTCGAAATATTGTATAATTGACGGAACAATCCCTTAGATTGGAGCTTTTATAATGAAAAAGTTGATTCATTTTCTGGTGCCGCTGCTGATGATCGTTCTGGTCATTGCCAGCATTGGCTGGTACCTGTTTGTCTATGACCGCGCCTTTACCCGGGATCTGCTGCTGCAGCAGGCCCGTGATAACGATCTGAAGGGAAACACCAGCCTTTCCTCCTGGTTCTACAACCTTGCCTATGGCTTTTCCGGTCAGGACGAGAACGTAGCCATTGAGCTTGCCAACCAGTACAAGGCCTCCGGCAACTATACAAAAGCGGAGGTTACACTCTCCAAAGCCATCCGGGATGGGGCCACCAAGGAATTGTATATCGCCCTGTGCAAGACCTATGTGGAGCAGGATAAGATTCTGGACGCCGTATCCATGCTGGCCAACATTCCCAATGCCTCCATTAAGGCGGAGTTGGAAGCCATGCGGCCTGCGGCGCCCCAGGCTGACTACCCATCCGGGTACTACAGCCAGTATATCTCCGTGACCCTGTCCTCCTCGGAAGGCACCACACTTTATTACACTACAGACGGCGATTACCCCTCTATTGCGGACGAACCCTATTCCGCCCCCATTGAGCTGCCCTTGGGAGAAAGTCAGGTTTACGCCGTCAGTGTCGCGGACAACGGCCTGGTGAGCCCTGTGACCATTCTGGGCTATACCATCGGCGGCGTTATTGAACCGGTCATCTTTATGGACGCGTCCATGGAGCAAGCAATCCGAGCAGCTCTCGGGTACGATCAGTCTCACGTTCTCTACACCAACGATCTGTGGCAGATTACAGAGTTGGAGGTACCCTCCGATGCCATGACTCTGGAGGACCTGATTTACCTGACTTATCTGGAAAATCTGACGGTCAACGGCCGGAACATGAGCAATCTGCAGGATTTTGCCGGACTGAACCATCTGAAAAAACTGGATCTCTCCAGCTGCCGTTTCCCGGCGGACGGTCTGAAAACCATCGCTTCCCTGCCCCATCTGAAGGAACTGAACCTTTCCAACTGCTCCCTCAGCACCCTTTCCGGTCTGGAGAATGCCGAATCTATGGAGATTCTGGACATCAGCAACAATACCATCCGGAATCTGGAGCCCCTTTCCAATATGTCCGCGCTGTCTGAACTGTATCTGCAGCACAACGCCGTTGCAAATCTGACAGTCGTTGGCGGACTGCCTGAGCTGACCGTATTGGATGTCTCTTACAACGCGCTGACAAGCATCGCTCCTCTGACCGGCAATGTACGGCTGACCAAGCTGAACGCAGCCAACAATCAGATTGGCGATGTAAGCGCCGCTGCTTCCCTGCCCATGCTGGCCGAGCTGAACCTTGACTACAACAGTCTGACCGATATCTCCGGCCTGTCCGGCTGCGCAAGCCTGAAAACACTGACCGTTTCCAACAACCAGCTGAACAGTATCGATGCTCTGTCCGGAATGAGTACCCTGGAACGTCTGGACTTCTCTTACAACAGCGTATCTTCCCTGCCGGACTTCGGCGCCAACAGCGCCATGCAGGTCATTGACGGCTCCTATAACGCGCTGGAATCCATTGACAGCATTGCGAAGATGGCGGATATCTCCTACATCTACATGGATTACAACAAACTGACCAGTGTAGACGCCCTGGCTGACTGCTTCCATCTGGTGCAGGTCAACGTCTACGGCAACGAGATTCCCGATGTCTCCGCACTGACGGAGCACGACATTCTGGTGAACTACGACCCGACGGTAAAGGAATAAGATCAAAAAATGTTGCGGCGCAGAGGGCTTATGTCCGAGGCGGTCAGCGCCGTGTTCGCCCGTTTGTTTTCCGAAGAAGACTATATCTCCTGCGGACATCTGAGCGATAATCTGCCCTCTGCCCAATTGCAGCAGAAGCTGATGGTTACGCATTTGCTGGCGGAACACGTTCTCTTTGAAAATCAGGAAATTGAAGCGATTGAGAGCATTTTAACAAAATAAAAAATCGCTGCAACAAAACGATCAGAGCTCGATACGCGGGAAGCGTACAAAGCTCTGATCGTTTTCTGTTATTGCTTAAGCAGCTCGTAGGAGAAATCCTCAAATTTAACCTTATCGCCGATCTGCGCATCCCCCAGAATGGCCAGGGCCACATGGGACTCCGTTCCGGTGACATCGTAGCGGATAACGGCATAATCGCCGTCAATATCGATTACAGTACCGATCATAAAAGTTCCTTTCAAGAAAACCCGCCCCTGTTTCCAGGGGCGGGCAATTTCATTTACGCGGGAGAAATGCCTCGGGGATTAGCCCTTGTACATCTCAACCAGCTTCAGCAGGTGCTCGTAACGCTCCTTGGCGGCTTCCTCGTTCTTGGGGAACAGCTCAGCAGCACGCTCGGGGAACTCACGGGTCAGACGGCTGTAGCGGGCCTCGTTCATCAGGAACTCCTGATAGCCGCCCTTAGGAGCCTTGGAGTCCAGAGTGAACTTGCCGGTCTCCTTGGAGGGATCGAACCGGAACAGGTTCCAGTAGCCGCACTCGACAGCCTTCTTCATCTCGGCCTGGCAGTTGGTCATGCCGCCCTTGATGGAGTGCATCTCGCAGGGAGCGTAACCAATGACCAGAGAAGGACCATTGTAGGCCTCAGCCTCAGTGATGGCCTTCAGGGTCTGAGCCTGGTTGGCGCCCATAGCGACCTGAGCAACGTAAACATAGCCGTAGCTCATAGCAATCTCAGCCAGGGACTTCTTCTTGGTTTCCTTACCGGAGGCAGCGAACTGAGCGACCTGGCCGATGTTGGAAGCCTTGGAGGCCTGTCCGCCGGTGTTGGAGTAAACCTCGGTATCGAAGACGAAGACATTGACGTCCTTGTTGGAAGCCAGCACATGGTCAACGCCGCCGAAGCCGATATCATAAGCCCAGCCGTCACCGCCGAAGATCCACACGGACTTCTTGGACAGATATTCCTTCTTGGACAGGATATCCTTCACGGTGTCGCAGCAAACATTGGCTTCCAGGTTGGCAACCAGAGCCTTGGTAGCTTCCTTGTTGGCGTTGCCGTCGTTGTAGGTATCCAGCCAAGCCTGGCAAGCAGCCTTCCGGGCCTCGTCAGCGGTGTTCTCGATGACGGAGCGGATCTTGTTGGCCAGGGACTCACGGATCACGGACTGAGCGGTGTACATACCCAGACCATGCTCGGCGTTGTCTTCGAACAGGGAGTTTGCCCATGCGGGACCGTGGCCCTCAGCATTGACAGTGTAGGGAGCGGTAGCAGCGGGGCCGCCCCAGATGGAGGAACAGCCGGTGGCGTTGGAGATGTACATCCGATCGCCGAACAGCTGGGTCACCAGACGGGCGTAAGAGGTTTCGGCACAGCCGGCACAGGAACCGGAGAACTCCAGCAGAGGCTTGTGGAACTGAGAACCCTTCACGGTGTTGTCCTGCATGTCCTTCTTCTCGGACACGTGGTCAACCATGTAGTTCCAGACTTCCTGCTCAGGCAGCTCCTGCTCCTGAGGAACCATGGTGATGGCCTGAGTGGGGCAAACGCCGACACAGACACCGCAGCCCATGCAGTCCAGAGGAGAAACAGCCATCATGTACTTGTAAACGCCCTTGCCCTTGCCGGCCTTGACGTCCACCAGACGGGCACCGGCGGGAGCGGCCTTGACCTCTTCCTCAGTCAGCGCGAAGGGACGGATGGTGGCGTGGGGGCAGACATAAGCACAGTTGTTGCACTGGATGCACTTGGTCTCGTCCCAGTGAGGAACGGTAACGGCAACGCCGCGCTTCTCGTAAGCGGAAGCACCCAGGGGGAACTGACCGTCGGGCAGATCCTCGAAAGCGGAAACAGGCAGGCTGTAACCATCCATCTTGCCGATGGGGTTCAGGATGCTCTTAACGACCTTAACGGTGTCGGCACGGCCTTCCAGATGAGCCTCAGCCTTGTTGTCCTCAGCATCAGCCCAGGAAGCGGGAACATCAATCTTCTTGTAAGCGTTGGCGCCCACATCGATGGCGTTCCAGTTCTTCTCGACAACGTCCATGCCCTTCTTGGCGTAGGAGTGCTCAGCGGCATCCTTCATGTACTTGATGGCCTCCTCAGCAGGCATAACCTTTGCCAGGGAGAAGAAAGCGGACTGCAGGATGGTGTTGGTGCGCTTGCCCATGCCAACCTTGATGGCCAGGTCGATGGCATCAATGGTGTACAGCTGGATGTTGTTCTTGGCAATGTAGCGCTTTGCGGAGGCATCCAGGTGATGCTCCAGCTCAGCCATATCCCACTGGCAGTTGATCAGGAACACGCCGCCGGGCTTGACGTCCTGGACGATCTTGAAGCCCTTGGTGATGTAGGAGGGGTTGTGGCAGGCCACGAAGTCAGCCTTGTTGATGTAGTAGGGGGACTTGATGGGCTTGTCGCCGAAGCGCAGGTGAGAAACGGTGACACCGCCGGTCTTCTTGGAGTCGTACTGGAAGTAAGCCTGTACGTACTTGTCGGTGTGGTCGCCGATGATCTTGATGGAGTTCTTGTTGGCGCCAACGGTGCCGTCGCCGCCCAGACCCCAGAACTTGCACTCGATGGTGCCCTCAGCAGCGGTGTTGGGGGAAACCTTCTCGTCCAGGGACAGGTGGGTCACATCGTCAACGATGCCGATGGTGAACTCATGCTTGGGAGCGTCCTTAGCCAGCTCTTCGTAGACGGCAAAGACGGAAGCGGGATGGGTATCCTTGGAACCCAGACCGTAACGGCCGCCGATCACAGTCACATCGTGACGGCCGGCCTGAGCCAGAGCCATAACGACATCCTGATACAGAGGCTCGCCCTGAGAGCCGGGCTCCTTGGTACGGTCCAGAACCGCGATCTTCTTGGCGGTGGCGGGGATAGCAGCCAGCAGCTTCTCAGCGCAGAAGGGCCGGAACAGACGAACCTTGACCAGACCGACCTTCTCGCCATGGGCATTCAGGTAGTCGATAACTTCCTCAGCCACGTCGTTGATGGAGCCCATGGCCACAATCACGCGGTCGGCATCGGGAGCGCCGTAGTAGTTGAACAGCTGATAGTTGGTGCCCAGCTTCTCGTTGACCTTGGCCATGTACTTCTCGACCACTGCGGGCAGGGCGTTGTAGTACTTGTTGGAAGCCTCACGGTGCTGGAAGAAGATATCGTCGTTCTCGTGGGAACCACGCATAGCGGGACGCTCGGGGTTCAGGGAGTGGGCACGGAAAGCGGCAACGGCGTCCATATCCACCATGTCCTTCAGGTCCTCGTAGTCCCAGATGGCGATCTTCTGGATCTCATGGGAGGTACGGAAACCATCGAAGAAGTTGATGAAGGGTACGCGGCCCTCAATGGCAGCCAGGTGTGCCACAGCGCCCAGGTCCATAACTTCCTGAACGTTGGTCTCGCACAGCATGGCGAAGCCGGTCTGACGGCAGGCGTAAACGTCGGAGTGATCGCCAAAGATGTTCAGAGCCTGAGCAGCTACGGTACGTGCGGAAACATGGAACACGCAGGGCAGCAGTTCGCCGGCAATCTTGTACATGTTGGGGATCATCAGCAGCAGGCCCTGAGAAGCAGTGTAGGTGGTGGTCAGAGCACCGGCGGCCAAAGAGCCGTGAACGGTACCGGCAGCACCTGCCTCAGACTGCATCTCAACGACCTTTACGGTGTTGCCAAAGATGTTCTTGCGGCCAGCAGCGGACCACTGGTCAACGTTGTCGGCCATGGGGCTGGAGGGGGTGATGGGGTAAATGCCAGCGACCTCAGTAAAGGCGTAGCTGACGTGGGCGGCAGCGGTATTGCCGTCCATGGTTTTGAATTTTCTTGCCAAAATGAAATACCTCCTAAAGGATTCAAGTTTTGCGTGTATATATTACCACGAAACAAGGCGGTTGTAAAGCCAATTGGAGACAAAAAACTGAAATTTTACGAATCCGCCAAATTCCCGGGCTGATTTTGCTATATATATTTGTAAATAGGGGTATCGAAATTTGAAATAGGGATTGTCTTTTCAACAAAAATGCTATATGATAGAAATATTCTGATTCTTTTGGCGGAATGCTGTGCATTTTGCCACACTCTGAAAGGAGCGCATGCCAATGATCTGCAGTGTGCGTACACTGGGCGTTTCCGGAATTCAGGGCTCCGTCGTCATGGCAGAGAGCTACATTTCCGGCGGACTGCCCGGATTTGATATCGTGGGTCTGCCGGATGCCGCCGTAAAGGAGGCCCGGGAGCGGGTCCGGGCCGCGGCCAAAAGCTCGGGGCTGAAATTCCCCATCAGCCGGATCACCGTCAATCTGGCTCCCGCCAATCTGAAAAAGGCGGGGACCCATTATGATCTGCCCATCCTTCTGAGCATCCTCTGTGCCTCCGGCGAGATCCGCCGCCCGGCCTCGGACTGCGCTTTCCTGGGGGAGCTGAGCCTGGACGGACAAATCCGGCCTGTTTCCGGTGTGCTGCCCATGGCTCTGGCCGCCAAGCAGAACGGACTGCGTTTTCTCTTTGTCCCCGCGGAAAACGCTGCGGAGGCTACCCTCTCCCGGGGCCCGGAGATCATCCCGGTGCATAACGTCCGGGAGTTGGCAGACGGGCTGAACGGTCTGCGGGAGCTGTCCAGCGAACCGCTTTGGGTTCCGGAGGCAGACACCGAGCCCATGCCCGACTTTCAGGATGTGCTGGGGCAGGAAAATGTCAAGCGTGCCCTGGAGGTCGCGGCGGCAGGAAGTCACAATGTGCTGCTTATCGGTCCCCCGGGTTCCGGAAAAAGTATGCTCTCCAAGCGCCTGCCCTCCATTCTGCCGGATATGACCTGGGCAGAGAGTCTGGAGGTCAGCCAGATCTATTCCGTCATGGGCCTTTTGACAGCCAGGCAGCCTCTGGTAACCCGCCGTCCCTTCCGGGCGCCCCACCATACGGTGTCCAACGCGGGACTTGTAGGCGGCGGCAGCAATCCGAAGCCGGGAGAGATCTCTCTTGCCCACAAGGGCGTACTCTTTCTGGATGAGCTGCCGGAATTCCGGAAAGATTCTCTGGACCTGATGCGTCAGCCCCTGGAGGATGGCAAAGTGACCATTTCCCGGGTTTCCGGTTCCTTCACCTACCCTGCCGAGTTCATGATGGTCTGCGCCATGAATCCCTGCAAATGCGGGTGGTACGGCGATCCCAGCGGCCGGTGCCGGTGCAGTCAGCAGTCCGTGGAGAATTACCAGAGTCGTATTTCCGGCCCAATGCTGGACCGGATCGACATTATTGTAGAGGTCAATGCCGTGCCCTTTGAGGATCTGCGGGAGCGGGCCCAGGCAGAGCCGTCCTCTGCCATCAAGCAGCGGGTCAACGGCGCACGCCAGATCCAGATCAGCCGGTTCGGGGAAGACTCCGGTATGTGCAACGCCCGCATGGGTCCGGGGGAGATGCGGCAGCACTGCGCGCTCACCGACGAGTGCGCCGGTCTTATGAAGGACGCCTTTGAATCCATGGGACTGACGGCCCGGAGCTACGACCGGATCCTGCGGGTCGCCCGCACCATCGCGGATCTTGACGGCAGCGAGGACATTCAGGTCCCCCACATCGCCGAGGCCATACAGTACCGGGCCGTGCGGCTGGGCAGCGGCGGTTAAAGAAAGACTTTGCCCTTGCTTTTCCCGGGCGTATCCGATATAATGTATCAGAATTTGCGGAGTTCCCCTTTTGGAACCCCGGTAGAAAGGAATCCCTATGAACGAAATTTTTCTTTTGAAGCTGGGCGAGATCATCCTCAAAGGCTCCAACAAGCGCCAGTTTGAAAACAAGCTGCGGCAGAACATTCGCCGTCGGATGAAGCCCTACGGAAATTTTGACGTATACATCCTGCAGTCCACGGTCTATGTAGAGCCCCAGGATGAGGAAGCGGATGTGGAAGGGGCCTGGGAGGCCTGCAAGAGCATCTTCGGCGTCAACAGCATCTGCCGGTGCCGCCCTTGCGAAAAGAATATGGACGCCATCTTCGAGGCCGTGGAAGCCTACCTTGGCGATGAGCTGGACTGCGCTGCCTCCTTCAAGGTGGAATCCAAGCGCTCCGACAAGCAGTTCCCCATGAGTTCCATTGCCATTTCTCAGGAAATCGGCGGTCGTCTGGCAGAGGCCCACCCGAATGTGGCCGTTGACGTGCACCATCCCGCCTACACGGTCTATGTGGAGGTCCGGGATCTGTCCGCCTATGTCCATGGTCCGGCCCTGCCCGGCGCGGGCGGATTGCCCACCGGTGTGGGCGGCAGAGCCATGTGTCTGCTCTCCGGCGGCATCGACTCCCCTGTTTCCGCCTACATGATGGCCAAACGGGGTGTGGAAATTGAGTCTGTCCACTTTTTCTCCTACCCCTATACCTCCCAGCTTGCCAAGGACAAGGTTCTGGAGCTGGCAAGACTTGTCACCCGCTACAGCGGGAAAATGACCGTGAACATCGTCTCCTTCACGGAAATCCAGGAGGCCATCCGGGACAACTGTCCGGAGGAATACTTTACTCTGATCATGCGCCGGTTCATGATGGAGATCTCCCAGCGGCTGGCCCGGGAGGACGGCTGCGGCGCGCTGGTCACCGGTGAGAATCTGGGGCAGGTGGCATCCCAGACCATGGAGGCCATGACCGTTACCGGCGCCGTGGTGAATATGCCCATTTTCATGCCCCTGGTTGGCATGGACAAGGAAGAGATTGTCACCATCGCCCGGAAAATCGGCACTCTGGAGACTTCCATTCTCCCCTACGAGGACTGCTGCACCGTCTTTACCCCCAAGCATCCCAAGACAAAGCCAACTCTGGGCCAGGTTATCCATGCGGAGCGGAATCTGGACCGGGAGGCTCTGATTACCCGGGCACTGGAAAGCGTTGAGAAAATCAAGGTGGCATACCATGACGAGCCTCTGCTGTAAGGTTCTGGAAGCGTTGCGGGGCAAAACCCTCGTAACTGCGGAAAGCTGCACCGGCGGCGGCATCGGCGCGGCCCTGACCGCCGTTCCCGGAAGCTCCGCCGTCTACAAGGGCGGCATCATCAGCTATACAAACTGGGTCAAGCACAACCTTCTGGGGGTGGATCAGAAACTGCTGGATACTTTGGGCGCCGTTTCCGCCCCCGTGGCCGAGGCTATGGCAGAGGGGGCCCGAAAGGTATTGCGGGCCGATATTGCTGTATCCGTTACGGGCCTTGCCGGTCCCGGCGGAGACGAGTTCGGCAACCCCGTTGGGCTGGTCTTTATCGGCTACAGCGATTGCCGCAAAACCCTCTCCCGCCGCTTCCTCTTCCCCAGTGACCGGGAGGCTGTCCGGCAAAACGCTTGCCGGGAAGCCCTGAAGCTGGTGCTGGAAAACAACGCGTAACAAAAAGGAAGGATCGCATTCCGAAAACGGTTTGCGGCCCTTCCTTTTTATCATTCTCTCGGATCCGATTTTTCGTCCGATTCACAGGCGCGGTAGGAGACAAAGAGTTCCCCGACCCTATTCTGAAAAGCATCCCAGCGGGCACGGTTTTCCATTTCTGCCTTGCGCATAAGCTCCTCACACTGCCGGTTGACCTGTGCAAGCTGCTGCTGCGCGGCGGCGTTGATTCCGTCTGCCTGCTGCTGGGCCTTTGCCACAATTTCCGCCGCCTGACGGTTTGCATCCTCCAGAATATGCTGGGACATGGTTTCTGCGTCCGCGCAGCCCGCCCGGACGGAGCGGAGGTAGTCGTCCGCGGCATTCTGGGCTGCCGTAAATACATCGTTCAGAGCCAAAGCCGCTTCGGCAATGGAGCCGGTGGAATCCATCCGGATCTGCCGGTCCGCTAGCTTCTGCCGCAGTGTCTCCTTCTCCGCCTCCAATGTCTCTTCCCTCTTTTTCAGCTCATAAATGATCTCAATCAGTTCTCCGCGGCCAAGGCGGCGCAGCTCTTTGTCTGTCATGGTGTCTCTCCTTTTTACGCCTGCCGTGCCAATAGCTTTTCCAGCTCCCGGCACAGGGCATCCACGTTTTCCGGCTTTGTCGCCCAGCTGGTACAGAAGCGAACGGCCCGATGGCCGTCATCCACCCGGCACTGTTCGGAAAACACAAATCTCTTTTTCAGTTCTGTCAGAACGTCGTCCGGGAGAATGGGAAAAATCTGGTTTGTCTCATTCCGCACCAGCAGAGGTACATGGTTTTCCGCAAGGCATGACCGTATTCTGTCCGCCATAGCGTCTGCGTGGCCGGAAATTTCGAAGTAAAGTCCATCCTCCAGCAGTGCCTCAAACTGCACCCCCAGCAGCCGCCCTTTGGCAAGCATACCGCCGTGCTGTTTGATCAGATAGCGGAAATCCTCCTTCAAAGCCGGGTTGGAAATCACAACGGCTTCGCCGAACATGGCCCCAACCTTTGTGCCGCCGATGTAGAAGACATCACAGAATTTTGCCAGATCCGGCATCGTCACATCATTGCCGTTTGCTGCCAGACCGTAGCCCAACCGGGCGCCGTCCAGGAAAAGATACAGTCCCAACTCGCCGCAAACCCGATGCAGCGCCTCCAGTTCCCTGCGGGTATACAGTGTACCCAGTTCTGTAGGATTGGATATGTAGACCATTTTCGGCTGGACCGTGTGCTCAAAGCTCTCGTCAGCCCGATGGGCCAGGACGCAGCTGCGCACCTGCTCCGCCGTAATCTTTCCGTCCGCGTTCGGCAGCCAGAGTACCTTGTGGCCCGTTGCCTCGATGGCTCCGGTCTCATGGACATTGATATGGGCGGTATCCGCGCCCAGTACGCCCTGGTGAGGCCGCAGGGCTGCGGCAATCACCGTCAGGTTGGTCTGGGTACCGCCCACCAGAAAGTGAACGTCCAGGCTTTCGTCCCGGCACAGCCCCCT
This sequence comes from Pseudoflavonifractor sp. MSJ-30, assembly GCF_018918045.1. Taxonomy (GTDB): domain Bacteria; phylum Bacillota; class Clostridia; order Oscillospirales; family Oscillospiraceae; genus Faecousia. The sequence goes on from NZ_JAHLPU010000018.1 coordinate 58,745, forward strand.
GATCAACTGGGCGGCCCGGGCACAGTGGGCATCCATGCCGTAACCCGGCGTCTGCTCCATATTGGTCTTTGTCAGGGCTTCCAGCACCTTGGGATGGCAGCCCTCGGAATAGTCGTTGTTGAAATAGATCATTTCGGCACCTCATTTCTCTGTGTTCCCATTTTAGTGCCCCAGCCGTTTTTTGTCAAGCTGTCATAAGATCCTTTCCGGAAGAATACCCATGGTAGTGCGGAATCTATCAGCATCGGAGGGGACGCCCGATGAACGACGAGATGGAGCGAAGGACCTGTGAACTGGCTGCCTATGTGATCGAAACCGGCGCCACCGTGCGCGCCGCTGCCCGGAAATTCGGCATTTCCAAATCTACGGTGCATAAGGACCTGACCCAGCGGCTGCCAAAGACCCACTCCGGACTCTCTGAGCAGGTCCGGGAAGTCCTGGATTGGAACAAGCAGCAGCGCCATATCCGGGGCGGTCTCGCCACCAGGCGAAAATACAAAGGGAAATGATCGTGCGGCAGCCGAATTGGGGCTGCCGCCTTTGCTACAGATCGTCCACATCCTGGACGGGTTCTTCCAGAATTTCCTCCGGACGGCCCGTATAGCTTCCCTGGGGATCTGTCTGAATGCTGCCGGAGATGCCGCCCTCCGGGGGCAGAAACAAAGGCGGCAGCTTGCGTTTGCTTTTCATGGTTATCCCTCCCCTGCCAGTCTGCGCAGTTGCCGGAGAAAGATACCCTATTGCGTTCTTTTTTCTCCTATGGTATGCTATGGACGCAAGGAGGACGGAACAATGTTCGAAATCACTTTGATCACCATGGGCAAGCTGAAGGAGAAATTCTATATTTCCGCTGCTCAGGAATATGCCAAGCGGCTTTCCGGCTACTGCCGGTTTACCCTTCTGGAATTGCCGGAGTACCGGCTGCCGGAAAATCCCAGCCCGGCGGAGATTGCCGCGGGGCTGGAAAAAGAGGCGGAGGATATTCTCTCCCGCATCCCAAAGGGCGCCTGGTTCTGTGTTTTTACGCCGGAAGGAAAAGTCATCAGCAGCGAGACCTTCGCTGAAAAGCTGGCTTCCGTCAAGCTGTCGGGCAAGAGCAGCGCCTGTTTTCTCATCGGCTCATCCTTCGGCATGGCCCCAAGAGTCAAGGAGAAAGCGGATTTTAAGCTCTCCATGGGGCCGATGACCTTCCCCCACCATCTGGCCCGGATCATGGTACTGGAGCAGCTGTACCGGGCGGAAGCCATCCAGGCGGGAAGCCGGTATCATAAGTAACGTATTCGGCGGCGGGATGTTCCTGCCGCTGCCTTTTTCTTGCGAGATACCTTGACAGGTGAGGTATCTCATGATAGTATGGGTTTCAGAAAGGTGGTGCTGGCCATGTCAATTGCCGGAGATTTGATCCGTGGGCACACGGACGCAATCATACTGGCCCGTCTGCTGCAATCCGACAGCTACGGCTACGAAATCAACAAAACCATCTCCACCATGACCGGCGGCAAATTTGAGCTGAAAGAGGCCACGCTCTACACGGCCTTCAAGCGCTTAGAGGAGCAGGACTATATTCGCTCCTATTGGGGCGACCAGGGCAGCGGCGCCCGGCGGCGGTACTACTCCATCACCCCGGAAGGTCGGGAAGCCTGCCACCGGCTGCAGCTGGAATGGCTGGAGACACGGCAAATCATGGATCATCTGTTGGAAGGGAAGGATACCTTATGAGAGAAAAGCTGAAAGAATACGTTCACCTGCTCTTTGCCGGAACCGTGGGCAAAGAGGATATGGAGCAGGAGATTTTGCAGAATACATTGGACCGGTTTGACGACTGGGTTTCCAGAGGCTTCTCCGAGGAGGATGCCTACCGGAAAGCGGTCTCCGGCATTGGGGATATCGATGCCCTTCTGGGAAAGGCCGCCTCCCCGGAACGGGAAGATGCCTCCGGCTATGTTCCCCTGGGAAAGCGGATTTGCAATGCCGTGGCTGTTTTCCTGTACATTACCTGCCCCATTCCCCTATTCATTTTTCAGAACGAAATTGGACTGTGCTGTCTGCTGGCGATGGTTGCCTGCGGTGTGGTGATTCAGATTCTCGCCGGAAAGCTGATGGATTCTTTGGAGACATACAACCCCATCTCCGGAGGGACACGGGTCGCCTTGACCGTTATCGCCATTTTCTTTTATATTCTCTGCCCGGTACCCCTGTTTCTTCTGCAGGATGAATTTGGGCTGTGCTGTTTGCTCTCCATGGTAGCGCTGGGTGTGGCCATGCAGCTCATTGCCGGAAAAAGCACCGGGCAGCCAATGAAAGCTGAAGAAGGCCTACAAAGCGAAGTACAAAAGAGTGTCCGTTCCCTGCTGTGGCTGCTAACCCTTGGGGTATACCTTCTCGTCAGCTTCCGCACCCATGCCTGGTGGATCACCTGGATTCTCTTCCCCATTGCGGATTCCCTGACGAAGCTGGTGTTCGCCCTGCTGGGAAAGCATTCCCTGCGCAAGGCAGCCCTCAGCGTCCTGCTGACTGTGGTTCTTTGTGCCTTCCTTTTCAGCATCCCCGTAAAGCGCCTGACCGTTGGCGCGCTCTCCATCAGCAATTCTGCAAACCGCGGCACGGAATCCGCGAGCCAGAGCTTTGACGCCTCCCAGGTGCGGTCCCTGGAAATTGACTGGGTGGACGGCTCGGTCTCCATCCGGCAGGACACCGGGGACACCCTGCGCTATGCCGTCTCCGGCGGCGACGCGGACAGCACCGCATACTCCCTGGAGGATGGGAAACTCACCATCAGCGCCATGGAAAGCAGCGTTCTGAATTTTGGCAGCCACAGAGGTGCGGACCTGACGGTGCTGGTTCCAAAGGGTTGGACGCCAAAGGAGCTTTCCGTAGAGAGTATTTCCGCTCCCATTCAGATTGAAAACCTGACGGGAACGGAATTGGACGTGGACACCGTATCCGGTGTGATGGAATTGAAGGACATCCGGTCCGACAAGCTGAGCCTTTCCACCATTTCCGCAAAGATCACCTGCTCCGGCGCGGCCCATGAGATTTCCCTGGAAACCACCTCCGGGAACTGCGCTCTGGAGCTGACGGAACGCCCCGAGAAAATCGACCTGGATTCCGTCTCCGGGGATTTGGAGCTGTTCCTGCCAAAAACAGCGGGCTTCACCCTGAGACAGGACACCGTCAGCGGCAAATTCCGCTCGGATTTTGACTATACCTGTCCTTCCGAAAGCCGCTATGTATCCGGTGACGGCAGCTGTGCCATCAGTGCCGATACGGTTTCCGGAAATGTAAACATCCGGCAGAAATGAATTTACGGCGTACCGCCTGAGCTGCGGTACGCCGTTTCCGTTATTCAATACTCCCCTGCCGCGTACATGACGGCGGAGAGGGCGCACAGCGGGGCTGTCTCACAGCGCAGTATGCGCTTGCCGAGGGTGCAGACCGTCAGACCGGCGTCCAGCGCCTGAGAGACTTCCCGCTCCTCCAGACCGCCCTCCGGGCCGGTCAACAGGCTGACGGTCTTCCAGTGGCCGCTATCCAGAGCGTCGTGCATGGTGACGGTATCCTCATGCTCGTAAAAAAGCAACGCCTTATCTGCCTGTGCCGCCCGGCGCAGCGCTTCAGCATAGGATCCCAGCACCAGCACCTCCGGGATCAGCCCCCGGCCGGATTGCTCGGCTGCGGAGGCGGCAATCTTCTGCCAGCGCTCCAGCTTCTTTTTCAGGCTCTTTTCATCCGGCCGGGACACGCAGCGCTCCGACGGGAACGCTACGATCTCTACGGCCCCAAGCTCTGTGGCTTTCTGGATCACATGCTCCAGCTTGTCTGCCTTGGGAAAAGCCATATACACACTGACCCGGACCGCGGCCTCGCTCTCCGAAGGGCGGCATTCTCCACAGGTAAGGGTCAGCACCTCCGGGTCCTCTACCCGGCACAGACATTCCCTGCCCTGCCCGTCACAGAGCAGGACTTCCTCACCGGCTTTCAGCCGCAATACCCTGGCGTGTTTGGCGTTTTCTCCGGTCAGCTGACAGGAGGGACCGGAAAGCGCCTCCTGCGTTACAAAAAATCGAATCATACTTGGGCCTCACTTTTGTTTTTCCCCAGTATAGCATACCTTCCCCGGATGCGCAAGCGTCGGAAGTTCAACCGCACGTTTGGTCTTCTCAAGAAGCGGTTCATCGTTTTTCCTTAATTGCAGGGCAGCAGTAGATTTTGTTTTCGTACCGCAGACCGGGGGCAAAAGACCCGCTGTCCAGCCGCCGACGATTTATTCAGAGTTTCCGTAACAAAAAAGAGCAGGTCACTCTTCAGAATGACCTGCTCTTGGTGCGAGAGAGGGGACTCGAACCCCCACGGCATAACCACACGCACCTCAAACGTGCTTGTCTACCATTCCAACACTCTCGCAAGTGCCTGTGTATTATACCGTAGATTTTCTGTTTTGTCAATCCTTTTTTCCGGGAATCGCCCGGTAGGAATTTCCCTCAATCAAATACCCATGCCCGGGGTCGGGCTGCCACTGATAGCGGCTCTTATTCTCCTCCGGGAAAAGATGCTCCATGATGGCGGCGATTACGCCGCCGTGGGTCACAAGCACGGTATCCTCCTGCCGCAGCTCCTGCAGAGCTGCCAGGACACGAGCAAGCATCTGGTTTCCGCTCTCCCCTTTTGGGGGGACGTTTGCCATATTGTCGCCGGTGATCCAGTCCAGATAGGCCGGATCATTTTTCAGTTCTTCATATGTGTGCATTTCGAAAACACCGAAATCCACTTCCCGAAAGGCTGGCCTTTTTTCGTGAGGGACGTCCCCGAAGAGCGCGGCGAGTGTCTGTTCCGTGCGCAGCATGCCGGAGGTCAGGAAACGGACATTGGAGATCTCATAATGCAGTCCCTTCAATTCTTCCCGCCCTGCTTCTGAAAGGGGCAGATCTGTAGACCCGCAGTAGCGGTGCCGGAGATTCGCCTCCGTCTTGCCATGGCGAATGAGGTAAAGTCTGCTCATTTCAGCTTTTGCTCCAATCCGCAGTATATCCGGTACACGTTGTCCGCGTTTTTGGCCAGGTACTGGCATACAAGTCCTGTAGTGTGCCGCCACAGCCGCATCGTCGCGTCGATGGGCACAACACCGCAGAAAATATCCATGCAGATAATGACCTTATCCGATAGGTCCTGCTGCTTCAGCTTTTCCAGAGGATCGATACCTGCCTGAACGCAGGCAAGAACATACTCCTCCAATCTGTCGATACAGGGCCTGGAAAAATCGATGGCCGTATCGGTGCAGAGGAAAATCTGTTCCTCAGAGAACCCAAATTTCTCTTTTGCAAAGGCGTGTTTGCCCTGATAGGCGCCGCCGATAATCAGTTTCATAGAAGCCTCCTTACAGAATGGCCAGAGCCCCCAGGGCCGCCAGCTCAGAAATGGTCAGTGCGTAACCGGAAATATCCCCGTTCATCCCCTCCAGCGACCGGTAGGCTCTTCGAAGGGCCAGGGCGTACCCCGCCATCTGAACAAGCGGCACAAGCCCGGCGCGAAGCCCCAGGCAAAACGCAAAGGTCAGGGCCGCCGCCAGAAAAGCGCAGGGAATCAGCACATCCGCCGGTTTCGCCCGCTTCTCTACATACTGGCTGGTGGACATCTTCGGCAGTACGGAAACAGCCAATGCGCTGCCGCAGCGGCTGACTACCGGAATGACGATCAGCACCCGAAGCTCCGTTTCCTTGTCAAACGATGCGCAGAAAGCAAATTGGCACAGGATCAGCAGCACAACGCCGATAACGGCGAAGGAACCTACATGAGAATCCTTCAGAATCTCTCTGCGCCGTGCCAGATCCCGGTAGGATCTTACGGCATCGGTCACATCCATAAAGCCATCCAGATGTATGAAGCCTGTCGCGAAAAAGGGTATCGCGCACAGAGCAATGCCGGTCACCGCCTGAGGAAGGCCCAGCAGGCCGCACAGCAGCCCCAAAGCCCACCAGAATAACCCGATCTCCAACCCTACCAGAGGCAGGCACCACAGGAGCTTATCCCGGGCATCCTCATCCCAGATTTTACAGGGACAGGGAATGGCGCAGAACATAGACTGGCACATGAAAAAAGCGTGCAGGAACTGCTTCATAGCCCGATGCCCCCTTTGTGAATAATATGGCTTCCGGCGCTGACTTCAATGACCGTATCCGAAATCCCTGCCAGAAACCGATCCAGCTGAGCAAGGCCCCGCCGGTAAATCTCCGTTTCCTCGCCGTATTTCATAGCGTCGGAATAGATATAATCACTGACCAGCACTATATTTTTAACCTGGCCGCAAAGCGCTTCCAGCCCTGCCTGGCACCGGTCCGGGGCCGCCGGATCCAGCTTCCATGTCGTCGGGTCCGGGTAAAGCTCATTCAGCAGCAAGGCTGTGACGCTGTCCAGCAGGAAGGTTCCCTCCTTATCGGTGTGCTCCAGGCATTTGGCAATGTCCCTTCCCTGTTCCAGCGTCTCAAAGCCCAGCCCGGCCCGGTCGACCAAATGATGCCGGATGCGGTCCCGGTCCTCTTCGTCGCAGGGAATCATGGTGGCAAGGTAATAGTGCTTCCCGCCATTTGCCAGCTTCACCGCCAGGTCCTGGGCGTAGGAGGATTTGCCGTTTTTGGCTCCGCCCGTAATGAAGACGATCATTTTGGGTCCTCCACAGTGAACTTGTCCCCTTCCCGGATCTCGTCCAGGTAGCCATCGTCAATGCCCGCCTGGTCAAAGGTCGCCATGTCGTTGATAACGGCGCAGGCGGCGTCCAGAACCTGAAACGCCAACGGGCAGCCGCTGCCTTCGCCCAGTCGCATCCCCAGCAGGAAGATGGGCTGCAGGCCCAAGGCCTCCATGGCGAGCTTGTAGCCGATTTCATAAGAGGCGTGGCTGGGCACCAGGTAATCCCTGACTGTGGGGCACAGCCGCACAGCGCACAGGGCCGCCACCACGGAGATAAAGCCATCAATGACCATAGGCCGATGGCTCGCCGCGCCGCCCAGGAACGCGCCGCACATGGCGGCCAGATCAAAGCCGCCAACCTTCCGCAGCACATCCACGGGATCCGCAGGATCAGGCTTGTTCAGCGCGATGGCGTCAGCGATGACCTGCTTCTTCTTCCGGAAGGATTCGTCCGTAATGCCGCCGCCCCGGCCTGTGACCGTCTCCACGCCGACACCCAGCAGAACAGCCAGGACTGCCGAGGAAGTGGTCGTATTGCCGATGCCCATTTCGCCAACGCCCATGGCATCGGCGTCCGTCTGCATGGCAAGCTCCGCACCGGTCAGAATGGCCTGGATGGCTTGTTCCCGGGTCATGGCGGGTCCCCTGACGATATTCTGGGTTCCGAAGGCAATTTTCTTATTCAGGACCTTCGGTTCATGAATGACGGCATTGACGCCCACATCACACACCGTAATGCCGGAACCAAAGTGCTTCGCCAGCACGGAAGCCCCGGTCTTCGCCCGGGTCAGATTGATGGTCTGCATCAGGGTCACAGACTGGGGGGCACTGGAAACGCCCTCTTCCACAACGCCGTTGTCCGCGGCAAACACAAGCAGGTGGGTCTTGTTCATGGAATTATGGACCTCTCCGGTGATGCCTGCCAGCTGAATGGACAGTTCCTCCAGCCGCCCCAGGCTCTCGGGGGGTTTGGCAAGCGCTGCCTGCCGAAGCTTCGCGGCGGCCATAGCCTCCTGAGAGAGAGGCTGAATGGATGCAAGTAAGTTTTCCAGCGTCATTTTTATTCCTCCAATATTCCCTGCTGAAGCAGCCACTGGGCACCTTGTTTGCCGTCTATCACTTCCAGTGTGTAGCTGGCGTCGGGGCACAGGGCCTCCGCCCGGGTCAAAAATTCTTTCATTGAGATTGTCCCCTGATCCAGGGGGCTGTGGGTGTCAGAATTACGGTCATTGTTGTGGATATGGAAATGACCAAGCCAGGGAGACAGCGTATCCAGCCACTGCTCCACCGGGATTTCGGAACAGATATGGGCATGGCCCACATCCAGGCAGAGCCGGAACCGGGGGTCATCCACCCCGGCAGCAATGTCTGCCATCCACTGCGGATCAGATTCCATGACGTTTTCAATGTAGAGGGTCACATTCTCCGGGATCTTTTTCAGAAAATCCTTCCAGAAAAGAATGGACTGCTCCGTATACCAGCAAGGATAATAGACGTGGGGCAGATAGCCGCCGTGAAAAACCATTCTTTTCGCACCGTAAACCATGGACATCTGAACAGCCTGCAAATAGCGCTTTGCCGCAAGGTCTCGGGCAAGCGAGTCAATGGCACAGGGGAAAAGCTCGTTGAAGGGGCCATGAAAGACCCGATTGGAAACATTCCGAACCTGTGCGTCCACTTTCGGCTTTGTTTCCGACAGAAGCATATCCATATTCATGGCCGTGCAGTAATCCGCAATTTCTATGCCCACCCCAAGCTCCCGAGCGGCGGCCCCGGCCTTTGAATCTATCGTGGAAAGAAAGAGCTGTTCCCGTTTCATAAATTGCCCTCTTCTTTCTGCATCATGCCGTATTTTTTCTGAATGCGGTTCAGCTTATACAGCAGGGGTTTGGTCAGCACCATCAGCGTCACACCGCAGCCCAGGCCGTGGATCAGGTTCACCGGCACACCCCGGCCGAAAATGACCAGCGCATTGGCCCAGGTCAGCTTGCTGAGTACCGTGAACACAGTACAGCAGTCCAGCAAGGGGCCCACGATCAGCAGAATGGACAGAAATCCGAAAACACCCAGCAGCCAGGGCCTGCACCACTTCTGGCGGCCATAGAAAACCAGCCCTGCCCAGAAGCCGGCAAAGCCATAGGCAAACATCTGCCATGGAGTCCAAGGGCCCTGGCTGAAGAAGAAGTTGCTGGCAAAAGCGGAGATGGCCCCGGTCAAAAAGCCCGCCTGAGGGCCAAAGGCGATGCCCGTAATCATAATAACGGCGGTAATTGCTTTGAAATAGGGAATAAACGCAAAGGCCACCCGGGAAGCCGTCGCCAGCGCCGCCATGACCGCCAAGGTCACAAGCTCCCGGGATTGAGGCTTTCTGGATTCAAAGGAGGCAAAGAAGGGCAGCATAATTTCGATGATCACCAGCGTACTGGTCAGGTAGTACCAGCGCCCTTTGATATGGCTGCCGAAATAGAGCGTCGCCGGAATCAGCAGAAAAATGGTCAGGATGGAAAACAGGGTGGATTTTTTCATTGCCCATCCCCCAGATTCTCTTTGTACAACGCTGTTACATCCTCCGCGGTGACGGCATTTTCAAAAATACAGCGGCTCATGCGGTTAGAGGACGTGGTATAGAAGCTGTTGGAGCCGAAGAATTCTCTGGGGCGGCCGGAGGCAATGATCTGCCCGTCAAAGAACATGGCGGCAATGTCCGCATGCTCCGCGCAGAACTCAATATCGTGGGAGACCATAACGATGGTCATCCCCTCCCCTGTCAACCGCTTCAATGTCCTGGCGAACCGGGCCTTAAAGCCGCAGTCCAGGCCTTTCGTAGGCTCGTCCAACAGAAGGAGCCTGGGATTCGTCAGCAGCACCTTGGCCAGAGCCACCCGCTGCTGCTCGCCGCCGGAGAGGTCATAGGGGTGGGCATCCAGCAAGTGGGTGATCTCACACAGCTCCGCAGCATGAATTTGTGCCTGCTTGTCCGGGTTCATCTCCTCCAGCTCCTCCCGAACATTCTGCTTCACAAACAGATTGGTGGGGTCCTGCGGCAGCATGGAAAGGCAGTTCCGGAACAACTCGCCCCGTGGGTATTTCTTAGTCTCTTTTCCAAAGACCTGGATTTTCCCGCGGTAGGGCTTGCTGGCTCCGCAGATTGTCCGCAGGGTGGTGGATTTTCCCACTCCGTTGCCGCCAACAATGGTATACAGGCATCCGGAGGGAACCGTCATGGTCAGGCCCTTCAGAACATCCGGGGACTGCTTTTCGTAGCGCAGCCATACATTCTCAATGTGCAAAGCCGGTTCGGTTTTCGGCAGCTCCGGTAATGGCGGCAGGGTGCGAACCGCGGGCTTTTTTTCGCCGAAGACATCCGTAAGCCAATTCCGCCCTTCCCGGACGGTCAACGGCGCTGTCCCGGTGCCGCCGCACTGGTAAAACGAACGCATGGGCGCCGGGAGCATGGGGAACAGCGGACTTCGGGCGTCAAACAGACTGTGTCCGATCTCCCTGGGACCGGCGTTTGCCGCCAGATGCCCTTTCTCCATCACAAGGACTCTGTCCGCTACCGGAAAAATGTCCTCTGCCCGATGCTCTGTGATCAGGACGGTAATTCCCAATTCCTGATTGATCTTTTTCAGGGTGTTCAGGAAATCCGACGCGGCAATTGGATCCAGCTGGGCTGTCGGTTCATCCAGGATCAGGATTTCCGGCTGCATGGCCATAATAGAAGCCAAATTCAGCAGTTGCTTCTGGCCGCCGGAAAGCTGAGAAATGTCCCGATGGTACCAGCTTTGAATGCCGAAAAAGCTGGCCATTTCCGCTACCCGCAGACCGATGGTCTCCCGGGAGACACCCAGATTTTCCAGACCGAAGGCCAGCTCATGCCAGACTTTATCGGTGACGATCTGATCATCGGGATTCTGCATAACATAGCCGATGGCCGAGGCCTGCTTTGCCCCATCCACCTGCTCCAAAGGGACGCCGTTGTAGAGAATTTCTCCCCGGCAGCTTCCGGTCGGGGTCAGGACGGATTTCAGATGCCGCAAAAGCGTGGTCTTTCCGCAGCCGCTGTTGCCGCAGAGCAGCACATACTCACCTTTGCTGATGGAAAAAGACACGTCCACAATGGTTTCCCTGACCGCGTCCGGATAGGAAAAGCTCAGGTTTCGAATTTCAAGTTGTTCCATACAATTGCCTCCCGAAGATACATGATCGAAGGGACCAGCAGCAGCGCACAGTAGGCCGGAAATCCCAGGGTAACATAGTCGCAGTAAAAATAAGGGGTAAAGCCCGCTTCCGTGCCCCCAAGGGCCAACACAAGAGCAGCGAGCAACGCAATAAGACCAACCAGAAAGGCGTCACTTTTGCGGAAACAATAGATGTGGAAATTGGTACGTTTGGCGCAGCCATAGCCCCGGGCCCGCATGGAGTCTGCCGTCACGATGCTCCCCTCTAATGCCCAGTCTGTCAAGGCAGAAACAATACTGATTCCGCTTTTGATCTGGTCCTTCCGGGACTCTGTAGCGTCCGCGCCCTTACCGATGGCGCTGCGGGCCACAATAATCTGTTTGGTTTTTCTGGTAAAGGACGGAATCAGCCGCAGCACCATCACCAGCAGCAGCGACAGCGCCGGGATCAGATTTCCAAAGAGCGCCGTGAATTTATCGCTGGTCAAAACCTCGCTGTAGCAGCCGAACCAGATCATCGTCAGGGCAAAAATAACGCCCAGAGCCGCGCCGTAGGCCATGGCCTCCAGGGTATAAGGTCTTCCAAAAAGGCGGAACAGGATATGCTCTCCGGATGTATTGATCAGAGGATTCAGCAGCGTAATGAGCACCAACATACCGGCCATGGAGCCGATAAAGGAAAGCCCCTGTCTTCCCTTCAAAAGCAGGTAATAGAGCGAGGCCCCCAGAAAACCGGCAATCGCGTAGGCCGGATGCTGAATGACCACACCGAAGCCGATCACTGTCACAAAATAGAGGAAGTTTACAGCCGGATGGCATCTGGAAAAGGAATCCTGCGACATGGGTTCACATCCTTCTTTCAAATTGGCACAATTATACCAAAATTCCGTTGGAAAAGCAATGGGCAATGCAACTACCGTGTATCCGCAAAAAAGCATTGCCTTTTTTGCCCGGATATGGTATAATACGGCTGCTTTTTAGAGGAGACTTCGGAAAGCAAATTTTTATAAGGAGTTTTATACTATGAAAAAAGTATTCTCTGCTATTCTGTGCATGGTTCTTGTGCTGACGCTGTGCTTCGGCATGGTCGCCTGCGGCAAAAAGGCCCCTGAGGCCACAGAAGCTACCGTTGCCACCATGGTGGAGGGCCAGACCTACGGCGAGGGCGCTACCGCTTTCACTTTCACTGTCACCGACCTGGACAAGAACACCACCACTGTTACCATTAAGACCGACGAAGAAACTGTCGGCGCCGCTCTGGTGAAACTGGGCCTGGTTTCCGGCTCTGACAGTGAGTACGGCCTGATGGTCGATACCGTCAATGGCATCACTCTGGACTACAACAAGGACGGCAAGTACTGGGCCTTCTACATCAACGGCGAGTATGCCACGACCGGCGTGGACTCCACCCCTGTGGAAGCTGATGCCACCTACGCTTTCGTTGCCGAATAAGCGAACCTCTCTCTGCCCCGGAAGAATCCGGGGCAGTTTTCTTTTGCCCCGGAAGATTGACAATGCACCAAAAATGAATTATAGTTGTATCGGTAATATCACCCTGCATTTTTAATTAGGAAAGGTGAAGAGAATGTATTTAGACGATTACAAGCGCTGGTCCGCCGCGGAATTGGAGGATCCCGCGCTGTCCCGGGAACTGGAAGAAATCTCCGGCAACGATGAGCAGATCAGGGATCGGTTTGCCGTTGCTCTGAAGTTCGGCACTGCCGGTCTGCGTGGCGTTCTGGGCGCAGGCACCAATCGAATGAATATCTATGTGGTCCGGCAGGCGACCCAGGGCCTGGCCAACTGGGTAAAAACCCAGAGCGGAAGCCAGCTGGTTGCCATTTCCTACGACAGCCGCATCAATTCCGATGTCTTTGCCAGAACCGCCGCCTGTGTGCTGGCCGCCAACGGCATCCATGTCCGCATTTACGATGCGCTGATGCCCGTTCCCGCCCTGAGTTTTGCCACCCGGTATTATAAGGCCAACGCCGGCATTATGATTACAGCCTCTCATAATCCAGCCAAATACAACGGCTATAAGGCCTACGGCCCCGACGGCTGCCAGATGACCGATGACGCCGCCGCTATTGTCTACGCCGAAATTCAGAAGACCGATGTACTCACCGGCGCCAAGCTGATTTCCTTTGAGGAAGGGCTGTCTTCCGGCCTCATTCAGTATGTGGGTGAGGACTGCAAGGAAGCTCTGTACGATGCCATCAAAGCCCGCTCTGTCCGGCCCGGCCTGTGCAAGACTGCCGGGTTGAAGCTGGTCTATTCCCCCCTGAACGGTTCCGGGTTGGTACCTGTGACCCGGGTCCTTCACGACATCGGTATTGACGATATCACCATCGTCCCCGAGCAGCAGTATCCGGACGGCAACTTCCCCACCTGTCCCTACCCGAATCCCGAGATCTTCGAGGCGCTGAGGCTGGGTCTGGAGCTGGCAGAAAAGAGCGGTGCGGACCTGATGCTGGCGACAGATCCGGATGCGGATCGGGTGGGCATCGCCATCCGCTGCCCGGACGGCAGCTATGAGCTGGTTTCCGGCAACGAGGTGGGCGTTCTGCTGCTGGACTACATTTGTCAGGCCCGCATTGAAAAGGGCACCATGCCAAAAAATCCCGTAGCCGTCAAGTCCATTGTCTCCACGCCTTTGGCTGACGCGGTTGCCAAGAGCTACGGTGTGGAAATGCGCAGTGTTCTGACGGGCTTCAAGTGGATTGGAGACCAGATTGCCCAGCTGGAGGCCGCCGGTCAGGTAGACCGGTTCATCTTCGGCTTTGAGGAGAGTTACGGCTACCTGGCAGGCCCCTATGTCAGGGACAAGGACGCGATCATCGGCTCCATGCTGATCTGTGAAATGGCCGCCTACTACCGCTCCATCGGCTCCTCCATCAAGGAGCGGCTGGAGGCCATCTACGCCAAGTTTGGCCGGTATCTGAACAAGGTGGATTCCTATGAGTTCCCGGGTCTATCCGGTATGGAGAAGATGTCCGGCATCATGGACAGCCTGCGGAAGAACCCGCCTGCCGAGATTGGCGGTTATAATGTTGTCAGCGTCACGGACTATCAGGATTCCGAAAAGACCGGCCTGCCTAAGGCCAACGTTCTGATTTACGCCTTGGAAGGCGGCGCAACTGTAGTCGTTCGTCCCTCCGGTACAGAACCCAAGATCAAGACCTATTTCACCACTCTGGGCAAAGATCTTACTCAGGCCGAGGCCCAAAAGGAACAGCTGGCCGGGGCTTTGAAACCGCTTCTGGCATAAATCTCATAAAAAATGCGTCCCGATCGTTCGGGGCGCATTTTTTATATCACGGTCTTACGACCTTGTCCATCAGGTATTCCAGGGCCGCCTGGAGTTGGGTATCGTTTTCCGGCTCCAGCATGCCGTTGTAGAGCAGTGCCTCGGATTCGTCATCCAGTCTGACCTCCACATCCGGGATCAGGCCGACGCCCTCCAGGTTGTTGCCGTGGCCGGTGTAGTAGCGGCCAATGGACAGGCCCACAGCGGAGCCGTCCGTAAAGCGGAAGACATTCTGATAAAAGCCCTTACCGCTGGTAGGCTGCCCAAAGGTTTTCGCGGCACCGTACTCGCTGAGATCCGCAGCAAACAGTTCAGCGGCGGAATAGGAGTTTTCGTTGATGAGCACAGCCATGGGAACATTCAGGCATTTTTCATCGGAGGTCATGGTCTCATCACTGCCGTCCGTACCAACGGTGCGCATCAGGTCACCCGCAGGCAGCAGGTAGTCCAGAACCTTGACCAGCTCGTCCGCATAGCCGCCGGGATTATTCCGAACGTCAAACAGGAGCATATCCGCCCCCTGTTCCAATACATCCTCTATGGCCGCAATGGTCTCCTGGGCACAGCGCTCGTCAAAGTTGCGGATGGTCACAAGGCCTACATGCTCGTTCAGCAGCCTGGCCGAGGCAACGACTGTCTCCATCCGCTTCCGGGTCATATAAAGGCTGATGCCATCGCCGCTGCGCAGGACGGTCACCGTTACGGAGGTTCCCTCTTCGCCCTTGATCATAGCGGAAACCTCAGAGATGGTCATACCCTCCACGCTGGTTCCGTCTACCTGAACGATGATGTCCCCCAGTTCCATGCCCGCCTCAGCCGCCGGGCCGCCTGCCTGCACCGCAACGACCTCCAGTCCTGTGCCGTCTTCCGTGGCCTGGACCGTGACGCCGATGCCCACATAGGCATTGGCGGAATTGTCCGCAAAGTCGTCATATTCAGACGCGGGGATATAGTAGCTCCAGCGGTCTCCCATGGCTTGCACCATGGCATCAGCCGCCGCGTCCTCAATTGCCGTCTGATCCGGTTCCCCGGCAAATCGAGTCAGAATCAGGTCTTCCAGGTCCAGCAGCTTGCTGCTCTCTGTTCCGGAGTAGACAAATGCCAGAGTCGCCCCGCAGGCCAGTGCCGCAACCAGCACATAGGAAAGCACGATCAGAATCTTCTTTTTCATTTCCTTCACTCCTCTTGGTTTTCTATAGAATACTTCCCACATTTCAGCTCGGAAATGTGGGAAGTACAGGCATTACAGAGAAACGTAGGCGCAGGGATTCACATAAGCGCCATTGTAGGCAATGCCGAAGTGCAGGTGGTATCCGGTGGCAATTCCGGTACGGCCCACATAGCCGATCAGCTGCCCGGCGGAAACCGCCTGTCCGGCGCTGACCACATAATTGTTCAAGTGCATGTAAATGGAGGAAAAACCATCGCCGTGGTTGATGGTCACGTAATATCCGGCAGCGTTGGAATAGGTCGTCGTTGTGACAATGCCGGAACGGGACGCGTAAACAGGCGTATTTGCGGGGGCCGCCAGGTCAACACCCTGATGGTAGCTGGACGCGCCCGCCGTAGGGGAGGTCCGGAAACCAAAGGGGCTGGACATATAGGTGTAACTGCAGGGCCGGAGCCAGCTGCCGCCGGAGGACGGCGTGGAACTGCCGTTGTTGCCGCTGCCGCCGCTGTTGCCGCCGGATGGAGCGGTTGTCGCGGGAGCGACGGTGGTGTAGGTTGCCATATAGGCCAGCCACTCCTGATGCTTGGCGGCGTTGTATTCCTTTTCCATCTGGGCAATCTGCTTCAGCAGATCCTGATCTTCGGATTCCAATTCATCCTGCAATCCCTCAATCTCCTGCCCCTTGGCGACCAGCTCAGCAATGACGCCGTCAGCCTCTTCCCGCTTGGCGTCCAGCTCGGCCTGGGTAGAGTTGAGTTCTTCCTTGGTCTGCTCCAGATCCGCCTTTTCCGTTGCCAACTCTTCCTGCGCTGTGGCTACGGCCTTTGTAGCCTCGTCCAGAGCCTCCAGACGGCGGTTATCCGAGGCGGCGATCTCTTCGATCATGCTCATTCTGTCCAGCAGGTCAGAGAAGCTGTTGGCCTTGAAGAGGACCTCCCAATAGCTCAGGGTTCCCTCTTCCTCCATGGTGCGGATTCGTGTCTTGTATTCTTCGTTCAGATTGTCGTAGTTTTCCTGAGCCGCGTCCAGTTCGTCCTGCTTGTCCGCAATTAGAACGCCGTAGGCAGTGATCTGCTCGTTGATATTGTCTACCTGGGCATGCAGCAGACCGATTTCCTGATCAATCAGGTTTTTTCTGGCTACGATATCCGAAATTTCGTCTTCATTGGCCTTGTACTGATCCTGCAGTTCTTTCATCTGGCTCTTCATTTCCGTCCGCTTCTCCTGCAGACCGTTGATCTGCTTGCGGATCTCGCTGGAGGAAGCGGCATAGGCCTTTGTGGGCATCAGACTGAGAACCAGCGTCAGTACCATGATCGCAGCCATAACAGCTGCCAGAATGGAAACCAATTTCTTACGATTTTTCATAAAGCCTCCTTTGGATACTATCCGATGTATGCCGTTGGTCCGGCACAGGCTTCGGCGCGGAATACGCCAAAGCGCAAATTGGTTTGGACACCGAAAGTCATTTGGAATCAGACATCCATGAACTTTCGGATAGAGGTCCAGCTGCCGACGATGCCGACAAACAGGCCTGCGGCGGCAAATACAAGAATCATGGGCACCAGCAGTGTCTCAAAAGGCACGAAGGTAAAGAGCTTCAGGGCATCCACCGTGGAAATCTTTTCCACCAGGGCATCATAGCCGATCCATTCCAGACCGAAGGCCAGAACGGCACCCATCATACCCAAAGTGAAGCCCTCGACCATAAAGGGCAGCCGGATAAAGCCGTTGGTTGCGCCCACCATCTTCATAATGGCAATCTCATCCCGCCGATCATACATGGCCAGCTTGACCGTATTGGAAATAATCAGAAGAGAGATGACCAGCAGCACCGCAATCAGCGCCACGGAGGCGATGTGCAGTACCTGCTGAATGGTGCTAAAGCCCTGGGCAAGAGCGTAGGCAGCCTTGGTATCGGCCACGCCGGGGATCTGCCGCAGCTGAGCATCGGTCTGCTCCATCAGCGTGTTGTCTTCCAGAGTCACCACATAGCGGTGCCGCAGATCGGTGGGCTGAACGCCATTAAAGGCGGAGTCGCCATTGTGGTCCTCAACGAAATCCTGCAGTGCCTGTTCCCGGGACACAAAGGTGGACTGCAGAACGTTATTCAGCGCATTGATCTTCGTGCCGATGCTTCTTGCCTCGGCGTCAGACAGGTCGCTGTCCACATACACAAGGATTTCGCTGGTCTGGTTCAGATCCTGGACCATAACATCCAGGTTGTATGCCAGAATGGAGAAGCTGCCCACGATGATCAGGCAAGCCACCGTAACGCACACGGCGGCGAAGGACATAAAGCCATGGAGGAAAATGCCCTTGAAGCCCTCCTTCAAAAGATATCCGATATTGCTGAATTTCATGGTGACTTACCTCTCTCTTCCGTCGCTGACCACATAGCCGTCGTCAATGGCAATGACCCGCTTGGCAAACAGCTCCACCAGGTTCTTTTCGTGGGTAACGACCAGAACGGTGGTGCCCAGATTGTTGATCTCCTGCAGCAGGGCCATAATCTCGAAGGAACGGGCGGGGTCCAGGTTGCCGGTAGGCTCGTCAGCGATAATGGTAGAGGGGTTATTGACCAGCGCGCGGGCAATTGCCAGACGCTGCTGCTCACCGCCGGACATCTCGCCCGGATGCCGGTTTGCCTTATTTTCCAGCCCGACCAGCTCCAGCACATAGGGGACCCGGTCCCGGATCTCCCGCTCCCGGGCACCGATTACACGCATGGCAAATGCCACATTGTCATAAACGGTCATATTGGGGATCAGGCGGAAGTCCTGAAACACAACACCGACGGTACGGCGCAGCAGGGGAACCTCCCGCTTGCGGATCCGCTCCAGAGCATAGCCGTTGACCTTCACGGTTCCGGAGGTGGGCCGCAGCTCGCCGGTGATCAGCTTGATAATGGTGGATTTTCCGGACCCGGAGGGGCCGACCAGAAAGCAGAATTCGCCGTCATCGATCTGCATGGTCACGCCGTTCAGCGCTTTATTCCCCTGCTCATAGCATTTTACGACATCTGTAAATTCGATCATTTGCATTTATCTCCAGTTGAAATATCCGCATCCCCGAGGGCACCCTTTTCAGGACACGCCGCACCGGTCTGCGCACAATGTACACGAATTGTAACACAAAACAGCCGAAAAGTCAATGACGTGCCAGAAAAGCGGGTCGTATTCCGGATTTTTTAACAAAATATTCCGATTTCGGTCACAGTTTTTCCTGTTCAACCACAAGATGTTGTGGTTTTCCGAAGAGGCATACACAATCCTGTCTTTCCACATGGTATACATAAAAACAGCCATCCCAATGCGGGATGGCTGCAATATCCAATTTCAGGAGCAGGGAACTTATCGGGTCTCCCGGGAGGCCAGGTACTTACGAACCATCAAAGCGACCTTGAATACAATGGCATGGTCGAACTGCCGCAAATCCAGACCGGTGAGCTTCTTGATCTTCTCCAGACGGTACACCAGCGTATTCCGGTGGACGAACAGCTTCCGGGAGGTCTCGGATACGTTCAGGTTATTCTCAAAGAACTTGTTGATGGTGAACAGGGTCTCCTGGTCCAGACAGTCGATAGAACTCTTCTTGAAGATTTCGCTGAGGAAAATCTCGCACAGAGTGGTAGGCAGCTGATAGATCAGACGGCCGATGCCCAGATTTTCATAGCGCATGATGCTCTTCTCGGTATCAAAGACCTTTCCGACCTCAATAGCGGTCTGGGCCTCCTTGTAGGAATCCGCCAGCTCCCGCAGATGCTCGGAAACTGTGCCGATGCCAATGGATGTTTTGACCCGCAGCTCATTTTTCAGCGTATTCTCAATATTCTGCGCGATCTTCTCAAGCTCCTCGCTGGGCGTATTGACAGTGATCTGCTTGATGACAGCAACATCGCTTTCGTTGATGCTGAGGACAAAATCCTGCATCTTGTCCGGGAACATGCCGGACAGAACATCCACAGTCGCCACATCGCTGCGGCCCACCTGCCGAATCAGAAACACCGCCCGAGGGGCATCCGTGGCAAAGTGCAGTTCTTTCGCGCGGATGTAAATATCGCCGGGGAGAATATTGTCCATGATGATATTCTTCACAAAGGTGCCCCGGTCGTGCTTCTCTTCATAGAAGATTTTGGCATCATTCAGGGCAATGTAGGCCATGGAGCAGAAGCTCTTTGCCATTTCATCATCGCCGGAGCAGAACACGGCATATTCAAACAGGTTGGAGCTGCCGACAATGGCCTTGAAGCACTTCTGGGCAAAAACCGTAATGCCATCAACGCCACCACCGATCCGCAGCGCGGCGTCCGGCCAACGCTCTCCCAGCAAAGAGACATCGGTGCAGGACACAACGCAGCCCTCGGTATCGATCACACCGAAGGTTCTGTCGGAAATATCCTTTAATTGAACGATCACGCTTTGAAATACACTGTTGGACATGTGGAGCCCCTCCTTAGAATGTTGCATAAATACGCATTCCACAAAATTGCAGTCTTATTATACACAAGATTTGCACATATTGCAAGTACCTTTTGACATTTTATTGCAAATTCCCGCTCACTTTTTAGGTATTCTTCCCAGAGAGTTGTCAAATATGTAAAAAAGGGGGTCGTTTATTCCGGCAATTTGCCGATTTCTTTTCTATGGCCGTTTCCAGGCGTTTTCACGGTTCAATGCTCAAAAGCTCTTTTTCCGTCAGTTCCCGCACCTGGCCTCTGGGGAGGCCCGAAAGCGTCAGGTTCCCCTCCTGAATCCGTTCCAGATAGAGGACCGTCATGTTCCGGGAGGCCATCATCCGACGGACCTGGTGATACTTCCCTTCCCGCACCGTGACGCGGCTCTCCCCGGGGCCGATGGGCTCCAAAAGCGCCGGGAGGCACTCCGTTCCGTCCCGCAGCGTCAGCCCGGCGGCAAAGGACTGCACATCCTCCGGCGAGGCAGTCCCCTCATGGCGGGCGTAGTAGATTTTCGGTACTTCTTTTTTAGGGGAAATCAGCCGGTGCAGCAGATCGCCGTCATTGGTAAAGAGCAGCAGCCCTTCCGTCTGCTTGTCCAGACGGCCCACAGGCTTCAGGTCCCAATGCCGCATCTGCTCCGGCAGAAGTTCCATAACCGTCTTTTCCACGGAATCCTCAGTAGCCGTTACGAATCCGGCAGGCTTGTTCATAATGACGACCCGTCTCTGATATCCGCCCATAGGCGCGCCGTCCAGAAAAACAAGATTTTTCCCCGGTTCGATTTTTTTGCCAGGGTCCTTCTCCGGCTTCCCGTCCACGCTGACCCTTCCGGCCTTCAACAGCAGCTTGACCTGGCTTCTGGTACCCGCGCCGCTGTCACTCAGAAATTTATCCAAACGTTCCATGGAACTCCTCCGTTCTAATGTCCCTGCCGAAGCCATAGACTGCATTGAAAAACAGCTTTCGGGAGGGAATCTTATGGTTGTATTGACCGCAAAGGTCGATTTCAAAAAGATCATGCTGATACTGGGGGCCGCGGCAGCTCTGCTGCTGGTGGCGATCCTGTTCTTCGGCGGCAGCAAGCAGACCTTCGGGCAGCAGGACGCCTCCGGGAATGACCAGCGGGTGGCGTTTCTGAAGAGCTTCGGCTGGGATGTGGTCGGCTCCCCAAAAGAGTCCGGACAGGTGCAGATTCCAGCCCAGGGGAATGAGGTCTTCGACCGATACAACGCGCTGCAGAAATGCCAGAACTACGACCTCAGTAAATTCGCCGGAAAAAAGGTCATGCGCTATGTCTATGAGGTCAAGAATTACCCCGGGGCTACGGAGCCGGTATACGCGACGCTGCTGGTGCACAAAAATAAGGTCATCGGTGGGGACATAACCAATACCGCGCCAGGCGGTAAGGTTCAGGGCTTCCAGATGCCGAAGATTGCCCCGTCAGCGACCACCGTGCCGACGGAAACACCGACCGAGACTACCAAAACGGAATTCTGACAAAAGTATACCATAAAAAATGAGGCTTGACAAGAACGCATCCCTGTGCTATGCTTTCGCTAACTGAATACTGTGTCTTCAGGGCGGGGCGAAATTCCCCACCGGCGGTAAAGTCCGCGAACGCTTCGGCGCCGAATCGGTGTGATTCCGATACCGACAGTATAGTCTGGATGGAAGAAGATACGCAATTACTGCGTTTTTTCGCGCCCTGAGTGTATGCTCAGGGCGCATTTTTACGTTGAGGTGACAAAAAATGAACGAACTATTCTCTCAGATCCAGAAAAACGGAAGTTTTCTGCTGATCACCGCTGCCATTATCGTTGTGATCGGTCTGCTTGCCCGGCTGACGGAACGGAAATTTGACCATCTGCGCCATGTAAGTCCCGCCCGGCGAGTCAGCATTATCGGCATCTGCTCCGCCATTGCCGTTGTGCTGCACATTCTGGACTTTCCTCTGGTATTCCTGGCTCCGGAGTTCTACAAGCTGGACTTTTCCGAAGTGCCCGTTCTGCTGGGAGGCTTCTTTCTTGGACCCAGCGCCGCTGTGGCCATTGAAGGCATCAAGATCCTTCTGAAACTGCTGCTGAAGAGTACCTCCACCGCCTTTGTAGGCGACTTTGCCAATTTCTTCGTGGGCTGCTGCTTTGTACTGCCCGCAACCGTCTGGTATCATCTGCATAAGAACAAGACCGGCGCCATTGTCGGCCTGGTCATTGGTACCCTGACCATGACAGTCATCGGCAGCGTGTTCAATGCCTGGTATCTGCTGCCCAAATTTGCCCAGCTCTACGGCATTCCTTTGGAGGTCATCATCGGTATGGGTGCCAAGATTCACAGCGGCGTTTCCGGGGTCTATTCCTTCGCCGCCCTGTGCGTCGCTCCGCTGAATCTGCTGAAGGGCACGGTGGTTTCCCTGCTGACCATGCTGCTGTATAAGCGGGTGGCCAGACCTCTGTTCCGGATTCACGAATTACCTGCAGGCTCTGAGAATCCCTAAAGAATTCCATAATTTCCTTATTTTGAGACCAAAGGGACGATGCCTACATTGTCCCGAGGCCCGGTTTTCAGAAGGTCACGTTGGAACGTACCGCTCTGTTTCCGAAGCTTCGGGACGATGAGGGCATCGTCCCCTGCTGTTTTTGAGATCGATGCAAGATGTATCGCGTCGAATTTTATTTTGTCACCTGCAGCTTTGTGACCATCAAGCTGTCGGGGCAGCAGTTCGCCAGGGTGTTGGGAATTGCTCCCAGGTAGTTCTTGCCCAGGATATCGAAGAAGTCGCCGCTGATGTTCAGCTCCGGCAGACGGCCTACCAGCCTGCCGCCCTCCACAAGGTAAGCCATCTGGACAGGGGTCGCAAAATGGCCGCTGGGGGTATAGTCGCCGCCGCTGGCGGACATGACATAGACAGCCTTTCCGGGAACGATCCTGCGGATATCATCGGCGGTCCGGGCCACATACAGGCCCTGCATAGTCAGGGTCGGCACACCGTCATAGGCAGACCCCGCATGGCCGGAGACCGGCAGGCCAAATTTCGCGGCGGAGTTTTTCGTCGTCAGCACAGCTTTCAGCGTCCCGTTCTGTATGAGAAGGCTCCGGTCCTCCGGACTCACCGTGCCTTCATCGTCAAAGAAAAAGCTGCCAGGGTTTGTGGCGGAATTCCGGTCGTCTCCGAAGCTCAGCTTTTCGGAGAAGCATTCCTCCCCCAGCTTTCCGCCGAGCAGAGACGCGCCGGAAACATATATTTCGCCCACGAAATGGCTGATGGCCTGACCCAGCAGCTCGCCCGCGGAGATAATCACGGGCCACTCCCCTTCTTCCAGCTCCGCCGGGGTGTTGTAAGCATCGTACACCGTCTTGCAGCCAGCAACGACCTTCTCCGGATCGAAGGTCCTGCCGCTGTACTGATAGAACGCGTCCATCAGATTGCCGGAGCCTCTGCTCTGGAACAGCAGGCTGATAGCCAGCGAGCTGCCGCTGCTCTTCAGGTTCCGTCCGTTGGAATTCCGGTATTCGCCGGATTCCCAAGTCAGACAGATCTTGTTGCTGACAGCAAAGCCGGGGCATTCCTTCCCGATCTCATCCAGCATGGCCTGCATGGTGGGGATCAGCTCCTTTTCGGGGACGATCTCCGCGCTGTTGTCCCGGGTTCGCTCCAGAGCGCCGTCCAGAGCGCTGACATAGGGAATGCCAAGCTCCAGGGCCTTTTCCGCCTGGGCGGTGAGCTTTTCCTCGTCCGGCTCACCCAGACAGCCCGCCACGCCGATCTTGCCGTTGGCATAGACCCGGACGGTGCCGGTGGTCTGCTCTTTTTCCCGGTAGCTGTCGATCTTGCCGCCGGTGATGTTCAGGGTCACGGAACGACTGCTGTTCTTCAAAAATTCCTTATCCATCTTTTCCCACCTCACTGCACGTTCATTTCGGATACCCGGACGCAGGGGCCGCCGAAGCCAACAGGAAGGCCCATCTGCTCCATCTTGCCGCAGCCGCCGGCCACAAAGGACAGCAGCGTCAGCTCATTGGACAATCCATCAATCAGGCCGAGGGTCTCAAAGACGCTGCCTGTAATGACGCTGATCTGGATGGGCTTGCCCAGATGGCCGTTTTCGATCTCATAGGCCAGACGCGGGGCGATGGTGAAGGTGCTCATACCGCTGCCGTGGGAGATGGTCTTGATGTAGTAGCCCTTCTGGATGGGGGCAATCAGCTGCTCGAAGGTCTGGTCGCCCGGCTCAATATAGGTGGTGGTCATACGGACGATGGGCTCAAAGGTGCAGTCAATGGCCCGAGCGTTGCCGGTGAGCCCCTCTTCCAGCGCCGCGGCGGTCTGGCCGCTGTGGAGCCGCCCTGCCAGAATGCCGTTTTGAATCAGGTAATTCTTTCTGGCCTTGGTACCCTCGTCGTCGTAGGGCACATAACCGCTGCCGGGGTACTCGCCGCACTCTGCAATGGACAAAATGGGAGAGCCCACCTGTTTGCCGATCTGCCATTCCTGGCGCATGGATTCATCGGAAAGCATGAAATCGGACTCGGACTTATGGCCGAAGGACTCATGGGCAAATACGCCCGCCGCCTCGGGGGACAGCACCACCGGGTACTTTCCGGGCACCACCGGCACGGACTCCCGCATGAACGCCGCCTGCTCCCGCATGGAGGCCCGGATCTCGTCCGTCAGGCCCTTCAGCTCCTCAAACCGGGTGCAGCCCCGCTGCCAGGCGGCGGAGAACTTCTTCTCCCCCTCCGCCATGCTGCACCGCAGAGACAGACCGCAGGTCTGATAATCGTATGTAATATCCGCGCCCAGGGAGGACCGGAAGGTAAACACACTGTTCCGGTCCAGATAGATGCCAATCGGCATGGCGCAGGCGCTGTCCTCGCTCAGCAGGGGCAGATAGCTCCGCAAAAGGGCCTGCTTTTCCTCCACGGGGATATTCCGCACAGAGTGGTCCTCAAAAATAAACTTTCTGTCCCTGTTTCGCTCCAGCTTGGAGACGATGGGATCTTTTTCGATGTCGGGGTTGGGAGACGCCGCGTCATAGAGCCGGTCCAGAGTCTTTTGAACATGGGCCACATCTGTGACGGAGGCGTAGTACCACATCTTTCCATCGTATACCCGCAGGAACGCCCGAACCTCCACAGGGGTCTTGAATTCCTGCAGATTGCCGTCCTGGTACTGGATCACCGTCCGGCTGCGGTCCTCGATCCGGACATCCGCATAGTAGTTTTCCCGAAATTTGACCATTTGGTTTTTCTCCTTCTTTAGCTGCGCCGCCGGGTCAGGCTCAGGGCCAGCCCACGCATATAGCCGCTATCCTCAAAGGCATCCAGTCGTTCGATTGCCAGGTTCGTATATTTCTCTACCCGCTTTTCGCATTCGTCAACGCCGTACAGCCGTACAAAGGTATTCTTATCACTGTCCATGCCCACGGCCTTGCCAAGCTCCTTGGCGTCGCCGATCACATCCAGAATATCGTCCCGGATCTGGAAAGCAAGCCCCAGAAGCCCCGCAAACTCAGCGGCGGCCTGACGCTGTTTCTCGCTGCCGCCTCCGGCGATAACGCCCAAAACGCAGGCAGCATTGATCAGCGCCCCGGTCTTCCTGCTCTGGATATCCAGAACCTCCTGCTCGGTACACTGCCGCTGCTCGCTAAGAATATCCAGCACCTGCCCGCCGATCATACCGAGGGAACCGGCGCATTCGCTGAGTACACCAATGGCCAGGGCCATATCGGCAGGATCAGGGAGTTCCGCCCGGGCAGCCATGGCAAAGGCATCCGTCAGCAGGGCGTCTCCTGCCAGAACGGCGATTCCCTCGCCGTAGACCTTGTGGTTGGTCAGCATGCCCCGGCGGTAATCGTCGTTGTCCATACAGGGCAGATCATCATGGATCAGGCTGTAGGTATGGACCATCTCCATAGCCGCCGCAAAGGGCATGGCCTTTTCATAGGGTCTGCCGCACATCCGGCAGAAATCCAGAGTGAAAATGGGCCGCAGCCGCTTCCCTCCGGCCAGAAGGCTGTAGTTCGCGGCCTCAAAGATCAGTTTCTGAGGTTCTTCCAGAAAGGGAGCGTAAACTTCTTTCAGGTATGCCTCGATCTTCTCCCGGTATAGCCCGGTGCGCTCCTCAAGGCTGTTCATCGAAAGGCTCCTCCGCAGGCTCGCCGTCCGGTCCGGCGGTGATCTTACTGACCTGGAGTTTGGCGTCCTCCAGGAGCTTGCCGCACGCGCGCACCAGCTCGGTGCCCTCCTGGAAGAGCTTCAGGGATTCCTCCAGCGCCACATCCCCCCGCTCCATGGCCCGGACGATCTGCTCTAAGCGAAGCATATTCTGTTCAAACGTCTGATTCTGCTGATTCATGTTCCGTCTCCTTTGTATTCAAAACCGAAGCGGTTATTGTACCGTCGCTGATATTGACAAGAATACTGTCCCCCGGGTTCACCTGATGGATGGACCTGAGCAGTTCTCCGTTTCCTGTCTGAGCCATGGCATAGCCTCGGCTCAGGACCTTCAGGGGACTCATGGCGTCCAGCTTGGCAACACAGCTTACAAACCGGGCATTGCTGGCCGAGATCATCCGCTCCTGAGCGGAGATCATCCTGTTTTTCAGAAGCCGCAAATCTTTCTCTTTTCGTTCTAGGTAAGCCGTGGGGCCGCGCAAAGCAGGGCTTGCCGCCAAGGCGTCCAGCCGCTGCGCGGCCAGCTTCAGCTGCCGGCTCAGAGCTGCCGCCATTGCGCCGTTCAGCGCGTCCAGATTTTGCAGCAGAGCTTCCTGATCCGGCACTGCCAGCTCCGCGCCATTGGAGGGTGTCGCTGCCCGCAGATCCGCCACGTAGTCCGCAATGGTCACATCCGGTTCGTGTCCAACAGCGGAAATAATGGGGATTTCCGACTCATAGATGGCGTAGGCCACCCGTTCATCATTAAAAGCCCAGAGGTCCTCCAGCGAACCGCCGCCCCGGCCCACAATCAGCTGATCCGCCAGACGGTGCGCGTTGGCATAGCGGATGGCAGCCGCAATCTCGTCAGGAGCCTCCGCACCCTGAACCCGGACCGGCAAGAGCTTTACCTGCGCCAGCGGATAGCGCTTACGCAAAATGCGCAGAATATCATGAACCGCCGCCCCGGCAGAGCTGGTGACCACGCCGATGGTTCCCGGATATTTCGGCAGCTTCTTTTTCTTTTCGGGGTCAAACAGGCCCTTGGACGCCAGCTTCGCCTTCAGCTGCTCAAAGGCCGCGTACAGGTCCCCTACACCGTCCACGCTCATAGCCGAACAATAGAGTTGGTAAGCGCCGTCTCTTGGATATACGGAGATCCGTCCCAGGGCAATGACCTTCATGCCGTTGGCCGGCCGGAAGCGCAGGCCAATGGCGTTTCCTTTGAACATGACGCATTTCAAGGCCGATGCTTCGTCCTTCAGGGTAAAGTAATGGTGTCCGGATGGGTAGCATTTATAGTTGCTGATTTCTCCCCGGACAGCCACCTGCGCAAGCATAGGGTCCGCGTTCATCTTCCCCTGAATGTATTCATTGATTTGGGTAATGGAGAGTATCTGGGGCATATCACACCTCCGTCAGCCGCCTGGCAAGCACCGCCACGCCCATGGCATTGTCTGTAGAATACTGGGGCTGGGCAAATATGGGATTCAACGGTGCCATCCACTGCCGCAGCATGGAATTGGACGCCACGCCGCCGGAAAACAGCACCGGCAGCCCGGGATATGCTTTCAGTGCCTGTTCCGTGGCCTGGTATACCGCCCCGGCAACACAGCGCAGGGCAAAGGCCGCCGTATCCGCGGGACTGTTCCCCTGCTCAAAATACTGGGTCACCTTGTTCTGCATCCCGGAGAGGGAAAAGCTGCTGTTTTCGCACTTGACCCGGAATTTGTCCTTTTTCTCCGCCTCCCCGCTCAGGGCATCCAGATGCTTGCCCGACGGGAACGGGAGACCCAGAAGCTGACCCGTCCGGTCAATCAGCTGACCGGCGGAAATATCCGTCGTGCCGCCGATTTTCGTGCATTTCACATTCCTGCCCTCCGGCTCTGCCAGCAGAAGCTCTGTGGTTCCGCCAGAGAGATGCCAGGACAGAAAGGGAGCGTCCAGTAGCTCCAGCCGTCCCGCGCTCCACAGAGCCGCCGCGATATGTCCCTGCTGGTGGGAAACCTCCACCAGGGGCACATGGAATGCTTCGCTTAAAAGCTTTGCGTGAGAGTACCCTACCAAAAAGCAGGGCATATAGCTGCCCTCCACTGCCCTGGGACGGGTGCTGACGCCTACCGCCGTGATCGTATCCCCCTGAATATGGGAAAACAGCCTGCCGGACAGCTCCGGCAGGCTTTTAATGTGTGCGAAAACGGCATCGGATTGGCGCAGTCCCAGCTCTCCCTGTTTCACAGGCAAGAGCTTTCCGCAATTCTCCCCCCAGTCGCCATTCAAAAAGGCAATGGAGGTGGTGTAATTGCTGGTATCAATACCAATCACGCCCATGTCAGTTTTCCTCTTTGTTCCCGGTCAGACTCCGGGCAAACGCACCCAGAATACCGTTGGTGAACGCGCCGGTGTCGTCACCGTCGTAGAGCTTCGCCAGACGGACCGCCTCGGAAATGGCGACGCCGGTGGGCACATCGTCTACGTACAGAATTTCATAAATGGCCAGCTCCATAACACACCGGGTCAGCCGGGAAATACGGCTGATATCCCAACCGATGGAGAAGCGCTTGATAACCTCGTTCAGCTCGTCGCTGCGGTTGGCAACGCCGGACACCACGGAATCGATATACCGCAGCTGAGAATTGCTGGGACGGTCCGTATAGACGGCATTCTCCTGAGAAAGAGAGGGATAGTATTCCTTATTCAGACGGGTGGCGACCACCTGCTCCGGCTCCTCGCCCGTAAACTCCCGGGCATAAATCAAATGAACGGCCAGTTCTCTCGCATCTGCTCTTGTCATTCCAAACCTCTTACTTTCGGGAAATGCCGCTGACATTCACATTCACCGCGGTCACCTTGACGCCGGTCGTGGATTCCACAGCGGAGGCAACAGCGGTCTGCACATTGCCGGCTACGTCTACAACACTGTAGCCGTAATGGATCAGGATATCCATGTCAATGGTTACGGAATTATCCTCGGCAATTTGGATCTTCAGACCCCGGCCCCAGTTCTTGCCGATCAGGTCCGCGACCTCGTTGCCGGGCTTGGCATAGATTCCGGCGGCGCCCTCCACCTCGGAAACCGCATGCTCCGCGATAACCGACACAACATCTTCAGAAATTAAAACACGCCCATTCTCTTCAGTCTGGGTGATGTACTGCCTATATTCAGCCATAAAAATAACCTCCTAAATCACTGCATTGCTTGCTGCTTTCCACAGTTTTGATTATTGTATCACAAATCCAGAAAAATACAATGTTTTTTTCTCTGTTTCCGCAAATGTGGAAACACCCGGCGGTTCATTCCCGCCGGGCATTCATTATGATTTCTTTTCCGCTTTGCGCTTATCAATCATTTTATGCAGACAGGTCAGCGCATCGTTCAGGCCGCCCAGGCGGTCGATAAGGCCGGAGGCCACCGCTTCCTTGCCGTAGAGAATGGTGCCTACATCCGTGGCCATCTCCCCCGTTGCCATCATATACTTTTCGAATTCCCTCTTGGATATCCGGGAGTTGGCTGTAACGAATTCCGCGATCTGTTCCTGGATACGCTGGAAGTACCGGAAGGTCTGGGGCGCTCCCACCACCAGCCCGGTCATGCGGACAGGATGCACGGTCATGCTGGCCGTAGGGGTAATGAAGGAACGCTTTGTGCACACCGCCAGAGGGATGCCGATGGAGTGCCCGCCCCCCAGCACCAGAGACACTGTAGGCTTTCGCATCCCCGCAATCATTTCCGCTATGGCAAGCCCTGCCTCAATGTCGCCGCCCACCGTATTGAGCAAAAGGAGCAAGCCGTCCACATCGTCGCTCTCCTCGATTCCCGCAAGCAGGGGCAGGATATGCTCGTATTTCGTGGTTTTCACCGTCTCCGGGGCCACCTGGTGGCCCTCAATCTGGCCAATAATGGTCAGCGTGTAAATATTGCCCTTTTCCGAACGGGTCATGTCGGAACCCAACTCCACAATCTGGTTCCGCTCCTCTTTTTTGATATCCGCGTTTTTCTCCGTTTCCATGTTCGTCCTCCTTTTTTACATAGGATATCCCAAAAGCGGAGATTCAATTCCCTATTGCAAAAAGGAGGAAAGGCGGCTATAATAGGGGGCGGTGATTCAGAATGTCTGCAAAAACAAATGCTATCCGCCTTGTGGAAAAGGCCGGCATTCCTTACGAGGAAAAATTTTACGAATATGATGAAAGTGACCTCAGCGGCATCCACGCGGCCCAGGTTCTGGGCATGCCGGAGGAACAGGTCTTCAAAACTCTGGTGGCCCGGGGCGAGCGAACCGGCATCAATGTGTTTTGCATCCCCGTGTGCTGCGAACTGGACCTGAAAAAAGCCGCCAAGGCGGCCGGAGACAAAAACATGGAGCTGATCCATGTAAAGGAACTGCTGGGGCTGACTGGCTATATCCGGGGCGGCTGCAGCCCTGTGGGGATGAAAAAGAAATACCCCACCTATATCGACGAACTCTGTCAGCTGTCGGACACCATTGCCCTGTCCGCCGGAGAGCGGGGCCATCAGATGATCGTTCCCCCGCTGCCCATTGCGGCACTGCTGGACGCCAAACTGGCAGACCTTACCAAATAAGAAATTCAAAGATCAGAAAGGAAAAACGCATTATGCATTACGAGTACACCACCAAGGGCACCTGCTCCCGGACCATTTTCTTTGACCTGGAAGACGGAAAAATTCACAATGTGCAGTTCATCGGCGGCTGCAACGGCAACCTGAAGGGCATCGGCGCCCTGGTAGAAGGCATGAAGGCCGAGGATGTGATTGACCGGGTAGCCGGCATCCAGTGCGGTATGAAGAGCACCTCCTGCCCCGATCAGCTGGCCACCGCCCTGAAGCAGGCGCTGGCAGAAGCAAAGTAAATTTTGACAGCATTACAGGGACGACCGATGGCCGTCCCTGTTTTTTACTGTTCTTTTTTCTTCCGTTTCTTCGCGTGCTGGGGTTTATAGGCCAGCATCCGCCAGATCAAAGCCACAAGGATTACGGCAATCAGTGCCAATATCCACAGTAGGTGAAAAGATGGCCTCTTGCCGGAGGGCACTTTCTCCGGCAGAACCGTCTCCGGAACGGTTTCCGGTTCCGTTACAGGGATGGTCTCAGGCTCCGTGACGGCCTCCGTGGCCGCGGTTGTCTCCGGCCGGGTCTCCGGTTCTGTCTCCGGCACAGTTTCAGGTTCCGGCTCCGTCAGTACCGGGTCGATCCGGGTCTCCTCTGCCCCGCACACGTCGCATTTTCCGACGCTTTCCCCGGTCTCCTCCCGGGTGGCAGGCTTGATCACCTTCCACTCGGAAATGCTGTGGGAGGTGTGCAGCTGATAATCCGAAAGGAAAGTATATCCGCAGCCCTTGCAGGTGTATTTTGTGTAGCCAAAATGCGTGCAGTCCGCCGGGACCACTGTCTTCTCATAGTCCGGCTTCTCGCAGGTTTCCGGCCGCAGTTCTCTGGAGTAGTCTCTGGTTTCGTTCCTTTCCACAAAGGCGTCGTTGTCGGTGATACGGTAGTTAAAGTTGACATTCGTCTTCAGATCGCCATAGACCTTTCCGCAATAGCCGTGGTATCTGTCGCTGTGTTCAAAAAAACTCACTTTTCCGGAAACAGTATTGTCCGTGATCAGTCCGCTGCGTCCCATGGCAATGGGGTACTGCATCAGCATCCCCACTACGCCGCCGCTGTGAACATAGCCATGCTCGGAAATATAGCCATCCAGCTTGATATCACAATTCTCAACGGTCATAAAGCCCGCGGCATAGGCGCCGCCCATAAATTGGAAATCCATAGTAGAGTCGTCTGTATCTACGCAGATCAGGGTCACATCGGTTTTGCACCCTACGATATCGCCTACGCCATAGCCCGCCAGGCCCCCAAGCCCATACATACTGTTATAAGCCCGCAGTTCCAGCCGCCCGGTAACGGAGCAATCCGTAATGGTGCTGTCCATGCTGTAGCCCGCAATGGGGCCCGCCAGACAGGGCTGGGCTGACTGGATCACACCATGAACATTCAGCAGGTTCAGATTTTTAACTTCCGCATTCGTAAGCGCCGAAAAAAGGCCGCAGAAAACAGCGTCAAACGTCTGCTGGGTACCGTCCACCACCGTGAACATTTCCGCCCCCGGTTCGGAAAGCTCCAGATTCAGAATGCTGTGTCCCTGACCGTCAAAGTGGCCGGAAAAAGCAAACGGAGTCCAGGTCTGCCCCTTCATATCCAGATCTTCCATCAGGATATAGCTCTCGGTTGGGGCTTCCTTGACCGCGTACAAATCCTCTACAGTATAAATTTCCCGAACATTCCGTGCTTCCTCCGTTTCGTCCGCCCAGACGGGGACCGTCAGAAGCAGCAGCGTCAGCATGAATGCAATTACCTTTCGCATGGTCTTTCCTCGCTTTTTGTCGGGACGCCGACTTTTTCCATATCATATCAAATTTCGATGCCATACGCAACTAAAAAAACAGGGCCCGCAGGCCCTGTTCCGAATTTACGGGTTGACTGTTTTCTCCTGCTCTTTCTGCACTTCCGGAAAAGCGGAGTACATAGGTTCAATGTCTCTGCCGTGAAGGCGGCGGTCTATGTAATTTCGGGTAATTTTCCGAACCATACCGCTGAGCGCTACCACGCCAATCAGGTTGGGAATGGCCATAAGACCGTTAAAGGTATCGCTGAGGTCCCAGGCCAGGTCCAGCTGCATGGTCGCGCCCACAATAACAAAGAGTACAAAGAAAACCTTGTAGCCCATGGCTGCTCTGGTGCCGAAAAGATACTCAAACGCTTTGGTTCCGTAGTGGCTCCAGCCGAGGACCGTAGAGAAAGCGAAAAGCAGAATTGCAATGGCAATAAAGGCACTGCCGAAGCTTCCGAAATGCAGACTGAACGCCTCAGCCACCATGGCGGTCTTTTCCATGGAAGTCAGCACAGCACCGGTATTCAGGTCCACCAATCCGCTGGTGAGCACCACCAGTGCCGTCAGGGTGCAGACCACAAGGGTATCGGCAAAGACCTCAAAAATGCCCCACATTCCCTGCGCCACAGGTTCCTTTACATTGGAACTGGAATGGACCATAACGCTGGAGCCCAGGCCCGCCTCATTGGAGAAGACGCCCCGCTTCATGCCCCAGGTCACCGCCGCCTTCACACCGCTGCCGACGATGCCGCCCCCAACTGCCTTCACAGCAAAGGCGCCCTTGAAGATAGAGGCAAACGCCGGAAGGATGCTTTGATAGTTCCAGACAACGCTGACCAGCGCCCCAAGCACATACAGCAGTGCCATGACCGGCACGAGCTTTTCCGTAACCGCCGCAATCCGTTTCAGGCCGCCGACCACCACCAGCGCAGCAACGACCATCAGGAAAATGCCTGCGACCCAGTTGGGAATGGAAAAAACCGCCCGCATGTTGGTGGCGATGGAATTGATCTGTCCCATATTGCCGATGCCAAAGCTCGCAAAAATGCAGAACACGCTGAACAGCAGTGCCAGGATCTTACCCACCTGCCTGCAGCCCTTGAAACTGCCAAGGCCATCCCGCAGGTAGTACATGGCCCCACCGGACCATTCCCCTGCCGTGTTCTTCCGGCGGTAATAGATTCCCAGTACGTTTTCGGAATAGTTGGTCATCATACCGAAAATCGCAACAATCCACATCCAGAAAATTGACCCGGGGCCGCCTGCCGCAATGGCCGCGGCAACACCCGCGATATTGCCGGTACCGATGGTCGCCGCCAGAGCTGTACAAAGGCTCTGAAACTGGCTGATGGAACGGTCCTCCTTGCCGGTGTGGGCAGTAACATGCTTGTTCTTAAAAATGGCACCGACGGTATTGTCCATCCAGCATTTGAAGTAAATCAGCTGAAAGCCCTTCGTCAGCACCGTCATCAAAATGCCGGTACCCACCAGCAGCACCAGCATGGGCAGGCCCCAAACAAAGTCATTCACTTTCCCGTTGACCGTGGCTATAAGATCCCGCAGTCCGTTCATAAACAATCCTCCCTTTTCTATGAAAAACAGGAATACCCGCATGGGGTACTCCTGTCAAAAAAGTTCAGATACGCCGCAGTCAATACGCCACTGCGGAATCAAAATACTCTGTCCTTTTGCCTGAGAGATTCGGTGAGAAACACCCCTTGCACCTTCGGCCTCTGAAAAATTCAGATGTCTCCAGAGTGCGATCCACCGGCGGTCCTGCCGCGCAAACGCGGCACCTGAGAGTGTTACTCCTTCGGTCGGGCAAACGCCCTGTTTTCCGTCAGCTTCCTATCGCACAATATTCAGTTTTCGTTGGGGTAACTATAGCATACCCCTGCCGAAAATGCGTTTTCGGCAGGGGTTTTGTATACTCGCCCAGTTTCGGCAGGATTTTTACTTCCCGCCTTGTAAAAAATCACTTCAGCTGCATGCCGTCCCGAAAAGCGTGACCGGCGATTTCGCCCAGCTTGCGGTAGGTATTGTGTACAGGGTCAAAGACGATCGGCTCCAGCTTCTCAGGATCGATCTTGCCGGTTTCATCCAGCACAGCTTCATCAGCACAGACATTGACGATCCGGCCCACCATCCGGCCGGTGCCGGGGTCATAGCGCACCAGCTCACACTCCAGCGCCATGGGCAGCTCCCGAATCAGAGGCGCGTCCACCTGGCTGGCCTTTTCGGCATGGAAGCCCGCCCGCTGGAACTTGTCCGGCACCTGATTGGCACTTACAATACCCACAAAGTCGCAGGCCGCCGCCTGCGCGGCTGTCGCCATGCTGATGGTAAACGCTTTTCTCGTCAGAATATTCTTTACGGTTTTGTGGCCGGCACTAAGGCAGATAGAAATCTCTTCGCTGTCGCTGATGCCGCCCCAGGCGGCGTTCATTGCGTCCGGGGTGCCGTTCTCGTCATAGGCGGCGATGATAAATACAGGCTGGGGATAGGTCCATGCCTTTGCTCCGAAATTCTTACGCATGCATATTCCTCCTTGCTTTTGATAGCTTTATTATAGCACTTTCTGTCAAGCGCGAAAAGCCCCGGCAGACTGGTCTGCCGGGGTGATGCAATCATTCGCTGTCTTCCTCGCCATAGCCATCGGTAAGCGCGGTAGCGGATGCCTCGGAAAGCTCTCTGCCCTCCATCATGTCCGCAAACTGCGCCCCGGTCATGGTCTCATGCTCCATAAGGTAGGATACCACCTGCTGCAGCTTGTCGCCGTCCTTTTCGAGAATGGCCTTGCAGTCTTCATAGGCCCGGTCGATAAGAGATTTGACCTCCTCATCAATGGTTCCGGCCACTTTCTCGGAGTAGCTCTTGGTATTCTGGTAGTCCCGGCCGATGAAGACCTCGCCGTCGTCCAGATAGGAGACTGTGCCCAGTTTTTCGCACATACCATAGCGGGCTACCATATCCTTTGCGAGCTTGGTCGCCCGGTCAATGTCGTTGGACGCACCCACGGAGATGTCGCCTACATACAGGGCCTCAGCCACACGGCCGCCCAGCAGACCCACGATCTGCTCATACATTTCGTTTCGGGTCAGGTTGGAGGAATCGTCCTTGGGCAGATACCAGGTAGCTCCCAGACTTCTGCCGCGGGGCACAATGGAAATCTGACGCACGGGGTCGTGGGAGGGCAGCCGGTACATAGCCACGGCGTGGCCCGCTTCGTGGATGGCGGTGGTCTTCAGATCCCGGCGGGACTGCACATGGCTCTTCTTGGCGGGACCCGCCACGATCTTCATCAGCGCCTCGTTGATGTCCTCCATATTCAGCACAGGCCGGTTCTCCCGGGCCGCCAGAATAGCGGCCTCATTCAGAAGATTGCTCAGATCCGCACCGGTAAAGCCGGAGGTTGCCCGGGCAATGGTGCGCAGATTGACAGAGGAATCCAGCTTCTTGTCTCTGGAATGGACCTTTAGAATCTCCTCACGGCCCTTTACATCCGGGGCGTTGACCTGAATCTGCCGGTCAAACCGTCCGGGTCGCAGCAAGGCAGGATCCAAAATATCCGGCCGGTTGGTGGCGGCAAGGACGATAATGCCCTCGGTATGGCCGAAGCCGTCCATCTCCACCAGCAGCTGGTTCAGGGTCTGCTCCTTTTCATCGTGGCCGCCGCCGAGACCTGTTCCGCGCTTGCGGCCCACGGCGTCGATCTCGTCAATGAAAATAATGGAAGGAGCCAGCTTCTTCGCCTGCTCAAACAGGTCGCGGACACGGCTGGCGCCCACGCCCACATACATTTCAACGAAATCAGATCCGGAAATGGAGAGAAACTGGACCCCCGCCTCTCCGGCTACTGCCCGGGCAAGCAGGGTCTTGCCGGTGCCCGGAGGACCTACCAGCAGAATGCCGTGGGGAATGCGCGCGCCGATGTCGGTAAATTTTTTTGGATTGCGAAGGAAGTCTACGATTTCCTCAAGCTCTTCTTTTTCCTCGTCCGCACCGGCAACGTCAGCGAAAGTCACTTTCTTTCCGTCCGGCACGCCCAGAACAGTTCTGGCTCTGCCGAAGTTTGCCATAGGATTATTGCCATTCATGCGGCCCATGATCAGGGTCCACAAAACCAGCAGAACCGCGCCCACAATCAGCAGCGGGAACACAATATCATAGGCTGTAAAACTCTTTGTGGGAATAAAATCATAGCTTTCCAGAATGCCCTTATCATGCTGTTGCTGGAAAAGGCTCTCATACTCGCTGCGGAACTGCTCCGGCTGGGCCAGATTGGTCCTGATCTCCGTGCGGCCGTTCACCGGGCTGCGCAGCTCCAGGGTAATGGTGTTGTCCTTCACCACAAAACTCTTGACCTGCTCCTGCTGAAACAGCTCCACGACCCTGGAATAGGGCACGGAGTCGGTGGTCCCGCTCATAAGGCCGCTGGCCCAGGAAAGAACCAGAAACAGAACCACCAGATACAGAATGGTTGGAATGAACTTACGATAATTCAATGCTGCAAAAACTCCTTATTTCTCGCTCAGGCCCCATAGGCCTCAGGTTTCAGAACGCCGATATAGGGCAGATTTCGGTAATGCTCGTTATAATCCAGGCCATAGCCCACCACAAACTCATTGGGGACAGTATAGCCAACATAGTCGGCCTTCAAAGTAATGCCGGGTTTCCGCCGCTCGGGCTTATCCAGGAAGGTGCAGATCTTCAGGGATGCGGGCTCCTTGGAAAGCAGATGACGATAGGTAAAATCCAGAGAGCTGCCGGTATCGTAGATATCCTCCAGAATCAATACATGGCGGCCCTTGATATCGGAACCGATATCCCGCTTCACCACCATATTGCCGGTGGAGGTCGTACCCGCATAGGAGGATATCCACATAAAGTCCATCTGACAGGGAGTCTTGATCTGCCGGATCATATCGGCATAGAAGACGACAACGCCCTTAAGGACACCAACAATAATGGGGTCCTTGCCCTGATAGTCCCGGGTCAGCTCCTCGCCCAGCTCCTGAATGCGCTGCCGAATCTGCTCCTCTGTGATCAGAACCTTCAAAATATCTTTTTCCATGATTTGACCTCCGTTTTATTCCTCTGTGAGAGTGACCCGCACCGCGGGAAGGGTTCCGGCGCAGAATCGAACGTCCGCACCCAGACCAAAAACCGCCAGCACTCCCCGGTCATCCGCCAGCACAGGGAGCTGTGCCCGGCGGGCTGCGGGGATCTTACGGTCGATATACATTTTTTTCAGGCTCTTCGTGCCGCCGGAAAGCCGCATTTCGTCCCCTGTCCGGCGGCTCCGAATAATCAGCGTCCCCTCCGGCTTCACCAAAAAGCTGTCCGGCTTTTCGTCCAAGTCAGCGGCTGCTTCGCAGGAAAAAAGAAGATTCCCGATTTGTGTTGTACCCGGAACAGCAAGCGCCGTCTCGGGAATCCCCGCCGTGTCTTCTATACGAACCAGCCTGCCATATTCCCGTCCGATGGTCACTCCGCCCGGGAACTGCATCCTTGCCGACGGTCTCCGGTGGAAGACAAGCTGCTCAGCCTGTAAAATATGGGACTGTTCCGGCTCTTTAACGCCGGAATGTTTGAGAAACCGTTCCAGCGCCCTTCTGCGGAGGGCTGGCTCCATGGCCCGCAGCTCCAAAACCTCCGGAAGTCTGTCCGGAATGTCTGCCTGCAGGCAGCTTTCATCCTGCCGCAGCAGCAGTGCCATGGAGGAAAGATTCTCTCCTATTTTGGGGTTCTCTGCCCGCAGAAGCGGCATGATCTCCCGGCGCACACGGTTGCGCAGAAACGCGTCTGAGCCGTTGGAGCTATCCTCCACGTGGGGCAAGGCATATTCTGCCAGGAATTTTTCCACTTCCGCCCGGGTGACTGTCAGCATAGGGCGAATCACATTCCCGCTGACCGGAGCAATGGCCCCCAGTCCTTTCAGGCCGGTACCGCGAATCATACGCATAAGCACCGTCTCGGCATTGTCGTCCGCCGTATGCGCGGTGGCGACTTTGCCGGGAAGCGCGCGCAAAAAAGCATACCTCGCGTCCCGGGCAGCAGCCTCCAGCCCTTTTTTTCCGGGGATGATCACCCCGCTGCCCACATGGAGCGGGATATCATAGCGACCGCAGAATTCTCGGACAAAATCCTCATCCCGATCCGACTCCTCCCCCCGAAGGTGATGGTTAAAATGGGCAGCCTCCAGCTCAATCTCCAGCTCGTCTTTCAACAGGTACAGGGCAAACAGCAGCGCAACGGAATCCGCGCCGCCGGATACCGCCGCCGTCACCCGGTCCCCCGGCGTGATCAGGGCGTATTCCCTGTTAAAGGCACGCAGTTTATTCAGCATGCTTCCACTCCCGATCCGCAAAGGACTGGTACTGACCCACCCACTGGAGCTTTACCGTACCGGTCTCGCCGTGACGGTTTTTTGCAACAATGCATTCCGCCGTACCCGTCTCCTCGGTGTTCGGATTATAATATTCGTCCCGATACAAAAACATAACGGAGTCCGCATCCTGCTCGATAGCGCCGGATTCTCGAAGGTCCGAAAGGATAGGCCGTTTATCCGTCCGGCTCTCCACCGCACGGGACAGCTGGCTCAGGCAGATCACAGGCACATTCAGTTCCTTTGCCATGATCTTCAAAGACCGGGAAATTTCGCCGACAACAACAACACGGTTCTCACTGTTCTTTCCGTAGCCGGAGCCCTGCATCAGCTGCAGATAGTCGATAATGATGAGGCCCAGGTTGTCCAGCCGGCGGCATTTTGCATTGATGTCGGCCACGGTGATGGTGGGATTGTCATCAATGCGAATATCCATCCGGCTCAGATCCGAAGCGCCCATGCAGATCTTATTCCACTCATCCTCGCTGAGCTTGCCGGTTGCCAGCTTCTGCATTTCCACATAGCTTTTATTGGCAAGCATACGCATGGCCAACTGCTCTCTGGACATTTCCAGGTTGAAAATGGCAACCGTTTTGTTATAGTTGCTGGCGACATTCACCCCGATATTCAGAGCAAACGCGGACTTACCCATAGCGGGACGGGCTGCGATCAGCAAAAGATCGGATTTGTTCAGTCCATTGATTTTGGTATCCAGGTCCCGCAGACCTGTGGACATACCCGCAATGGCGGAGTCGGACTTGGACAGCTCATTCAGGTGGTCGAAAACCCGATGCATGGTCGTTCCGATATGCTCCAGGCTATCGCCCCGCTCGCCCTTGCGCAGAGCGTAGATCTTTTTTTCAGCGGACTCCAGAATTTCTCCGGCAGTACCGGTCTGGTCATAGACCATCTCGGTAATATCCCCTGCCGCCTGGCCCAGGCCCCGGAGCATGGCCTTTTCCTGGACAATATTGGCATACCGCACGGCATTGGCAGCGGTAGGCGTAATTTCCATGAGCTGCTTCACATATTCCAGAGAATTCTCGTGGTAGTAGCCCAGCTCCTTCAGCTTGTCCAGAATGGTAATGGGGTCAATGGTCTCCGAGAAGTTGAACATGGTATAGACCGTTTCATAGATCTCCCGGTTCTGCTCCTGGTAGAAATCCTCCGGCTTCAGAATGCCGATAATATCCGAAATGCAGCGGCTGTCGATGAGAATAGAGCCGAGAACGGCCTGCTCCGCCTCCAGAGACTGGGGCTGCTGTCTGGCCATCAATTCTTCATCCATGGTCTCTCTCCTTTTTGCGGGTAGGGTTCTTTTAGATTTCCTCGATCTTGACCGTCAGAGGCGCGGTGATTTCATAGCCAAGCTTGCAGGTCACGGTATAGGTGCCCACATTTTTAATGGCGTCGTTGATCACAATCTTCCGCTTATCCAGAGCAATACCGGTCTTTGCCTTCAAAGCATCGGCAATTTCCTGATTGGTAACGGAGCCGAAGAGACGGCCGTTTCCGCCGCCCTTGGCGTTCACAACGACAGTCATCTCCCGCAGCTTCCGGGAAACCTCCATTGCCTCAGCCTTTTCCTTGGCAATGCGCTCCTGGGTGGCTTTATCGTTCATGCGCATGGTATTGACAGCATCGGCAGT
This sequence comes from Pseudoflavonifractor sp. MSJ-30, assembly GCF_018918045.1. Taxonomy (GTDB): domain Bacteria; phylum Bacillota; class Clostridia; order Oscillospirales; family Oscillospiraceae; genus Faecousia. The sequence goes on from NZ_JAHLPU010000018.1 coordinate 99,147, forward strand.
GGCCTCAATGGCGATCTTTCTGGGCAGCATGTAGTTCCGGGCATAGCCGTCGGAAACCTCCAGCATCTGGCCCTTCTTGCCCTTTCCACGAACATCCTGCAACAAAATAACTTTCATTTTCTGATTCTCCTTATTCTTCATAGAAAGCGTCAATGGACGCGATCAGTTTGTCCAGTGCATCCTTTACGGTTACGCCCTGCATTTGCGCTCCGGCTGTGGCAGCGTTGCCGCCGCCGCCCAGAGGCTCCAGAATCATCTGCACATTGGCCGTGCCGATGCTGCGGGCGGAAATAATGGTCACGTCTCCATCGGGATACAGCACGAAAGAGGCGGTAATGCCGGAAATATTCAAAAGCTCATCGGCTGCCTGGGCGGCAAGGATCCGGTTTGTGGTCTGTTCCAGCGCCGCAATAGCCAGATCGTCCCGATAGAGCTTGGCCTCCTTGATGATCTGGTATTTCTCCAAAGTATCGTGGAAGTCATTTTGCAGAAGCAGCTTTACTTCTGTGGTATCCGCGCCTATGCGGCGCAGGACCGCGGCGGCCTCAAAGGTCCGTTCGCCGGTTCGGACGTTAAAGAACTTGGTGTCCAGGCAGATACCGGCCATCAGGCTCTTTGCCTCAATGGGCAGCACATCCCGGCTCTCCACGGCATAACTCACCAGTTCCGTCACCAGTTCGCAGGCGGAAGAAGCGTAGGTCTCGTGAAGGTTGACCACCACGGGATTGATATAATCCGCTGCCCGGCGGTGATGATCCACCACGCACACCTTGGAAATAGCCTCCAACAGGGGCTGGAACTCCACCTGATCCGGTCGGTTGGTATCCACGACGATCAGGATGCTCTTATTATCGCAAGCCAGCAGCGCGTCCTGACCGGACAGGAAGATATCCCGATATTCCGGTACGCCCCGCAGCTCGTCCAGCAGTCTTGGGCAGGCATTGTGCTCCAGATCAATAACAATGCTGGCCTTTTTCCCCTTCTTCCGGCACAGGCAATTAATGCCCACCGCCGCGCCAAGGGAATCCAGGTCCGCGTTTTTATGGCCCATGATGAATACATGGTCGCTCTGCGCGATCAGCTCCATCATGGAATTGGCGGTTACCCGGGAACGGACCTTGCTGCGGTACTCCGTCTCCTTGCTGCGGCCGCCGTAGAAATCAAAATTGAACCGATCCTTGATAACGGCCTGATCGCCGCCCCGGCTCAGGGCCATTTCAATACTCAGGGCCGCAAAGCTGTACCCCTCCTCAAAGTCCGCGCCGTCCACACCCAGGCCGATGGAAATGGAGGCAGCCAGGCCGGAAGGACTTTGGATCTTATGGATCTTCTCCAGCAAGGAGAACTTGTCCGCCTTGGCCCGGTCCAGGTCCCGCTTTTCAAAAATGAACAGAAAACGATTCCGCTCCAGACGGCGCAGAAGTCCCCGGTACTCTTCCGTCCACTGGGTAATGGTGTCGTTCAGGTTGGCGTTGAGCTTGGAAATGGCGCTCTCCGTCAGGTTCTGAGTCATCTCCTCGTAATTATCAATCAGAATAATGGCGACTACAGGGCGGGAACGAATGTATTCGTCCCGAATCTGGTACATCTCCGTCAGGTCGCTCAAATACAGCACACCCAGGCGGTTGTCGGATCCCCGCAGGATGCTGCCGTAGACCCGGTAGCGGCGGCCATTCAGGGTCACATCCCGAGGTGCTTCATTTTTTCCTTCGGTGAGAAAGTCCAGGGACGCACCCGGCAGAATATCCTCCAGTTTTTCATCCACCATGGCATTCAAGCCGCCGGTCAGCTTGGAAAAGCGAAAATTCTCCCAGGTAACGCTGCCGGTATCCATCTGCACCATGAGTGCGGGAAGCGGGCCATCCCCCTTGCAGGCACTTTCCAGTGTATCGGGATCCGATTGCAGGTACTGAGCAAGCATATGCTTCCGGTGATTCCGCTCCACCAGATAGAAAGTCAGGGTAAGCAAAGCAACAGCCAGTTCGCCAATGCCCAGCCAGGTATGCCCCGTCAGAAAGGACAGGGCACAGAAGCAGAAAAGTATGAAGAAATAGATGCCCTTTCCGGGCTTCAGCAACCGCTCCAGCTTTTTATCCATAGTCTGCTCCTTTCCGCTAGCCGCTTGACCGAATCCATAGGTTCATTTATTATAGCAAAAAGAGTACGCTCGCGCAACTGTTTTTCTGATCAAATTCGCCGTAAAAAAATGTTTACGAAAATAAATGTATACTTTTATCCGGGAGTGTGCTATACTATGCATCGAATTGCGCGGGTAGGCAGACCCGGCAGACAAATATAGACCGGCATTTGAAGGCCGCTGTGAAGAGCAGAGGTTCCGTTTCCGCCCCGCATACGCCCATGGGCACACAGGCGAGGGCAGGCAGAACACAACATTGCTTTTCGGTTATATATGTGGGCGCTGCCCGGAGAAAAACGAAGCGTTACAGGGCTTCCGATTCCCGGCTCGGCCGCTTTGTTTGCTATGTAATTTGATGGGAATCTCTGAATTGTTCAGGGTCCCCTTGTGTTCTATTTGTTATTTTTGAAAGGAGATTTCACACAAATTGGCTGAAAAACTGAAAATTATCCCTCTGGGTGGACTGGACGAAATCGGTAAAAACATCACCGTTTTGGAATATGGCAAGGATATGATCGTCGTGGACTGCGGCGTGGGCTTCCCGGATGAGGACATGTACGGCGTGGATCTGGTGATTCCCGACTTTTCCTATCTGGTGGCAAACCAGAAGAAACTGCGGGGTATGTTCATCACCCACGGCCACGAGGACCACATCGGCTCCATCCCCTACTGCATGAAACAGGTAAACTGCCCCATCCACGGCACCGCCATGACCAATGGTCTGATCAAGTTGAAGCTGGAGGAGCACCATCTGGCGGATTCCGTAAAGCTGATCACCCACAAGCCCGGTGACGTGGTCAAGGCCGGATGCTTCAGCGTGGAATTCATCCATGTAAACCACTCCATTGCCGACGCTGTAGCCTTTGCCATCAAAACCCCTGTGGGTACCGTGGTCATGACCGGTGACTTTAAGATCGACCCCACCTCCTCTGACGGCATGATGAACCTGGCCCGGCTGGGCGAGCTGGGCAATCAGGGCGTTCTGGCCCTGCTGGCCGACTCCACAAATGTGGAGCGCCAGGGCTATACCCCCAGCGAAAATGTTGTGGCCGAAAGTCTGGACCGGCAGTTCCGCAACTGCGACCAGCGCATCATCATCACCACCTTCGCCTCCAACATGCACCGCATCCAGAGCGTTATCTCCACCGCGCAGCGCTACGGCCGCAAGGTGGCCGTTACCGGGCGCAGCATGGAGAATATGCTGAAGGTCGCCCAGGAGCTGGGCTACCTGAAGGTCAAGCAGGGCACCATCGTGGACCTGAACACCATCAAGAGTATCCCCAAAAACAAGCTGGTCATTGTCTCCACCGGCTCCCAGGGTGAGAATATGTCCGCACTGTACCGGATGGCATTCTCCACCCACAAACAGGTGGACGTTACCTCCGGAGACCGGATCATCATCTCCGCTTCTGCCATTCCCGGAAACGAAAAGGCCATTTCCCGAATCATCAACGAGCTTTATCGGAAGGGTGCCGACGTGGTTTATGAAAAGAGCGAAGGGCTCCACGTCTCCGGCCACGCCTGCCAGGAGGAGCTGAAGATTATCCACGCTTTGGTCAAGCCCCGGTTCTTTATCCCTCTCCATGGTGAACAGCGGCATCTGCAAATCCACGCCAAGCTGGCCCAGTCTATGGGCATGAACCCCCGGAACATCCACATTGGTGAAATTGGCACCGTGTTCGAGTTCACCGGGAAGTCCTGCAAAGAAAACGGCTCCGTGCCTGCGGGCAAAGTCTTTGTGGACGGCACCGGTGTGGGCGACGTTGGCAGCGTGGTCCTGCGTGATCGGAAGCACCTGGCCCAGGACGGCATGATCGTTGTCTGCGTCAACCTGAGCAGCCAGGATGGCAGCGTGGTCTCCGGCCCGGACATCATCACCAGAGGCTTTATCTATGTAAAGGAATCCGAGGATCTGATGGAGGAACTGAAGACTGTGGCCATGGAGGCCATTGACCGCTGCCAGCGCAAGCGGGTAAGAGACTGGTCTGCCATTAAGTCCGCCATTAAAAACGACATCAGCGGCTACCTGTTTAAGACCACCAAGCGCAATCCCATGATCCTGCCTGTTATCATGGAAATCTGATTTTTCGGGAGCGGCCAGTTCTGCCGCTCCCGATTTTTTGTGAGGTTTTATGGAAATTTACTTTGCCCCCATGGAGGGGCTGACGGACAGCGTCTACCGCCGGGGGCATCATAAATATTTTCCCGGTGTGGACAAATACTATATGCCCTTCATCTCCCCCACGATCCACCGCAGCCTGACAGAACGGGAAGCCCGGGAGCTTCCTTACGCGGACACTGAATGCTTCACCGCCGTGCCCCAGCTGCTGACCAAAAACGCGGAGGATTTTCTTTGGGCCGCCCAACAGTGCGCGGACCGGGGCTATAAAGAAGTCAACCTGAATCTGGGCTGCCCTTCGGGAACGGTGTTCTCCAAGGGCAAAGGCTCCGGGATGCTGCGGGACCCGGACAGTCTGAAAAGGTTTCTGGATGAGATTTACGCCTCCGCTCCCCTGCCCATCTCTCTGAAGACACGACTTGGCGTGGAAGATCCCCGTGAATTTGAAACGCTGCTGGAGATTTACAATCGTTATCCCGTTTCTCTGCTGATTATTCATCCCCGGGTACGAAAGGCCTTTTATAACGGCACCGTGGATATGGTTCAGTTTGAAAAAGCCCTGGCGGAAAGCAAAAATCCCATCTGTTACAATGGAAATCTGTGTGCAAAGGAGGATATCCATTCCTTCTCCGCTGTGCATCCGGCCGTAGGCAGCGTCATGCTGGGCCGCGGCCTCATTGGCGATCCCGGCATGCTGTCGCCAAACGGTACGGATGCCAAGACACTGCTTGCTTTTTACGATGAACTGCTGGAACAGTATACCCGCCTCTTCGGCGGCCCAAGAAACGCCATGTTCCGCCTGAAAGAAAACTGGCGCTATCTTCTCTGCCGCTTTGAGAATGCGGAAAAGCTGGGGAAACGGCTGAAAAAATCCACGGATGTGAACGAATATCGGGCTATTACCCATGAGATCATCCTGAACTGCCCTATGCGGAAGCAACTGGCGCCAGACTGGTAGTTCAACCACAAACATAGCAACAGGGCGTGACCAAAGCGGTCACGCCCTTGAAATTTATTTGGGATTATGCAGCAGCTCGTGGGCCTTACCCTTGAAATAACCGTTGTAGAACACATCCATCAGGGGGTTCTCATCGGACTTCCGCAGGATACGGTCTTTATCTGCTTTGTAAAGGCCCTTGGCCCGGGCAGCCTTGTGTCTGGGACCGGCAGGGATGGGCTGTCCGCCGCCCATGATGCAGCCCCGGCGGCAAGCCATGACCTCGATCAGGTGGTACTCTTTCTCTCCGGACTTCACCTGCTCCATGACCTTCCGGGCGTTGGCAAGACCGGAGACCACGCAAATCTTGACGTCCATCCCATTATAGGGAATGGTGGCTTCCTTGATGCCCTCGTCGCCGCGGATGCCGCTGGCGGCAATGGCGTTCAGGGTAGCGGCATTGTGGTCATCCGCCAGACGGCGCAGAACAGCTTCGGTAACACCGCCGGTGACGCCAAAAATCACACCGCCGCCGGAACTCAGACCGAAGGGCATATCGCATGCCTCCGGCTCGATCTTGTCAAAGGCAATGCCGAAGTTCTTGATCATCCGGGTCAGTTCCGTAGTGGTCAGGACCACGTCCGTGTCCTGCTCGCCCTTGGTGAAGGAGTTGGGCCGAATGGCCTCCATCTTCTTGGCGGTGCAGGGCATAATGGACACAACAAAGGTCTTTTTGCCGCCGGAATTGGCGGGGTCACGGTAGTAATCCTTAATGACCGCGGAGAACATTCCCTGGGGAGACCGGCAGGTCGATACATTTTCCTTCATTTCCGGGAATTCGTTGTCCACGAATTTCACCCAGGCGGGACAGCAGGAGGTCAAAAGCGGCAGCTTTCCGCCGTTTTTCACCCGGTCCAGGAACTCGGCGGATTCTTCCATAACCGTCAGGTCCGCGGAATAGCTGGTGTCAAACACCTCGTCAAAGCCCATGGCATGGAGCGATGCAACCACCTTGCCCATGGCGTTTTCACCGTTGGGCAGGCCAAAGGCATCACCCACCGCCACCCGAACGGCGGGGGCGATCTGGGCAACGACCCGGGTATTGGGGTCACCCAGAGCGGCGTAAACCTCGTCCATGTGGGTGCGGATGGTCAGAGCGCCGGTGGGGCAGAATACACGGCACTGGCCGCAGCTGACACACTGAGTTTCGGACAGCTTCTTGTTGAAAGCAGGGGTTACCTCTGCCTCGGTGCCACGGTGGGCAAAGCCCAGAACGCCGACGCCCTGGACTTCCGAGCAGACCCGGACACAGTTGCCGCAGAGGATGCACTTATTGGGGTCCCGGACAATGGCGGGAGAGCTGTAGTCTACGGGCTTCAGTTCCTTGTAGTCCTGGAAGCGGACCTCCCGGATGCCCATTTTATGGGCCAGGTCCTGCAAGACGCACTCGCCGGACTTGACGCAGGTGGTGCAGTCCCGGCAGTGGGCAGCCAGCAGCAGCTCCACAATCAGCTTCCGGTGGCGGCGCAGACGCTCCGTATGGGTATAGATGACCATACCGTCTCTCGGCTCCTCGGAACAGGAGGCGAAGCACTGGCCCCGGTCATTCTCCACGGTACACAGGCGGCAAGCGCCAAAGGTGCTCAGCTCCGAATGGTAGCACAGCGTCGGCATATCAATGCCGGCCTTGCGGATAATGGTCAGAACGTTTTTCTCATCGGTGAATTCAACTTTTTTCCCGTTAATCGTAATGGTTCCCATGACTGCCCCTCCTTACGCTTCTACATAGATGGCATCAAAGGCGCAGTTTTCCTTACAGGCGCCGCACTTGATGCAGACGGTGGGATCGATATGATAAGGATTCTTGACCTTGCCGGAGATGGCGTTCACAGGACAGTTCCGGGCGCACTTGCCACAGCCCTTACAGAAATCAGGATTGATGACATATTTGCGCAGAGCGGTACAGACCTTGGCCCGGCACTTCTTATCCACGATATGCTCAATATACTCATCCCGGAAGGTGCTGAGGGTAGAAATAACGGGAAGAGGCGCGGACTTTCCAAGGCCGCACAGGGCCATGGTCTTGACCATGGTTGCCAGTTCTTCCAGCTTGTCCAGGTCTTCCAGTTCACCCTGGCCGTTGACGATCTTCTCCAGGATTTCCAGCATCCGCTTGGTACCCTCCCGGCAGGGAACGCACTTGCCGCAGCTTTCCCGCTGGGTAAAGGACATGAAGAAACGGGCCACTTCAACCATACAGGTATGCTCATCCATGACCACCATGCCGCCGGAGCCTACAATGGCGTTGAACTTCTTCACGGAGTCAAAGTCCAGAGGCTCGTCCAGGTGCTGCTCGGTCAGACAGCCGCCGGAGGGGCCGCCGATCTGGACCGCCTTAAAAGTTGCGCCGTTTTTCAGGCCGCCGCCAATGTCAAAAATGATTTCCCGGAGGGTAGAACCCATGGGAACTTCAATCAGGCCCGTATTCTCAATGGCACCGGTCAAGGAGAAGGTCTTGGTGCCGGGGCTTCCGGCAGTACCGATGGAGCGATACCAATCCGCACCCTGGAGGATGATCTTGGGCACGTTGGCATAGGTTTCTACGTTGTTCAGCACCGTGGGACGCTCCCACAGACCCTTTTCAACGGTTCTGGGAGGCTTCACACGGGGCATACCACGGTTGCCTTCGATGGATGCGGTCAGCGCGGAGCCTTCACCGCAGACAAAGGCACCGGCACCCCGGTTGATGTGCAGATGGAAGGAGAAGTCATATCCAAGGATATTGTCACCCAGCAGTCCCCGCTCTTCCAACAGCGCAATGGCATGGCGCAGACGGGCAACGGACATGGGATATTCGGCACGGACATAGATATAACCGTCAGAGGAGCGGACCGCGTATCCGGCGATCATCATGCCCTCGATCAGCTTAAAGGGGTCGCCTTCCATAACGGAGCCGTCCATAAAGGCACCGGGGTCACCCTCGTCACCGTTGCAGACCACATAGCGGATGGGGTCTTTCTGCCGGGCCACCTGCTTCCACTTCTTGCCGGCGGGGAAACCGCCGCCGCCACGGCCACGGAGTCCGGACTTATCGATTTCTTCAATGACCTCATCCCTGTCCATCTGGAACATGGCCTTTTCCAGGGCCTTAAATCCGCCGGAGGCCAGATATTCATCCAGAGACTCGGCGTCCAGCTTGCCGCAGTTTTCCAGAACGATGCGGGTCTGCTTGGCGATAAAGGGGATCTCCTCAGGGCCGACGTACTTCTTTTCACCCTTATGGTACAGCAGCCGCTCGATCACATCGCCGCCCAGAATGGTCTTTTCATAGATTTCCTTGCAGTCCTCCGGCTGGACCTTCACGTACTGGACCATCTTGTCGCCCTTCTGGATGCGCACCAGAGGGCCAAGCTCACAGAAGCCCTGGCAGCCGGTCTTTTTCACGCCGATATTGGGCCGGTCATGGTCATCATGGGGTGCAAAGACCAGATCGATTTCAGGGTTATCCGCAATCAGATCTTCCAGCAGCTTGTGGATCTTATCAGAACCGGTGGCAATACAGCCGGTACCGGAGCAAACCAGCACGCGGCAATCGTAGCCGTTCAATTCCGCAACGGCTTTTTCCCTTTCACGGGACAGATCTTCAATATTCTGGATCATCAGCCTTTACCTCTCAATTCCGCAATCAGTGCCAGGGCCTTTTCCGGTGTCATGGCCGGATAGACCTGCTCGTTGACCATCATGGTAGGTGCCAAACCGCAGGCACCCAGACAGGAAACCGTTTCCACCGTAAACATCATGTCATCGGTGGTGTGCTTCTTTTTGCTCAGGCCCAGTTCTTTCCAAAGGGCCTCCAGAACCGGGGTGGAGTGGCGCACATGGCAAGCCGTGCCGTCACATACCTTAATGACATATTTACCCTTGGCTTCAAAAGAAAAGTTTTCGTAGAAAGTAGCAACACTGTAAGCTTTTGTCTCGGTAATTCCGATCTGCTTTGCAATGTAGGCGAGGAGTTCACCGGGCAGGTAGCGATATTCCGCCTGAACGTCCTGCATGATGGGGATCAATGCCTTGGCCTCTCTGCCGTAGTGGGCAATGATCTCATCCGTCTTCCGGTAGTAGGATTCATCCAGCATAGTTTATTCCTCCTTTGATGTAGGCAGGCTCATTATATCAGAATAAACATTTTTTTGCAACAAACAGAGGCCGTAATTGTATATTCAGACAGTTTTTTGTGCAAAGCGCATTGATTCTGTACAGAAAATTCTCTCATAAAATTAGCGCAAGCTAACTACTTTGCCTGTCAATTGGAAACAATTGACAAAAATTACGCCGCACTATCGGCAATTCTGTCCATAGTGCGGCATGTTATGAATTCCTGTATTATCGTCTGCTTATGCAGCAGGCGTTTTCATCATTTCAATTTGCAGGAAAACAGATAGACGGCGTGGGGTTCCATATGCAGATCGATTGCGTTCAGTCCTTCACGCTGCCAATGCAAAACGCTTCCCAGCAAGTCCTTTTCCCCTGCCGGTTCGGCCGCTCCTACCGCCCCAAGAGGCAGGCGAACGGTCTGCGCTGTATCAGACTTGGAGATCACGCCGACAATCACGTCTTCCCCCGTAAATCGGGCAATGGCAAAGGTATCTTCCCGGGCATACAGGAACTTCATACCGCCAAGGCGCAGGGCCGGGTGTTCCTTTTTGAGCGCGCACAGGGCATGATACAGCCGATAATGCGCGCATCCCCGGAAGTCCTTCCCCCAGGGCATGGGATAGCGGCAGCCCTCATTGGAATCAATAGTGCCGTCAATTTCCGCCTCGTCCCCATAGTAAATGGAGGCGGCACCCGTGAGCAGGAACTGGAAGCAGGCCGCTCCCTTAAAATCCGCCTGCGAGATCTCCGGATTGTTGTGCAGTCGAGGGGTATCATGACTGTCGAACAGGTTGAACTGTGTCTCCCACAGGGCAAACGGCAGCTTGGCCAGATGCTGCATGACCCGCGCCTGGAGGTCCTGCGCCGTCATATGGCAGCGCACAGCCTTTAATTCAGGAATTCGGGACATGAACAGATCCGGCTCCCCATAAAAGGAGCGGATGACCCGGCCGCACCCATAGTAATTCATGGGGGAATCCCACTCCGCGCCCTGCAAATACTGGGCGCAGTCTCCCCAGTCCTCCGCCAGGATATAGGCCTGGGGATTCTCCTGTTTGATGCTCTTCCGGATTTCCGGCCACAACTCATGAGAAAGCTGCACCTCCCCGTTCCGCGCGAACACATCAGCCACGTCAAACCGCCAGCCGTCAATGTTATAGGGCGGCTTCAACCATTTTTTCAGAACACTGTCAGGACCGCGGTATACGACTTCCCGCAGGGAATCGGAGGTATAGTTCAATGTCGGCATGGAGGGCAGATCCCACCAGCCGTGGTAATGGTTGTCTTTGTCAAAGAAGTAGTAGCCCCGTTCCACGGAATCCGGGTTATTATAGGCGCCTTCCGTTTTGGGGAAATAGATACCATCCTTATTGAACCACCGATGGGCCGTGCCGGTGTGGTTGATGGAGATATCCAGAATCAGCTTCATGCCGTTTTCATGGAGCGCTTTGCTCAGCTCCGCCAGCGCTTCATCCCCGCCGAAATGGGGGTCCACATGGAAATAATCCAGGCAGTCGTATTTGTGGCAGGAGGGTGCGTAGAAAACCGGGTTCAGATATACCGCGGTGACGCCCAGTTCTTTCAGGTACGGAATTTTTTCCCGGATGCCCCGGAGGTCACCGCCGTAGAAATCCATGCAATGGCCCTGCTCATAGGTCAGCGGCGTATCGTCCCAGTGCTCCATGCGAATGGAGGAATAGCCGTCCTGCGTGTACTCCCCTGTCTTTACGTCGTTGCCTGGGTCCCCGTTGCAGAAGCGCTCCGGGAAAATCTGATAAAACACGGCATTCTTCACCCAAGTGGGCTGGACATAGTCTGTAAGCAGCACAAAGTCATAGGTATGCTCCGGAAGATAGGTGGTAATCTCCTTCTGCGTGTAGAAATAAATACAGTCCGCACAGGCAATGTAAAAATGGTATTGGGTCCGACGCTCAATAATCGGCAGCTCGCAGGCCCAATAAACAAGACCATGCGCTTCTTTTTCCCGATGCATAGGGACTTTCAGTTCTCCGCCATTGGGAACAGAACGCAGATAAACATACTTTACCGGGGCATCCTCATACATTCGCAGACGCACCGTGACAGTTTCCCCAATCTTTGGGGACGGATTTGAAACAAATTCCGCTGAGCCATCAGAATAGACGCTTTCGAGCCAGTTTTCCATAGTACCTCTCCGTTCGTTTTTCTTTTATTCTACACACTTACGGCAGCGATTGCAAGACAGAAAATGAGCGCCGCAAACGCGGCGCTCATGGAATCATTTGGTAAGGGCATCCGGATGGGAATCTTTATAATGCCACGGGTAGCAGAAGATATGCCCGCCAATGGTGCCCCATTTGCTGTCCGTGGTGCGCACTGTTCCATAGAAGGTCACTTCTATCGGCAGAACATAGGGACCGTACAATGCCCTGTCAATGGCCTCATACTGGGCCTGGCTGGGCTTTGCCGTGAGAATCAGCCGATGGGGCACAAACTGGCTTTCATCATTAATCATATTCGTGATGGAATTCCCGAAGTCACCGGACACCAGACGGTTCAGAACGACCTCAGCAATGGCCTGCTGCCCTTCCTCGCTCTCCCCTCTGGCTTCCACATAGATAAGCTTCGCCAGGAGCTTGGTCTCCTCGTCGGTCAGCTTCAGAGAACCATAACGGGGTTCCACATACTCCCGAACGGGTTCCTTGTAGACAAAGGGCTCCTCAGGCATCTTACTGGGGTCAAAAATAAATGCGCCGTCATAGCCCCAGCAAATCTCGTCTGTGCCGAAGCCATTCTCAAAGCGATCCTTTAGCCGCCAGCTGTTGCGGTTATAGGTGGAAGGGTCGTAAACCTCAATCTTGCCGTCCTCGTTAAACCCCTTCAGCAGAATGAAATGCTGGGCCTTGGTGAAGAGCGAACGTCCATTCATCAGCTGAATGACGATCTTGCCCTCCCGCAGAGCCTCCTTGACATAGTCGTAGTTTTCCGCTTCCGTCATTGGAAGCTGCAGCTCCTTCGCCATAAGGCGGATACGATCCACATTGTTTTCGGCTTTGCCGCCGAACCAGCGGGCCAGCTCGTCAGGATAGTACTGGTGGCCGGTCAGATACGTCGCTACCACTGCCATACAGCAGACGCTGCAGCCGTTGTCCTTGATGGTGCCCGTACCGTACATAACATCCGCGTATTCATCCAGAGTATAGTCCGGGAAGAAATGCTCATGGCTTTCCTCCGCCGAAACTGTTTCCTCCGACTCGGCGGACACCTCCGCATCCTCGCTGGCTGCCTCGGTACTCTCAGCAGATGTCTCCGTGGTCTCGGATGCCTCCGCGGTCTCGGATGCCTCCGCGGTCTCGGATGCCTCCGCGGTCTCGGCTGCCGCCTCCGTGCTCTCGTTGGATGTTTCGTTGCTTTTTGTATCTTCTTTCTCTGCCGCCGCAAAAAAAGGAACCGTCTGCAGCAACAGCAGCGCCGCCAGAAAGACCGAAAACATCCTCGGCATCCGCGGTCCGATATAATCATGGGAAAAGATGCCCATAGTGCCTCCCTTTTCCAATCAGCGCCCACAGCCGGGCACGGGAAAACTTTCATGTAACAGCGTGATTATACCATGAAGTCCCAGCCTTTTCAACCGGCGTTGCAAAAACTTAAGATTCCAAAAGTTTAAGTTTTCCTTATGCTCAAATTCTTCTGTTCAGCTTTTCCGAATACTCTGCCCGGAAGTCGCCGAAGGAACCGGCATCCAGGGAATCCCGGATTCGCTGCATAAGATTGTTATAAAAATACAGATTATGCATAACGCAAAGACGCATAGCCAACATCTCCTCCGCCACGAACAGATGACGAATATAAGCCCTGGAATAGCGCCTGCACACCGGACAGCCGCACTGAGGATCGATGGGACTGTCGTCCAGCTGGTATTTGGCGTTTTTCAGGTTGATGGCGCCCTCCCAGGTAAAAAGCCGGGCATGCCGGGCGTTCCGGGCAGGCATCACGCAGTCGAAGAAGTCCACGCCCCGGGCAACGGCCTCAATAATATTGGTGGGGGTACCCACACCCATGAGATACCGGGTCCGGTCTGCCGGCATAAACGGCTCTACGGCATCGATGATGTCATACATCTCCTGGGCTGTCTCCCCTACCGCCAGGCCGCCGATGGCATAGCCCGGCAGGTCCAGCTCCGCAATGCGCTTCATATGCTCCACACGAATATCGGCATAGGTACCGCCCTGGTTGATGCCCCACAGCATCTGTTGAGGATTCACTGTATCGGGCAGGCTGTTCAGACGGGCATTCTCTGCCTTGCAGCGGACCAGCCAGCGGTAGGTTCTGTCCACGCTTTTTTGCACATAATCCCGGGGAGAAGGATTTTCAATGCACTCGTCAAAGGCCATGCAGATGTCGCTGCCCAGGTTGGACTGGATCTGCATACTCTCCTCCGGTCCCATAAAAATCTTATGGCCGTCAATATGAGAGGCGAAGTAGACGCCCTCCTCCTTGATTTTCCGCAGGGATGCCAGGCTGAATACCTGGAATCCGCCGGAGTCCGTCAGGATAGGGCCGTCCCAGGTCATAAATTTGTGCAGCCCCCCCATCTGCCGCACCACCTGGTCCGTAGGCCGCAGATGCAGATGGTAGGTATTGCTCAGTTCCACCTGGCAGCCGATATTCTTCAGGTCCTCGGCACTGAGGGCGCCTTTAATGGCCCCCTGCGTCCCCACATTCATAAACACCGGGGTCTGCACCGTACCATGGGCGCAGGTAAACACACCCCGCCGGGCTTTACCCTCGGTTTTCAGGAGTTCAAACATAGATTACCTCTTTCCCTCAATATCCCCGATATACATGGCATCCCCAAAGCTGAAAAACCGATAGCGGTTCTCCACGGCAATTTTGTAGGCGTTCAGCACATGCTCCCTTCCGGCAAAAGCAGAGACCAGCATAACCAGTGTGCTTTCCGGCAAATGGAAGTTTGTAATCAATGCGTCCATAGCCTTGAACTGATACCCCGGGTAGATGAATATATCCGTCCAGCGGGACTTGGCCTCAAAGCTGCCGTCGTCATTCACCAGGGATTCCAGTGTCCGGCAGGAGGTGGTGCCGACGCAAACAATGCGCCCACCTGCGGCCTTCGTCTCGTTGAGGAGCTTCGCGGTCTGCTCGTTCATCATGCAAAGCTCGCTGTGCATGTGGTGTTCCAGAACATCCTCCGCTTTTACGGGACGGAAAGTTCCCAGACCAACATGCAGTGTAACAAAAGCTGTTTTCACACCCTTCGCCCGAATCCTCTCCAGAAGCTCCTGGGTCATATGCAAGCCGGCGGTTGGGGCGGCAGCGGAACCAAGCTCCCGGGAATAGACGGTCTGATAGCGCTCCTGATCCTGAAGCTCCTCTTTGATATAGGGCGGCAATGGCATTTTGCCCAGACGCTCCAGCACCTCCAGGAAGATACCCTCATAGTGGAATTCCACCACACGGTTGCCGTCCTCCTGAACTTCCTTCACCGTAGCGGTCAGTTCGCCGTTTCCGAAGATCACCTCGCTGCCGGGCTGCATCTTCTTGCCGGGCTTGCACAGGCACTCCCAGCATTTGTCCCCCATATCCCGCAGCAGCAGAACTTCAACAGCGCCGCCTGTAGGGCGGTGGCCCAGAAGCCTGGCAGGCAGGACACGGGAATCATTCATAACAAGGCAATCGCCGGGGTTTAAGTAGTCGATAATATCATAAAAATGCCTGTGCTCCACATCCCCGGTCACCCGGTCCAGGGTCATGAGCCGCGAAGCATCCCGCTTTTCCAGCGGGGTCTGAGCAATCAGTTCCTCCGGCAGATCATAGTAAAAATCATGGGTTTTCAATGGTATTTCCTCCGAAATGTAGTTCTTAATAGTATAGCCCATTTTCGCCCATTTTGCAACAGGCAAAAGAGCGCTCCCGGGCATAGACTGCACGGGAGGGATTCTATGAAAAAGCCGATTTTCACAGGAGCCTGTACGGCTCTGGTCACACCGTTTCTTAAGGAAAAAATCAACACTCCTATGCTGCGGCAGCTGATCCGGCGGCAGCTCAACGCCGGAATAGACGCTCTGGTCATTTGCGGCACCACAGGAGAATCCGCCG
Organism: Pseudoflavonifractor sp. MSJ-30; assembly: GCF_018918045.1. Lineage (GTDB taxonomy): Bacteria > Bacillota > Clostridia > Oscillospirales > Oscillospiraceae > Faecousia. The sequence goes on from NZ_JAHLPU010000018.1 coordinate 114,591, forward strand.
CGCTTTCTGACGCGGAAAAGCTGGAGCTGTTCCGTGTTTCCCGGGATACCATCCCGGAAAACGTAGCCTTTATGGCCGGAACCGGCTCCAACGATACGGCCCATGCCGTTGCCCTGAGCCAGGCAGCGGAGGACTGCGGAGCAGATGCCTTACTGGTGGTCAGTCCATACTACAATAAGGGCACCGAAGATGGCCTGTACAGGCACTACGCCTCCATTGCGGACAGCGTACATATTCCGCTGATCCTCTACAACGTTCCGGGCCGTACAGGACTGGATATGCCCGTTTCTCTCTACCGGAAGCTATCGGAATTGCCAAATGTTCTGGGTGTAAAGGAGGCCGGCACCGATATCCGCAAAATTGCAAAAATTCGGCAGGTCTGTCCCCCGGATTTCTTTGTCTGGTGCGGTAATGACGATCTGGCCGTGCCAGCGATGGCCCTGGGAGCGCTGGGGGTTATCTCTGTTGTCTCCAATGTGGAGCCGGAGTTGACCCGGGCCATGGTCCGGGCCGCCCTGGACGGAGACTTCGACACCGCCGTGGATTTGCAGCTGAGGCTGTATCCTTTGATCGAGGCTCTGTTCCTGGAAGTCAACCCGGCGCCTGTCAAAGCGGCAATGGAGTTCATCGGCTATGACTGCGGCGACTGCCGCCTCCCGGTGGGCAACGTCAGCGAGGCTACGCGGGCAAGGCTTCAGGCGCTTTTGTAAAACATACAGCGGGGCATGCCGAAATTGACATGCCCCGCGTTTTTAATCAAACAATGTTGGTGCCTGAGGGTTCCGGAGAGCGTCAAAACACATCCTGATTTGCTCCCGTGTGCATTTCTCCACGGCCAGGTTCTCCGGCAGCTCGTCTTCGCCGAAAAGGGCCGTCTTCGTGGTTTCGATGTTGCGCTGAAATTCTCCGCCCTCATACCGGCAAAGGACAAAAATTTTTATGACTCCATAGGCATAATTGGTCACATTATGCTTCCGCCAGTCCTGCACAGCGATCAGCCGCTGCGCCGTCACCGCACAGCCGGTTTCCTCCAATACTTCCTTGATTGCATTGGAAGCCACGGACTGGTCCACATCGCACCATCCTCCCGGCAGAGACCAGGTACCGTTATTTTCATGGACAAGCAGGATTTTCTCCCCCAGAAATACGGCCGCTCTGGTATCGATCTTCGGCGTTTGATAGCCTGTCTCATTGCAGAACAAATTCCGGATCCGGCCCGTTGGAATATCCGTTTTCAGAGATACCATTTCCGCGGCGATCTGCCGCAGTGCCTCGTACCGTTCTCTGTCATATTCATCCTTGCCATATTGCAAACCCGCCTGCGCGATACTCTGGATACGGATGGCAAACGCAAGCCACTGATCGTTCATCCCCTGATCCATAAATACCTTTTTTACTTCAGGATCGCTTTATGGAAGACCTTCTTGCCCTTGCGCAGCTTCACACCCTCCCGGAGCATCTCCCGGGTGACTTCAAACTTCACATCGGTGATCTTCTCATCGTTGACGGAAACGCCGCCCCCCGCCACGTTCTTCCGGGCATCGCCGTTGGAAGTGGCCAGCTTGCAGGCCACCATCAGGCTCAACAGGCCAATCTTCCCCTCCGTCAGCTGGTCTTCAGTGATTTCGGTAGTGGGGATATTGGCGTCATCTCCGCCGTCGGTAAACAGAGCCTTGGCGGCAGCCTGAGCCTTATCGGCCTCTTCCTCGCCGTGAACGAGCTTGGTCAGCTCATAGGCCAGGATCTCCTTGGCTTCATTGATCTTGGAATCCTTCCAGGAATCCATCTCATCGATCTGCTCCAGAGGCAGGAAGGTCAGCATGCGGATGCACTTCATCACGTCCGCATCGTCCACATTCCGCCAGTACTGGTAGAACTCGTAGGGGCTGGTCTTGTTGGGGTCGAGCCACACCGCGCCCTTGGCGGTCTTACCCATCTTCTTGCCCTCGGAATTGAGCAGCAGGGTGATGGTCATGGCGTGGGCATCCTTGCCCAGCTTTCGGCGGATCAGCTCGGTGCCGCCCAGCATATTGCTCCACTGGTCGTTGCCGCCAAACTGCATGTTGCAGCCGTAGTGCTGGAACAGGTAGTAGAAGTCGTAGGACTGCATGGGCATATAGTTGAACTCCAGGAAGCTCAGGCCCTTTTCCATGCGCTGCTTGAAGCACTCGGCCCGCAGCATATTGTTCACGGAGAAGCAGGCGCCGATGTCCCGGATAAAATCGATGTAGTTCAGGTTCAGCAGCCAGTCCGCATTGTTGACCATCTGGGCCTTGCCCTCGCCAAACTCAATGAACCGCTCCATCTGCTTTTTGAAGCAGGCGCAGTTATGGTCGATGGTCTCCTTGGTCATCATGGAGCGCATATCGGTACGGCCGGAAGGGTCTCCGATCATAGCCGTGCCGCCGCCGATCAGGGCAATGGGCTTATTGCCCGCCATCTGCAGCCGCTTCATAAGGCACAGAGCCATAAAATGGCCCACATGGAGGGAATCGGCAGTGGGATCAAAGCCGATGTAGAAGGTAGCCTTGCCGTTGTCCACCATCTCCCGGATTTCTTCCTCATTGGTCACCTGCGCGATCAGCCCACGGGCAACCAGCTCGTCATAGACTTTCATGTTTCATTTTCCTTTCCTGTGTGAATTATTACGAATTCAGCCAGAGAAGCTGCAAAAAGCGCCCTCTGCCTGAAATGAACAGACAGAGGGCGCTGTGAAGCGCGGTACCACCTCAGTTTGGAGACGCCTCACGACGGTCTCCCTCATGCCGCCCCGCAGGCGGCGACGCTGTATCGGGCGCACCCGTCCTTCCCTACTGCTTCTTCAGGAAGGCCGCTCCGGGAGGTATGTTCCGCAAAGACTTCTGCCGCCTTGCACCCTCCGGCGGCTCTCTGAAAGAAGGGACTCTATGCGTACTTGTTCCCATCGCTGCGTTGTAACGTATTTTAGCAGACTGCCTTTTGAAAGTCAAGCAGCAAATTAACCGATTTCTTTTCGGGCCAGGAGCATTTCTTCGGCACTTTTCCGGGTAATTTCCGTAATATTGGTGCCGCCGATGATTCGTGCCAGCTCGTTGACGCGGCCCTGCTTGTCCAATGGCGTAACGGTCGTAAAGGTTCTGCCGTCCCGTTCGGACTTGGCGATCAGCATATGCGTATCAGCCAGTGCCGCCAGCTGCGGCAGATGGGTCACACAGAGCACCTGCTTATGCTTTGCAAGAGAACGCAGCTTCTCGGCAATGCGCTGCGCCGCTCGCCCGGAAACGCCGGTATCCACCTCATCAAAAATCAGGGTGTCCACGGCGTCCTTTTCCGCAAGCACATTTTTCATGGACAGCATGATTCTGGCCAACTCACCGCCGGAAGCCACCTTACTCAGAGGCTTCAGATCCTCACCGGCATTGGCAGAGAGATAAAAAGCGACACCGTCGGCGCCCTCAGCTCCAAGCTCCGTTTCCCGGAAAAGGCACTGGAACTGCACCCGCGGCATATCCAGCTGCGCCAGCTCAGAAAGAATCTTATCCGCCAGGATCTTCCCCTGCTCCTGCCGGTTCTTCCGCAGAAGCAGCGCCGCGTCCCAGGCTTCCTTTTCCTGTTTGGCCAGCTTCTTTTTCAGCTGCTCCACCCGGTCGTCCGCAAACTCAATCTCGTCCAGCTCTTTTTGCGCTTTGTCGAGATAAGCAAGAATCTCATGACAGTCCGCGCCATATTTCCGGCGCAGCCGATGGATAACGTCCAGTCGTGATTCGATCCGCTCCAGCTCATCGGCAGAATAGCAGAGCTCATCCAGAGAATCCCGGACCTCGTCCGCAATATCCTGAACCTGGTATTTCAGATCCGTCAGACGCTCCTGAAAGGCCGTATAATCATCGCTGTATCGGGCGATTCTGGAAAGCGAATAGGCAGCTTGCGCAAGCAGCGCGGCGGCACCGTCATTCTCGTCTCCGCCCAAAAGGGCCTCCGCGGCCTCTTCCAGGCCCTGAGAGAGTTTCTCAGAGTTCTGCAGCAGCTTTCTGCGCTGCTCCAGCTCCTCATCCTCCCCGCTTTTCAGATCTGCCTTCTCTATCTCAGCAATCTGGTACTTCAGCGTCTCCATGCGGCGCAGCTTCTCACCCTCGTCCATGGTCATGCGGTCGATCTCCCGGCGAAGGGCGCTGACAGCGGCAAACTTTTCCTGATAGTCCGCCCGCAAATCTCCATTGTCCGCAAAGGCATCCAGAAAACGCAGATGATTTTCCTCGTCAAATAAAGTGGCAGAATCGTGCTGACCATGGATGTTGATGAGCTGCACGCCCAGCTTATGCAAAATGGCAACCGTCACAAGGGCACCATTCACACGGCATACATTCTTCCCGTCCATGAAAATATCCCGCTGGATTACGGTCTCTTCATCGTATTCCACACCGTTTTCGGCAAACCAGGAAAGCATCGGCACCCGGGTGAATACCGCCCGGACGGAGGCTTTATTCGCCCCTGTACGGATCATATCCCGATAAGCCCGCTGGCCCAGAATGGCAGAAATGGCATCAATGACGATGGATTTACCTGCACCGGTCTCACCGGTGAGCACATTAAAGCCCTTGTCAAAGGAGATATCTGCCTGCTCAATCACCGCAATGTTTTCAATATGCAAAAGGCTCAGCAACGCGCACACGCTCCTTATTTACGGATCACAGATTTGATCTCGCCGGTGAAAGCGGCGGCAGCATGGCCTTCCCTCATAACGATCACCACAGTGTCGTCCCCCGCCAGTGTGCCCAAAACCGCGCTGCTGCGCATGGCATCCAGAGCGGAAGCAGCGGCATTTGCCATGCCGGGCAAGGTGTGGATCACGACCAGGTTTTCCGCATAGTCCACGCTGACCAGGCATTCCCGGAAAATATTGTTCAGCCGGTCGGAAAGCGTCGGCGCGGCGTCCTTTTCCGGCACACTGTAGCGATAGGTACCGAGGCTCGTCAGCTCCTTAACGATCCGCATTTCTTTGATGTCCCGGGAAATAGTAGCCTGCGTGCTGTTAAAGCCCGCCTCTACCAACGCCTGCAAAAGCTGTTCCTGGGTCTCCACGTCCGTATTGGAGATGATCTCCACGATTTTAGCCTGTCTCTGAGATTTCATATGAGCGCCTCACTTTCCCTGAAATTTGGCGTTGACCACATCGTAAAAGCTGCGGTCATTGAGTTTGATAAGCTTGGTTTCCAGCTTTGAGCGGCGAATAGTCACCGTATCCCCAAGATTCAAGCGCACCGCCTTGCCGCCGTCCACGGAGACAAAGGCGTTTCTTCTGGCATTCTGGGTCATGCGCACCGTAATCACCCGACGATCGGAGGTGACAATGCAGCGGCTGACCATATCATGGGCGCAAATTGGGGTGATGATCATATTCCGTGCGTCCGGCTCCACAATGGGCCCTCCGGCGGAGAGATTATAGGCCGTAGAGCCGCTGGGTGTGGAGACAATGATTCCATCGCTGCCACAGCTCAGTGCCTGAACGCCGTCGCATTCCACGCTGAGGTATACAATCCGGGCCACAGCACCCTTTGTGATTGCCACATCATTCAGACAGATGTCGTGAAAAATAATATCCCGATCCCGTTGGATGGTCACATCCAGCATCATTCTGGGATCCAGTTTATAGGCTCCGGAAGCAAGTTGGGAAAGGCTGGCGATCTCCGAACTCTCCAGCTCTGCCAGAAAGCCCATCGTACCGATGTTTACACCCAGAATGGGAATATTCCGCCGGGTCGCCGCCTTAGCCGTATGGAGGATGGTCCCGTCTCCGCCGAAGCATACGATTGCGTCCGCGTTGGGCAGTTCCCGGTCCAGCCTGGAAAAACGGAGGTCCTTGGGCAGCTCAAAGCCGCGGTCTACCTCAAAGGGCAGGCAAAGGCTCACCCGCATACCGGAATCTTTCAGGATCTGCATGGCGCTGCGGACTGTGGAAAAATTCCGATCCCGATACGGGTTGGGGGTCAGGATCACATTTTTCATACTTCCGCTCCTTTATCCAGAGCGGCATGCGCCTGTTCTACCACCAGCGCGGTATCCGGGCGAATGCCCGTTACGTCATTCAGGCTCAGGTGGCCCAAAAACTCAATATTACCCTCAGGGCCTTTTACCGGTGAAAAAGTCAGGCCCAGAATTTTGAATCCGAGAGAATCCGCCAGCTCCACAAAATCATCCAATACCTCTTTATGGGTGCTCTTCTCCCGGACAACGCCCTTCTTGCCGACCTTGTCCCGCCCGGCCTCAAACTGGGGCTTGATCAGGCAGAGCACCTGCCCCGTTTGCTTCAGGAGCTTCTGAATGGCGGGCAGAACGATTTTCAGAGAGATGAAGCTCACATCCACCACGGACAGATCCAATGGCTCCCCCAGCTGCTCGGGCGTCACATAGCGGATATTGGTCTTTTCCATAACCACAACTCTGGGATCCGAACGGATTTTCCAATCCAGCTGACCATAACCCACATCAATGGCAAAGACCTTTTTTGCTCCCTGCTGCAGCAGGCAGTCTGTAAAACCGCCGGTAGATGCGCCGGAGTCGCTGCACACGAAGCCCTCCGGTTTGACCCCAAAATCCCGCAGAGCCTTTTCCAGCTTCAATCCGCCCCGGCTCACATAGGGGCACGCCGCCCCCCGGACCTCAATGGCCACAGTCTCTTCGTAGGACGTGCCGGGCTTGTCCGCTTTTTGGCCGTCCACATATACAATGCCGCTCATAATGATGGCCTGCGCCTTGGTGCGGTTTTCCGCATATCCCTGCTCTGTCAGGAGCACATCCAGTCTCTTTTTCACCTTCATCTTGGGATCACCCCTCTTACAAATTCCACAATCGCGCCGCTGTCCAGGCCGCACAGTCTATAGAGCTTTTCCTGACTGCCGTGAGGCACAAAATCCGACCCCAGATCGATGCCGTACACCGGGCGCTCCGGCTCCGCAGCCCGAAGCTGCCAGGCCAGTGCCTCCCGAATGCCGCTGCCGCTGCACGCCTCTTCTATAATAACCACAGGACAGCTGCCCTGGGCCAGAATGGCTTCTGTGGGAAACCGCGTCAAATTCATCAGCCGAAGAACGCCCGCATGGATGCCCTCTTTTTCGAGCGTCTCCGCGGCGGTCAGCAGGTTGTTTACCAGAGTTCCATAGGTCACAAGGAGCACATCGCCCCCTTGCCGGTGAACACAAAGCCCGGGTACGTCGTCATTCCAGGCGCAATCCGTATATTCTCCCTGGCCGCCTCTGGGATAGCGCACAGCCACAGGGCCATTGTACTTTTCCACCGCCCAGCACAGCATCCGCTGCTGCTCGGAGAGACTTGCGGGAGCCAGCAGAAGCATCCCGGGCATCTGACGCAGGAAGCCCACATCAAACACGCCGTGGTGGGTCGGTCCATCGTCGCCTACCAGACCTGCCCGGTCGATGGCAAACACCACATGCAGATGGAGCATGGCCACGTCCTGCATGATCTGATCGTAAGACCGCTGTAAAAACGTGGAATACAGAGCCACCACCGGAACCATGCCCTGTTTGGCAAGGCCGCCGGCCATGGACACCGCGTGCTCTTCCGCAATGCCGACATCAAAGGTCCGCTCCGGATACCGACAGGCAAACTCTGTCAGCCCCGTACCGGCAGACATAGCCGCCGTAATGGCGCAAACCCGTCTGTCCTGGGCAGCCAGATCAACCATGGTCTGGCCGAAAGAATCGGAAAAGCTGGCGGCTTTGACCCCCAGGCTTTTGCCGGTAACGGGGTCAAATTTTCCAATGCCGTGGAACCGGGTAGGATCCTCCTCCGCGGGAGGATAGCCGCAGCCCTTTCTGGTGATTACGTGGACCAGGACGGGTTCCCGCATCTCTTTCGCGGCGGCCAGCAAGGCCGTAATACCCGGCAGATCGTGACCATCAGCGGGTCCCAAATACGTAATGCCCATGTTCTCGAACATATTTCCCGGCATGAGCACTTGCTTCAGTCGGTTTTTCAGGCGGCTGGAAGCCTTGTAAATAGCTGTACCACCGGGTATCTTTTTCAGAACAGTCCGGTAATAACGCTTGGCGTGCAGATAATTCTGGCTGCTTCGAACCTTGGAAAGATGCCGGGACAGACCGCCGTTGCTGCGGCTGATGGACATCTCATTATCGTTCAGGATCACCACCATGGGTTCCTTGCTGACTGCCAGATCGTTCAACGCCTCGTAAATCATGCCGCCGGTGGCGGCGCCGTCGCCCACCAGGGCGACCACATCGTAGTTCTCCCCCAGCAGACTTCTGGCCCGGGCCATGCCCAGGGCGATGGAAACGGAACTGGAAGCGTGACCTGCCACAAAGGCATCAGTCACGCTCTCAGCTGGCTTCGGGAAGCCGGAAATACCGCCGAACTGCCGCAGCCCGGAAAACGTCTCCTGACGGCCTGTCAGAATCTTATGGACGTAGGACTGATGCCCCACGTCAAAGACCAGGCGGTCGGTTCGCGTATCATAAACCGTTTCAATCGCTACGGAAAGCTCAACAACGCCTAAATTACCGGCCAGATGCCCGCCGGTTTTGGAAACATTTTCAATTAGAAATTCCCGGATCTCCCGGCACAGGCAAGCCCGCTGAGGCTCTGAAAGCTTCAGCAGATCTTCCCGGGTATGAACATCCCGCAAAATTCCCACTACATAATCATCCTTTATTTTTTTCTTTTCTGCAGAACCCTGCTTTGAAGCGATCCAAAGAGGCAATGATCTTGCCTACAAGAAATACGATTTCCGTACAGGAGCGGATAGCCACGGTTTTTCCCACGGCTTTGCCGCCTACGGTCAGGCCAGCGACCAGTGCGGACATGCCCAGGCTCACCGCCTGGGGCCAGGAAAAGTCAATGTAGGTCAGGGCTCTGGCCGCGATGGTGGCGGAGGCCGCGCCGGAGACGACGCCGCAGATATCGCCAATCACATCATTGCAGATAGAACTGACCCTTCCCGCGTTGCGCAGAAGCCGGATAGCCTCCTTTGCCCCGGGAACCCGGCGGGACGCCATGGAATGGAAAGGCTTCTCGTCCGCCGAGGTGACGGCCACGCCCACAATATCAAAAAGAATACCCACAGCCACAATAATCAGCAGAATCAAAAATGCCACTGCCATGGAGCTGCGGGCCATTACTTCACCGGAAGCAAAGCTGATCGTGGCGGAAACCACGATGGTCACCAGAAAAATTGTCAGCGCCCAGCGCGCTGCCGCGCGCTGCTGGCGTTTGCTACTGTCAGGGTCAGGTTTTGACACAGGAATATCTCCTCAAAAAATCAAATAAAAATGACGGCAGCAGGCGGGATAAATCTTACGGCTTAGGTCGGGTTTGTTTTCCCCGGCGGGAACCTGCCGTTGCCGTTCAGGCCGTTTCCGTTTCATCCCGCCGCATATGTGTCGCCAGCATATATACCCGATTGCCACTTAGTCCGTACCGCAATCCCCCGCCTGCCCAATTACGACAGCCTAGGTGATTTCCACAGCAGAGAACACCGTAGTCTTAGCCTCTTTTGCAAATATGGTTTCCAGAAGCGATATCGGCATCCGCTATGGCCATAGCGGACAGCCGCCTGTTCCTCTTTCCCCGCATATTCACTCAAGGCAGGCTACGCTGCACGCAGCAACACGATTCTGTGCACTGCCTTGCAGGTTCTAATCCCGGTTCGTACGCGAGCGGGCCTCCGAGAGGTTCTCTTCGTCGTCGCACAAGACCGGGTCTCCACGGAAAACGGGTCGTATGTTCCATGCCATTGGAACGCGCCCGGAATCCTTAACCCCCAGCATCCACCCCAAACTGGGCGTAAAAAGCAGACACCAGGGACTTCACCGATGTGCCCTTCAAAGGATTTTTAGGCCCTTCCTGGAAAACGGTATCTCTGACTAGGATACTGCGCCGTCAGTATGCATTCTATCACAAATCCATAGAATATACAAGCATAATTTGTATTTCTGTATATTTTCACCATAATATTCCATTAAAAACCTGTCTCCGGCCAGTCCTTTTGGGACATATTCAAAAACCAGTCCTCAATAATGTCCCGGTGCGTCACAGCAAGGTTCAATGTCCGAACCTCCTCCCGGGTAAAAAAACGCAGCTCTCGGGATTCCCGGCTGACGCGCAGCTCCGGCTTCTGCGAAAACACATAGCCATACAGTGCGATGACCATCCGCCAGACACTGCCGTCCCGGTATGCCGCGATCCTGCCGGGATTATCATAGACGGAGAGCTTTGTAAAACCCGCGGCAGGAATCCGCAGCCCCAGTTCTTCATACACTTCCCGGGCCACGGCCTGACGGCCCGTCTCCCACTTCTTTGCGCCGCCGCCGATGAGGCCCCATACATCCGCATCCACACGACGCTCCAGAAGCAGCCGGTCCTGCCACAGCAGAATGGCGTTCCCGCCCAGATGGGCACCCTGGGTGGTTTTCGGCGCGTTTCGGGGATCGGTACAGTAAAACGTAACAATAGACATACTTATTTTCCCCCCATATACAAAAAGGGGATCGTTTTTTAACGATTCCCTGGTTCAATTCGCTGGATTTCAGGACACTGCGGTGGCCTCACCGTCCAGCCGATGAGGCGCGGAATGCCACTGACATTTCGCATTTGAGTGGGTTCGAATCCACTGTTTGTAAAAAAAGAGGACCGTTTCTCAACGATCCTCTGGTCCGAGTGACTGGATTCGAACCAGCGGCCTCTTGAACCCCATTCAAGCGCGATACCAAACTTCGCCACACCCGGA
>NZ_JAHLPU010000046.1 GCF_018918045.1 Pseudoflavonifractor sp. MSJ-30
AGCGGTCAGCGCCTCCTTAAGCCGCATTCTTTCCTTCTTTCTTGGCGGGACAAGAAAGAAGCCCCCGGAGGGACCCAGTCCAAACGCGGACGGGTTATCGTCCAAATGAGAAAAGTGTAGTTTCAGGGCTATACGATGCGCGAAATGGAAAAAGGAGGTATCCTATGTTGGACAAGACCTATGAAAGCGAGCACTACATATTTCACTATGACGCGGGTACAAAGGCAGAACAGGATATTGCACAGATCGCCGCGTATCAGGAAGCCTGCTTCCGGCACATCTGCGCGGTATTGGACCTGACGCCGCCGTTTAAGATCGAGTATCTTCTCTGCAATTCCCCGGAGCAGGTAGGACACCTGTATGGGGATGACGATCCCTGCAACGGTTTTGCGGCCTATCCGAATCAGATCTACGCGGTTTACAATGAAGATATCCAATGCATCGGCTTTCACGAGGATGCTCATATTATCAGTGATATTTTGAATTGCCTGGATTGCCCCGCTGTCTGTGAAGGCCTGGCCATGTACTTTGACCACAGGTGGTGGGGGATCTCCAATTTGGACTGGACGATTTTCTACCGGAAAACCGGGCGGTATATCAGAATCGACAAGCTGCTGGATAAGGAAAACTTTTTCTCCATTGATTGCAGCATTACCTACCCCATCATGGGTGCGTTCACCGCATGGCTGATCGAACGTTACGGAATCGCAGCCTATAAACAAATTTACAAGCAGCAGAATATGTCCGGCGCGATGACGGAGGTGCTGAATAAGACCCCGGAAGAACTGAACCGGGCCTTTGAAGAATACATTGGATTGTTCACCTGCGACCCGGTTTTAGAGGCCAGGATGGAAAGCAGGATCGGCACGCCAAAGGACTGAGGAGAAGACGAATGGAGATCAGAAAATACACAGCTGACAGGATCCCGGATGTGCTGCAATTTGAGCGTGATTTACGCAAAGAAGAGGACTTCTGGGGCTGGGAGATCGATGAAAAGTACATTGCCGATGTGGCGGCAAGCTTTGAAGATCCCGCTTTCGCCAATTCGCTTTCGCTGCTGGCCTATATGGACGGCAGGGTGGTAGGGCGAATTGACTCTACCAAAATTTGCAGCCATTTTGACGGCTCCGCGAAAGCCTACCTGGACTGGATCTGCGTCATCAAAAGCTATCGCCACAGGGGCGTTGCCCGGGCGCTGATGCAGAGCCTGCGGGCGGAATTAAAGGCCCAGGGGGCGGACACGCTGATCGGCTTGATCGCGGCGAATGAAGAGGCGCAGCGGTTTTATCGCAGCCTGCCGAATGCCGAAATTCGGGACGAGGGTATCTGGATCGACCTCTGATCGCAAAGCTGTTCTGCCTTTCGAACTGCCACTTGATTTTTTTACAGGAAGCTGATATACTGTTTACGTTTGGTAAGTGGAGAGTTACTCAAGTGGTCGAAGAGGCGTGACTCGAAATCTCGTAGGGCGTGGAAGCGTCGCCAGGGTTCAAATCCCTGACTCTCCGCCAAGGTGTGCAAAGGATAATAGAGAATGGAGATTTAGAAGGTTCTATTTCTCTGTTATCTGTTGTCCTTTGCTTTTTTGTTTTTGAGAAAGAGGGAACAGCGTGGCAACAAGAAAGACAACAACAAGAGATATGACAAGCGGAAACATTGCAAAGCAGGTGCTTCTGTTCGCCCTGCCGCTGATGCTGGGCAATGTGTTCCAGATGCTTTACAACACGGTGGACTCCATAGTGGTGGGCCAGTTCGTCAGCACCGAGGCGCTGGCGGCGGTGGGCTCCACGACCATGATCGTCAATATGCTGGTTTTCTTTTTCAATGGCTTTTCCATTGGCGCCAGCGTGGTCATCGGCATCCATTTCGGCGCGAAAAACGAGGAAAAGCTCCATCGTGCGGTAGAGACTACCATAATGGCCACATTTATCATGTGCGTGCTGTTTACGGCCATAGGGTGTCTTGGCGTGAAGCCCATGCTCCGCTTCATGTCCACGCCGGACGACGTTTTTTCGGACGCGACGGTGTATCTGCGGATCTATTTCGCGGGCTTCTCCGGACTGCTGATCTACAACATGGGCTCTGCCATTCTCCGCTCCGTGGGCGACACTACCCGGCCTCTGTATTTCCTGATTCTGACCAGCGTGCTGAATATCATTCTGGATCTGGTGTTCGTTCTGGTGTTCAAAATGGGCATCGAGGGCGTGGCCTTTGCCACGATCATCTCCCAGTTTGTTTCCGCGGGGCTTATTCTGCTGCTGCTGACGGCCTCCCGGGATGTGTATCGGCTGACCTGGAACGATCTTGCTATTGACGGCAGAATCATGAAGCATATTTTTACGGTTGGTCTGCCCGCGGGCATCCAGTCCGTGATCACTGCATTCTCCAATGTGTTTGTCCAGTCCTATATCAACGCCTTTGGCTCCAGCTGCATGGCGGGGTGGAGCTGTTATAACAAGTTGGATCAGTTCGTCATGCTGCCCATGCAGAGCATGGCCATGGCGTCAACCACCTTTGTCAGCCAGAACATGGGCGCCGCGCAGCCGGAGCGGGCTGAGAAGGGCACCTATATCACCACCGGGCTGACGCTGCTGATCACCGGAGTTATTGTCATTGCACTGCAGGTTTTCGCAAGCCCCTCTGTGCGGCTTTTCTCCCAGGATCCGGAGGTTATCCGTTACGGCGTTCTGTTTATCCGGGCCAATGTATGCTTCCTGCTTTTCAACTGTGTCAACCATGTGGTGGCAGGCGCGCTGCGGGGCATGGGGGATTCCAAAGGGCCCATGCTCATTATGCTGCTGACCTTTGTGGCTCTGCGGCAGACCTATCTGTACTTTATGACCCGCTATATCGCCAACACCCCCCTGACTGTGGGCATTGGCTATCCCGTGGGCTGGGTATCCTGCTGTCTGATCGAGGCGGCTTATTTCCTGCTTCGCCGGAAAAAACTCCTGTACCGGTACAGAACCTGACTGCCGAAAAGGAGACTGTATGACCTTTTCTTACAAACGTTTTCTGAAATTGCCGGAGCCTACCCGGGAGGACTTCCGGCCGAACCGGGAGCGGATCCTGGACGCGCTGAAACCTCTGGATGTATCCATGAGTCTGGAAGCCATGCGCTCCCTGTACCCCATGACGGCGGAGGCGGACTATACCGTGACGGTTACCCTGTCTCCGGGCCCTCAGGGGCTGGAGGTGCTCCGGGTGGAGCCGGGGGATACCACGAAAAAGCTCCTGGGTCTGGCTCTGGATATCGGAAGCACCACCCTGGAAATGGAACTGGTGGATATGGTCACCGGCCGGGTCCTGCGGAATGTGGGCTGCGTGAACAGCCAGACGGCCTTTGGTCTGAATATTCTGGACCGCATTCTGGCGGTGAAGGAAAAACGGGAGAATCTGGAGACGCTGCGGCAGCTGGTTGTGGGTGATATCAACCGCCTGATCGGGGAAGCAACGGAAGCTCTGGCGGACCCGGCGGAGATTTCCGCTCTGATCGTTGGGGGAAATACCACCATGATCCACTTTTTCCTGGGGTGCGACCCATGGCTGGTATTTCAGAACCCCTATGCCCCGGTGTTCTTCGACCCGGGCATTCAGCATGGAAAAGATTTGGGCCTTGGGCTCTGCTGCAACGTGTTCTGCTTCCCGGCGTTGGCCAATTACCTGGGCGGCGATATTACGGCGGGGCTGCTGCTGACGGACCTGGACACCGGGGAGAAGCCATCGGTTTTTCTGGACATCGGCACCAACGGCGAGCTGTGTCTCGGCTGTAAGGAGTATCTCCTGATGGGCGCGGGGGCCGCGGGTCCGGCGCTGGAGGGCTTCGGCAGCCGCTGGGGCATGCGGGCAGAGGAAGGGGCCATCCGCCATCTGAAAATGGGGGAGGACGGCGTCTTCCGGCTGGACGTGATCGGCGGCGGCAAGCCCAAGGGCATTTGCGGCACGGGTATTTTTGACCTGGTGGCGGAGTGTTACCGGTACGGCATCATCAACGGCGACGGCACCGTAAATATGGACAGGCCCCAATATGTCACCCGGGTCTGGGATGAGAACGCGCAGGAGAGCCTGCCCGCCGTGGTCTACGGCCGGAATGGGGATGAAAAGCTCTATTTCACCCAGCGGGATATCCAGGAGTTCGTCCGCTGTAAGGCGGCGGGCTTTACCATGGTGGCAACCTTACTGGACTACTGCGGTCTGAGCCTGTCGGATGTTGGAAAATTCTATCTCGCCGGAGGTTTCGGCACCCATATCGATCTGGAATCCGCCATCACCGTGGGACTGTATCCGGATGTGGAACGGGAAAAGCTGGTGCCTCTGGGCAATACCTCGCTGCAGGGGGCGAAAAAGCTCCTGCTGGATACATCCTGCCTGAAACGGCTGGACTGGTTCCGGAAGAACGGCATCTATCTCCATTTTTCGGAGATGGAAACATTTCCGCGGAATATGGTGGCAGCCAACTTTATCCCCCATACGGACGCCCGTCTCTATCCCAGCGTCAAACGGAAGAGCCATCCGTGAAAACCTCGGTTGGATACGAAATGAGCTGGATTTTGAAGCGATTTTTCATTTTCCTCTTTACAAAACTTCTCTTTCTCTGTATAATGCAAAAAGCTATGAGTTTGAAACAGATGTGACGCAGGAGTGACAATATGAATATTGAGTTTGACACCTATAAGCAGAAACTGAACGACTGCCGCCCCGCGCTGGACGGCCTGGCGGAGTCTCTGAATATGGCCGGCATGCGCAACGAGCTGGAGCGGCTCCACGCCATGCAGGAGGCCCCCGGATTCTGGGACGATCCCGAGAAGAGCCAGAAGGTGGCCATCAAGGTCAAGCAGACCGAGGCCAAAATCGAGCGCTATGAGAAAATGGTCGCTTCCTGGGACGATATGATGACCATCTGCGAGATGGCCGCCGAGGAAGACGACGACTCCATGCTGGATGAGCTGAAGCAGAGCTTTGAAGTTCTGGAGGAGCAGATGGAAACCTGCCGCCTGGAGACTCTGCTTACCGGCCACTATGACAAGAACAACGCCCTTATGAGCTTCCACGCCGGTGCCGGCGGCACCGAGGCCCAGGACTGGTGCCAGATGCTCTACCGGATGTATACCCGCTGGGCCGAACGCCATGGCTTTACCTACAAGATCCTGGACTATCTGGAAGGGGACGAAGCTGGCCTGAAATCCGCCGACATCATGATCGAGGGCGAGAATGCCTACGGCTTCCTGAAAGGGGAGAACGGCGTACACCGGTTGGTCCGGGTGTCTCCCTTCGACGCCAACGCCCGCCGTCAGACCTCCTTCTCCGCCATTGAGGTCATTCCCGAAATCGAGGACGACAGTCAGGATATTGAGATCCGGCCTGAGGACTACGAAATGCAGGTCTACCGTTCCTCCGGCGCGGGCGGCCAGCATATCAACAAGACATCCTCTGCCGTCCGCCTGATCCACAAGGCTACGGGCATTGTGGTGTCCTGCCAGACCGAGCGGAGCCAGTTCCAGAATAAGGAGACCTGTCTGAAGATGCTGCGCTCCAAGCTGGTGGAGATCAAGGAGCGGGAGCACTTGGACAAGATTTCCGACATCAAGGGCGTCCAGCAGAAGATCGAGTGGGGCAGCCAGATCCGCAACTATGTGTTCATGCCCTATACGCTGGTAAAGGACACCCGCACAGGCTGCGAGACTTCCAACGTCAACGCCGTTATGGACGGCGCGCTGGATCCCTTCATCGAGAGTTATCTGAACTGCCTGGCAACGGGTAACTGGGTGCAAAAGTAAGCCCCTGTTGGGATTTTTCCGAAAACGCACGGAATAAGGCTTGCATTTTGCGTGCTTCTGTGCTATACTTGATAAGCTATTTGAGGTCTGCCCATGGTACAGGCCATATACCGTTCGCATTCCGCGAATCAGCGGAGGGAGGTTTGTCACGATGAATGTTTTGGAGACGATTCTGGTGGTTCTGGAAGCCATTGCCAGCGTTGCCCTGATTGTGGTGGTTCTGCTGCAGTCCGGCAAGGAGGCTGGCCTGTCCGGCGCCATCTCCGGTTCTTCCGACTCTTACCTGAGCAAGAACAAGAAGGGCGGCTTGGACCAGGTCCTCGCGTCCTCCACCAAGTGGATCGCCGTCGCCTGGATCCTGCTGACGCTGGCTCTGAGCCTGGTGTAATTGCACGGGATAAATGAACATAAGACCATGGAGCTTTTTCCATGGTCTTTGTTGTTTTTGCGCAGTGACTTTTTCACTCGGCCGTGGTAGTATAAGGAAAAACATTAAAGGAGCGTGTAACCATGTCTGAAAGAAAGCTGGAGGGACTGGAGCCTCAGTCCGTGTTCCATTATTTTGAAGAGATCTGTGCCATTCCCCATGGCAGCCGCAATACCAAGGCCATCAGCGACTATCTGGTTGCCTTCGCCAAGGCCCATAATCTGACTTACCGTCAGGACAAGAGCAACAATGTGGTGATTTTCGCCCCGGGCACCTGCGGATTGGAGGACCATGCTCCCGTCATTTTGCAGGGGCACATGGATATGGTCTGCGAAAAGGATGCTTCCTGCACTCTGGATATGGCCGTGGACGGGCTGGATGTGACCCATGACGATCGGTTTGTCTTCGCCAGAGGAACCACCCTGGGCGGCGACGACGGCATTGCTGTGGCGTATGCCCTAGCCATTCTGACGGACAATACCATTGCCCATCCGCCGCTGGAAGTGATCATCACCGTAGACGAGGAAATCGGCATGCTGGGCGCTGCCGCCATGGACCTGAGCGACCTGAAGGGCCGCGTCATGGTGAATCTGGACAGCGAGGACGAGGGCATTTTTACCGTCTCCTGTGCCGGCGGCGCGACCTGTACCATTTCCCTGAACGCCGAGCGGAAGGCCGTCTACGGCCCCTGCGTCCGTCTGACCGTGGAGAACCTCCGGGGAGGTCACTCCGGCGCGGAGATTCACAAGAATCGGGCCAACGCCAACAAGGTCATGGGCGACTTCCTGGGCCGCATCCAGAAGATGATGCCCCTGTGCCTGACCTCCTTCTCCGGCGGCAGCAAGGACAACGCCATTCCCCGTTCCTGTCAGGCTACCGTGGTCGCCATGGGCATCGGCATTGACCGCATCAACGGCATTGCCGCTCAGCTGCAGCAGGAGGTCCGGGAGACCTACGATGAACCGGAAGCTCTGGTGCAGGCCTTTGATGTGGATGCTCTCGGCGGCAACGCCCTGACCACCGCGGCCACCGCCGACGTGATCTCCCTGCTCTGTGCCGCGCCCAACGGCGTTCAGGCCTACTGCCCGGATATGCCGGAGCTGGTGCAGACCAGTCTGAATCTGGGCATCGCCAAGCTGGGCGACCGGTTTACGGCTACCTTCTCCGTCCGCAGTTCCGTCAATTCCGAAAAGGAAGGTCTGATTACCAAGCTGCGTGAGCTGGCGGAATTCTACAACGGCGCCTATACCCAGTCCGGCACCTATCCTGCCTGGGAGTTCAGGAAGGACTCCCATCTGCGGGATGTGATGGTGCCCATTTATACCCGGATGTTTGGCAAGGAGCCTCAGGTGCTGGCCATTCACGCGGGTCTGGAGTGCGGCCTGCTGGGCGACAAGCTGCCGGGCCTGGACTGCGTTTCCATCGGTCCCCAGATGCACGACATCCACACCAGCCGGGAAAAGCTGGAAATCGCCTCCACAAGGCGCACCTGGGAGTTCCTGCTGGAAGTGCTGAAGGCGCTTTGATTCCTCGGAAACTGTCTGAAAAATGAAATGTCATTGCGCACCAGTCCGCGGACCGGTGCGCAATGACATTGTTCTGTTTGGGGTAGTTTGTCATTCTGAGACGGCCCCCTTTCTTTTGAATTCCCCTTGCAAATTTCGGCAAATTGCGCTACTATAGGGGTATCTTTTTTGGAGGTGCGAGTATGGACGCAAAAAGCATTATGCAGGTTTTTGCCGACACCGCCTATGTGCGGACCGGCGGCAGCCCGGAGGAGTTGAAAACGGCGGAATATCTGCTGTCCAGACTGGAAAACTGGGGGCTGAAGGGAACGCTGGAAGCCTTTGATGTGGACATGGCGGATATTCTGGAGGCGGAATTCACAGTCGATGGAAAGACCATCCCCTGCAAGGGCTACAAGAACGCGGGCTCTTCCGAGGTAGAAGCACCCCTATACTATTTGCGCAACACCGACGACTATTCTCTGAGCCAGTGCAAGGGCAAAATCGTTATGATGGATGGCTACCTGGGCTACTGGCGCTATCAGGATATTCTGGCCAACGGTGCCCTGGGCTTTGTGACTTATGACGGCAATGCCAACTATGCGGACCGGGATATCGACCAGCGGGAGCTGCGGAGTTTCGTTTCCAAGGGCGTGAAGATTCCCGGCGTGAACATCAACGCCAAGGACGCCATTGCCATCATCCGGGACGGCGGCAAGACCGCCAGAATCACCCTGAAGCAGAACGAGTATACGGGCCAGTCCCACAACGTGATCCTGGATCTGCCGGGAGAAGGGGAGGACTATGTCGTCTTCACCGCCCATTATGACTCCACGTCCCTTTCTCAGGGCGCTTATGACAATATGTCCGGCTCTGTGGGCCTGCTGGGTCTGGCGGAGTTCTTCGCTTCCCATCCCCACCGCCGCGGCCTGCGCTTTGTCTGGTGCGGCAGCGAAGAGCGGGGCCTGCTTGGCTCCAAGGCCTACTGCGCCGCCCATGAGGACACCCTGAAGAACATCGTGCTGAATATCAATCTGGATATGATCGGCTGCATCATGGGCAAATTCATCTACTGCGTCACCGGCGAGGAGAAGCTCTGCCATTACATCTCCTATATGGCCTCCGAGCTGGGCTTCGGCATGGAGGGCGGGCAGGACGTGTATTCCAGCGACTCCACTCCATTTGCGGATAAGGGCATTCCCGCCGTATCCTTTGCCCGGATCGCCCCCAACAATACGGCCACCATTCACAACAGCTATGATACCCAGGCGCTTATGAGCGGCGAGCAGATGGCGGCGGATATCGACTTCCTGATTGCCTTCGCCGACCGCATGGCCAACGCCAAGCGCTGCCCCGTGGCCCGGGAGATGCCCGAGAACATGGTCAAGAAGCTGGATGAGTACCTCTGCCGGAAGCGTCCGGAGAAGAAGTAACTGTTCAGCATATATTCCTGAGGCCACGGCCGGACGTCTGTCCCGGCCGTGGCCTGTTGTCTGTTTTTACAGATGCGACTTGTGACGAATCCGTGAATTTTCTGAAAAAAAGCTATGGTTTTTTGGAGAAATTGCCTATGTTTTTTAGACGGTAATTATGGTAAAATAACATTTCTGGCAAAAGAAAAAAAGTAAGAAAGAGGTCACCCAGAATGTTTGAAAAGCTCTTCCATCTGTCTGAGAACAAGACGAGCGTGAAGACCGAGCTGATTGCCGGTCTGACCACCTTCATGACTATGGCCTACATCATCGCGCTGAACCCCAACCTGCTGACGGGCTTCGGCGCGGAGGGCCAGGATCTGTGGAACGGTGTGTTCCTGGCAACCTGCATCGCTTCCGCCATCGGCATGTTCGCCATGGCCTTCCTGGCCAACAAACCCTTCGCCCTGGCTCCCGGCATGGGCCTGAACAGCTTCTTCGCTGTGGTTGTGGGCAACATCGTTGCCATGACCGGTATGACCTACGTTGCCTCCTTCCAGGCTGCCCTGGTCATCATCCTGATCGAGGGCATCATCTTCATCTTCCTGTCCGTACTGAACGTCCGGGAAAAGATCGTGGACGCCATTCCTCTGGGCGTCCGGCTGGGCATCTCTCCCGCCATCGGTCTGATGCTGATGAACATCGGCCTGGGCTCCAACGTGGGCATCTATGCCGAGGGCAATGGCTTCACCACCCCCTTCTATGTCATGCGTGATTTCTTCGGCGCCCTGACTCCCGGTGTCCTGCGGGCCAATATGGGCGACACCGGCTACGCCACCATGATCCTGACCGTTGTGACCATGTTCGCGGGCCTCTTCGCCATCGTGGCCATGTCCAAGAAGAACGTCAAGGGCTCCGTGCTGTACGGTATGCTGATCGCCTCCGTGATCTACTGGGTGGGCGAAGCCGTGTTCCTGCACGAAAATCCCTTCGCCTCTCTGGCCACCGCTTCCTTCCTGCCGCCCTTTGCGGATATGGCAAAGACCACGCTGTTCCACTTCAATTTTGCGGGCTTCGTGGAAATCGGCTGGTTCACCGCCGTTACTCTGATCATCACCTTCTGCATTATTGATATGTTCGATACCATCGGCACTCTGGTGGGCACCGCCTCCCGGGCCGGCATGGTGGACGAGAACGGCAATATGCCCAACATGAAGGAAGCCCTTCTGTCCGACGCCATCGGCACCGTAGTGGGCGCCTGCACCGGCACCTCCACCGTCACCACCTTCGTGGAGTCCGCTTCCGGCGTGGAAGCCGGCGGCCGCACCGGCCTGACCGCCGCCACGACCGGCGTGCTGTTCCTGGCCTGCATCTTCCTGGCGCCCATCGCCGCCATCATTCCCGCCGCGGCTACTTCTTCCGCGCTGATTTATGTGGGCGTTCTGATGCTCATGGGCCTGAAGAACGTGAACTTCGAGGATATGGATCAGATGGTTCCCGTGTCCCTGATGCTCATCGGCATGCCCATCTCCGGCTCCATCGGCCACGCCATCGGCATCGGCCTGATCTCCTACACCATCATCAAGGTCTTCGGCGGCAAGGCTAAGGAAGTCTCTGTCCTGACCTACGCCATCAGCCTGCTGTTCCTGGTAAAGTTCTTCCTGGCAGTGTAACCGCAAAACACGGACAGCCGTCCCGGATTCCGGGGCGGCTGCTTTGCGTGGTTTGCATTGTTTTGCGGTGAGACATTACAGAAAGGAAGCGGAAGGTCTCAAAAAGCCTGTAGTACGCTATTAACAAAACCTTGAGACAAGGTTTATCAGGGAACCGAAGGAGAAGGAAAACAAACCGATAAACTGGAAGTTTACGCTTTCTTAATTGGATGTCTAATTACAGTTTTCCATTTCTCTGGGGCAACCTTTCTTGCATCAGACATATAAATCTCGTGGTGCAGCCTATCTTTGTTAATATCATTAACATATCCATTTTGTTCTAAATAAGTATCCATAAGAGCAACAGTTGCTGGCTCATTATCAAAAGAACCTATATGCATAATTTGAACGCATAATCCCTCATCAATCGTAAGATACTCTGCTGACGAACAATCAAGTTTCTTCTTTTTCGTTGCTGTTTCTACCGCCCAGTCAAAATCAGCTTTAGAAATGAAATCAGGCAAACGGATAACAGAAATCCAGCTGAAAGCAGACTTATTTGTATAATCTACACTCTCGACATCATCCTGCCACCAAAAACCTTCCAATGGCGGAACAACATATTCAAAAAATCCTTCAATTCTATAATCAGTCTTGTAACTCATTTTTAATGTGTATGCAACAGCATATAGAACACTGATTGCTTGTTGATATGCTCCGCCTTCTTCATTTGGATTGCCTTTTCCTCTAACTGCAATATAATTTGCCTTAGGTACATTTACAATTTCTGGTTTGTTCTTCGGCATATAGAATTCTTTACACTCTTTTTTAAAATCAAAAGCCATAATAACCTCCAAAATTCCGATTTGTTGAACTGATATTCAGTATAACACACATGAAATCCGATAGCAAGTGACCGGCAAGGGTGCTTAGCTGCCACGTATCCATGGGCAGGCGGCAGACATATACGAAAGGGGGCGGCTGTCATAGCCGCCCCTATGAATTTCATGCCGGTTGCTTTACAGCTCGCAGTTGCCAACGGTTCTGGGGAAGGGGATGGCGTCGCGGATGTTGCTGACACCGGTCAGGTACATGACGCAGCGCTCAAAGCCCAAGCCGAAGCCGGCGTGGCGGGCGGAGCCGTACTTCCGCAGATCCATATAGAAGTCATAGTCCTCTTCCCGCATGCCCAGTTCTTCAATACGGGCCTTCAGAACATCGTAGTTGTCCTCACGCTGGCTGCCGCCGATGATCTCGCCGATGCCGGGCACCAGGCAGTCCATGGCGGCCACGGTCTTGCCGTCGGGGTTCAGCTTCATATAGAAGGCCTTGATATCCTTGGGATAGTCCGTGACGAACACGGGGCGCTTGAAGACCTGCTCGGTCAGGTAACGCTCGTGCTCGGTCTGCAGATCGCTGCCCCAGTGGACGGGGTACTCAAACTGGTCGTTGTGCTCTTCCAGAATCTTCACGGCATCGGTATAGGTGATGCGGCCGAACTCGGAGGTCATGACGTGGTTCAGGCGGTCCAGCAGGCCCTTGTCCACGAAGGAATTGAAGAAGTTCATCTCCTCGGGAGCGTGCTCCAGCACATAGGAGATGATGTACTTGATCATGGCCTCGGCCAGCTCCATGTTGTCCTCAAGGTCGGCAAAGACGATTTCCGGCTCGATCATCCAGAACTCGGCGGCGTGCCGGGTGGTGTTGGAGTTCTCCGCCCGGAAGGTGGGGCCGAAGGTATAGATGTTCTTGAAGGCCATGGCGAAGGTCTCGCCGTTGAGCTGGCCGGAAACGGTCAGGTTGGTGGGCTTGCCGAAGAAGTCCTGGCTGAAATCCACCTTGCCGTCCTCGGTCTTGGGTACATTGTTCAGATCCAGAGTGGTGACCTGGAACATTTCGCCGGCGCCCTCGCAGTCGGAGCCGGTGATCAGGGGCGTATGGACATATACAAAGTCCCGCTCCTGGAAGAACTTATGGATGGCGTAGGCAGCCAGGGACCGTACACGAAACACGGCCTGGAACATATTGGTACGGGGCCGCAGGTGGGGCATGGTCCGCAGGAATTCCACGGTGTGGCGCTTCTTCTGCATGGGGTAGTCGCTGGTGGAGGGGCCCTCCACGGTGACCTCGGCAGCCTGAATTTCGAAGGGCTGCTGGGCATCGGGGGTCAGCAGCACCTCACCCTTGACGATCAGAGCCGCACCCACGTTGACCTTGGAAATCTCATTGAAATTCGCCATGGTGTCGTGATAGACCACCTGAACGGGGGTAAAGAAAGTGCCGTCATTCAGCACGATAAAGCCAAACTGCTTGCTGGCCCGGACGGAACGTACCCAGCCGCCGACAGTAACTTCCTTGCCCGCATAGGCGCTTGTGTTCTTGAACAGCTCTCTGACAGAAATCAGATCCATAGGAATAAAACCCTCTCTCTTGCTGAAAATATACCCTAAGTATACGCCAAATCGGCAAAATTTACAAGAGCCTATATGTTAAAATGAGAAAAAAACTGGGTATTTGTTAATAATACCCAGTTTTCATTACATTATAAATGCGATTATTTTACAGAGGCATCAAAAATTACACGGTTGGAGGTCCAGAAATTCGTCAAGTATTCAACTTCCACAATTACGGCATCATTTGGAACCTCAAATGTAACAGTCCCTTTTGCCTTTCGTCCAGAGGAAAGCGTTGCATTCAAATTATCATCTCGGAAGAATGTTGCATCACAGCTTACACCGTCAGCAAAACAATCGAAACTGTAGGCGGAAATGGTGCAGTCGGAGTTGGATTTGTTTTCAAATTCAAACTCGCAAGTTACATAATGATATCCTTCTTTTGGAGTGATAAACGAGTTGTTGGAAACGTCATTGAAGCAATTCAAATAGTTAATTTTCAATGCAGAGGATTCAGTGGAAGAACCTACCGAAATTGCGTCCTGACTGGCAACAGCATTGGTTTCCAACGTGTATCCGGAATCTTTTTCACCCTCATAGGAGAATTTAATCTTCTTATTGGAAAGAAGAGCCGCGTCATATTCGACTTCAATTTCTGCTGCATCTTTGGGAACTGTAAAGCAGACAAGACCGGAACCGGAACGTCCGGCAGACAGCGTAGCGGAAAGGTTATCATCATTGCCATAATAGGTATCGCACGCATAGCCATCGGCATAACATTTGAAGCTGAACCCTGATATGGAAGCATCCGAGGAAGAGGAAACGTTTTGATAAGCAAACTTAAGAAAGATGTACATCATTCCGTCAGCTGGCTGTAAAAACTGGTTTTCCTCGTGATATTCACCGGAAGAAACGTATGTTAGTTCGAGATTTCCAACAGTAACAGTGTCACCAACAGAGTATATATCCTTTACAGGTACGGTTGTTTCAGCAGGTTTTGTTGAAATAGATTTTGTTTCCGAAGTTTCACTGACAGAATTAGCCGGTTCATTTTTTGCTGATTTGCCTGCTCCGCTTCCTATAGCGATAAAAATGATTAAAATGATCAGTATCCAGAACCATACGCGCTTATAAATCGGTTTCTTAAATTTCTCGCCGCAGTGGGGACATTTTTTAACATTTGAGGAAATCTGCTGCCCACAGGTTGGGCATGTCATTAACGTTGTTTTCCGCGCCATATAGAGCACCTCGTTTTTTGTTTTTGAACTCTGCGCCGATTAGCGCAATCCGTCCTATACCATTATAGTACAGAAATGACTTGTGTCAATCACATAATATGACTTACACAAGGTTTATGATTCACAAAAATCACAATAAAATATGGTTGAGGTGAATCCATATGAAACCCGAATACCAGGGGCTATATGAGAAATTTGGCCTGAATGTGGTATACTATCGAAAAAGAAAACGTTTGACACAGATGCAGTTGGCCGAACTGGTTGACATCGACCGAAGTCACATCAGCGCCATTGAACTTGGCCGCGTAGGTGTTTCATTTGACGTGATTTTTAAATTGTGCGAAGTGTTGGAAATTACACCGAAACAATTGTTTGACTTTAGAGAATGATTTGCTGTGAGAGAAAAAGAGAGCACCGAAATAAATCGGTGCTCTCAATTTTTCATTTACGGCCAGCCACGCTCTTGCGGACCAGAGCTCTGTGGAGTCTGGCTTCCGCCAGGCGGATGTCGGTATCCGTGGAGTTCTGGTTGTGCAGAATGTTCTCAGCACGCTGCTGAGAGGCCTCCGCACGGTCTACATCGATCTTATCCGACCACTCAAAGGTGGTGGGCACCAGAGTGACGGAACCGTCTACAACGCTGAGCATGCCGCCGATACAGGCCGCTTCCCGGCGCTCTCCGTTTGCAATAACTGTGGCTTTGCCCATGCCCAGAGGGGTCACAAAATTGATGTGACGGGCCATAATGGCCAGATCTCCGGTGGTGGAGCGGACAATCAGCCGCTCGGCGTCGCCGTCATAGATCAGGCCGTCGGGAGTGACGATTTTCAGGGGGAAGGTGCTCATGCCTTCTCACCGCCCCGATATTTTTCCACGACCTCGTCGATGGAACCGGCGAACAGGAAGTAGGACTCGGGAATATCGTCGTGCTTGCCCTCGATGATCTCCTTGAAGGACCGGATGGTCTCCTTCAGAGGCACATACTTGCCCTTGTAACCGGTGAACTGCTCGGCAACGTGGAAGGGCTGGCTCAGGAACCGCTGGACCTTTCTGGCCCGGTTAACGGTCAGCTTATCCTCATCGGACAGCTCGTCCATACCCATGATGGCGATGATGTCCTGCAGCTCCTTGTAGCGCTGCAGAATGCTCTGCACGGCACGGGCAGTCTCGTAATGCTCCCTGCCCACGATTTCCGGGGACAGAATCCGGGAGGTCGAGTCCAGGGGATCAACGGCGGGGTAGATGCCCAGGCTGGCGATGCCGCGGTCCAGAACCGTTGTGGCGTCCAGGTGGGCGAAGGTGGTGGCAGGGGCGGGGTCCGTCAGGTCGTCAGCAGGCACATAAACGGCCTGGACGGAGGTGATGGAACCGTCCTTGGTGGAGGTGATGCGCTCCTGCAGAGCGCCCATTTCCGTTGCCAGGGTGGGCTGGTAGCCAACGGCGGAGGGCATACGGCCCAGCAGAGCGGAAACCTCGGAACCTGCCTGGGTGAACCGGAAGATGTTGTCAATGAACAGCAGCACGTCCTGATGCTTTACATCACGGAAGTACTCTGCCATGGTCAGGCCGGAAAGGCCCACACGCATACGGGCTCCGGGGGGTTCGTTCATCTGACCGAAGACCATGGCGGTCTTGGAGATAACACCGGATTCGGTCATTTCGTTGTACAGGTCGTTGCCCTCGCGGGTACGTTCGCCGACGCCGGTAAATACGGAGTAGCCGTTGTGGGCGGTGGCGATGTTGTAAATCAGCTCCTGAATCAGAACGGTCTTGCCAACGCCCGCGCCGCCGAACAGACCGATCTTACCGCCCTTGGCATAGGGGCAGATCAGGTCAATGACCTTGATGCCGGTTTCCAGAATCTCGGTAGCGGGCTGCTGCTCCTCGTAAGAGGGGGCGGGACGGTGGATGGGCCAGCGCTCCTGGGTGGCAACTTCGGGCTTGTTGTCGATGGGCTGACCCAGCAGATTAAAGACACGGCCCAGGCACTCTTCGCCTACGGGCACGGAAATAGGCGCACCGGTATCGGTGACTTCCGTGCCGCGCTGCAGGCCGTCGGTGGAGGACATGGCGATGCAGCGGACCACATTGTCACCGATGTGCTGGGCGACCTCCGCAATGATCGTCTTGTCTCCGTTTGGAACTTCGATGGCGTTCAGCAGGCTCGGCAGCTGATCCTCCCCGAAGCGGATATCCAGAACAGGGCCCATAATCTGGACCACAGTTCCTTTGTTTTTGGCCATGGAATTCAACTCCTCATGTTTAGGGTACGCGGCTTAAGAGCCGGCCACGATTTCGGTGATCTCCTGAGTAATGGAGGCCTGACGGGCACGGTTGAACTTAAGGCTCAGATCCGCAATCATATCTTCGGCATTCTGGGTAGCGGAGTCCATCGCGCTGCGCCGTGCAGCCTGCTCGGAGGCCCGGCTTTCGCAGAGGGTACCGTAGAGAATGCCGCCCAGATACTCGGGAACGACGGAGGCGAACACTTCCTCGCCGGAGGGCTCATAGAGGATGCCGCTCTCGGCGCCGTTTTTGCGCAGCTCCTCGTCGCAGGTCAGCGGCAGCAGCTGCATGGTATCCGGGGTCTGGGAAAGCATAGAAACAAAATTGGTGTAAGCAATTTGAACGCCGTTGTATTCACCTGCCAGAAAACCTTTGCTCAGCTGCTTGGCAATGGAAAAGCAGTCGCCGATGGAAACACCGGCCGCCTCGGCATAGGTTCCAGTCAGCACAGGAATCTTGTGGCTTACACAGTAGTCAAGGGCCCGTTTGCCGATGGGAAGTACCAGGGCATTGGGGCACGCGTCGATTTTGGACTGCACCAGCTTGAGCACATTGCTGTTGTAGCCTCCGGCAAGGCCACGGTCACCGCCGATGACGATGAACACGGTCTTACCCTCGGCACGGTCCGCAAAGAAAGGGGAGGAGAAGTCCCGATTGGTGCGGATGATGTCCTCAATGGTGGCGTGGAGGATCTCAAAATAGGGCCGGGAGTTCTGAACCTGGGCCTGGCAGTGCCGGAGCTTGGAGGCAGCGACCATTTCCATGGCTTTGGTGATCTGCTTGGTACTCTCCATGCTGCGGATGCGGTTTTTGATCTCCTTGGTGGAAACACCAGCCATGCTGTTTCCCTCCTTTTATGCCGGGTTGAACTGCGCGACCAGCTCTTCCAGCGCCGACTTCAGCGCCTCTTCGGTTTCGGGCTCCAGCTTGCCGGTGGAGCGGATGGCCTCCAGTACATCGCTGTGCCGGTTTTCCATATGCTCTTCCAGCCGCTTTTCAAACTCGGGGATCTGCTCTACGGGGATGTTCGTCAGGTAACCCTTGGTAACGGCGTAGATAATGCAGACCTGCTGGGCAACCTCCTTGGGGGAGTTGTTCTTCTGCTTCAGCACAGCCACGATACGCTCGCCCAATGCCAGACGCTGCTTGGTATCGGCGTCCAGATCGGAGCCGAACTGGGCAAAGCTCTGCAGTTCCCGGTACTGGGAATACAGCAGTTTCAGAGAACCGGCAACCTTCTTCATGGCCTTGATCTGGGCGTCGCCGCCGACACGGGACACGGAGATGCCGGGGTTTACGGCGGGCATAATGCCGGAGTTGAACAGCTCGGTCTCCAGGAAAATCTGGCCGTCGGTAATGGAAATGACGTTGGTGGGGATATAGGCGGAGACGTCGCCGGCCTGGGTCTCGATGATGGGAAGGGCAGTCAGGCTGCCGCCGCCCAATTCGGGGGACAGCTGGGCCGCACGCTCCAGAAGACGGGAGTGGAGGTAGAATACGTCGCCGGGGTAGGCTTCCCGTCCGGGCGGGCGGCGGATCAGCAGAGAAATGGCACGGTAGGCTACGGCGTGCTTACTCAGGTCGTCATAGATGACCAGAACGTCCTTGCCCTGGTGCATGAAGTATTCGCCCATGGTGCAGCCGGAGTAGGGGGCGATATACTGCATAGGCGCCAGCTCGGAGGCAGTGGCGGAGACAACAATGGTGTAGTCCATGGCGCCGCCCAGGGTCAGGTTGTCCACCACCTGGGCAACCGTGGAACGCTTCTGACCGATGGCTACGTAAATGCAGATGACATCCTTGCCCTTCTGGTTCAGAATGGTGTCGGTAGCGATGGTGGTCTTGCCGGTCTGCCGGTCGCCGATAATCAGCTCACGCTGGCCCCGTCCGATGGGAATCATGGAGTCGATGGCCTTGATGCCCGTCTGCAGAGGCACGGAAACATGCTTTCTCTCGATGATGCCGGGGGCGGGGGCCTCGATGGCCTTGAATGCCTCGGCTTCAATGGCGCCCTTGCCGTCGATGGGCTCGCCCAGGGCGTTGACGACGCGGCCAATCAGGTTCTTGCCCACAGGCACGGACACGACCTTGCCGGTACGCTTGACAATGTCGCCTTCCTTGATGCCCTGGTCGGAACCTAGGATAACAATAGAGACGGTCTCTTCTTCCAGATTCTGTGCCATGCCGTAGGAGCCGTCGGGGAATTCCACCAGCTCGCCCGCCATGCACTTGTCAAGACCGGAGGCCTTGGCGATGCCGTCACCGACCAGGATAACGACACCGGTTTCACTGACCTCGATCTTGTTTTCGTAGTTCTTGATCTGACTACGAATGATTTTGGTTATTTCTTCGGGTCTAAGTTCCATACAGTCCCTGCTTTCTCGTCAGAGTACGGTGTTTTTCAGCAGGTCACGGACGGCTTCCATTCTGTGGAAGATGGTGTCGTCCAGCCGCTGCCCATCATAATCCAGGCGGACACCGCCAAGACAGGTGGGATCGACCCGATTTTCCAGCAAAATGGTCTTGCCGGTGGTCCGGGTCAGCTTCTGGGTGAGGGCCTCGCGCTGGTTGTCCGTCAGAGGTACAGCGGTGACGGCTTTCACACTCAGAATATTGTGGTCTTCATTGTAGTGCCTTACATAGCTCTCGCAGCAGTGGGGGAAGTGGTGCATGTAGCCCTTTTCCGTCAGGATCTTCAGGAAATTCAGCAGATACTGGTTGATTTTCCCGCGGAAACTGTCGTCCAGAACCTTGCAGCGCTCCTGCTTGGAGATGGCATGGCTGCAAAGCAGCTTGATGAACTCCGGATTCTCCCGAAAGCTCTCATTCAGAGCCTTCAGCTGCTCCAGAATCTCATCCTGCTGGTTTTCGCCGCAGGCAAGCTCATACAGAGCCTCTCCGTAAACGCTTCCGACCTGGGTCATACCTGATCACCCAATTCGTCGATGAAGCGGTCGATGAGACCTGCCTGATCCTCCTGGGCCAGCTCCTTCTCCACGACCTTTCCGGCAATGGCCAGAGCCAGGCCGGAGATTTCGTTCTTGGCGTCGTTGATGGCCTTCTTCTTTTCCTGTGCAATATCGGCGCTGGCCTTGCTCTTGATCTGGGCGGCGGCCTGCTGGGCCTCGCCGATGATCTTTTCGCTGCGCTCGGCGGCGGTCTTCTGGGCAGAGGTCAGAATCTCATTGGCCTTGGCGTTGGCCTGAAGCATATTGGCTTCATAGGTCTTTTTGATGTCCATGGCTTCCTGCTTAGCCTGCTCCGCGTCGGTGATCTCCTTGTCAGCGGCCTGACGGCGCTGGTCCAGAACGGCGATGATCTTATCCAGGAAAAACTTTTTGATAATCAGCATCTGAATAAACAGATTGCAGATGTTGGCAATCAAGGTAAGCGGCTCCACTGCCACTAAGGACTGATAAATGGTCTCCATTGATTTGCCTCCTTCCGGTGTAGATTATAACGAAGCTTACGCCGGAAGATCAGCCCAGGAACTTCATGAACTGGCCGGGCGCGAAGAAGATCAGCAGCAGGCCGGTAACGAAGCCGTAAATACCGGTGGTCTCTGCCAGAGCGACGCCAAGGATCAGGGTGCTGGTCACATCGCTCTTGCATTCGGGCTGACGGCCGATGGCCTCACAGGCACGGGCAACAGCGTTGCCTTCGCCGATGCCAGGGCCGATACCGGCGATCAGGGCCAGACCCGCGCCAATGCCGCAGCCAGCCAGGGCGATGCCTTTTGCCAATACAGTGTAATCGTTCATAGAATTAGCCTCCTATTTTTACTCTTGGGGTTTTATTCAAATGGCTGTTCCGGGCTTAGCCCGCAGCCTGTTTGATGAACATGGTGGTCAGGGTGCAGAAGATGAATGCCTGGATGCAGCCCGTGAACCAATCGAAGTAGAAGCTGGTGATGGCAGGCAGACCGACCGTCAGCCAGGGGAACTTGGCGAACACGCCGCCGAAGCTGGTGAGGAAACCGAGAACGCCGAGAACGGCGAAGACGATGCCGAAGATAAACAGTTTCTTATTGCCCTTCTTCTTACCGAAGAAAACCATGGCCGCGCCGATCAGGGCGAGGACAACCGCGGCAATGGGGCTGGAACCCAGAGCGCCGAAGAGCGCATAGCTGGCAGCGGTCAGGGAACCGTAGACCAGGGCACTGATCACGGTGCCGGACAGAATGTTGCCGAAGTGACGGCAGGCCATGCTGATAGGGGTGAACAGCTCTGCCATAACGTTGATGGGGGCCATAACGAAAATGGGGTCCAGGAAGCCCTTCAGGTAGCCGCCGATGCCGGAAGCCTTGACCTTATGGTAGGTGATAATCACGAATACCACCAGAGCCCAGCCAAGCTCCGTCATCAGGTCCGCCGTGGGACTCCAGATGCCCAGCAGGCTGATCAGGTTGGAAATAAGACTGGTGATAAAAATGGTGCCCACCAGAGGAATGTACCGGTCGAACTCCGTGCCCATCCGATCGTGGACGAAGTTGACCAGAGCCTTGTAGATGCTCTCCGCGGCGGCCTGCTTCCGGGAGATGTTCGTCACCTTCAGGTTGGAACCCAGCCATACGCACAGGGCGGAGATGATGATCATCACCAGCCAGCTGACGACCAGAGTCTGGGTCACATGGACGGTTCCGAGGATCGGGACGTTTTCAAAGGTGGCAAGGATCTTTGCGCCGTTGATTGACATTTCCATTGGAAATTCTCACCTCATCTGATATATCTTTCGTTCTTTCGTATTTACACTTCACAGGGGCCCAGATCATCGTCGTCATCTTCCGGCTCCACGGCCTTTGCCGCCCCGGGCGCTGTTGGCTCCCCGGGGGAGGAGGGCGTCTCGTCGGCGGGCAGGAGCTTGCCTCTCATTTGCAGGTAGTAGATGACAACATTGGGGAAGAACAGGGGAATCATGGCGGCCAGCACATTGACGCCGGGGATTGCGAAAGCGGCTACGACCCAGAGAACCTGTAAGAGCTTTCTCAGATTGTAACCGTTGCGGACACGGGTCTTGACCAGCTTTTCGTCAGACGCGTTGGCGGCGGCCTGCTGTAGGGTGATGCACATCAGCGCGAAACAGAAAACAGCCATCAGGCTGCCGCCGACGGTGCCGGTAACCACTCGATAGCTGAAGGCGCCGATGCCGAGAAGGCTCAGAAGCCAGAAAACGAGCACCTGAATACAGGCGCAGATGCCGCTGCCGACGGCGATGCGGGAAACTTCCTTTCGGGAAGCGGGCTGCAGGATCATAAATAATGCGCTCCTTTTCACTAATCATGGCTGTTGAAGCTGACGCCGGGATCCCGGGGCTTTTCTTTGGGATCCTTTTTCTGCCCCGAGGCTTCCAGCATAGCCCGTGCTGTGTCCCGAAACCCGATGGCAGCCGTTACAAGTCCGCAGAGAATCCCGGCCACAATGACCCAGCTGCCC
Organism: Pseudoflavonifractor sp. MSJ-30; assembly: GCF_018918045.1. GTDB lineage: Bacteria > Bacillota > Clostridia > Oscillospirales > Oscillospiraceae > Faecousia. The sequence goes on from NZ_JAHLPU010000046.1 coordinate 22,123, forward strand.
CAGCCCCAGCGTTCCTGGAGCCAGACGGCCAGCATAATGAACAGAATCAGAGGAAACACAACGGAGATCCCGAACTGGGGGATCCAGATGAGCAAATTCCAGTGCTTCATGGTTCGCCTCCTCACATAAAGTCATTGTACTGCAAGTTGCCCATTCTTGCAAGAGAAATTATTCAGCAAATTTCAGAATTTGTCAAAAATGTCAAGGGCCAAAGGGGGTACATTTTCGGAGATATGTAAAATTTTATCGGAACCACTTTTCAATTCTACGAAAATATAGTAAACTGAAAGAAAAGTGGCGGGGTCCTTTTTGAGGATACGCGAAAACCGGCGCGTACCCTTTGCGCAGCGCCGGAAAAGAGAGCCTGACAGCATTTTACACGTTCCCGGCCGGGTTTATTCGCCGGGACGGCAGGAATGGGAGAGAAGAGTTTTGACGCAGGAATTGGAGATTATACAGGGAACCATTGAAGCGGTGGTCTATCAGAATTACGACAACGGCTACTCCGTACTTCGGCTGAATGTGGGCGAAAAGCAGGCGGTGACGGTGGTAGGCACCATCCCGCTGCCTGTGGTCGGGGAGCGGCTCATGGTCACGGGCAAGTGGAGCAGTCACTCCAACTACGGCCGCCAGTTCGAGGCGGAATTTCTGGAACGGCTCATGCCGGAGACTGCCGCTCAGATCCAGGCCTATCTGGCCGGGCGGGTCATCAAGGGCATCGGCCCCGTGTCCGCCGCCCGGATCGTTGCGAAATTCGGGGACAGGACATTGCAGATCATGGAGCGGGAGCCGCTGCGTCTGGCGGAGGTCTCCGGCATTTCCGAGGCCCGGGCCAAGGCCATCGGCGAGGAGTTCCGGGTCCGGGTGGGCATGCGGCAGCTGATGGAGTTCTTTGCCCAGCACCAGCTCCCGGCAGAGCTGGCCCTGCGGGCCTATAAGCTCTTCGGTGAGAGCACCGTTGACCTTCTGTATGACGATCCTTACTTATTGATGGAGGAGGGACTGGACGCCCCCTTCGCGGCGGTGGACCGGTTTGCCATTGAGCTGGGCGTGTCCGGAGACGATCCCCGGCGGGTGGAGGCCGGCATTCTCTTCCAGCTGGAATACAATCTGACCGTAGGGCACAGCTTCCTGCCGGAAAAAAAGCTGGTGGATTCCACCGCACAGCTGCTGTCTCTGGATGCCGAGACGATTCTGTCCGGCATGGAGCGGCTTCTGGAGGGGGGCAGGATGGTCCGCGGCACCCTGGCGGACATTACCGTGGACTATCTGCCGGATCTCTATGAGGCGGAGGTCTACAGTACCGCCCGGCTGCTGGAGCTGGGAAAGAAAGCATTTCCGGAGCCGGATGATCTGGACGGGATGATCGAGGACATTTCCCGGGAAAGCGGCATTGCCTATTCCGAAGAGCAGACCCAGGCCATCCGGGAGGCTGCCACATCCGGACTGCTGCTGATTACCGGCGGCCCCGGCACCGGCAAGACAACCCTTCTGACGGGCATCCTGGAGCTGTTTGGCAAAATGCAGCTGCGCTGTCTGGTGGCGGCCCCTACGGGAAGGGCGGCCAAGCGCATGAGCGAGGTGACGGGGGAGGAGGCTTCCACAATCCACAGGCTTCTGGAAGCGGGGATCGACCAGAATACGGGGAAAATGTACTTTGCCCGGGACGCGGAGAATCCCCTGAAGGCCGACGCCGTGATCGTGGACGAGATGTCCATGGTGGATGTGCGGCTGCTGTGCAGTCTGCTGAAGGCAATTCCAAAAGGCAAGCGCCTGATTCTGGTAGGTGACCCGGATCAGCTGCCTCCCGTAGGCCCCGGCAGTCCCTTCAGCGATATGCTGCGCAGCGGTGTGCTGCCTACGGTCCGGCTGACGGAGATTTTCCGTCAGGCCCAGCAGAGCCTGATCGTCATGAACGCCCACCGGATCAACCGGGGCGAGATGCCGGATCTGAAAAATGTGAAAAGCGATTTCTTTTTCATGCGCCGCAATTCGGAAGAGGAGCTGACGAATCTCATCCGGGATCTGTGCACCACCCGGCTGCCCAGGAACATGGGCATTCCCCCGGAGCAGATTCAGGTGCTTTCCCCTACCCGCAAGGGGGGCGTTGGCACGGTGGCCCTGAATAAGATGCTGCAAGGTGCCCTGAACCCCGCGTCTTCTGACAAGCGGGAGCACCAGTACGGCAATACCTGCTTCCGGGAAGGGGACCGGGTCATGCAGGTAAGAAACAACTACGATATTGTATGGAAGAAGACCGACGGCAGCGCCGCGGGCACCGGCATCTTCAACGGCGATGTGGGCATCGTCCGGGAGATCGACCGGGACAGGGAGTCCGTAAAGGTCGTCTATGATGACAGGGAGGCGGAGTACGATTTCACCCAGCTGGGAGAACTGGAGCCTGCCTTTGCCATTACGGTCCACAAGAGCCAGGGCAGCGAATACCGGGCGGTGATTCTGACGGCCTGGGGTGGGTCGCCCTATCTTCTCAGCCGCAGCGTGCTCTATACGGCCATTACCCGGGCCAGGGAGCTGCTGATTATTGTGGGCCGGGAGGAGACCATCGCCGCCATGACCGCCAATGCTGTAAAGAACAAACGCTATACAGGGCTGAAGCTCCGTCTGCAGGGGAAAGCCCAATGAGAATATGGGAGCTGATCTATGGCGGGGTGTTGGATATCCTCTTTCCTCAAAAGTGCGTTTTCTGCGGAAAGCTGCTGGATGGGGAGCCGGATATCTGCGGAAAGTGCCGGGGAGCAATGGAGAAATTTCCGGAATTGCCCCCAAATACCAAGCCGGACGGAAAAAGCAGGCTGCAATTTCTTGACAGTTTCATTGCGGTCTGGTACTATAAGGGGAAGGTTCGGGATGGAATCCTGGGCCTGAAGTTCCGCTATCGGGTGGACTATGCGCTTCCTCTGGGCAGAAGCGTTGCCATGAAGGTCCTGCGGGAGCAGGGGACGGGCTTCGATGCGGTCACCTGGGCGCCGGTCAGCGCCCTGCGCAGACTCCGCCGGGGCTATGACCAATCTCAGCTGCTGGCGCGGACCGTGGGCAAAGAGCTGGGCATTCCGGTGCGGCGCCTGCTGAAAAAGCAGCGCCATACCCCGGCGCAGTCCAGATTGACCACGGAGGGGCGCAGGGCCAACGTTCTGGGGGCTTACTGCTTCGCCGGAAAGCAGAGTGTCGCGGGAAAGCGGATTCTGCTCATTGACGACGTGTTTACAACCGGCGCAACCGCCGAGGAATGCGCCCGGGTCCTGCTGACGGCGGGGGCAAAAAGCGTCTCCTGCGCCGCTGTGGCGGCGGCTCCGGGACACAGTGACAAATAAATGAAATGCGCTTGCGCATGGAGGTTTTCCAATGAAGAGCTTTTTTTCCAACAATGACCTGGGCGTGGACCTGGGAACATCCAACGTACTGATTTATGCCGACGGCAAGGGCCTGGTGGTCCGGGAACCCTCGGTGGTGGCCGTGGACCGGAATACCGGAAAGATTTTGCAGGTCGGTTCCGCCGCCCGGAATATGCTGAACCGTACCCCCGGCAACGTGGTCGCCATGCGGCCTCTGAAGGACGGCATCATTTCCGACCACGAAATGACCGTGAAGATGCTCAGCGAGATGTTCAAGACCGCAACCACGGCCTCCCTCTTCACCCCCAAGCCCCGTGTGGTCATCAGTGTGCCCAGCGGCGTGACGGAGATTGAGGAGCGGAATGTCATCAACGCGGCCATTGAGGCAGGCGCCCGAAGAGTGTTCCTGATTGAGGAGCCTCTGGCCGCGGGCCTGGGCGCGGGACTGAATCTGAAGGACCCCAATGGCCATATGGTGGTGGATCTCGGCGGCGGCACCACGGATATCGCCGTGCTGAGCATGAACGGGGTCTCCGTGTCCTCCTCTCTGAAGATCGCGGGAGATGCCTTTGACGAGGCCATCATGCGCTACGTCCGCCGCCAGCACAATATGATCATCGGCCAGGTCACTGCCGAGGAGATCAAGATCCAGATCGGCGAGGTCTATCCCCGGAACGAGGAGCTGACCATGAACGTCAAGGGCCGGGACTCCAAAACCGGTATGCCCAAGATGGTGACCCTCGGCTCCAAGGAAATCTATGAGGTTCTGCGCCGTCCCGCCAGAACCATTGCCGACGAGGTCATGGAGGTTCTGGAGCAGACCAGTCCGGAGCTGGTCAGCGATGTGGCGGAAAACGGCATCACCCTGACCGGCGGCTCCGCCCAGCTCTGGGGCTTTACCGAGCTGCTCATGGAGCGCACCGGCATTCCCTGCATCCTGGCGGACGACCCGGATTCCTGCACGGCCTACGGCTGCGGCAAGAGCCTGGCGTGGATCAACAACATGGAGGAAGGCCCCATCAACATTGCCCGGAAACGGGCCATGCGGAGCGGGCTGTAATACAAAAAGAGGCTGTCTCACTAGGCACTTTAATGGGTCAAAATAGCAAAAAATGAAATGTCATTGCGAGCCAGTGACCGAGTCACTG
>NZ_JAHLPU010000052.1 GCF_018918045.1 Pseudoflavonifractor sp. MSJ-30
CCCGAACACAGAAGTTAAGCTCGTCCGCGCCGACAATACTTGCAGGGTGACTTGCCGGGAAGATAGGTAATGCCAACATTCTTTGACCGCTTCGTTTTGAAGCGGTCTTTTTTTAGTTTCATGTGACCAAATACCTTTCCAGCCTGTCTACCAAGGTGTAGGACCTACAGAAAGGATGTGTTACTTTGACGGACACACAAATCATTGAACTCTATTGGAATCGCCGGGAGGAGGCCATTTCTGAGACGGATGCCGCCTATGGCCGCAGGCTTATGGGCCTGTCCAAGTCGATTCTGCTGGATGCGGAGGATGCGCGGGAGTGTGTGAATGACACCTATCTTCGCACCTGGAATGCCATCCCGCCGGAGCGTCCCAAATTCCTTTTCGGTTTTCTGGCCTGTATCTGCCGCAATCTGTCTTTCAATCGTTTGGATTGGCAGAAAGCTGTAAAACGGAAAGCGGAAGTTGTTTCTTTGTCTGAGGAATTGGAGCAGTGCGTTCCGGATGCCATGGCTGAGGCGCACTTCCAATCCAGAGAGATCGGAACAATTCTGAATGCGTTTCTGGCTGCTTTACCGGAGGAGAGCCGGGAGATTTTTCTGCAGCGGTACTGGTACGGGGATTCCATAGCGCAGATCGCAAAACAGAGGAATGTCAGCGAGAGTAAGGTTAAAATGCAGCTCTTCCGTGCGAGAGGAAAGCTGCGGGAGGCTTTAACAAAGGAGGGCATTGCCGTATGAACGGAAAAGAGATTTTAAAGGGACTATCCTATATTGACCCTGCATATGTGGAGGCGGCTCAGCCGCGCACCACGGACAGGCACAGCGCTGCTTCCAAACCCAGATTCCTGTTGATCGCCGCTATTGCGGCAACACTGCTTCTGCTGTTGACGGGAGCCGCTGCCTATTCCAAATGGGCTTCCGGTCTGGAAGCTGCCTATCACCCCAGTGAGGGCATTCGAAAGCAATCGGAGCAGAACGGACTGTCTGTGACGTATCCTCAGGAGACAGTACAGGAGGACAGCGGACTTTCTGTAACGGATCAGGGCATTACCATTTCCGTCAAACAGACGCTTGTAGACGCGCTGCAGGCGAAAATCGTTCTGAGTATTCAGGGCTTCCAACTTCCGGACGGTGTCCGGCCTTATGTGTATCTGGAACCCGGCACTTTGGATGGGGATCCGGAATTCTGGTCCAGTTTCAGCTATGATGTTTATGACGGCATCCTTCTTCGGGACGACGGGACTTACGTCTATGAGGATGGAACCCCTGCGGCAGAGGACTATTACACAGACGACGACGTGCGGGAGGACGGTTTCTTCAAGGGCCGCTATTTCCGTCCGGACGGCAGTATGGAGCTTACCCTTGATTTCCGCTTCCAGAATACGGACGGATCCGTTCTCGGAAAGAACCTGACCGTTTACTTTACAGGCTTCGGGCAGGAAACCGCGGTCTCAAGAGGCAATCTGGAGCAGGAGCAGCTTGTGTCTGGCAACTGGGCGCTGACGATTCCCCTGAATGGTACGACAGATGCGGTTACGGCTACTCCCAACTACCGGTTTGGACCGGAGGGCCCGACTCTTTTGACAGCTACAATTGGCCCCATGTCCGGTCGCCTGAACTACCAGCTGGACAGTCCTTTGGAGGGCTTTGATGAACTGGAACTCTTGCAGCCTGCCATTGCGGGCATTCGCCTGAAGGACGGCTCTATGGTTTCTGTCCAGAGCCGCACAGAGGGCTACAGCGATTTGGAGAAGCTCCTGTTCTATGTGGAATTCGAGGCCCGTGAGGGCATCGTCGATCTTTCCCAGGCAACAGGACTTGTGTTCCGTGATCCGCAGACCTACGAACCTACGATCGAGGTACCTTTGACATAACCCATAAGTACGCGCCCCGGAGAATCCTTGTTCTCCGGGGCGCGCGTTCATTCATCACGGATACTGTCCAGGATATTCTGCTGTTCCATACGTTTCATGGTACCGCGCAGAAATGCCAGATTCAAGGCAAGTACCAACAGGGCGGATACGATCAGTATACCAAGGAAGAGCGGAAGCGAACAGTTGTAACGCATATTGTCGAGCAGGGCAGGCGTGTATCTGGGCATCTGACTGATGCCGTAGATGGCCGCGGAGATGGGCAGTCCGGCGACCGTATAGACATAGATCTGCCGCCTCCAGAGGGATTCCAGCGTCCCGGTCTCCGCGCCGACAGCACGGAGAATGCCAAGATTTTTCTGCTCGGAGCGGATGAGCCAGCGCAGACTCCCCTGAATTTCCAGAAGTGTAAGAAGAAGCAGCATGGCGGTAATGGCACAGCGAAAGAGGATGTGCCGCAGGTTGCTTGCCGCGAAGGCCTGCCAGAGATTGGTAGTGTCGATGATGGCCAGATGGTTCTCCTGGCAGGCCAGAGTTTCCAGCTTGCCCAGAACCGCATCCTGCTCCTGACTGGTTATGGAAGGGGAGAGGGTCACGGTGAACGTGTGGGTCTGGACATAGGAAAGACCCATATTCCGGATGCCCTCCGGGGTGGTGATGATCGCGCCGGTGGGGAAGAGGACAAAATTTTCGTCTACCATCCCGCAGACCTTGGGGGAAGCCTGCCGCAGGACCGCTTTGTCAAAGGGCAGCGCTTCGGGATCATCGCCTGACAGGTCGTAATTCGCTGCCTCAGCCGCATTCATATGCAGCTGAAACAGGGAAAGAGTTTCTCCCAGAGCGATTTGATCGTTCTCAATCACAGAGACGACCTTGTCCCTGGGGGAACTGGAAATGCCCTGATACCCATAGGCATCCTCATTCAGATACATGGTCGGCATATTGACAAGCACCGCCGTACCCGCATTAATGGCATCCACATCGATGCTGCCGGAAAGAAGAGAATCCTGAAGCGCCGCAATGTCCGACACAACGACCAGCTGCAGGGTGTAGGGAATCTTGTCCGTATTCAGATAGCTTTTCAATGCCTGCTCGATTGCTACAGCTCTTTGGTAGGAGGAACGTCCCATTTCTTCCAGCCCCCGTTGCGTCAGGACTTCCTTTCGGTACTGCATCAGGTGTTCATTGGAGAGCCCAAGCATGGGGTAATAGCTTCCCACATGGTCCGTCAGGGCCATAACGGTGCCGTACCAGATGCCGTCCGCTGAGGCAACGCCCGACATGGCTTTCAGCGTGTCCACAGCCTCAGGCGTCAGATGGTAGGCAGGCTCTGCGGTGAAGCAGCCGTTGTTTACGCTTGCGTAGTAGGTGGTTCGTAATTCCAGATTCTGATCGCCGAGAGCCTCAGGATCCGGCATATTTCGCCAGCTGTTCACGGCGTAATTGACGGAGAGTACCGCGGAAAGATACAGAAGGGTAATCAGCAAAATTGAGGCCGCGGCCCGGAACGGGTGAGCGCGGAGACACCGCGCATTCCAAAGCTCCGGCAGAGAATATGCTTTCCGGGAACGCAGTTTCCGAATCCGCAGCCCATCTCCACTCTGAAAGCCGGAAAAAAGCGCCGGGAGCCGTGCGGCAATCCAGACCAGAACCGCCGCCAGCGCAATGCCCGCCAGCGCCCAGAAAAATCTGGGACGCTCCGGCAAACTCTCCGGAAACAGCAGCCGCAGCAGTTCCACAAAACCGATGGCGCAGAGCCCGCCCGCCGGGGCCGTCAGCAGCGTCAGAACCAGAGCATCCCGGCTGCTGATATCCCGGATCTGCTGCCGGGTGGCGCCGATGGTGCGCAGCAGGGCATATTGCGTCTCCTTTCGCTGGTATTGCCCGCTGACGGCGCTGAAAATGCCAATTATGGAGCCAAGCAGCAGGCAGAAGCCTGCCAGAATCAGAGAAGAGCCCATATTGATGGTGTCCTTCAGAAGCTGGAAGGTGTTGAACATGGGCTTGTCGAAATACATCCCGCCGGAGGGCTGTATGCCTACCAGAGTTTCCGCCGGGTAGGCGCTTTTCAGCTTTTCCAGGCTGCCGCCCAGAGGAAAGGTGAGTACCACATGCCGGTTCAAAGGGGGCATCCCTTCCGCGTCAAACAGCAGCACCTGGGGGAAATTCAGAGACCCCTCCGGGAGAATATCCGCAAAGGCGTCCTGCGTATCGTCCTCATGCTGCCCCTGCAGAACACCCACAAGGCGGAATTCCTTCTTCTGATTGGTCTGGCCCTCAATGGAAAGCAGCAGGGTGTCTCCAATGGCGGCCTTGGGATAGAGCCGTTCTTTGACCCGCCTGTCCAGGGCCACCTCGCCGCTTTGCCGGGGAAGATGCCCTTGCAGACATTGCCGGGCAAGAAGCGTCCGGGCCGTATCATCGTAATACCCGACGGGAAACCCCTCCAAAGTGCCTACCAGCGTTACGGAACCGGCTTTTCTGGCAAGGGCCTGGCCCGTCAGCGCTTCCGGTGTGACCTCGGTGTCAAAAAGAATGGCCTCCTCCGTGCCGTAGATAGCGGCAAGCTCAGATCTTCGCCGCTGATAAATGGCGTCCAGTCCCAGAAATGTACCTACGGTAAAAAATACCGCCAGAAAGACGCTGAGGGCAAGGGTGCCGTAATCCTTCCTGTTGGCCCGGATCCCCGCAAGGGACAGGCGGTTCATGGTCAGCTTTTTCATCGGTTTGCCCCTCCGCTGTCCCGGGCGATTTTGCCGTCCGTCAGGTGGACAATGCGTTCAGCCTGCTCGGCAACGCCCAGATCGTGGGTGACAAGGACCAATGTCACGCCCAGCTCCCGATTCAGCTCCCGCAGCAGGTCTATGACCATGCGGCCGGTTTGGCCGTCCAGGTTGCCGGTTGGCTCGTCTGCGAAGAGAATCTCCGGTTTGTTGGCCAGGGCACGGGCGATGGCAAAGCGCTGCTGCTGGCCGCCGGACATGGCCGAGGGCAGGTGATCCAGCCGCTGCCGGATGCCCAGAATATCCATGAGTTTGTTGAGATAAGCGTCATCCGGTGCGCGCTTGTCCAGCATCAGCGGCAGCAGGATGTTTTCCAGCCCTGTCAGTTCCCGGACCAGGTTATAGCTCTGAAACACGAAGCCGAACTGCCGCCGCCGCAGAATGGACAGCTGATTGTCGCTGAGCCGATACAGGTCCTTTTCCCGGAAAAGGACTTTGCCGACCGTGGGCCGGTCCAGACCGCCCAGCACATGCAGCAGGGTGGATTTTCCCGAGCCGCTGGGGCCGGTAATGGCCGTAAAGCTGCCCTGTTCCAGGCTGAGGGAAATACCGTTCAGGGCCTTGACCTGCTCCTCGCCGGTGCCGTAGAGCCGGGAAAGGCCGGTGCATTCCAGAATTGTCATAGAATTGCCTCCTTTGTTTTGGATGCCTGTATCATAGCATCTCTGCCTTACGGCTCGGTGACGGCTGCCTTACGATTTCGCAAGACTTTCCTCCAGCCTGGGGAAGTACAGGGTAAACTGCAGCCCGCCGGGGATGTTTTCGGCAATGACGCTGCCGTGGTGCCGCCAGACGATTTCCTTGACGATGCTCAGCCCAATGCCCGCCCCGTGGCCCGGGTGGTCCCCATGGTAGAACCGGTCAAAGATCCGGGGCAGCACCTCCGGGGCGACGCCTCCGCCGTTGTCCCGGATTCGCAGCCGCACCTCCTGAGGAAATTGGGTCAGCTCCATGGAAACGTGGCCCCGGGCGGGTGTATGCTCGCAGGCATTTTTCAGCAGGTTTGTGATGGCCTCGCCCATCCAGATCTCGTCACAGTGCAGCACAGCCGACCCGGAGATAAGAAACTGCTTTTCCGGGTACAGCAGGCCCAGGGGCTGCCAGCAGTTTTCGGCCAAGGTGTACAGATCATGGCTTTCAAAGTGGAAGGTATAGCCATCGGCGCACAGCCGTTCCAGCCGCAGCAGATTGGAAATGAGTGTCTGCATCCGTTCCAGCTGGGCCTGCTCCTCTTCCAGGTGTGGCCCGCTGTCCAGTTCCAGAAAGAGCTGCAGGGACGCCAGCGGCGTTTTCAGTTGGTGAGAAATGTCTGTCAGCAGATCGGCGCTGCGCTTGGCCTCCTGCTTCGTCTGCTCCCGGGACAGAAGCAGGGCGTTTTCCAGCCGGGAAAGGGCATTTTGCAGCCGGGCGGCGGACCCGTCGGACAGAGCGCAGGGAAGGGGCGTTTCGGTCCCGTCCAGAAAAGCCTCCGCCTGCCGGGAGAGCCTTTGCATTCGGCGGTGCCGGATAAACAGCATGGATAACAGCGCAAGGCACGCAAGGGCAAGTACAAGAATCAATCCACCCATTTGTAGCCCACCCCCCGAATGGTCTGAATATGGTCGCTGCCGATTTTCTCCCGCAGGCGGCTTACATGGACGGAAAGTGTGTTGTCGTCCACAAATATCCCGTCATTGTCCCACAGGGCGTTCAGAAGAATATCTCTGGTGGCGACGCCCCGCTGCCGGATGAGGCAGAGAAGGATCCGGTATTCTGTCAGAGTCAGGGGCAGGATTTCTCCCGCCCGGCTGACCTGCATCCGCTGGGTGTCCAGCAGCAGGCTGCCCCGGGCCAGAGGGCCGAAGTCCTTGCGCAGCAGTACCCGGATGCGGCTGAGCAGCTCCTGAATGCGGAAGGGCTTGGTCACATAGTCGTTGCCCCCGGCGTCCAGCCCCCGGACGATGTCGAATTCCTCGTCCCGGGCGGTGAGAAACAGAATGGGCGTGGCGCGGCCCTGCTTCCGCAGCTCCCGGCAGAAGGAAACGCCGTCCCCGTCCGGCAGGGTCACGTCCAGAATCAGAAGATCAAAGCCCCGGCTTTGAATGGCCGCTCTTGCCTGGGAAACCGCGGCGGCAGGGAAGGGAGAATAGCCGTTTTTTTGCAGCAGCTCCGTAAGCCCCTGAGAAAGATATGGGTCGTCCTCCACAAGAAGAATATTCTCCTGCATGGGAAATACCTCCCGGTCTTTTTTGACCATTATACCACAAATGGCGCGGCTGTGTCCTAACGTTTTCTTAAGAATGATGTGCGCGGCAGATAAAAGGGGCTGTCTCAAAATAGCAAAGTGCCCAAACAGAAGAATGTCATTGCGAACCAGCCCGCAGGCTGGTGTGGCAATCCCCCCGATCTTCAAACATCTACGTTAGAAAATCTTGGATTTTACTCCTATCCGGGGGATTGCCACACCAGTGACTCGGTCACTGGTTCGCAATGACATTTTATATTTTGGCTATTTTGACCCATAGGGGTGCCTGGTGAGACAGCCCCATAGACTTATGTGGTTACTTGGTGTAATACTGCGCCTGAGCATTCCACAGCTGGGCGTATTTGCCGTCCTTCCGGGAAAGCAGCGCCTCATGGGTGCCCTGCTGGACAATGGCGCCCTGGTGGAACACCAGGATCTCGTCGCAGAACTTGCAGCTGGACAACCGGTGGCTGATGTATATGGCGGTTTTGTCGCCGGAAATCTCATTGAACTTGGCGTAGATCTCCGCCTCGGCCATGGGATCCAGAGCCGCCGTGGGCTCGTCCAGGATGATAAAGGGGGCGTTTTTGTAAAGCGCCCGGGCAATGGCGATCTTCTGGGCCTCGCCGCCGGAAACCTCAATGCCGTCCTCGCCGTAGTCCTTGTAGAGCTGGGTATCCAGTCCTTTGGGCAGGCTTTCCAGCCGGGGGCCGAAGCCCGCGTCCGTCAGGGCTTTTTTCACCCGCTGCGCGTCATAGTCTACAGAGCCCGCCACATTGCTGCCCAGGCTCTGGGAAATCAGCTGGAAGTCCTGGAAGACGATGGAGAAAATGCCCATATAGTCGTCATACCGGTATTTCCGAATGTCGATGCCGTTTAGAAGAATTTCCCCCTCCTGAGGGTCGTACAGGCGGCACAAGAGCTTAATAAAGGTGGTCTTGCCGCTGCCGTTTTCCCCAACGATGGCCAGACGCTTGCCGATTTGGAACTTCATGGAAACGTTTCGCAGCGCCCAGGTTTCGCTGCCGGGATATTTGAACGAAACATTTCTGAATTCCACCTGGTAGTTCCGGTCTGCCCGCTTTTCCGTGGTCAGGCTGCCCTGATACATGGCGTTGGGCATATCCAGATAGCGGAAAGTGGTTGCCAGGTGCTCCGTGTTGGCCTTCATATCGCCGTAGGCTTCCAGCATGGCATAGACGGAACCGGCCAGCGCCGTGGCGGCTCCCACATACTGGGTCACACTGCCCACGTCAAAGGCACCAGCCCAGGCTTTCAGGCAGGTGAAAACATAGATAAAGCCGGTGGTCACGGCGGAAATGCTGACGGCCAGGGCGGAGCAGAGGCCCATAGGCCCCCGGGCGGCTCTGCCAAAGGATCCGTCCGCTGAGAAGACGGCATTATTGTCGCTGTAGGCTCGGCTGATCAGAGGCTGCTGATTGTAGATCCGAATATCCAGACGGTTATTTTTGGCAAATGGAAATGTACACATATAAGTAAAGACGCGGTTGCCGAAAGTGGCGTCCCTGGTTAGCCGATTGGTATAGTCGGCTACCTTTCCGTAGAGAAATCCGGCCAGCATACTGACGCCGATCAGTACCGCCGCAAAGAGAAAAATGAGCAGCGGGCTATTGAGGATCCGAAGATTCCCGGCGCTTTCCGGTACCGGTATGGCAAAGAGATTGACCGTCAGGGCGACGCCGCCGAGAATACCGATGACGCCCTTTACCATTTCTTTGTAAACAATGGCGGCATACATCAGGCCAAGGCCGCTCCAGTTTTCATTCTGGGCGATCTGCGCCCGGAGGTCCCGGGTCTCCTGCCTGTCCGCGTCAGCAAAGTCCATGGACATGGCCTTTTTGCAGAAGAGTATTTCCTTTCTTCCCCAGATATCGTCCAGCAGCGTTTCCTCACGCTCCTTGAAAAAGGCGCTGAGGATAGCGAGGATACCGGTCGTCAGAGCGGTAAGAATCACCCATTTCCAGAGTACCTCCGGCCGCCGCTGGGTTGCAAGCTCCGAGAGGACTTTTGCCGAAAAGAATACGGTCACATAGGGCAGCAGGGCCGCCAGTGTGTTATTGATGGTAACAATGGGGAAAAACTTCGGCGATACCCCGTGCAGCATTTTGATTGCCCGCAGTTCCATGGAAAAATGTTCCCGCATGGTATGCTTCATCAGAAATCACTCCCTTCCTGATAGTAGCGGCTCTGGACTTCAAACAGCGCCGCGTAGCCGCCGCCTTTGCGCAGCAGCGCCTCATGGGTGCCCTCCTCGGCAATCCTGCCGTGGTCAAGGAACAGAATGCGGTCGCAGAACCGGGTGGAGGCCAGCCGATGGGAAATGAACACGGAGGTCTTCCCCGCCGTCATGGCGCTGTACTTCCGGTAGATGTCGTTTTCGGCGATGGGGTCCAGAGCGGCGGTGGGTTCGTCCAGCAGGAGAATGGGGCCGTCCTTATAGAGTGCCCGGGCCAGCATGAGCCGCTGGGTCTGGCCGCCGGAGAAAAGCACGCCGTCCAGAAAAATTTCGTGGCCTACATGGGTATGGATGCCATTGGGCAAAGCCCGGATGGTCGTGGTCAGTCCGGCCTTTTCCAGACAATCCCAGATTTTTTTCTCGTCGATCCCGTCCACGGATTGGGCCACGTTGTCGGCAACCGTGGTGCTCAGCAGGGCGTACTCCTGGAAAACGGCGCTGAAGAGGGCATAGTATTTCTTTCGGTCAAAGGTCCGGATGTCCGTACCGTTCAGAAGCACAGTTCCTTCCGTAGGATCCAGCAGTCCGCACAGCAGCTTGACCAGAGTGGTCTTTCCGGCACCGTTCAGGCCAACAATGGCGAGCTTTTCGCCGGGCCGGATGGTCAGGGACAGGTCATGAATGGTGTCCGCCTCCGCCTCGGGATAGCGGTAGGACACATGGTCCAGCCGCAGCTCGTACCGGTTCGTTTTGGGAACGGGATCGCCGTCCTCGCCCCGGAAGGGTTCCGGGAATTCCAGAAATTCCCGCACCTGACAGATATCCAGACTTTGCCTGTTCAGGGTGCTGAGGTTTCCGAGAATGCCGAGAACCCATGCGGTAAAGGTGGTGGCGGCGGTGAAATAGAGAACGAACTGGGATACCGTCAGCCCGTCTGTCAGAGCCAGCCGAATCAGATACCAATAGGCAATGCCGTTCCGGGCCACGGTCAGCACAGCGCCGACCAGGTCCACCAGCAGCCGTTTTTTTTCTATTCTCAGAAAAAAGGCAAGACACGCGTCATGGACGCTGTCAAGCAGGTCGAACATCCAGTTTTGCAGTCCAAAAATGCGGATGTCCTTAGCGAACGTAATAGATTCGGCCTTGTCGCGAAGGTATCGCTTCTTGTGATAGTAAGTGTTGCCGTCATCCCGGTGGGCGTATATCCAGTTGTCCTTGTACCGGGAGGCGGCAAATTCGCCAAGACAGGTGGCGGCCATCAGTGCCAGCAGCCAGGGATTCAGGCCGGAAAGAATGGTAAGGTAGACCAGCAGCCCACCCACATTGGTGAGCAGGGTGGACAGGGTGCGGAAAATCTCTTCTGTAGCGGACACGTTGCTCTCCGTGGCATCCAGTGCCTTGTTCCCCAGCCGCTGAAACGCCGGGTCCATGGTGTTTGGATAGGCGGTTTCGTTGAATTTTCGGCCTATGAGCATAATTATGGCGCTTCGGATTTCCACAACGCAGAACGTGGCGTATTTTCCGCAATAGGCTTTTCCACCCTGTGTCAGCAGCAAAGCCGCTGTGAAAAGAAGAATGGCGCCGATCAATGTGGGCAGGGCTGCGTGCCGCTCCACCAGCCCCAGAACCTTTGGAGCGATGTAAAGTCCGGCCAGATTGTTCAGAATTTCGGCCAGGGCAACCAGAGCGTAGAGAATCAGCCCCCGCCGCCGGGTGTGCCAGCCGATGGAAAGCGCCCAGACTGTGTTTTGCAGCGTATTATAGGGCTGCTTTTGCTTGTTTTCTTTCATAGGGAAACACCTCTTTTGTGACACAATCCTATCATAGAAACACATCCCCGGAGCATTCCGGGGATGAACGGTAGTTTTCGGGGGATGAATTGCAATGCAGGCGGCTTTCAAACGGCAAGAGGCCATAAAAAGTCGCTGTCATTCCGAACCAGCGCGCACGCTGGTGTGGGAACCCCCGGATATTCAAACAGTTTGGCAGAAGATTCAGGCTTTTTACGTCTGACGGGGGGATTGCCACACCAGTGACATCGGTCACTGGTTCGCAATGACATCCGTTCTTTACACCTGCGGCAGCCGGATCTCGGTGGTGAAGGCTCCGTCCTCGCTGTTGCGGCTGATGTAGCCCTCCAGACGTTCCACAATGGCGTCGATGCGCACCAGGCCGAAGCCGTGGCCCTCGCCCTTGGTGGTGCGGAAGCGGCCCCCCAGCTTTGGCAGCTTCTTTCCGGCGGTGAAATTCGTAAAGGAGATATAGAGCTGGGTGTTCTTCATGTCCATGTATACCCGGATGAGCCTTTTGTCCTCCGGCAGGGGCAGGCTGGCCTCAATGGCGTTGTCAAAGAGGTTCCCGAGGATGCAGCACAGGTCAATTTCCGAGGACTTGAGCTTCACGGGGATATGGGCGTCGGCAATGACCCGGATGCCCTTGGACTTGGCAAGGGAGATCTTGGAATTCAGAATGGCGTCCGTCATGGCGTTGCCGGTTTTGATAACGGTGTCCACGGTGGTCAAATCCTGATCAAGAAGGTCCAGGTAGTTCCGGATGGCTTCCCAGTCGCCCTTGGCGGCGTAGGCCTTCATAACCTGGATGTGGTTCCGGTAGTCATGCCGCCAGCCCCGAATTTGCTTATACATATTGTCCACTTCCCGGTAGTGGGTCTCGATCAGCTCCTGCTGGTAGGCCTGCAGCTGCCGGTCCACACGTTTGGAAAAGAATCCCATTTTTGCTTACCTCATTGCAATGATTGCCCGGTTGACCGCCTCATAGGCTCCCCGGGGCAGGGGGACGGAGCCGCCGCCTGTGAGCATGATCGACCCTTTGGTCACCCGGCTGATCTGGGTCAGATTCACGATGGCAGAGCGGCCGACCCGGAAGAACCGCTCATCCAGCTCCTTTTCCAGCTGGCCCAGAGTCATTTTCACGGTGTAGTCCTGGAGGGCGTGAATGGTGACATAGTTGCCGCTGACCTCTGCCCAGCGGATGCGGTGGACAGGCAAGCGGACCATCTCCCCGGAAAGCTCCAGGTGCAGCACCTTTTCGTTCTTTTGCAGCTTTTCAGCGGCCCGATTCAGCACGGAGAAGAGCTTGTTTTCATCCAGGGGCTTCATAAGATAGTGCAGCGCCGCCACCTCGTAGCCCTCGGCAATGTAGTCAGAGTAGCCGGTGATGAAAATGATCTGAACGGTGTCGTTGTCCCGGCGCAGCTTTTTGGCCATGGTTACCCCGTCCATGCCGCCCATTTCAATGTCCAGCAGCAGAATGTCAAAGTCGCTCTCCTCGGCGTACTGAAATAGAAAGCTCTCGGCGGAGGAAAACAGCTCAATGCGGGCGGTGTCCCCACGCTCGGAGGCCCACCGCCGCGCCAGAGAACTGACATAGTCCCGGTCCGCCTGGGAATCATCGCAAACGGCAATCTTGTAGTCCATTGCAGAGGCTCCTTTCCGGAAAAAATGTGATCAAGCGAATTCGCAGGGGCGACGCCAGAGCGGGCAGAAAAGACGGACACGCCCGTCCCGTCGGCGCCCCGGGCCGATGAAGGCATCGGCCCCCATGGAGATACAGCAAACACCCTCATCGTAGGGGGCGATGCCCACATCGCCCCGCGGGCATGCCGAAGACAACGCTCTGGAAATACTGTCAATGGGGGACCTGCGGATAGCGTTCCAGAAGCTCTGTAACCTGTGCGTCAGTCTTGACAATCAGCGCTTCCGTTTCCGTCGGTGCGGTCACCAGATATTTCCCATTGGCAAAGCAGCCGAGCATCCGGTCGTTGATCTCCGGGGCATAGTGGGTGTAGTCCTTGTAGTTATCCAGGTCGGTTACAAAGTCCGCATTCTGAAAATCGAAAACCCGGACATTTTTGCATTCCAGAAGTTTTCCTTCGGCATAGGCTTTGAAGGCCAGATAGGTTTCCGCGTTGCCGGCCTCCCGGGCGTAGTTCCAATACAGAGCGGAATAGGGCGGGAAGAAGAAGGTGTACTCCCCATTTTCAAAATCCAATTGGGAGATATATTCGTCGAAACGCGTTTTCATGCGGGTGAGCGTGGCTTCCGGGTCAAAGGAAGTGCCCTGAGGCGGCGGGCTGTAAAGGGAGAGGGTTGCTTCCGCACCGAAGGTCCAGTCGTCCCGCCAGTCCTCCAGCGCGTCAATGCTCATGGCCCGGGTGAATTTTTCCGGCAGGGAAATGCCGAGTTTCTTCGCGGCGGACAGCCCTAAGTCAATGGGGATGAACCGCATCCAGGTCTCATAGCCCAGAAGATAGCGGTAGTCGTTCCGGAGGCTGTCGTCCAGAAGGTAGTCCGGGAACCGGTCCATATCGTTCCACTTTTCCGGAGCGAACAGGTATTGATCCAGGCAGATATAAAAATGCTTCGCCTTGCCGACCTCGTTGATTTTTTCGGTCAGCTTCTGGATCTCGGTCAGACTGATGGCCCCGGTGGTGATTTTCAGGGGCTTTCCTCCAAGTATTTCCCGGAACAGCCCCATATCCGTGTTCTGGATCATTGAAGAGCCGATGAGCACCGTGTCATAGTCGTAATTTTTGATAAGCCCCGGGGTCACAAGCCGGGAATTCAGCAGATATTGGTTATCCCGCACCCGGTACTGCATATAGGGGTCTACCAGATAGGCACAGGCGCACATCAGAAGGACGATTGCCAGTATCAGCGCCAGCAGCCGCAGCAGCCATTTTTTTGCCATAGCTTGCTCCTTAGAAGTTGAAATAGATGAATACGCTCTCCCGGGACAGATGTACCAGGGCAATGCAGAAGAGAATTGCCGTCACAATGCGCGTCTTTCTGCCGCAGGTGAAACGCGCAAGCATATGGCAGCTGTTTTCGCACCGGAAGCATACAAAGGCCAGCAGGGCCAGCAGACCCAGAACGTAAACGGTGTTCAGCACCACAGGAATGCCCACAAAGCCATCCACCGCCAGAGTGCCGACCTGGGTCAGGGCCAGATTGGAAACGTCCGCCATGCCCCGGTAGACCATGGCGGCATTCGCAAAGCTGTCTGCCCGGAAGAGCACCCACAGGGCATTTACAATGAAAAAGGTGCCGAGCACCCGCAGCCAATGGGGGACCTTGGAAAGAGGCTTGGAGAATACCCGTTCCAAAGCGTTGAAAAGCCCGTGCAGCGCACCCCAGAGCACGAAGGTCCAGGCGGCGCCATGCCACAGTCCGCTGACCAGAAAGGTGATGAGCAGATTCCGGTAGGTTTTCAGCTTTCCCTCCCGGCTGCCGCCCAGAGGAAAGTAGATGTAGCTCTGCAAGGCCCTGCCCAGAGTGATGTGCCACCGCCGCCAGAAGACGCCGATGCTCTCAGACTGGTAGGGGGAGCGGAAGTTAAAGGGAATGTCGATGTTATATAGCTTCCCCAGACCAACAGCCATATCGGAATAGCCGCTGAAATCAAAATAGACCTGGAAGGTATAGGAAAGAGCCGTGGCCCAGGCGGCGCAGAAGCCCAGGCTGGAAGCGGCAAACCCGGTGTCCGCGAAAAGCGCCAGGGTATCGGCAATGACTGCCTTTTTGAACAGGCCGATGGCAAATATGTACGCGCCTTTTGCCGCATTGTCCCAGTTCCAGTACCGCCGTGTTTCGTCTTTGAATTGGGGGATCATCTCGCTGTAGAGCACGATGGGTCCGCCACCAGCTGGGGGAAAAACAGCACAAAGATGCAGTAGTCGTCAAACCGCTCCAAAACCTCCTCGCCCTTGCGGATGGAGACCAGAAAAGAGAGCTGCTGGAAGGTGAAAAAGCTGATACCCAGCGGCAGGGCAATGCGTTTCAGAATCAGGGAGGTGTGGAACAGAGCATTGATGTTCTCCACAAAGAAATCCCGGTATTTGAAGTAGCCCAGAAGCCCCACATTGAACAGGACACCCAGCCAGAAAAACACCGTCCCGGCGGCCCCCTTGCTCCGGCTCATGCCGTAGGCCAGAATGTAGTTGGCCAGAATTGAGACCACAATGATCACCAGATAGCTGGGGTTAAAGTAGCCGTAAAAATAGAGAGAGGCCCCAATGAGAAACAGCCGCTGCCAAATGGGGTTTTTCACACGGGACAGCAGATAATAGCCCCCCAGCACCAGAGGCAGAAAAGCGAACAGAAAGATATAGGACGAAAAAACCATCAAATCACCTGTGAATATAGATTAGCCGCTGGTCATCGGCTTGGTCGGCCCGGGCAATCTGCTCCCGGCCAAACAGACCATACAGGGCATTGCACCGGCTTTCCAGCCGGGCATAGTGGGAATCATCTTTCCAGCCCAGATTCTTGCAGAAGTCGTTTCCCCGGAGAAGGGTTCTGCCTACCTCGTCAAAGCCCAGAATTCTTGCGTAGGGGGCAGGGGAAGCCAAATCCGCCGCCGTAATGCCCAGAAAGGCACACAGGGCCATGCGGTTCAGCCGGGCGCGGGTGTAGCGCTTGGTTTTGACCCGGTTGAGAATATCTTCCAGGCTGGCTTCCTGACGGCTGGCTTTCATAAACCGCCGCCACAGTCCTTCTGAGCCATAGGGCAGGGCTTCGAATTCCCTGTCCTCCATGGTCCGCAGCCGGTAGAGAATGGCCCGTTCCCCGGAGTGCAGCGTGTGGACCGGGGCAGAGCGAAAGCATTCTGCCGCCGGGGCCGGAATGTAGGAGAAATAATCCCTGTTCTTCTCTGCCAACGCCCGCAGAGAGGTAGCGGAGGGGTTCTCCGGATCCGGGCAGCAGTCGTGGTAGCTTCCCTGCCGGAAGATGGGATAGGGTTTCAGAGAACTTCCCAGTTCCAGAATGGCTTTGCAGTATTCTACCCCCAGAATGTCGTTGGGCTGCTCCAAAGGCGCACCGGAAAGGCCCATGGCTTCCAGCGCCTTTACCCGGGCGGTGGGAAAGCTGATTCCTGCGGCCAGGGCAAGCCGAAGCTGCTCGGGAAACCGGGGGCGCAGCAGGGCTTCCGCACATTGGGTCAGGGCTTCCGGGTCTGCCGTCTCACTGCCAAAGCAAAGCCGGTCACACAGCCCTGAGAGGATCGATACCCCCGCCCGGGCAAAGCCCTCTGCCGAGGAAAGACTTCCGGTAACGGGCAGCTCCAACACCAGGTCAGCTCCACAGTTTAAGGCGGCCCGGGTCCTGATTTGCCGGTCAAAGAGGGCAGGGGAACCTCGCTGGACATAGTTTCCGCTCATCAGGCACACAATGGCCGTTTCTTCGCCAAATTCCTGCCGAATAAGGTCAAATTGCTTTTGGTGACCCTTGTGAAAGGGGTTATACTCACAAATAACGCCGACAATCGCCAAAGTTTTTCCTCCAAAAGCAAAAAATTTTCAGATAGGGGTTGAGAAACTGGGAAAGATGGAATATAATAGCATCGATATTGTATCACAAATCAAAGCAAAAGAAAACAATATTTTTAGGAGGAGATTCCAATGAACGTTTTGATTATCAACGCCGGCAGTTCTTCCCTGAAGTACCAGCTGATGAACCCCGAGACCGGGGACGTTGCTGCCAAGGGCCTGTGCGAGCGTATCTACATTGACGGCCGTCTGACCCACAAGGTGGGCGACAAGAAGGTTGTCAAGGACATTCCCATGCCCACCCATTCCGAGGCTATTTCCGCGGTTCTGGACATTCTTGTTGACCCTGTTGAGGGCGTCATCAAGTCCGTTGACGAGATCGATGCTGTAGGTCACCGCGTGCTGCACGGCGGCATGGAGTTCTCCGACTCCTGCATCATCAACGACGAGGTCATCAAGGCCATCGAAAAGTGCATCCCTCTGGGCCCCCTGCATAACCCCGCCAACCTGATGGGCATTCGTGCCTGCCAGGCCGTTATGCCCAACACTCCCCAGGTTGCCGTGTTCGACACCGCTTTCCATATGACCATGCCCCCCAAGGCTTACCGCTATGCCATTCCCAAGGAGTACTATGAGAATGACGACATCCGCCGCTACGGCTTCCACGGCACCTCTCACAAGTATGTTGCCAAGCGTACCGCGGAGCTGGTCGGCAAGAAGAACTTTAAGATGGTCAACTGCCATCTGGGCAACGGTTCCTCCCTGTCCGCCATCAAGGACGGCAAGTGCATGGATACCTCCATGGGCTTGTCCCCTCTGGCCGGTGTGCCTATGGGTACCCGCTCCGGTGACATCGATGCCTGCGTTGTGCAGTTCATCTGCAACAAGTACAACATGAGCGTGGACGACTGCCTGACCATGCTGAACAAGAAGTCCGGTATGCTGGCCCTGTCCGGTGTGTCCTCCGACTTCCGTGATCTGGGCGAGGGCGCCGAGAAGGGCAACGAGGACTGCGTTCTGGCTCTGGAGAAGTTCTCCTACGAAGTCGCCAAGTACGTGGGCGCTTACGCCGCCGCTCTGAACGGCATCGATGTGCTGACCTTCACCGCCGGTGTGGGCGAGAACGACGGCCTGGTCCGGGCTATGGTCTGCGACTACCTGGGCTTCATGGGTGTCAAGCTGGATCCCGAGCTGAACAAGTCCCGCGGCAAGGAAATGGTCATTTCCACCCCCGACTCCAAGGTTCAGGTCTGGGTGGTTCCCACCAACGAAGAGCTGATGATCGCTCAGGATACCGCTGAGCTGGTCAACGCCGCCAAGAAGTAAATAGTAAGCCAAAGGGGCTGTTAGAGAAGTATGTCGCTGCGAGCCAGTGACCGATGTCACTGGCGTGGCAGCCCCCCGGTTGAATGAAAATAGCTTGGTTTTACTACCAAGATGTTCAAAAATCCGGGGGATTGCCACACCAGCGTGCGCGCTGGTTCGCAATGACAGTGCGTTTTCTAACAGCCCTTTTTCCGTTATCATTCATCAAAGAAAGGAAGACCAACATGGAATCAGTCGAAAAGCGCTTCCTGCGCTATGTAAGCTACGAAACCACTTCGGATGAGATGTCCGAAACCTGCCCCTCTACCGCAAATCAGAAGGTTCTGGCCGCTGCCATTGTGGAGGAAATGAAGAGCATGGGCATTGCCGATGCCCATATGGACGAAAACGGTTATGTCTACGGCACGGTTCCCGGCGACGAGAGCCTGCCCACCATCGGCCTGATTGCCCACATGGATACCGCTCCGGATGCCAGCGGCGCCAATATCAAGGCCCGGATCGTGGAATTCAACGGGGGAGATATCCTGCTGAATGAGGAAAAGGGCATCTATCTCCGGGAGCGTGATTACGCGTCTCTGTCCCACAACAAGGGCAAGCACCTGATCGTCACCGACGGCACGACCCTGCTGGGCGCGGACGACAAGGCCGGTGTGGCGGAAATTCTGACTGCCGCCGAAATTCTGCTGCGGGAGGGCGGCAAGCACGCCACCCTGAAAATCGGCTTTACCCCCGATGAGGAAATCGGCCGGGGCGCGGACAGGTTTGATGTAAAGGGCTTCGGCGCGGACTATGCCTACACCGCCGACGGCGGCACAGTGGGCGAAATTGAATATGAGAACTTCAACGCCGCTTCCGCCTGCGTTACCTTCCATGGCCTGAATATCCATCCCGGCTCCGCCAAGGACAAGATGGTGAATTCCCAGTATATCGCCATGGAATACCAGAGCCTGCTGCCCGCCGCCCAGAAGCCGGAATATACGGATGGCCACGAGGGCTTCATCCACCTGACCGATATGCAGGGCGAGGTGGAAAACAGCCGGCTGCGCTATATCATCCGGGATCACGACATGGCGAAATTCCAGGAGAAGAAGCGTCTGATGGCCGCCATTGCCGATTTTCTGAACGACAAGTACGGCGCGGGCACAGTGGAGATTCAGCTTCGGGACAGCTACTTCAACATGCGGGAAAAAATCGAGCCCTGCATGGAGATCGTGGAACGGGCCAAGAATGCCATGCGTCAGGCGGGGATGGACCCCAGAGAGGTCCCGGTCCGCGGCGGTACCGACGGCGCGAGACTATCCTTCGAGGGTCTGCCCTGTCCCAACCTCTGCACCGGCGGCGAAAACTACCACGGCCGCTTTGAGTATATCCCCGTGGAGGATATGCATCAGTGCGTCCGGATGCTGGTGAACATTCTGCGGATGGTGTAACTTCCTTTTTGTACTGGATTTTTCCGAACACCTGTGCTATAATGGCCAAGCATTTCGTACAAAAGCGAGGTTAAACCATGAACGACAAGGAAATCGGCGAGATCCGCCGCCATCTGCGGCGGGATCGCAGCAATATTACGAAAATCTACGGCTGCTTTGTCAATGACAATAAGGAGATCATCACGGAATTCAGCCAAAGCACCGGCATCATGCTCGAGAACGAGGGGGACAAGTATTTTGCCCTCTTCAAGCGGGTGCTTTCCGGCGCCATCGGCAAGAATCTGATCGATATCACCTTCAAGACCTCCCAGGTGGCGAACAGCCCCGAGCACAAGCTGCTGATGGATCTGCGCGCTTCCAAGCTGGCGGACGATGAGCTGCTGCACGGATTTTTCCAGAAAATCATCGACTCCGTGGTTATGGAGGGCAATTATCTGATCCTTATGGGCTGCGACAGCTACGATGTGCCCTTTAAGGGCAAGGACGATCTGTCCGACTCCGACAAGTCCGAAGAGGTGTACACTTACATTGTCTGCGCCATCTGCCCGGTCAAGCAGACCAAGCCGAATCTGCACTATGTCCCCGAGGAAAAGCTCTTCCACGATGGGGCTATGAACCAGCCGGTCAGTGCCCCGGTACTGGGCTTCCTGTTCCCGGCCTTTGACAACCGGGCTACGAACATTTATAATGCCCTGTACTACACCCACGACATCAAGGTCAGTCAGGACGCGCTCATTGAGGCTCTGTTCAATACCCCTGTCCCCATGCCCGCCGCCGAGCAGAAAAAATGCTTTGAGTCACTGCTGACCACGGCCCTGGGGGAGGAGTGCAATCTGGACGTTGTGCAGACCGTTCATGACCAGCTGTGCCAGCGCATTGAGCTGCACAAGGAGGCCAAGGTCCCGGAGCCTTTGATGATTGCCAAGGCGGACGTCAAGGAAGCGCTGGCCTCCTGCGGCGTATCCGAGGAGCATCTGGCGAAGTTCAGCGTGGACTATGACGAGACCTTCGGCTTTGAAGCGGACCTGCATCCCAAAAACATCATCGACAGCAAGCGCTTTGAAATCAAGACCCCGGATGTGTCCATCAAGGTGGACCCCACCCGGAGTGATCTCATCGAGACAAGGGTCATCGGCGGCGTGAAGTACATCATGATCTGCGCCGATGAAAATGTTGAGGTCAACGGCGTCAGCATCCATATTGACGAAGAGAAAAAGGAACCCGCGCAGGTATAAAAAAGTCCCGCAGCCAAACGGCTGCGGGATCAATTTCTATCGCTTACTTTTTCTTGGACTGCTCGATTGCGTTGATGATGATCTGGGCGCACTGATCAAAGCCCAGAGTGCTGGAACGCAGGCAGAGGTCATAGTTCTGTGCCTGACCCCAGGTGCGGCCGGTGTAGTGCTGGTAGTTCACCCGGCGGCGCTTGTCTTTTTCGTTCAGACGCTGCTCGGGGGTCTTATCGGTCTCGCCGTAGAGCTCTACGATGTGCTTCTCCCGGAATTCCCGATCAGCGCTGACATAGATGTGCAACGCGTCAGCCCGGTCCTTCAGGATATAGTCCGCATTCCGGCCTACGATGACGCAGGGGCCCTTGTCAGCCAGCTGCAAAATAACGTTGCACTGGGCGTTCCACAGATAGTCTGCCGTGGACAGGCCGTTCATGATGCCGGGCACGCCCTGGGGCGCGAAGGCATAGGAGAACACACTGCCGCTGGGGGAGTGCTCAGAATGCTCTTCCACGAATTTCGGCGCGAAGCCGGATTCTTTTGCAATATCTTCAACGAGTTTGCCGTCATAGAAAGGAATCCCCAGTTTATCCGCGACCAAATGGCCAATGGTACGTCCACCGGCACCAAACTCACGGCTGATGGTAATGATTTTCTTTTCCATAACATCGCCTCCAATGCGTTTTTTTGATACCTACATTATAGTCAATTTGACGGGAAAAGTCAATCCGTCATAGCCCATGCCGGGAAAATTTACAAAAGGGCTTTCTCTCAGGCCAGGGTTTCCAGGGCCGCGTGAATCCTTGCGGTGGTACGGTCCTTCCCCAGCAGCTGCATAACGGTGTACAGATCCGGGGAGTTGGTTTTACCGGTAACAGCCAGACGCAGGAAGGTGGAAACGTCCGCCACGGTGCCGGGATAGGCTTCGGGATCCTGCTTGTAGGCCTTCATATCGGTGGTAAAGCCGATGGCCTCCGTAATGGCTTTGACCTTGTTGAACCAGACAACGGAATCATCCGCCATGTCAAAGCTCTCCAGAAAACGTTTCAGCACATCGGCAATCACCGCTTTGTCAAACTTCGCGTCAAATACGGGCTGTTCCAGGTATTCGTCATAGAAGAAGCCCATGTAGTCCCGGGCGTCCTTCCAGGTAGCCAGATCTTTTCTGGGTTTCCTGCCGCCCCGGCCGATGGCCAGGATGGCCTTGGCATAGGAGGGATCTGCCTCCAGCTTTTCGGCAAAGTCCGGCTGGAATTCTTCTGCCCACCCGGTAAGCTGGGCGTAAACATCCTCGGCGCTCATGCGGGAAATGACATTCTTGGAAACATCAATGAGCTTGGCGTAATCAAACAGGGAGCCCGCGGGATTCAGCTTCTTGGGGCTGAAGGGGAAGGTATCGATGTCCGCGTCGGGATTGGCCCGCCGCCAGTCCTCAAAGTTGGAGTTCAGCACGGTCATCAGGTATTCCCGCATGGCGCTGGTGGAGAAGCCCTCCGCCTTGTAGTAGGTCAGCGCCAGTTCCGGGTCTTTCCGCTTGGAGAGCTTCCGCTTGGAATTGCCGTCCATCTTCATGAGAGGTCCAATATGGACGTACTTGGGCAGCTTAAAGCCCAGAGCCTGGAACAGCTGGATATGGAAGGGCAGGGTGGACAGCCACTCGTCGCCCCGGACCACATGGGTGGTGCGCATCAGGTGGTCGTCCACGGCGTGGGCAAAGTGATAGGTGGGAATGCCGTCGGATTTCAGCAGCACATGGTCCACGTTGTTCTCCGTAATGGTCAGCTTGCCCTTTACCAGGTCGTCAAATTTGAACTGGTGCTCAATGGAGCCCGTAGAGCGGAAGCGGAGCACCCAGGGGTTACCCGCTGCCAGCTGTTCCCTGATTTCCTCCATGCTCCGGTCACGCCAGACGGCATAGGGGCCGTAGTAGCCGGTGGTCTCCTTGTTGGCCTCCTGCTTTTCCCGCATGGCGGTCAGCTCCTCTTCCGTGCAGAAGCAGGGGTAGGCCTTGCCCTCGGAAACCAGCTTTTTGGCGTACACATGGTAAATGTCCGCCCGCTGGCGCTGCCGGTAGGGGCCGTAATTGCCGAAGTCGCCGTCAATGGTGGCGCCTTCGTCGAAGTGGATGTTGTAGTGCTTCAGAGATTCAATCAGAACCTCCACGGCTCCGGGAACCTCCCGTTTGGCATCGGTGTCTTCTACACGCAGGAACAGAACGCCGCCCGACCGGTGGGCCATCCGCTCGGAGATCATGCCCTGTACCAGGTTGCCCAGGTGCACGAAACCCGTGGGAGAGGGGGCCATTCGGGTAACGACCGCCCCTTCGGGCAGGTTTCTCGGCGGAAACCGCTCCTCCAGTGCTTCAGGCGTGTCGGTCACATCCGGAAACAAAAGCTCAGCAAGTGCTTGATAATCCATAGAATCTACCTCTTTGTATAAAAATCTAGCATAGAGTATACCATATTGTGCCGGAGAAATCAATTCAAAAGCGCTTGACTTTTCAAAAAGATGGTGATAGGATAAGGAAAAATCAGGGAGGTAATGGCAATGCTGCATGTTTCCAATTTGTTCGCGGCGTGGCTCGTGTGGGCTTGGTGGCCTGGAAACGAGCTTACATTGTCATGCCCGGATTTTTGAGAAGGTTTCTCAAAATGTGAAAAGCAATGTCGGTGTAGGCCTGAAAGTTGGTCTGTGCCGATTTTTTTATTTTGAGAATTCTCTTGCGTAACCAATTTTGCTATGATAAAATGAAGAAAACGAAAAAGGAAGCGTTTATTATGAGCGAAGTAACACAGGAAACCCCCAAGAAAAGAATGCTCTCCGGCATCAAGCCCTCCGGTGATCTGACCCTGGGCAGCTACCTGGGGGCGGTGAAAAACTGGGCTGAGCGGGCGGACGACTATGACTGCTTCTATTTCATGGCCGACCTCCATGCCATTACCGTTCGCCAGAACCCCGCGGACCTGCGCCGCCGGACACTGGAGCAGTTGGCCCAATACATTGCCTGCGGTCTGGACCCCGAAAAGAACACCCTGTTCATCCAGAGCCATGTCCACCAGCACGCGGAGCTGGGCTGGGTGCTGCAGTGCTATTCCATGTTCGGTGAGCTGAGCCGCATGACCCAGTTCAAGGACAAGTCCGCCAAGAATGCCGACAATATCAACGGCGGCCTGTTCTCCTATCCCAGCCTGATGGCTGCCGATATCCTGCTGTACCAGCCGGATCTGGTGCCCGTTGGCGAGGATCAGAAGCAGCACGTGGAGCTGTGTCACACCATTGCCCGCCGGTTCAACGGCGTCTATGGGGACGTCTTCAAGATGCCGGAGCCCTTTGTGCCCAAGGTCGGCGCGCGGATCATGAGCCTGACCAATCCCGCTGCCAAAATGAGCAAGTCCGAGAACGAGGACACCGGCCGCGTCATCCTGATGGATACCCCCGAGACCATTATGCGTCAGTTCAAACGTGCCATTACGGACTCCGATACGGAGAACTGCGTCCGTTACGACAAGGAGAACAAGCCCGGTGTTTCCAACCTGATGACCATCTACGCCGCCTGCACCGGAAAGACCTTCGAGCAGATCGAGGCGGAATTTGCCGGACAGGGCTACGGCGCGTTCAAACCCGCCGTGGGCGAGGCTGTGGTGGAGACCCTGCGTCCCATCCGGGAGGAAGCCGCCCGCATCATGAAGGACAAGGCTTATCTGGAGCAGGTCTATAGGGCCGGCGCCGAGAAGGCAAGCTATGTGGCTGAGAAGACCCTGCGGAAGGTCTATAAGAAGGTCGGTTTTGTTGCCCGCTGAATTAGTTGTTTTTGTGCCCTCTCCCGCAGCGCGGGAGAGGGCCGCATTGCGTCTCCTCCCGGGAGATCCGGACAGAGGGGAGAGAATTGACAGCCGGAAGCCGTAATATGTGAGAAAGCAGGACCCCCATGCCGTGGGTGAGACACGTTGGCATGGGGGTCCTGTTATAAATGAAATTATTTTGCGGACAACTCCACCGCTCTGCGGAGTATGGAGAATGGGGGCACGGGCTTTGGCAGCTGCATGGTAAAGTTCATTTGGGGCGTTCGGGGCTGCTCCAGAGGCATGCCCTCCATGTCGGCCATAGCTCCCGCGCCGAAGGCAAAGGGCTTGCTGTCCGGACCAACGCACTCCAGAGGATCTCCCTGGGAAAACTTGTTGCGCAGAGAGCACACGGCGAGACCGCTTTCATCGCAGCTTTCCACCATGGCAACAATCTGCCACTGGCGGATATAGCGGGAGGTCTCGGTGTACTGGCCCGGCTCACCGTAGTAGAAGCCGGTGGAATAGACCCGGTGGGAAATGTGATCCACCTCATTCCGCCAGACGGGATCAGGGGCAAGGCCCTGGGCGACGGCGTCGATGCAGTGCCGGTAGGCCCCGGTGACGATGGCGGCGTAATAGCCGGATTTGGCCCGGCCCTCCAGCTTGACGCAGTCCACTCCGGCGTCCATCAGATCGTCCAGGTGGTCAATCATGCACATATCCCGGGAGTTGAGAATGTAAGTGCCCTTTTCGTCCTCGTAGACGGGGAAGTATTCCCCGGGCCGCTTTTCCTCCATCAGGGCGTACTGATAGCGGCAGGGCTGGGCGCAGGCGCCCCGGTTGGAGTCCCGGCCCGTCATGTAATTGCTCAGCAGGCAGCGGCCGGAATAGCTGACGCACATGGCCCCGTGACCGAAGGTCTCGATTTCCAGTTTGGGGTCTGCCTTTTCCCGGATGGCGCGGATTTCCGGCAGGCTCAGCTCCCGGGCAAGGACTACCCGGCTTGCGCCCAGGTCAAACCAGCTCTGGGCGCAGGCGTAGTTGGCGATGGACTGCTGGGTGGAGACGTGGCGCTGGCAGTGAGGGGCGTATTTCCCGGCCAGGGTGAAAGCGCCCAGATCCGCCAGAATCAGAGCGTCCACCCCGGCGTCGTCCAGCTGCTCCAGATATTCCGGCAGGTGAACGATCTCGTCATTGCGGGGCATGGTGTTGACAGTCACATGGACCTTGACCCCATGGTCGTGGGCAAAGGCCACGGCTCCGGGCAATTCCTCAGGAGAGAAATTGCCCGCGAAGGACCGCATACCGAAGCTGGTCCCGGCCAGATAAACGGCGTCCGCACCGTAAAGAACGGACATATTCAGCTGTTCCATATCCCCGGCAGGGGAAAGAAGTTCCAGTTTTCGCATTTTATCCTCGAATAGCCTCCCGGAATGCCTCATGCTCTTCCAGAGTGGAGGAGAAGTGGTGGGTGCCCACGGCGGGATCCAGGATATAGTAATAGTATTTGGTGTTCTGCGGAGCCAGAGCGGCCTTGATGCTGTTCAGGCCCGGGTTTGTAATGGGCCCCGGGGTCAGGCCGGTGTGCAGATAGGTGTTATAGGGGGTGTCGGTTTGCAGGTCTGCCTGGGTCAGGTCTGTCTTGCCGTCCAGACCGTAGATCACGGCGGCGTCGATGTTCAGATAGGCAGGCGTGGAGCCCCATGCATACAGGCGGTTATAGATGACGGAGGCGATGGTGTAGCTTTCCTCGGCACTGGCGGATTCCTTTTCAATCAGGGAGGCCACCGTGATAACATCGGCCATGGACAGCATATGGGAGGAGATATACTCCGAATCTCTGCCGTTGTTGGTCATCAGCTGCACCAGATAGCCGTTCAGGCTGTCCAACTGACCGCGAATGCTCTCGTCCACTCTGGAATCAAAGTTGTTCAGCATTTTGTTCAGAACATTTTCGGCGGTGTCGTTGGTATAGAATTCGTAGGTATCGGGGAAGAGGTAGCCCTCCAGACAGTACTTGTCGCCCCGGGTCAGGCCGTCCAGGAACCAGTGGTCGCCCAGATCGCCGGTGGCGGCGTAGCTCTCCAGAGCTTCCACGGTGCAGACCCGCTTCTCCTGCAGCAGCTCAAAGATCTGGCGGCAGCTGGAGCCTTCGGGAATCATAATGGTGACAACGCTGCGGTGGGAGCTGGGGGACATCATGTTTACCAGTGCGTGGTAGTCGTACAGGGTGTTCAGATCCCAGATACCGGGCTGAATTTCACCTTCGTCCACAGCGAAGCTGGCATAGAGCTTGAACAGACCCGGATAGCGGATCAGGTTGGCGCTTTTCAGCTTCTGGGCGATATCGTCAATGTCGTCGGTGGAGGAGATGGTGATGGTCACCTTGTGATCCTCCCGGCCGAAGGCCAGCACGTCTGCCGCGCAGACCCAGATCATCCGGCCCAGCGTAACGCCGATGGCCAGAATAATGGCGATCCAGACCAGTGTCACAAGGATGTTGGGAATGCCCAACAGGCCCTCGCCCTTCCGCCGCTTGGGGCGGCCCTTGGGGGCGGGGTGATCCCGGACAGGAATCTCATCCTCTGCTTCCGGTTCGGCGCTGAAAAGCTCCTGAAAGTCGGCGTCCTCTTCCGTGAGGGGCACGTCCTCCACGGGCACATCGTCGGGAATTTCGCTGTAGTCGTCAATAGTCTCCGGGAGTACCTCCTCCGGTTCTTCCGGAAGGTCTTCGGAAATACCTGCGGTGTAGTCCGGATCCGGAGGCTCGTGTAAGCCATCGAAGCCGGCATCGGTGGGCGCTTCCCCATAGGAAGCGTTTTCCGGTTCTGCCGCGGCTTCCTGACTGTCTTCGCCGGGGGCCTCCTCAAAAGAGAGAGGAATATCCAGAGCGTCCGTCTGGAATGCGGGGGCCTCGGCGGCGTCTTCCGGGTCTGCCGCGGCTTCCTGACTGTCTTCGCCGGGGGTCTTCTCAAAAGAGAGAGGGATATCCAGAGCGTCCGTCTGGAATGCGGGGGCCTCGGCGGCATCTTCCGCTTCCGGCTCATCTTTGTGCAGGAAGCGCCCCTTGTAGGGCCCCTCGGGGGAGGGAGCGGCGTCGTCCCTGGCTAAAAAGCGGGGCTTGCCCTGCTCGTTGGGATTGTCTTGCATGAGTGGGTCTCCTTTAGGTTCGAATCACGATTTGCCGTGCGACGCGCTGGGCCTCCTGCTCGCCCTTCAGGGCATCAACCAGTGCCAGCGCGAAGGGCACGGCGCAGCCCGCGCTGGTGCCGGTAATCAGGCGGCCATCCCGCATAACCGCGGCATCAATGGCCAGATGGGCGTTGCCCATTTGCTTCTCGCAGCCGGGATAGCAGGTGACGTCCCGGCCGTCGGTGATGCCCAGGTCTGCCAGCACGGTAGGGCCGGCGCAGATAGCAGCAACAAAGCGGCTGTGCTCCCAGGCCCATTTCAGAGCGTCCAGAGCTGCCTGACTGGCCCGGGCGCTGGCAACGCCGCCCAGTCCGCCGGGCAGCACGATCATATCCAGAGCGTCAAAGTCCATTTCCTCCGGCAGAATGTCGGCCTCTACGCCGATATTGTGGCTGCCGTAAACGGTCTCGCCCGTAATACCTACGGTTTTTACTTCAACCCCGGCCCGCCGCAGCAGGTCTACAGGGGTAATGGCCTCAACTTCTTCAAAGCCGGTGCCCAGCAATACATAAACCATATGATTTCCTCCATGGCAAAAGCTTACCCAATTTTTAGACGGATAGCATATACGCTTTTACAATATAGCATATTTCCCCGGAATTGTCCACACATTTTGGCGATTCTTAATGGTTGCGGGATTGCAAATGGATAAAAAATCGGTATAATAGAGGCAGCAGTAAGAGAAAGGGAGAGGAACATGGGAATTGTAGTGATCGGCGCGGTGTTCGTAGATATCAAGGGATACCCGGATGCGAATTTTATTCCGGGAGGACGGAACGCCGGGCGTGTGGAGCAGATCTACGGCGGCGTGTCCCGCAACGTAACGGAGGATATTGCCAACTGCGAGCTTCGGCCCACTTTTGTAAGCCTGGTGGACGATACCGGCACAGGAGCGGATGTAATCCGACGCCTGAGCAACCATAAAGTGGACACCCGCTATGTCCGGCAGGTGCCGGACGGCATGGGTACATGGCTGGCGGTGTTTGACAATGACGGGGACGTGGTGGCGTCTATTTCCAAACGTCCCAACCTGATGCCCATTCTGGACATACTGGAGGAGCAGGGCGACGAGATATTTGCCCAGGCGGACAGCATCGTCATCGAGGTGGACGTGGACAAGGCCATTATGAAAAAAACCCTGGCGCTGGCGAAAAAATACGGGAAACAGGTCTACGGTGTGGTGGCCAATATGAGCATCGGACTGGAGCGCCGGGATTTTCTGAAGGAGCTTGCCGCTTTTGTCTGCAACAGCCAGGAGGCGGGGCTGCTGTTCTGCACGGATTTTTCCGATATGGAGCCGGAGGAACTGGCGGAGGAGATCGCCCGGAAGATCATCCAGGCCAGAATCCCCAGACTGATCGTGACCATGGGCTGCCGGGGCGCGGTCTATGCGGATATGGATGGAAATAAGGGCTGGTGTCCAGCCCGGGCGGTAGAGGTGAAGGACACCACCGGGGCGGGGGATTCCTTCTGCGCCGGTCTGGCGGTTGGCCTGACCTACGGAAAGACCCTGCGGGAGGCCTGCGAGATCGGTACCCATCTGGCGGCTTCGGTCATTGTTACGACGGAAAACGTGTGCCCCCGGTTCCTGCCGAGAGAGCTGGGGCTGGACATGGATGTGCCGGACTGAGCCATGGAATACAAACGTGTTTTAACAGTCCAGGACCTGTCCTGTCTGGGCCAGTGCTCTGGCAGCATAGCGTTGA
This sequence comes from Pseudoflavonifractor sp. MSJ-30, assembly GCF_018918045.1. Taxonomy (GTDB): domain Bacteria; phylum Bacillota; class Clostridia; order Oscillospirales; family Oscillospiraceae; genus Faecousia. The sequence continues at coordinate 29,034 of NZ_JAHLPU010000052.1, forward strand.
CCACACTGGCCGCCTTTGGCTATGAGACCTGCCTGCTGCCGACGGCCCTGCTCTCTGCCCATACGGCCTTCCGCGGCCCCTATGTCTGCCAGCTGACGGACAGCATCGGCCCCATTGCCGGGCACTGGAAGCGGGAAGGCATTCGGTTTGACGCCATTCTCACCGGCTATCTGGGCGCGGCAGAGGACATTGCCCCGGTGCTGGGGCTGATCGACGACCTGCTTGCCCCCGGCGGGGTTTGCGTCGTGGACCCGGCTATGGCGGACAGCGGAAAATTCTATTCCGGCCTCAATGAAGCCTATGGCGATGCCATGCGGGGGCTTTGCGCCCGGGCGGATGTACTGCTGCCCAATCGGACGGAAGCATCCTTTTTGACCGGCCTGCCGGAAAGCGCGCCTGCCGCGGCCCTTTTGGAGGCGCTGCCCCAGAAAAACGCCATTCTGACCGGCAGTATTTCCACCCCGGAGGAAACAGGCTTTACAGTGAAAGAGGGAGAAACCATCCGGGAATATCGCCAGAGAAAAGTTCCGGGCCGGTACTTTGGCACAGGCGATCTGTTTGCCGCCGTGCTGACGGGGAAGCTCCTGCGCGGTGCGTCCCTCCGGGACGCGGCCTGTATGGCCGGTGAATTTACCTCGGAAGCGGTCAAATTGACATATGAAACGGACAAGCGGAGTTACGGCCTGAAATATGAGCCGCTGCTCCATCGATTGGGAGGTTCGTTATGAAGAAGGAAACGCAGCTGAAGACAAAACGCCTGCTCCTGGTCCCCATGACCCGGCAGGAGTTGGAGCAGACCATTGCCCGGGAGGAGAACCCGGATCTGAAGCAGGCCTATGGGGAAATGCTGGCGGGCGTGGATGCCGATCCCGGGAACGCCCTCTGGAATACGCCTTGGGCCATGCGGCTGAAAAAGGAGGGGACCTGTATTGGGGATCTGGGCTTCAAGGGCGCGCCGAAAAAGGGAACTGTGGAGCTTGGCTATGGTGTTCTGAAGGAATATGAGGGCCGGGGCTACACCACGGAAGCAGTGGGAGCCATGATCGACTGGGCCTTTTCCCAGGACGGTGTCTACGCCATCGAGGCGGAGGCCGGAAATGCCGCCTCTGCCCATATTCTGGAAAAGCGGGGTTTTCAAAAAGACGGCGATGGGGAAGAAGGACCCCGTTACCGCAGAGAAAAGCCCAAGAGTGCCTGGATGACGGTGTACATGTGTCTGGGCCTCAGCATTGGCATGAGTCTCGGCAGTATCTCTGACAATATGACCATCGGCATGTGCATTGGCATGTGCGTGGGTATGAGCATTGGCATGCTGCTGGACGATCAGGAGAAAAAACGCCGGGCGAAGGTCACTGGCGAAACGGAGGAGAAAGCCTGATGGCCTGGTACGATTCGGCGGTTTTTTACCATATCTATCCCCTGGGCCTGACGGGCGCCCCGGAAAAGAATGCCTACAGCGCGCCTGTTTCCCGTCTTCGTACCCTCTGGCCATGGGTGGAGCACATCCGGGAATTGGGCTGCAATGCCCTTTACATCGGCCCGCTCTTTCAGTCCGTGGGCCACGGCTATGAGACGACGGATTATTTTACGCTGGACAGCCGTCTGGGCACAAATGAGGACTTGAAGGACTTTGTGGCGTACTGCCACGAAAAGGCCATCCGGGTGGTGCCGGACGGAGTTTTCAACCATGTGGGCCGGGACTTTTTCGCATTCCGGGACTTGTTGGAAAACCGGGAGAATTCCGGCTGCCGGGATTGGTTCTGCAATGTGCGCTTTGACCGGGATAACAGCTTCCACGATGGGCTTTCCTACGAAAACTGGGGCGGCTACGATCTGCTGGTCAAGCTGAACCACGCCAATCCGGCGGTGCGGCAGTATCTTCTGGACGCGGTGGGCTTCTGGATCGAAGAATTCGACATTGACGGCATCCGTCTGGACGCGGCGGATGTGCTGGACTTTGGCTTTATGGCGGCGCTGCGCGGCTTTACGGACAGCAAAAAGGGAGACTTCTGGCTCATGGGTGAGGTTATCCACGGAGATTACGGCCGCTGGCTGGCCCCCGGAATGCTCCACTGCGTCACCAATTACCGCCTGCACAAGGCACTGTACTCCGGCCACAACGACCACAACTATTTCGAGATCGCCCATACGGTCCGGGAGACCAGCCAATGGAAGCTCTATAATTTTGTGGACAACCATGATGTGGCCCGCATTGCCTCCAAGCTCAGCGCAAAGGCCAATTTCCTGCCGGTCCATGTGCTGCTGTATACCCTGCCGGGGATCCCCTCGGTGTACTATGGCTCGGAATTCGGCATCGAAGGGAAAAAGGAACGCTGGTCAGACCGAAATCTGCGGCCGGAGCTGCATCTGGAGGATTTCCGGGGAAATGATCAGGCGAAGCTGATCGCGTCCCTGGGCCGCCTGCACGGGGCTCTGCCGGAGCTTTCCTATGGCGGCTATGAAGAGCTGACGCTGACCAATGAAACCTTTGCCTTTGCCAGAAGCCTGGACGGGAAGCGGACCGTTGTCTCTGTGAACAATGCCAATACGCCCAGGACGGTATCCGTGGATTCTGGTTTCCGGGGGGCGCTGCTCGGTCTGCGGGCACAGAACGGACAGGCGGTGCTGCCGCCCCATTCCGGGGAAATCTGGACGGCGGAAGACCGGGATTTGTCCATGCCGGAGCCCCTGAAGATTTCCTTTCAGCCTCCAAAACCCGAGCCGCGGCAGCCTCTGCAGGTGGATATCCAGCCGGTGCCCGCCGCAAAGCCTTATGACGAAATGACGGTGGAGGAGCTGCAAAGCGCAATCCTCGCAAAGCTCGCCGCCAACGGCCCCCTGACAGACCGGATGCGTCGGGAAGTGGCGGAAAATGTCTACCGGGATTCCCTGCTGAACTGGGTCAGGAGCTTCCGGTAAGAAATTCCCTGCGGGGCGACCAGCCCCGCAGGCGAAAAAAGGAAAAATAAGGGTTGACTTTTTCCGGGATATATGCTATTATATCCGAGCTGTCAGGGACAGCAAGTGAATATCCGGGTGTGGCGAAGTTTGGTATCGCGCTTGAATGGGGTTCAAGAGGCCGCTGGTTCGAATCCAGTCA
>NZ_JAHLPU010000019.1 GCF_018918045.1 Pseudoflavonifractor sp. MSJ-30
TCTCCGCAGTCATAGGTTGCGCCGAAACGGCCGGGAAATGTGTGGATTTTTGAGGGAAAGGTGGGGGAGAATGGAAAATAAACATCTATCCATGTTTTGCAAATAATATTTTGGTTTGAATAGACATCATGCAATACATATGCTAAAATATCATTGCCTAAATAATGTCTACTGAATAACCATCTGTTTTTCGCACGGTTGCAAAAAACCGAGTAGCCAATCCCAAAATTGCAAAAAGGCGCACTGAATCTTACGCAGATTCAGCAGCAAAATGGACAGGGCAACCACATGCGCAGCCGTTTCTTTCAGCTTCGTTGTCACCAGCCCCATTCCACACTTCCGTTTTCCCAAACTGAATTTGCGTTCTACCTCGACTCGTTCGCACTCGTCCCGGTAATCCTGAGCCTTGTTCCGATCCTCTCCCTTTTTGAGCCTTCCCAGAGCTGGCCCGGAAAACCGGATTCCCCGCTCTTTGCAGTAGCTGAGATTCTCCCGGTTCCGGTATATCATATCTGCCAGTACCCGACTGGGGTAGTGTCCCTCACGCTTGTGGAAATTTTCAATCATTTCCTGGAGTTTGGTCGCTTCGTTGTAGGCGTCAAAAGAACGATATTCCAGTCTCGTCCAGCCGTCTGTGACACTGATATCCAGCTTCATGCCAAACTCCAGCAGAGAAACATCCTGGGGATACCGCGAATATTGGACGGTGCGCAAGTGGCATCCACGATCATTGTACCGCTGTTCCCACTGCCGCCTGGATAATCATCTCGTTGATTTCTATCAAAATTTCCGGCATCAGGCGTTTTTGGAAATGCACCATAGAGGACGCATCGAAGGGCGGTTTGCTGTCGTCATAGCCCGCATACCCACAGAAACACTGCAAATATGGGTTCTCCTGGATCTGCAAAACAATTTCTTCGTCAGAATAGCCATACTCCCTCTGAATGAGATATGCGCCCAGGGCCAACTGAAGCGGCTTAGCCACATTGCCGGTAGCAGAAGGAAACAAGCCCGCACACTTTGCTTCGATCTTGTCCCAAGGAAGGAGCTGTGCCTTTTTCACCCAGCGGTTGTCTTCCCGCAGACACATGCCCATTGGTTGCTGAAAATCCGACAGTCTGGTCTGCCCGTTGCCGTATCGATACATACACGTTCCCTTCAAGTGCAAGGTTTTTGCCTGCTTTTTGCTGTTTTCCTTGCACTTATTATAGTACAAATTGGCGGAAATGTCTTGTATCGCAATGCTTTTGGGGTTGGTCAGTAAACATTATTATAGAATGTCCGTATCAGATGGAACTGTAAGGGAAATTGAAGTGAACACCCCCAACCCACAAACGAGGGGCTGTCTCAAAACGATTTTTCAAAATCGTTCGTGACAGCCCCTCTTTTTGGCACATACCAAGGAAAAAGCGACCAATTATCCCCCAAAAACAGTACACAAAACCAGAGGGGCAAAGTTTGCCTCTCAAAAAGTGTACTGTTTTTCTTTTTTATGGCATTGTGCCAGGAAGAGCTTCTGCGGAAACAGTCGCTGCACCGGATTATATCCAGCCAGCGGACCAGATATCAGATGTAAAACCGGATGCGGACGGGCAGACTACAGTGCCTGAACAGCCGGAAACGGATGGTGCAATACGGTATCCAAGGTTTACCGAAATGGAACGATTCTGATTTCGTCCTTTGAGCAAATGGAGCAGCTCGGCAGCGGGCAGTTGGTTAAAAGTAGAGACAATGTTCCAAACCAAATCGGTCAGGGAGACCCGGTTTTGGCAGAAGACGGAGCATATGTGACCTATGCTCTGGATGGCCGGTATGCGCTGACGGGGGATATTGTGGTTCCCGCCGGACGGATATGGCAGCTGCCTGAAGGGTTTACAGGTGAAATCAGTCCTGATTTCTATGTTGCCAATCAGGAAACGGATACACAGAAGCAACCGGAATTCAGTGAGACTACAGAATCCCAGGTTGAGGAGACAATTGCATTTTTGAATTTTGTGCAATTTATATATGAGGTTTGAGTTTTCAGATAGGCCCTAACAAAGATAAAGCTGAAAATTTGTTGATTTTGACACGCAATATTCGACGATCAATGGTTGCGTTTACGTGTTAAAAGTGATATCCTTTGCAGTAAGAAAGTGGAAACGGTTCCAATTCCCGCCTTTCACCGGAAATCAGGTCTTTAGCTACATTGTGGGAAGGATGGGCAGGAAAACGACCGCTGCTTTTTTCTGCATTCAGCCGTAAGCGCGGATTGGAGGAAAGTCGGATGACGGATAAGGAATTGAGACGGTTAAGCCGGAGCGAGCTGCTGGAAATGCTGATTGCGCAGACGGAAGAAAACCGTCAATTGAGAATCAGGCTGGAGCGTGCGGTGGCGCAGCTCCGGGATCGCAGAATAGCGGTTGAAAAAGCCGGTTCCCTTGCGGAGGCGGCGCTGCAGCTGAACCGTGTATTTGAGGCCGCGGACAAAGCCGCGCAGCAATATCTGGAAAACGTGCGTCTTATGTCGGAAAAGGGAAGCGGAAATTTATGAAGTCGAAATCGTGGAAATCTCCCGAGCCCCCGACTCTGGAACAGCTGGAGGCGGAGCTTGGCAGAGAAAAATACAAACGGCGGTATAAACGCGTTCTTCGCAGCACCGTCTATACGCTTGTGGTTGTTGCGGCTGTAGCCGTGCTGGTTGCTACCATTTGGATGCCCGTGCTGCAGATCTATGGGTCTTCCATGACGCCCACGCTGAATGAGGGGGATATTGTCCTCTCCGTCAAGGGCTCGGGCTTTGAACCCGGCGACCTGGTGGCGTTCTACCTGGGAAACAAGATTCTGGTGAAGCGCTGTATTGCCGGCCCCGGCCAATGGGTGAATATCGACGAAAACGGAAATGTATCCGTGGACGGAAGGCTGCTGGAGGAACCGTACCTGACGGAAAAAGCGCTTGGAGAATGTGACATTACGCTGCCTTATCAGGTGCCGGATAACCGTTACTTCTGTGTGGGCGATCACCGTTCCACCTCGGTGGATTCCCGCAGTACCGCGGTCGGCTGCATTTCTGATGAGCAAATCGTCGGAAGGATCGTATTCCGGGTCTGGCCTCTGCCGGACTTCGGCGCGTTGAGATAGGAAGGATGGTGAAGGGATATGAGGCATGATGTTCTGCGGAATGCGGAAAAATACACGAAGGTGCATAAAAGGAAGCGCCTCTGGCATCGGGTAGTGACCGTGCTTGCCGGCGTGGTGGTATTCTGTACCACCTATGCGCTGATTCTGCCGGCTATCACACTGGAAAAGCAATGTGACATCCCGGAGCACACCCACACGGACGCCTGCTATGCGCAGGTGACGTCGGTTGAGAAAAGGGTTCCCGTGTGCAGCGCGAAGACGCTGGAAATTCACCGGCACACGGCGGACTGCTATGATGCCAACGGAAATCCGACGTGCGGGTATGCCGATTTTGTGGTTCACAGCCATGATTCAACTTGCTATGACGAGAACGGAGTGTTGTGGTGCCCGCTGCCGGAAGTGGAGGTTCACCAGCATACCGAAAGCTGCTATGCCGTACCGGAAACGGAAGCGTCCGCCGAGTTGCATACCCATACGGACGCTTGCTACACCATGGAGCACGGCGAGCTGACCTGTGGTCAACATGTGCATACGGACGAGTGCTACAGGGAAACCACCGTACTGATTTGCGGCCTGGAGGAAAGCGAGGGCCACCAGCACAACGAAAGCTGTAAGAATGAAAACGGGGAGATCGTGTGCGGGATCGAAGCCTCGGAAGGCCATCACCACAGTGACAGCTGCTATGAAACCCACCGGGAGCAGATCTGCGGTTTTGAAAGCAATCACCAGCACAGCGACGACTGCTATGCCTGGAGCAAGGTGCTGATCTGCGGCCTGTCCACGGATCCGGCGGAAGGCGCTCAGCCGGTGCTGGCCTGCACGAAACCGGAGATCGTGCTCCACCGTCACACGCCCGACTGCTTTGACGCTGACGGCAACCCGATATGCGGACAGACCCAGATTCTGGAGCATCGGCACTCCGACGCCTGCTTTGAGACGGTGGCGGAGCCGGTGGACACCGGGACGCTGACCTGCACCGATACGGCGCACGTGCATACCGCCCGGTGCTACGGCACCTGGGAGTTGGTCTGCGGACAGGAAGAACACACCCACAGCGAGGCTTGCACTCAGAATGAGCAGGAAGAAACGGTATTCTGCGGCAAGGACGCCCATACCCACGGGGAAGCCTGTCGGGATGAAAACGGGGAGTTGGTCTGCGGGACGGAGGAGCACACCCACAGTCTTGCCTGTTACGCGGACCCCGACGCGGACGTGGAGACGGCGGAAATCTGGGAGCAGACCTTCGCGGGGGTGACGCTGACCGGGAATTGGCGGCAGGATACCCTTGCCATCGCCGAAACCCAGCTGGGCTATGCCGAGAGTACGAAAAACTACGTTGTCGCGGAGGACGGCGAAACGGTTAAGGGCTACACCCGCTATGGCGCGTGGTGCGAGGAGCCTTACGGCGACTGGAACGTCATGTTCCTGACCTTCTGCCTGCATTACGCCGGGGTGGAGGGCGTCCCGCCGGACAGAGACTGCGGCGGCTGGGTCACGGCCTGGGCGGACGCCTTTGAACCGGCACAGTCCCACACCCCGGCGGTTGGAGATCTGGTGCTCTTTGACCGGGACGGGGACGGCACGGCCGACCGTGCGGGTCTGGTGGCGCAGACCACGGATTCCGGCTTCGCCGCCATGGAGGGCGACGCGGAGGACGCGGTGCGTCTGCTGACCTATGGGGTGGACGACCCCGGGATTCTGGGCTATATCGACCTGCCGGAGGGGCCGAAGGAATTTACCCTGACGGCGCAGACCGAAACCGGCATCACCGTGACCATCACCGGCGAGAGTGCCTCCCTGCCCTATCCGGCAAGGGAAATCACGGTAACGGTGACCGAGGTAACGGACGGGGAGCGTCGGACGATTCGCGATCAGATTTTGGGCGAAGAACAGGCCGAACCGGAGCGGAGCTACCTGCTGGACATCACCCTGTGGCACGGAGAGGAAGAGATCGAGCCAACCGGCTCCGTGACCGTGACCTTCAGCGGCATTGACACGGAGGGGCTTTACCCCAAGGTCTACCATATTGATACCGATACCCAGACCGCCACGGACATGGAAGCGAAAACCGGAGAGAACGGCGACGTGACGATAGACACGAATCACTTCTCTTGGTATTTAGTACAGGCTCAATCCTTCCAAAATCTGTCCGGCTATATCGGGAACGCGATCATCAACGGCGGCGAATTTCAGCTGACCGGCGATGCCTGGACGGCGGATAACGGCAGTAGCGCGAATTTGAGAATTTCGAAGGACACCACCATTGATTTGAACGGGCATACCCTGACAATCAGCAGATCCGGCCAGTGCTTCGAAGTGCAAAGCGGCGCGACGCTTACCATTATGGACTCGGCAGCCCCTCAGGAGGAGACCGTGACCGATTCCGGCGGAGCTGTTTACGGTAACAAGGCGACTCTGGAGAACGATACCCTGACATATTACATCACAACATCCACGCCCAGTGGTACCGGCACGAAGGAAACGTTGAAACAGCATACCGTCACCCTCACCGGCGCAATCCGGTGCGATGAAAGCTCTGACCAGGCGATTAAGGTCAACGGAGGTACACTGGACATCCGGAGCGGTGTACTTCGGAACAGCAATGGTAAACGTGTTGTCCAGATGGAGGGCGGAACGCTGACCATGTCCGGCGGCTATATTGTCGGCGGCGGCAATAACAACTACGATAACGGCGGCGGCGTCTACGCCAAAAACGGAACGGTGACGATTTCCAAGGGTGTCATTGCGGCGAATTCCGGCACCAAGGGTGGCGGTATCTGCATGGAGGGCGGCTCCTTTACCATGAGCGGCGGCGTCATTTCCGGAAACCAGACCAAGGGTGGTGCTTCTACAGGAAGCTGGGACACCGGACTTGGCGGCGGCGTGTTCGCACAGGATACAACGGTGACAATCAGCGGCGGATATATTACAAACAACCGCGAAAACGCAAAATGTGGACAGGAAGGCTATGGATGTCATGGCGGCGGTGGTATTGCCACAAAAGGCGGAAGTCTCACAATGCGGGGAGGTTTTGTTACAGGCAATTACTCTGAGGAAGCCGGCGGCGGTATGTACATCGGACATTACAACTATGGTAGTTCAGCGACGTTTGAAATGACTGGCGGCATTGTTGCCGGGAATGTGGCGAATCACTCCGAAGGCGGCGGCATTCGAGTCAGCGGTAAGACGAACGGCAGCATTCAGGCATCCGACAGAGTGTACATTACCAATAACGTAACAAATACCCCATTTGACTGGGGCGGCGGCGGTATCTTTGTTCAGACGGATGGCAACCTGAATATTACCAATGCTCTGATCACGGCCAACACTGCGGACGGTTATGGAGGCGGCGTGGCGGCCTGTCCCACCGGCGAGACGTTGATCACGCATACCGAGGGCGCGGCGATTTACGGAAATTCCGATAGCGGGAAGAATATGTCCGGCGGAGGAAACGGCAAGAATGCCGATTCATCAGTCGCCCAAGCCAACGTCACCTTTACCTCCAACGGACACAAGGACTATTTCTGCGTGCGCAGCGGTGGCAACAACCCGATTTCTCTGGTTACTGGTGAGATGCTGGGCGGCGGCGCGGCGAACTGGACTGGTTCCAGTGACGGAACATACGTCACAATCAGCAAAACCGGCTATGCCACAGCCAATTACCTCTTTGGCCTTGCCGCAGGCCCTGATTCGGAGGCCGTTGCCGCGGCGAATGGTGCTGCCAGAGTGATTATCACCGGCAACCATTCCAACATCCACGGCGGCGGCATCATGACCAACGGCGGCCTGATTCTTGGCAAGAAAGAGACAGTTGTGACATCGACACCTGCTTTGGACATTACCGGTACCAAGGCACTGACCAAGGACGGCGAAAAGCAGAACGAGGGACTGAACTTCAAGTTCCAGCTGAAAGACAGTAATGGAACGGTTGTTGGCACGGCGATGGCCAATGGTACTACCGGCGAATTTACGATTTCGCCCAACGTGCAGTATACTCAGGCCGGAACCTATACCTACACGCTCAGCGAGGTCAACGACAATCGAGCCGGTATCACCTATGATACGAATGTACATAAGATTCAGGTGACAATTGCGGAGAAAACCGTTACCCTTTTGGGCGTGACGTTCAAAAGCTACAATGTGGCCTCCGTTACGCTGGACGGCAGCGAAAGCGGCGGTTCCTCCGGCTCTGGCTCCGGAACGGGTTCCGAGACGGGGACATTCACGGTTCACTTTCAGAACACGCAAGGCTGGGAGAACGTGTACATGCACGTATGGGCCGATTCGAGTAATCCGCTTACAAGTTGGCCGGGAATGAAGATGAAGCAAGATTCTGGCGATGATTATGTTGCAGAGCTAAGTGTTTCCGGAACGGGTACCTACAATTATGTTTTCAACAATGGTTCTGGTGAGCAAACAAAGGACATTACAAATGTCCCCTATGCACCGGGAAAAGAAGCGGTGTTCAATGCTGATGGTGTTGTAATATCAAACACCGCCGCCAGCGGCTCCTCGGGGTCGGGCGATGCGGTTGGGCAGGGGAGCAATTCGGACGGGTCTTACACCCTGACCATCCCGGGAGACGCCTTTACAAACACCATGACGACCCAGCTGAATCTGCAAATCACGAAGACGGACAGCGTGGACGCTTCGAAGCTGCTGGAAGACGCAAAGTTCACCCTGACGAAAGCGGGGACGGAGAACACGGAGGGGCCTTTGACCGGCACCACCGATGAAAACGGCATTGCGACCTTTACCGGCATTCAGCGGGGAGCGACCTACTATCTCCGTGAGACACAGGCGCCGTCAAATTACATGACGGCAGGCCCCTGGATTCTGGAGGTCAGGGACGAAGACGCGACGCTTTACCCGGCCACGGAGAACCCGGACGGAACGCTGGTAAATTCCGGGGAAACCGGAACAACCCTGACCGTCACCGGCACCGACCCGAAGGTGCTGTCGGTGACCGTCCGCGACATCTCCTGGGGCTACGAGCTTCCCGACACCGGCGGAGCCGGAACAACCTCTTATACCGCAGGCGGCCTGGCGCTGATCTTCGGCGCGGCGACCCTGTTGTATAGCCATTGCAAGCGTCGAAAGGAGGATGAGGCATCTTCCTGACACGCGGAAAGCCACCATTCCAATTCGAAATTACGATGAAAGAAGGAGCACAAAAAATGAAACACGCAAGAAAACTCGCCAGTCTCCTGCTGGCCCTGGTCATGGTCTTCGCCCTGGCCACCACTGCTTTTGCCGCTGGCACTGGCAGCATTACCGTTGATAACCCCATCGCAGGTCAGAACTACACTGCCTACAAAATCTTTGACGTAGTCTACAACGATGGCCAGACAGCCTATTCCTACACCATTGATTCTGACAATGAGTGGTTCTCCGCGGTGCAGGCTTTTGCAACCGAAGCCAATGGCCTGACGCTGACCCAGGTCAACGGCTCCACCACTTACAATGTTACCACCACCACTGCTTTCAGCGCTCCCGACTTCGCTGTGGCTCTGAAGGCTGCCGTTACCGGCAAGACTGAAGGTATTACGCTGAATGTTGATAACGGCAAGGCCACTGCTACTGGTCTGGATCTTGGCTACTACTTCGTCACCAGCTCCACCGGTGCTCTGGCCAACCTGACCACCACCAATCCCTCCGCCACCATCCACGATAAGAACGACATGCCCTTTGGCAAGACCGATGATAAGGTTAGCGCCGAAGTGGGCGAGACGGTCAACTACGCCATCACCGGCAAGGTGCCTGATTACACCGGCTTCACCACCTACACCTACAAGGTCACCGATACCATGAGCGAGGGCCTGACCTTCCAAAAAGGCGTCAAGGTCACTGTGGGCGGCGCGGATGTTACCTCTGCCTGCACCATCACCTATGACGTTGATAACAACGCAAATAAGTTTACTGTCTCTATTCCTGTCAAGAGCTATCCCATCGGCGCTGAGATCCTGGTTACTTACTCCGCCCTTGTCAATGAAAACGCCGTTGCGAAGATTTCGAAAAACAGCGCTACCCTGACTTACAGCAATAACCCCAGCACAGGCGAGGAGACCACCACTAATCCAGTTGAAGAGACTGTCTACAGCTCCAAGATCGCCATCGAAAAGGTTGAGAAACTTGCTGATGGTGCTACGGAAACGCCAAAGAAGCTGGAAGGCGCAGAGTTTGTCCTGTACAAGGAAGTAACCTCTGAGGGTAGTACAGCTACCAAACAGTACTACAAGTGGAATGACACCGACAAAAAGGTCGAATGGGTTGCAGAAAAGGATCATGCCGATGTCAAGAAAACTGACGTAAACGGCGAAGCCTCCTTTGACGGCCTTGCCGACGGCACCTACTACCTGGTAGAGACCAAGGCCCCCGCCGGTTACAATCAGCTGGATAAGCCTGTTAAAGTTGAGGTTCATGTTGGCGAAAATGCTGGCGCAGTAACCAGCGACACCCAGCTTACTGTTACCACCACGGTCAAGAACCAGGCCGGTACCCTCCTTCCCTCCACTGGCGGCATGGGCACCACCATCTTCTATGTACTGGGCACTGTCCTGGTGCTGGGCGCGGTCGTCCTGCTGGTCACCAAGAAGCGCATGAGCGATGCCAATCGTTAATTTCTGAGGATTCACATCCCCTGATTCCGCTTTCTTAACCATAAGTTCTGTGCCGGGGAGCGCCCCTCCCCGGCACACAGCCACAAGGAGAACCCTGTATGCGAAAACATCTGTCAACCATTGTTTTACTTTTCATATTGCTTATAGGGCTGTCCCTGTTGCTGTACCCCACCGTCAGTGACTACTGGAACTCGTTCCACCAGACCAAGGCCATTACCACCTACGCCGAAAACGTGGCCGCTCTCGACAACGTCAGCTATGATGCCATTTGGGATGCCGCCCGGCAGTATAACCGGAACCTGCTCAACCGCAGCAACAGCTTCCTCCTCTCCGAGGAGCAGAAGGCCGAATACGAAAGCCTGCTGGACATATCCGGTCAGGGGGTCATGGGCTATATCGAGATTCCCGAAATTGACGTGAGCCTGCCCATCTACCACGGCACGGAGGATCCCGTCCTACAGGTGGCCGTCGGCCATCTGGAATGGTCCAGCCTGCCGGTAGGCGGAGAGAGCACCCACTGCGTCCTCTCCGGTCACCGGGGTCTGCCCAGCGCCAAACTGTTCACCAACCTGGACAAGCTCCGGGAGGGGGATACCTTCCTTCTGCGGGTGCTGGATGAGATTCTGACCTATGAGGTGGATCAAATCCTCATCGTGGAGCCGCAGGATACCGCCGCGCTGGAAATCGCGGAGGGGGAGGACTACTGCACCCTGGTGACCTGCACCCCCTACGGCATCAATACCCACCGGCTGCTGGTTCGCGGACACCGCATCGACAATATCGAGGAAGTCAAAACCGTGCGGGTCACCGCCGACGCCGTCCAGATCGAGCCAATGCTGGTGGCGCCCGTCGTGGCGATCCCCATGCTGCTGATTCTGTTGATCCTTCTGCTGCTGCCCAGGCGCAGAAAGAAATAGGAGGTTTTTTCATGAGAAAGCATGTTATTTCCGGCCTGCTGGCCCTGCTTTTCCTGCTTGCTCTGCCCCTGTCCGCCGCCGCCCACGCGGTTCCGGATGAGAGCCGGAACGGCCATTGCAGCATCACCGTCTCCATGACCTACAAGGGAAAAGCCGTCCGCGGCGGCACGCTTGCCCTGTACAAGGTGGGCGACGTGGTGGAGGACGACGGCAACTACAGCTTCGTCCCCGTGGAAGAAATTCAGGCGGACATTCCCAAATTCGGCGACATCGAGTCCCCGGATCTGGCGGGGCGGCTGGCGGCGCTGGCGGGGAAGCTGACTCCCGTCACCTCCGATCCCGTGACCGTCGATAAGGACGGCAACGCGGCCTTTTCCGACCTGACCTTCGGCCTGTATCTGGTGGTGCAGAAAACCGCCGCTTCCGGCTACGGGAAAACCGCTCCCTTCCTGGTGAGCGTGCCTTACCTCTACGCTGATGAATACCAATACGACGTGACCAGCCAGCCCAAGACCGATCTGGAACGGGAGGTCAAGCCCACCGCGCCTCCCTCTTCCGGCGGCGGCGGGAAAAAGCTTCCCCAGACCGGGCAGCTGTGGTGGCCGGTGCCGGTGCTGGCCTGTGCGGGGCTTTGCTGCATCGCCGTGGGTCTGTTCCGCCGCCGGGAGGCCAGGGATGAAAGCTAACCGGGGAACCGTCTGGATCAATGCGGGGCTGCTGCTGATTGCGGCGGCCCTGTTCCTTTCGGCTTACAATGAAAGGGAGTCCCACGAAGCCCGGGACTCCTCCCGGCAAGTCATTGCCCAGCTGTGCGATGCCCTCCCCACGGAAGCGGGCGATGACGAAGCCGAACCCACGACCCTTCCGGAATCCCTGCCGGATGTCCAGCGGGAAATGCCGGTGAAGACCATCAACGGCCGGGACTACATCGGCGTGCTGAGCATTCCGTCGCTGGAGCTGGAGCTGCCGGTGATCAGCCAGTGGGACTATCCCGCATTGAAGGTTGCCCCCTGCCGGTATTCAGGCTCCTTGTATCAGGACAACCTGATCATCTGCGCCCACAACTATGCGTCCCATTTCGGAAAGCTGAAGGAGCTCCAACCCGGGGACATCGTCCTGTTTACGGATATGGATGAGCATGTGGTGACCTTCCGGATGGTGGAGCGGGAGACGCTGGAACCCATGGACGTGGAGGGGATGGAAGCAGGGGACTGGGATCTGACGCTGTTTACCTGCACCATCGGCGGACAGACCCGTGTGACGATCCGGCTGGAACGGGTGGAAGTATTCCGGAATCCCGAACAGGAAGACGCCGTCCAATCCGAAAAATAAACGCACAATCCGGCAAGAGACGGAGGTGGGAACAGTGAAAAGGGTGTTTGCATGGCTGACCGTCTGCCTGCTGGCCTTGGTGCTGGCAGGGTGCGGCACGGCCTCTCCGGCGGAGACCGTGCCCACGGAGGCCGACAAAACGGACGACAACTACCGGGTGTTCTATGAGATTTTTGTCGGCTCCTTTGCCGACTCCGACGGGGATGGAACGGGAGACCTGAACGGGATTCTCCGGCACCTGGACTATCTGAACGACGGGAATCTCCTGTCGGATACCAGTCTCGGGGTACAGGGGCTGTGGCTGACGCCGATTTTCGCCAGCCACTCTTATCACAAATACGACGTAACGGATTACTATCGGATCGACTCGGACTTCGGCACCGAGGACGATCTCCGGGCGCTTCTCGACGCCTGCCATGCCCGGAACGTGAAGGTGATTCTCGATCTTGTCATCAACCACACTGCCCGAAACCACGAATGGTTTCAGTCCTTCTGCCAGTCCCACGCCGACGCCAATCCCGACGATCCCTACTACGATTACTACAGCTGGTACACCGGCGAGACGCTTCCGGCCGGGATCACCTGCAAAAAGATTCCCGGAACGGCGGACGAATATTACGAGTGCAACTTCTCCCCGGACATGCCGGAGCTGAACTATGACAATCCCGCTGTCCGGGAGGAAATGCTGAACGTGGCAAAGTACTATCTGGAGCTGGGCGTGGACGGATTCCGCTTTGACGCCGTCAAGTATCTTTACTATGGAGAAACCGGCCGAAGCGCGGCGTTCTGGAAGTGGTACACCGACCAGCTCCGAGCCGTGAAGCCGGAGGTCTATCTTGTGGGCGAGTGCTGGTCCGGCGAGTCGGAGATCCTTGCCTACTATCCGGCCATGAACTGCTTCAATTTCTCCGCCGCCCAGGCCGAGGGCGTCATTGCCTCCGCTGCCAAGGATCAGGACATCAACCGGTTCACGGGCTACATGTGCGCTTTTCAGGACAAGATTTCTCAGGCGAACCCCGGCGGCATGATGGTCTGCTTCCTTTCCAACCACGACATGGATCGCTCTGCCGGGTATCTGATGCTGGCGAACCACTTTCCCCAGATGGCCGCCAATCTCTATATGCTGTGCAGCGGCTCGCCGTTCCTGTACTACGGGGAAGAGATCGGCATGAAGGGCGTCCGAGGTTCCGCCAATACCGATGCCAACCGGCGGCTTGCCATGCTCTGGGGAGACGACAGCAGTCCCCGGGATCCGAAGGGCAGCACCTATCCATCTTCCAAGCAGACCAACGGAACCGTAGAGTCTCAGCTGGCACAGGAGGGGAGCCTGCTGCGCTATTACTGCCGCCTGATCTCTCTGAGAAACCGCTACCCGGCAATTCCCCGGGGCACCTATACACAGGTGAATTTTGGCAGCGCCAAGTGCGGCGGCTTTCTCGTGGAATACGAGGGAAGCACCCTGTGTATTCTTCACAACATCAGCACGGACATTCCCTTTACGGTAGATCTTGCCGATACGGATATTCCCTGCCGCTCCATTCTGGAGGTCATCGGCATGGGCGAAGCGTCTCTGGAAGGCACCGTCCTGAGCCTTGCCCCCCAGACCTCCCTGATCCTCGGCTCCGCCGCCCCCTGATACTAGTTTTTAATAAAACGGTTAAAAACCGTTTTATCCGGCTGCTGTTTCAGTAGCCAGCGGCGAAGCCGCAAAAAATGTAAGTCCATACATTTCTCGCCGCTACCGGCGGCCTGCGAAGGATTCGCAGGATAAAATGGTTAACACCATTTTATCGAGAAATAGTATGACCGCCATCCAAAACCGCTCCGGATACCATCGTCACCGTAAATCTCCCCCGGCTGTGCCGATTTTTTCGGTACAGCCGGGGGAGATTAAACATGTATTCTTTTCCCGCGCTCGCGGGGCTTCCTGGTATGCAAACGCATAGCAAAATGGATAATGTGCCATTTTCCAGCCCCTGCGGGGGCAACCGTAAAGGATGTACAAAACCTTCATGCACCGACTTTTGCGCAGTTTTGGGGTATCGTGAACGGCCACGACCTTCTTGACGTTGGTTATATAGCTTTCCTCTCTCCTTATCCTTTCACAGCGCCGCCGTAGCCAGGGCGGTGATCAGCGTATTGCGGAACCAAATGGGGAAGCTCGTTTTGGTCCACAGATTGATGTGTGTGTACGCCCATGATACCACCACTCAAAAAGAAGTGTTTCAAGGTTCAGGTGAGGGGGTAAGAGAAGTGTCTCTTTGAAGAACCCCCTCACTTAAGCAGCCATCGAGAAAGGCCATTTTTTAATATCCTTTTCAAAGAATTTTTGAGATGTGGGAAAGTTTGGAACATTGCACAAATATGCATCCTTTTTTAATGCGAACAAATGAACAAAAATGTGCGATATGACAAGTAAAAAAGCCATGCTCATAGAATACAATTCTACGAGCATGGCTTGAAAATTGGATTTCCTGTTTGTGTATGTAACAGGAAAACGAACTTCTTATGAAGTTTTTTATCGAGTGAACTACAATAGATTTGGAAACCAACCGTTGATTTGAATTATTTTGGATGATTCTATTATAGTTCAATAGGTAACCGGACCATCAACGTCCTGAGCGGCCTGCATCTTGAACTTGTCCATCGCCTCACGGGCCTGGGGAACGTTGATCTGGTTGTTGTTCTTCATAAGTGTCTCCTTCTTTCCGTTTCTTTTCGCGGTTTTTTGTCCGCAGTCATAGTATCACCGGAATGTTGGGAGAAATGTCAGTTATTTTGCGGAAAAGGTGGGGGAGAATGGAAATAAGAATTTTGTTGACTGTAAATGCCGACAAGATATCATTATGTTACCGTAGATGGGGACTTGGAATCAAGAACTTTGCCCAATTTGCCTGATGATTCAGGTTATACATTCGATATTATGGTGGTAATCTCACATCCCAAAAGGTTCCAAGCTCTTAGAAAAGCGAATAGTATCTGAATTCATATTGAAAGACCGACTTTTGAGAAATATTTCTGTTAATTTTTGCAGGGTTATGATATAATAAGATACGAAACATGAAAGTCTATTGTGTTTATGCCTGACAACATTGTTGCCTGCTATTGATGGTTACGACAGAAAATAAAAGTGGAAGGGTGTGGTACAGTGCCCAAAATTTTGCTTGTAGAAGATAATCAAGCCGCCGTTGTAAAAATCAGACAGTTTATAGAAAATATAGACACTGCTCTTGAACTTCTGACTTGCAAAGAGGCCGGTGCGGCTTATATCCTTGCGCAAAAGCAAAAAGTGGATTTGTTCATTCTGGACATTCAATTGAAGGACTATAAAGGAACCAGTCTGGCCGCCCAACTGCGCGGTTTGCCGGAATATAAATACACGCCGATTATTTTTGAAAGTGCTTTGGCCGGAGAAGAACTGCCTGCTTACCGGGAGGTGAAGTGCTACGGATTCTTGATTAAGCCTTATACCGAAACAGAATTTCGCGCCGTCCTTTGTGATGCTCTGGGATTTTCTGCACATCTGCATCAGGAGGAAAAACATATTCAGATTGAGCAAAAGCAGTTTATTCTGGACTATCCTGTGTCAGAAATCGTATATGTGGAGGCGCTTGGGAAAAAACTTACCATTCATACCCGAAATGCTCTTTCCGGAATGAAGGAAGATGTTATTTCAGGCTATACACTGATTCGCTTTTTACAGCTGATCGATGATCCGAAAGTTGTGCAGTGTCATAAAAGCATTCTGGTCAATACGGCGTACATTGATCGAATCGATAAAGCAGGAAAAGAAATCATACTGAAAGGCTCTGCGGAAAGGCTGCCGGTGGGCAACAAGTATCAGTCCGCACTCTGGTAATGTCCATGCAGGATACGTTTTTATATTTTCTTTCTATGCTGGTGGAATCCATCGCTCTTTCGTGCTGTATTCTGGCTGTGTTCAGAGATCAAAAGGATTTGAGGAAAAGAGATTTCATTCTTGTTCCTTCAGTTTCTCTTTGTCTGCTCATAGCCAGATCCAGCTATGGTGGGGCATCTCCCGGTTTTCATCTCACGCAGGGCTTTTTTCTGGCTCCGGCAGACAATTTCCCAATCCTGCTGATTCTGCTGATGGGGCTTTTATTGCTGACCAGCACTCTGCTGAATACGCAGAATGGCGGACGCACATTCTGTGGTACAATGGCAGCCTTTTCTCTTTATTTGTTATGCCACTTCTGTGCAGTTATCTTTACGCTCTTTTTTAACTTGACAAGCTCCGGTATCGCTGTTGTGAGCAGCGTTGTTACCTTGCTGCTATGCATCTTCGTGGTGTGCCTGCCCTGGTTTCAGGGGCTTCGCAGCGCACTGCGAACAGGCTCCTTTCTGGTGCAGGTACTCTCAATAAACATTACTTTATTTTTTGCGGCTGTCTGCGCGTGCACATCCTTTGACCCGATTCGTTTTATGGCGCATTGGAAGTTCATCGCCTTTTTGCTTTTGCCGCTTCTTTTTCTGGACATCGTTTTATGGATGATAAACAGCCGGCAGGAGGAACAGCGGAAACAAATCAGAATGACGGAGCAGTATGTTCCGATTGTAGAGGAACTGATTTCACAGGTTCGGGCAAGGCAGCATGAATTCAATAACCGAATGATGGCCATCGAGGCAGCTGTTTCTTCGGCAGAAAGCCTGCCGGAAGCACAGGAAGCTGTTGCGTTACTGACAAAGGGGCTTGCACTGAGCGCGAACGACAGTATGCTGCTGGCCTGTGACAGCAAAATCATTTCCGGCTTTATTTTCGGGAAGATCAAGCAGGCAGAGATTTCCGGCTTGGACATCCGCCTTCAAATTTCTGCCAGTTTTAAGAAGACAAGCATTCCTGAAACGGTATGGATCGAACTGATTGGGATTTTACTGGATAATGCTTTGGAAGCGTCCAAACAGGGAGATACCATTTATCTTGAAAGCCGCCAGGCGGAAAATGTTACGGAGCTTTGGGTATGCAATCCGCATCCGCCTCTGTCGGGGACAGAGTTTATGCGGCTGTTCTCGAAAGGCGTTTCCACAAAGGTGGGGAGCTCACGCGGATATGGGCTGTATCAGCTTATGCGGATCACCGAACACTATCGCGGCAAGATTCTGACCCGGAACGAAATCCGGAGTGATCGGAATTATGTGGTGTTCGGCGTTCGGTTTTCATGAATATGCGGTATGAACAATGGTTTTGCGGGAATGAAATTCGTTTTATTCCCACAAAGCCATTGTTTGTTTCCACAGGGTTGCGGGCAGAAAGAGGATTGCGTATAATACACGCAAACAAAGAAGGGAACGATCTCAATGCTTCGACTTATGAAAAATGAATGGAAAAAGATATGGATACCGGTGCTGCTGACTTTGCTTGTCGTTACCGTGGCAGCGTGTACTATGACGGCCACGATGTATCCGGATTATTCGCTCACTTACACATTGGATGCATGGGAAGTAGGAACAGAGTATCTTTCCCTGTTATATCCTCTGTTTGTGGTTCTGCCCGTATGCTGGAATCTGCATCAGGAACGACAAAACAATTTTCTACTCTATGTGCAGCCCCGTGTGCCTATGAGGAAATACCTCTGGGTCAAGTGGATGGTCTATGCAATCAGCGCGTTTTGCATCATCACAATTCCGTACATTCTCTCGGCAGTTACGGCCTTACGCATGGATCCGCATCTGGATGCCCTCAATATGGGAAATCGCATTTTTGAAAACACCTATTCGGAGCACCCTGTAGTTTACGCGGTGACGCTCTCTGTTTTCAGAGGTCTGATCGGCGTTTTGGTGATGACAATGGGCTTCTTTTTAGCCATGTATTGTGAAAATATTTTTGTTGTACTGACGGGGCCGTTCCTATATACGATTTTGGAGAATTTTGTGCTTGCGATTTTGGGAGTTCCACAATATCGGCTGGTGACGGCGTTTGACCCTAACTGTTTGAGCCCAGAAGTTATTACAACAATGTCCTTTGTTGCCGGCCCTTCCTTATTGGCTGCCGTTATCACACTGCTGGCAATCTACTTTTCCAAGGTAAAAAAGGAAAAGGTGGTCAAGGTATGATTCCCTTGATTCAGAAGAATATCAGGTTGTTGGGAATCGGAAAAAACTTGCTCCTGTTTATTGGCTGCTTTCTCTTCTCTTTCAGTTCACGGGGCGGTACGGTATTGAGCTTTGAGCAACATTTGCTGTCAGGAACAACAGACCATTACTATCTGATATTTTTCCTTATGCCTTTGATTCTCCTGAGCTGCTTGCCTTTGGCAGAAGATGATCCACCCTATGTAATTTTCCGCTTTGGAAGTTACCGCCACTACTTTATTCGGAAATGGATTAGCCTTGGCGTACTGCCTGCCGTTTTGGTGCTGGTTCAGCTGGCGGCAATCCTGTTGTCCGGAGTGGGGCTTCCCATGGAAAACACATGGCGGCTTCCTGCCGGGAGTTTGGAAGCGGAGCTTTTTGAAGCGCTCAGTCAGGTGTTTTCCTCCCCGCTGACAGCGTTTGCGGGCTGTACCGGGTACTTATTTCTTGGAATCTGGCTGATTTCCGGTCTTTGCATGTGGTTAGCTCATTTTGCCGGCCATAAACACTCTGTGCGGATTGTGGTCGGTCTCTATGTTCTTTCGATTTTATGGGTTAAGGTACCGGGCATTCATGCTTTCCCTATTACGGGACTCAACCATCTGCTGATTCTTCATCATAATTTGGGAATACCACATCGTTGGCTCGTTACTGGAATTACCGCGGCGTTGCTGGCATTGTTTTTGATTGGAAGCGTCTGCTTTCCGTCAATAAGAAAGCTGTCGGGAAAATCACCAAAAAGAAGAGATGTTCAGGCATACTACCAGAGGGCGCTGTTCCAAAAACAGAATCTCATGATTTTATGCGGTGTTGTGCTGGGAATGACTGTATATAAAGGGCTGAGCGGTCCTGAACTGTCCTCCGGGCAGGAATGGGTCTATCGTCTTTTCTCTGGCCATGGAACCGGATCCTTTCATATCCTGGCATTTCTGGAAATGCTGCTGGTGAATACGGCGCCTCTTTATTTGATTGCTGTATTTGCAGAGGCCAGCGTCAGCGAACAATCCATTTTCGTATCAGTTCGATCGAACAGCCGAAAAGAGATGTTTCATGGAATACTCAGAACAGTCATCAGATTTATTGCCATCTATCCAGTCCTTTGGTTCCTGGCAGGGCTGATGGGTGGGCTCATCTTTGCGGACAGGATGGATCTGATTGCGATACAGTTTTTAGTAGAATGTGTTGCTTTCAAATTTCTGGATATTCTGCTGCAGACGCTTGTTATGCTTTTTTGCTATCTGCTGACAAGGCAAATTACAGTAGGCTTTTTAGCAATCCTTGCCGGGAATTTTTTGTGTGTAATCCCGCAAAATTGGGTACATTATCTGCCCTTTGGCTTGTCCGGAACAGTAAGGGTTGACTGGGTTTCCTTCGGTATGGGGATCCCGGCCGGGACGGCGATGATGATTCTGATAGGGTGCCTGACTGTTACATTGAGTCTGCTGGAATTGCTTGGCTCTAAAAACTTACTTGGGAGGTAAACTTTATGCGTTCCTATATTGAAGTAGAAAATGTATCCAAACGATTCGGGAAAAAACCGATTCTGGAAAATATTTCGCTGTCCGTAGAACAGGGACAGACAATCGGTCTGGTAGGCGCAAATGGAAGCGGTAAGTCCGTTCTGTTCAAAATACTTTGCGGTTTCGAGAAGCCGGATTCCGGCAGTGTGTCCATTCGCGGAAAGCAGCTTGGTAAAAACGACAGGGATTTTCCGGAAAACGTGGGCGTCTTTATCAATGCTCCCGGTTTCATTGGAATGTACAGCGGCCTTCAGAATTTGAAGTTTCTGGCTGATATTCAGGGGAAAATCTCCGAGACGGAGATCCGGGAAGCAATGGGAAAAGTTGGCCTTGATCCTGAAAACAAAACAAAAGTGAGCAACTATTCCCTTGGCATGAAGCAAAAGCTGGGACTTGCACAGGCTATTATGGAGGGACAGGATATTCTGGTGCTGGACGAACCTTTCAATGCACTGGACTATCACACCTATCAGGATGTAAAATCCATTATCCGAATGCTTAAAGCCGAGGGAAAAACAATTTTCCTGACATCCCACCACTATAAAGATCTTGAGCAGCTCTGTGATATCATCTATGCGATTGAAAACTGTCAGTTGATTCCAATTACACCGGAAATCGTGGCACGTTATCAGGAAGGGGAATGAGCTTTTTCGTGTGCTGACGGCCTGAAAGTACTTGGGAGGCCACCGGCGCGTTTGAAGGGTGAATCTTTTCTGCCCGCTCTTCAGCACCAAAAGCAGAAAATACTGCGCAGCCGTTGCCAGCGGAAGCTGGCAACGGCTGCGGCAAACCCCCCCGTGCAGGTAC
>NZ_JAHLPU010000061.1 GCF_018918045.1 Pseudoflavonifractor sp. MSJ-30
ATTTAATACTAATGTCTTTTATAATAGCTTTTCATATATTATATAATCAATCTTTATAAGTCCTTTTATAAATTTCTTTTCTACCATTTTCGATAAATTCCTGTTTAATATTTTTAATTCCATAAACAATAGTTTCAATAGGATAATATTCTTCAACTATATCTTGATATTCTTTTGCTTTCTCAATATCTATATTTCCATACATTCTTAATATATCTTCTCCAAAATTTGTTCCTATTTCTTCTTCACTATCTTCAAGTAAGTATATAAAATCACAATATTCATCTATAATTCCAGAATCTCCAAAATCAATTATTCCAGTTAATCTATTATTGCCATCTAACAATAGATGATTACAACTAAAATCATTATGGCATAAACACTTTTTACCCTCAAAAACTGTTGTTGCATTTAGTCTTTCCATAAAACTTTCTATATAATCTTTTTCTATATCAGTTAAATCATTATAAATAGTTTCACGCAACAATATATACTCTTCTAATACATTTTGTTTATTATCAATAGTACATTCACTAATATCTGTATAATCTAAACCGTGCATTTGTCTTAAAAAACTGGCAATATCTCGTTTTAACAAATTTTGTTCTTCTTCTGACATAGTAGAATAAATTTTTGGTGTTAAAAAAGTTCCTTTAATTTCTTTATAACCTAGTATAGATAATTCATCACTAATATACGAATATTCAATATTAGGAATTTTTACATTAGTTTCTAAATTTGTATTTAAAAAATTATATATTGCTTTTTCTTTTGCATAACCTTTTTTCTTATTAGTACTAAATTTTGTTTTAAAAATGTATTCATTATTAACTAAATATGCCACACTATCATAACCACTACCGATTATTTCAATACTATCTACTTTGAAATTATCAAAGTAATGCTCAATTAAATATTTCATTGCCTTAACATTTGTGGCATTATCATCATATCTATATTCCATTAAATAACAATCTTCTTTTTTGCCCTCGTGTAATTCATGTTCTGGCAAATCTTCAATAATTCTAAAACCAGATTTTTGGTATGCCCTTATTGCTCTTGGATTATTTTTATGAGGGTCTAAAATAACTGCATTAGCATTTCTTTCTTTTTTCAAAAATTCAAAAATCAATTTAATATATCTTGTACCAATTCCTTTACTCCAATAATTTGGCTCTCCTATAAATTGATCCATACCATAGACTATCTCATCAGTTTTTGGATAATGATAATCAGTATATAACTCATCATACATTTTATATATTTGTCCATATCCAATAGGAACATTGTTATATTCAATAATTACTCTAAAAACTTCATCTTCCCAAGGCTCTGTATAATGTTTTTTTAATGATTCTAATGTATATTTTTTATCTCTACCACCATAAAATTCTAATACTCTTTCATCAGTTAACCATTTTAACATCAAAGGAAAATCATCATCTATTAAAGTTCTTATACATATTTCATTTTCAACTATATTCATTTATTTATCACCTTTTTCATAATCATATACATATACTATTTCATCTTTATAATCATTTTTACCACCTAATTTTTCATATACATGGCAAGCTCTAGGATTACCTTTATCAGTTATTAAAAACATTTCAGAACAACCAATCTCTTTAGAATATTCCTTAATAAAAGATAATAATTTTGAACCATAACCTTTGTCTTGATAGTTAGGTAACATTCCTATTGAGTGTAAATAAAACATTGTTTTTCCATCAGGTCTTAAAAGTGTATAGCAATATGCAAATCCTATAATTTTATTATTTTCTTTAGCTATAAACCCAAATGAACTGGTATCATTAAGAAATCCTTTTAAATTATCAATATCAAAAACCATATTATCATCAATTAAAACTTCTTCCATTTTTTCTGTCTGTATCTCATTTTCAATCAATTTCAAAAAATAACTTCCAATCCCTTTCCCTTGCAAGTCAGTCTTTACACAAAACTGGTCGATATAATATTCCATTCCGTTAATCCATGGTTTCTTCATTCCCACGCTGATAGCAATCATACAGTTTTGGTCTTTTAAGCCATACCCTACAAAGTAGTTATTGTTTATGTAGTTTTGAAAATAACTTATCACCTGCCCTTTGGAATTGTATGTATCATTCCAGGGGGCTTTTGTGAACACATCAATAAATAAATCTGCACATTCCTCAATGTGCTCCTTTGACAGTCTAATTATGTTCAAAAATTCTCCTCCCTCATATTTTCTTCCATTATACCACAATTCCGAGAGCGTGGAAATAGGGAGTTTTCCGGGCGGATTTCCTACCTCTTGGATATACGGGACGGGCGGTTATTTAGGTGTAGACTTAGGATAGTTCATCGATGGACAGCACCTTGAAAACAGAATGACCGTCCGAAAAGGAATACCCCGGCTGGGGAAGCACCGCAAGGAACCGGACTTCGGGACAAAATGTCCCGAAGCTGCGGGGAGCGTGCCAAAGCTGGAAATCCTTTCGGGGAAAACGGCAACGGAAAGCAAAATGGAGGGAACGCATGAGAAATAACCCCTATAAAGACTTGCCGCCGCTGGAACGCAGGCCGGACGGTTCCCTTTACCGCATGACACCGGCACAGAGGAAACAGGCGGCCAGCCTGATACGCCGGGAGTGCTGTTGCTGTGAGGACGGCAACTGCATTGTCCTTGACGATGGGGACACCTGCACCTGCCCGCAGACGGTTTCTTTCTCGGTCTGCTGTAAGTGGTTCCGCTGGGCGGTCTTGCCGCTGGACGGGACGCTGGAAGCGGAGATTTTCCGGGATAAGGACTTGAAACGCTGTGTGGTCTGCGGCGGTGTGTTCGTCCCCAAATCCAACCGGGCAAAATACTGCCCCGGCTGTGCCGCCAGAGTACACAGGCGGCAGAAAACAGAAAGTGAACGGAAAAGGAGGTCTGCTGTGGACAGTTAGGAGCGAGAAAAGCCTTGATTTATCAGGCTCCGCAAGCCCCAAACCGGGGCAGGTGGTATAAAGTATCGCCCACCCCGGAAAACGGGCTTCTAACCGTCCACAAAACGCACTATGACAAATACCATCTATATCCATCAGCCGGAAAAGGCGTTCAGCTTCACCCGGCTCCCGAATTTCCTCTTTGAAGCCCCCACATTCAGGCCCCTGTCCAACGAGGCAAAGGTTCTGTACGCCTTTATCCTGCGCCGGACAGAGTTATCCCGCAAGAATGGGTGGGCGGATGACTGCGGACGGATTTTCCTGTATTACCCCATCTGCGAGGTGGTTGACCTGCTCCACTGTGGGCGGCAGAAAGCGGTGAACACCCTGCGGGAACTGCAATACGCCGGACTGGTGGAAATCCAGAAGCAGGGCTGTGGAAAACCCAACCGCATTTTCCCAAAATCCTATGAAGCGGTTCCAAACACCGACTTCAAGAAATCCCGTTCTGGTACGCCGGAGGGCTGAAAACCGTACCCATGAAGTACGGAAACCGCCCCCCCTGAAGTACGAAAACCGGACGGTATATAGAAATACAAAGATTAAAATGATTTATTTATATCCATTCCATTCCTATCGTATCAGAGATAATTCCGGCGGGATTTTCCCTGTGGAAAACCCCGGATAGGAAAGGAATGGGGAAAGGAGCAGAATGGCACAACACGCAATTTTGCGGTTTGAGAAGCACAAGGGCAACCCGGCAAGGCCGCTGGAAGCCCATCACGAAAGACAGAAAGAACAATACGCCAGCAACCCCGACATTGACACAAGCCGGAGTAAATACAACTTCCATATCGTCAAGCCGGAGGGACGCTATTACCACTTCATTCAGAGCCGTATCGAGCAGGCCGGATGCCGGACGAGGAAAGACAGCACACGGTTTGTCGATACGCTGATAACTGCCAGCCCGGAGTTTTTCAAGGGGAAATCTCCAAAGGAGATACAGGCGTTTTTCCAGAGGGCGGCAGCTTTCCTCATTGGCCGGGTAGGACGGGAAAATATCGTGTCGGCGGTGGTACATATGGACGAGAAAACGCCCCACCTGCATTTGACCTTTGTTCCGCTGACAAAGGACAACCGCCTGTGTGCAAAGGAGATTATCGGCAACCGGGCAAACCTGACGAAGTGGCAGGATGATTTTCACGCCTATATGGTGGAGAAATATCCCGACTTGGAGCGTGGGGAAAGTGCCAGCAAGACAGGCCGGAAGCATATCCCCACCCGGCTTTTCAAACAGGCGGTTTCCCTCTCCAAACAGGCCAGAGCCATTGAAGCCGCCCTTGACGGCATTAACCCACTGAACGCCGGAAAGAAAAAAGAGGAAGCCCTCTCCATGCTGAAAAAGTGGTTCCCGCAGATGGAGAACTTCTCCGGGCAGTTGAAAAAGTACAAGGTCACGATCAAAGACCTTTTGGAAGAAAATCAAAAGTTGGAAGCAAGGGCAAAGGCCAGTGAAAAAGGCAAGATGAAAGATACGATGGAACGGGCAAAGCTGAAAAGCGAACTGGACAATTTACAGCGGCTGGTTGACCGTATCCCGCCGGATATACTGGCGGAACTGAAACGGCAGCAGCGGCACACGGTAAAGGAAAGGTGATAGTATAAGCAGAAATTTTCGCCGCTCCTGTGCGGCATTGTACCTTGAAAACTGAATATGGAGGACACTGGATGGCAAAAAGCGAAAGCGATATTTTTACACCCCGGACAGGGCAGGTCATACAAGCAGAGAACGGCACGCAGTATTTTGTATGTGGGAACAACCGTATAAAAATCTCCGAACACTTCGCCGCAGGCGGGAAGCCCCTCGGTGATCTGATTGTAGATGTGGTGCGGCATACCGCAGAAAAAGCCGCTTCAACCTGATAGCCCATCATTGATAACACGCCCACGCTTATGATATAATTGCCATAGAGCAAAAGTATTGTAAGCGTGGGTTGTTTCTTTAGAAGGAGGATTTTTAACGGTGAAACAACCTTACAATACTACGATTTACAACACGGCGCTTTATATGAGATTGAGCCGGGACGATGAACTGCAAGGAGAAAGCGGGAGTATTCAGACACAACGCATGATGCTCCGGCAATATGCCGCCGAGCATGGCCTGAATGTCATAGATGAATATATCGACGATGGATGGTCTGGAACGAACTTTGACAGGCCGGATTTTCAGAGAATGATTGATGACATTGAGGACGGGAAAATCAACTGCGTTGTTACGAAGGATTTATCCCGCTTAGGCAGAAACTACATTCTGACCGGCCAGTACACGGAAATCTACTTTCCCAGCAAAGGCGTCCGCTATATCGCTGTCAATGACAATGTGGACACCATCAACGGAGAGAATGAGCTTGCCCCATTCCTCAACATTCTGAATGAAATGCACGCCCGCCAGACCAGCAAAAAGGTAAAGGCGGCCATGCGGACACGGTTCGCAAATGGCGCACACTATGGAGCCTATGCTCCGCTTGGCTATGTCAAAGACCCGGATAAGAAAGGCCATCTTCTGATTGACCCGGAAACAAGGTGGATTATCGAAAAGATTTTTGACCTTGCCGTTCATGGCCGGGGAGCCGCCAGCATTACACGGATTTTGGTCGAAGAAAAAGTACCTACTCCCGGCTGGCTGAATTTCCAGAGATACGGCACTTTCGCAAATATCTATGCCGGAGCGCCGGAGGAAAAAGCCTATGCGTGGACGATAGCGCAGGTGAAAAGTATTCTGAAAGAGGAAACCTATATCGGACACAGCGTCCACAATAAGCAGACCAATATTTCATTCAAAAACAAGAAGAAAGTACGCAAGCCAAAAGAGGAATGGTATCGTGTGGAGAACACCCACGAAGCGATTATTTCCGAAGATGTGTTCCGTCAAGTACAGGAGCAGATTTGCAACAGGCGCAGACGGCAGAAGAACGGCACAACACAGATATTTTCCGGGCTGGTAAAATGTGCGGACTGCGGCTGGTCGCTGGCCTATGGTATGAACAGCCAGAACAAAAATCACTATGCCCACTACCATTGTAGCAAGTACGGGCAAGGATTGCACCAGTGTTCCATGCACTATATCCGCTATGATGTGCTTTACGCCTATGTCCTTTCCCGTCTGCAATACTGGTCTGTGCTGGTACAGCAGGATGGGGACAAACTTCTGAAACGGCTACTTAACGCCAGCGACAAGGAACGCAATACTGCAAGGAAGCGGCAGACAGCCGAACTGAAAAAGGCGGAAAAGCGCAAAGCAGAAGTAGACACCCTGTTTGCAAAAATGTATGAGGACTGGTCTGCCGGACGCATTACAGAATACAATTTCAATATGCTGTCCGAAAAGTATCAGGGCGAACAGCGAGAATTGGACGCAAAAATTGAACGGCTTCACGAAGCGATGGAGGTCGCCGCCCAGACAGCGGTTGACGCTGAAAAGTGGATAGGTCTGATGAAACAGTATGTCAATCCCACAGAATTGACGGCTGAACTTCTGAATACGCTGATTGAAAAAATCCTTGTCCATGAAGCGGTCAAAAGTGAGGACGGAAGCCGGGAACAGGAAGTGGAAATCTTCTACCGCTTTATCGGCAAAATCGAATGACACATCTTGAGATACCCAACAATATCTTTAACTAAGGGAAACGGGGGCTGCCATGCCGGATATTACCCTGATTCCCGCCATCGCCTTCCTTTTCGGTGTGTCCACTGATGAGCTTTTCGAATACAACCGCCTTGAAAATGAGGAGCGGGTCTTTGAGATCTGTTCGGATGCCGCCCAGTACCGCAGAACCGACCCGGAGCGTTCTGCCGCCATCCTCCGAAACGGCCTGAAGCAGTTTCCGGGCAATGACATCATTCTCAACAATCTTCTCTATGCGCTCCACCTGCCGGAGCACGGCAGCGAAATCATTGCCATCTGCAAATCCCTGATCGCCTCCACCCATGACGACGAGGTGAAGTACGACGCCATCCGCATTCTGGCGG
The DNA here is from genome assembly GCF_018918045.1 of Pseudoflavonifractor sp. MSJ-30. GTDB lineage: Bacteria > Bacillota > Clostridia > Oscillospirales > Oscillospiraceae > Faecousia. Next base: position 6,943 of record NZ_JAHLPU010000061.1, read on the forward strand.
ATACCTATTCCCGGCTGGGCAAGCAGGATCTGGTGGAGCCCACCCTGGAGCAGCTGCCGGAAGTTTATTTCACAAAGCTGGAGCAGATGGCCCTTCTGCTGGAGGGGGAAAAGGCGGCAAAGGCCGCACAGGCCCACATGGGCCTGTGCATGGATCAGCTGTTCGATATGCTTATGGTCCTGCGCGGATACGCGGATGAGCAGGGGGACGGGGCGGAAGCCGAAAAATACCGCCGCATCGCCCTGGACTTTGCGGACGTCTTCCGCCGAAATGATCCCCGGGCTTTCGCCGAAGACCCGACCTACCGCTGGCTCCGGGAGGAATCCGCAAAGCTGTAAAAAGGCTTCCTCTGGGGGAACTGACACGGCCCTTGGACTGTGACTGATGAGAGACGGCACAACCTTCCCAGCGGAACGGCAACGCAAACGATTTTCCGAAGGGGAAGCCGGTTGCCTCTGTTTTATTTAAGAATATAGTGCGCCCTCCTGTGATTTTTGATATGTACCCCCAATACTGGACACCCGGTATTGGGGGTACATGCCAGTTTTTTGGCGCAGCAAGGCATACCCTCCCCGCATTTAAAAAGCGCCGCAAGGGTGTTGCTGTGCTGCTTATTTTCAGAAAAATCGATTCGTGAAAAAATATTCCAGCACTAAAACTGATTTCGTTATTATGTGGCTTGACTTATAAATATGGCAATGGTGAAATATGTCTCGTAAAAATCAAATGCGAGTTATGTATCTTGGGCTTGCCTGACATAATATGAATTATGTACAGTAATACGCTGTTTCGGCACCGAAATCGGAGTGATTGGAGCGATTTTAACTGCGCACGAATGTGCCGGAGGATAAAGTAGGAGGTATTTCGATGAATAAGAGATGCAGGAAAACGAGAGGTTTACCCCTGAGACTTGCCGCGCCGCTGCCGCTGAAATAAACCGGAAAGGAGCCCCGTTCATGGAAAAAGCACCTGCTGCTCGGGGGTATACCGCCGTGGATATCACAGGCCGGCGCTTTGGCCGATTGGTGGCGCTGCACCCCACAGAGAAAAGAGACAAGAAGGACTCTGTGATCTGGCACTGCCATTACGACTGCGGCAGGGATGTGGACGTGCCCTATAACTCCATGGTGTATGCCAATCAGGTGGCCATGCGTTACGAAGTGAATCTCAAATCAAAAGAGGTGGGTTTGTCAGAATGAAACACCACACCAATAAGAAAAAACGGCTGCTTCAGATTGTGGCGTGCATCGTTTCACTATATTGTGCAATCTTGCTGGTCACGCATTATATCGACCGCAGCCTTTCCGCAGGGAATGACGGCGAGCGTTACGGAGATTTAACTGGGCGGTTTTCAGCTAAATATTCTATCAAATATGAAGGAAACGTTTATGAATACCGTGAAAAACAGCTGGTAAACATCTTGCTGCTGGGTATTGACGCCAGAAGTGACACGCAGTATTCAGATGGAAGATACGGAAGTCAGGCGGACTTTGTGCTGCTGCTCTGTATTGATAAACAGGAGAAGAGCATTACTCCGATTCATATTGACCGTGACACGATGACAGACGTACCCATTTACGGTCCGTTCGGTGATTCAGCCGGAAGCCGGGTGATGCAGCTTTGCTTGGCGCAAGCCTATGGAAGCGATGTCGCTGAGGGAAGCAAAAACACAGAAAAAGCCGTGTCAGATTTGTTTGCGGGCATTCCCATTGACTACTATGTGGCAATGTATTTGGATGGCGTTTCCACATTCAATGATGCGCTGGGAGGCGTGACGGTGACGCTGGAAGATGACTTTTCTCAGCTTGATCCTGAGATGGTCAAGGGCAGGACAATCCATCTGGAGGGAAAGCAGGCGGAAATATTTGTCCGCAATCGCCGCGAAGTGTCTGACGGTACAAATGCCATGAGAATGCGCCGTCAACGGCAATACATGGATGAAGCCCTTCCCCTGTTTCTCGAGCGTACATCGTCAGATTTGGACTTTATTGGAAATCTCTACGATTCGATGAGCGAGGAGCTGACAACAGATATGGAACGGGGCTTCCTTATCAACGAGGCGTACAAATACAGCCGGTATACCTGCGGGGACATTTTGACACTGGCTGGGACGCATCGCATTGGGGAAGATGGCTTTGTAGAATTCTATCCAGACAGGCAATCATTAAACACATTTATTTTAGAAACATTTTTTGAGTAACGTAGTTCTATGTGAGGAGGATTTGTATGAAAAAGATTATTGCTTTGTTGACAGTTGCCCTTGCTCTTACCGCTGTATTTTCGGGATGTGCGAAAACAACACCGCAGAGCGCGGACAGCGCGGCAATGCCGCAGACGCAGACCGAGGCACAGACCGAGGCGCAGACGATGCCGTCGGAATCTGTGGAGCAGACGCTTCCGGAAGATGACTTTGATTTTTCTTCACAGATTCTGTCTGATCCCAGCGACATTTGCTATACCGACGTCCCGGGTATGCCGACGCAGGATTTCGTCTTGTCGTTTGAAGATGTAAGGAACGGGAAAACCCATGAAGTCGCGGTGGAGGAACCGGATAAGCTGACAAGCAACGCGCTTTCCGACATTTATAACTTTGTACAGACAGAGCAGCGCAAGCCTGTCCGCTACTTTGACGAAGAGGTACAGAAAGCGGTGGAGGAGCTGCTGCCCAAGGGGGCCGGCGTGGATATTCTGCATATGACGGAGTTTATGCAGATTCGCATTGAAAAGGCAGAGGACAAAAACTGCGACGCAAAGGCAACCGCAGTCATTGACGCAGACTATATCCCTAATCGGCTTGTAATCGTCATGGTGGGAGATCGCCGGGCGTGCAAAGACGACCAGGATTTTGGGGCGATTGAATGGACGCCGCTTAAGGCTTCCGTCACGGAAGTGGGGAAAATCGAATTTGTGCTTCCCGCGGAGCTTGTGGAGCGTGTGGAAGGAGAAGACATTGTTTTCTCTGTCCTGACAGACCGCATCGGAACCCATGGCGGAGTAATTCGCTATGAAGATGGTGAGATTGTCATTACATATCCCAGTAAGACGGCTGACGATACAGCCATTGTTCAGGAGTCCGTTGGAGAAAGCGGAACAAAGCTGCCGGAGTCGTTTAAAGTCCGCCGTGAAGAGGAAACTGAGACTATCCGCGAAGAGATTTCGGAAATGCGCACGCAGAGGGCTGCGGAAAAACCATTTATCAGCTTTTATCCGCTTACAGCACAGCGCGAGGCACAGCTTCTTCTGCCGGATGGATTTGACACGGACAGCCTGGTTACCTATGAAATCCTGAGTGTGGATTGTGTGAACTATAAACACACATACGGGGATGTGCTTGTTCGCTTCAGCTTTGCGACGCCGTTTAAGGACGGCCAGAGCATCGTCGCTATGCTTGGATTGGAACGGGAGAATCAGACGGATACCGACGGCCATGCATTAGACTGGGTTGCGCTGCGGGCGGAAGTGAAGGATGGTTTTGTTGATATCACCTTCCCGCAGGTTGGCTTGGAGGTCATGGAGGAGCACCCCGCGCTGTTGGCTGTGCTGAGTGAGCCATTGACCTGATAAAACAGATACGGCGGGGGAAGCCTGCCATGGGAAGGATACTGAAGCAATGGCTGAACAAAGAAACAATGATTTCCAGGGGAACAGAACAGAGCTGTATGAAACGCAAAGGATTGCCGAGGCTATTTCCCGTACGCTGCTGACGGCGGAGAAAGCAAGCGCTTCAAGTGAGCGTCCGGGGAACGCCGCCGGCACCGGCCTGGACGGCAGGAACTCGGTTGAACTTGTCTACCTGGTTTTGTCCAAATTCAAGTATATTCTTCTTAGCGCAGTGCTGAGTGCAATTCTCGTTGGAACATATGTGTTCTTTTTGATGAGTCCTGTGTACGCGGCAACCGCGAAGCTCTATATTATGGGTCAGGACAGCAGCTCCATCCTTGCCGATCTTCAAATCGGTTCCTATTTGACGAAGGATTATCAGGAGGTTTTTCAAACCTGGGAAGTCCATGAGATGGTGCGGGAGGAATTGAACCTGCCATACACTTATAAAGACATGCAGGAGATGCTGACGGTAACGAATCCTTCTGATACGCGCGTACTCTATATCACGATCAAGAATACGGACCCGGATTTGGCTACGAAGATGGCAAATTCCTATGCCAAAGCCGCGAAGAAGTTCATTGTTGAAACAATGGATTCTGAGGAGCCGAGCACCTTTTCTGTGGCACTGGTTCCCGGCATGGCCACGGGTATCAGCAGGACAAGCTATGTCGCGATTGGGCTGCTGGCGGGGACCGCACTGGCGGTTTTGGTGATTCTATTGAAGGAACTGCTTGATACCCGGCCCAAAACTCCGGAGGATATTTCTCAGTACGCGGGTATTCCTACACTGGCGATTATACCGTCTACAACGCAGACCACAAAAAGAACAAGAGGATGAAGCATGAACCAAATTGAAATTTCCAGACTTCCGGCGCTGGAGTACGCCGCGAATGAAGCGTTCAATACGCTGTCAACCAACTTGTTTTATTGTGGAACAGACATAAAAACTATTCTGATAACCAGCCGATACGCGTCCGAGGGAAAGACCTTTACTTCTATGAACCTGATGCGGACACTGTCCAGCCTCAATAAGCGCGTTGTTTTGCTGGATACCGATTTGCGGCGCTCGGGAATGATTGGTCAGTTTCGTGTCCGATTTGATACCAGCACACCTATGGGGCTTGCGCAATATTTGGCCGGTATGTGCCAGATGAAGGACATATTATACGAAACAAACATTTTTAACGCCTATATGATTCCTGTGGGGCGTGAGGTGAGCAACCCTCTGCAGCTTCTGTCAACCGGACGTATGCCGGAGCTTATGGAACAGCTCCGCAGCAGCTTTGATGTTGTTCTGGTGGATTCTCCGCCGGCAGGCGTGGTTGTAGATGCGGTGGAAATTGCAAAATACTGCGACGGAGCGTTGATTGTCGTTTCTTATAACCGGGGAAAGAAACAGGAGATCGGCGATGTAAAGGCCGCAATCGAAAAAACGGGATGCAAGGTATTGGGGGCGGTCCTGAACGATGTGGATTTTGACGCGTACAGCAACCGCAAATATTACTACAAGTCCGAACGCTATACCTATTATTATAAAAACCAATACGGCGCGCATGGCGGTAAAAAGACTGCTCAGAAAAAGTGAAGTATGGATAGGTTTGTCGATTTGCACCAGCATGTTCTCTGGGGAATAGACGACGGTCCTCAAAACCGTGAGGAGATGATCGCGCTTCTGCGAAGGAATGCGGAGCAGGGAATCGGAATCGTTGCGGCGACGCCGCATGCGCTGCCGGGCGTCCGTCCTTTTGATATTGAGCTTTATTGGCAGAGACTGAAAGAAGCGCAGTCCTATTGCTCCGAGGAAAATCTGCCGCTGCGTGTTATCTCTGGAGCGGAGATCCGATATACACCGATGACGCTTTCCATGCTCCTGGATCGCAGAATTCCAACATTGGGAGATTCAGAGTATGTTCTGCTGGAGTTCTGGGGGACGGTGGACAGGGGGACGTTTGAAAATGCGATCAGCCAGCTATTTCGCCACGGCTTTCTTCCGGTTGTCGCTCATGTGGAGCGTTATCGGCTGTTTTGGCAGGATTTGTCTTTCTTGAAAGCTATAAAAGAAAAATACGATGTATGCTATCAGATGAACTGCGATTTTGCGTTGAAGCACAATCTGTCCGCATCGCTGCTCGTCCATCGGCTGACTCACAATCAGATTGCAGATATCTGGGCAACAGATGCCCATAATCTGGAAACCCGTCCACCCAGAATGGCAGAGGCATTTCAATTTTTTTCGGAAAGAAAAAACAGGAAGGCACTCGAAATGTTTGTCACGGAAGAACGGTTTTGTTGAGGAGGGATGCGCTACGGATACACCAAGGAAGCGTATCCTGATTGTCAACAACAATATGCATATTGGCGGCGTCCAAAAGGCGCTGGTAAACCTGCTGAAGGAAATTGCCTCCGAGTATGAAGTTACCCTGCTCCTTTTCTATAAAGGGGGAGAACTGTTGCGGGATGTTCCGGAAAACGTCAGGGTTATTACTGCGTGCAGAGTGCTTCGCGGGTGGGGCGCGACCCGGGAGGATGCTGCGGGGCTGCGACTTCAGCTTTCGCGGGCGTTCTCCGCGGCGATTACGCGTGCAGCCGGTCGCAAATGGATATGCAGAATTCTGTTCCCGTTTCAGAAAAAGCTGAGAGGATACGATGTTGCCATTTCATATCTTCACAGCGGAAATGACCATGTGTTTTACGGTGGATGCAATGAGTTTGTTCTGCGCTGCACGGAAGCTGAAAAGAAAATCAGCTTTCTTCATTGCGACTATGAAAAAATGCGCGCCGGCTCTCGATACAACGCCAGTATATACCAGAAGTTTGACGCGATTGCGGCCTGCTCAGCCGGGTGTAAAGATGCTTTTTCAGCGGTATTTCCGGAACTGAAACAAAAGGTTCAGGTTGTACGCAACTGCCATGATTATGAGCGGCTTCACCATGATGCCGCGCAAGCCCCGGCTGCTTTATCAAAGACCTTGGTAAACGTTGTAACGTTATCCCGATTTGGCAGGGAAAAAGGAGTCCTCCGCGGCATTCAAGCGGCGGCTGATGTACAGAGAGCGGGAAAAAGGCTGCGCTATTTTATTATCGGAAACGGTGTGGAGTATCCGAAGGCCGCCGCAATGGTAAAACGGCTCGGACTTGAAACGAGCGTTACGCTTTTGGGAGAAATGCTCAATCCGTATGGATATCTGAAGGCGGCGGACGTTCTGCTGATTCCCTCTTTTTCTGAGGCAGCGCCGATGGTGATCGGCGAAGCGGCAAGTCTCGGCACACCGGTTCTGTCAACCAGGACCTCCTCGGCAGAGGAAATGATCCTTTGCTCGGGATACGGCTGGGTATGTGATAACACGCAGGTGGGAATTACGGAGGGCTTGGAGCGGCTTCTCGCAAACCCCGAAATTCTGAAGAGCCATCGAGAAAGTCTGGAGAAGATGGTGTTTACAAACTCGGACGCGATTACCGAGTTTCGCCATCTGATTTCATGATCAGACAAATTGCATGGAGAAATGCGGATCGTTCTATGATTATTCGAAGAACACGAAATAAGTTTGGCAAAAAAACGAAAAAAGGCGGGGCTTGGCAAAAAAAGCAATTTTCGATTTGGGAGTTCCTTTTTCTGCTCCGCGCAAAGGCTCCCTATATAGTACTGTCAGCGCTTCTTGGAGCCGGTTTGTCTCTATGTTATTTCAATTGGATGCTCCCCCCGCGTTATACCGCAACCGCCAAACTTTATATTACGGGCCAGGAAACACTCAGCGGGAATCTGTCGTCTATCCGAACCGGGACGCTCCTGGCAATCGACTATCAGGAAGTTTTCAAGACATGGGAACTGCAAGAGAATGTTACGGATTTTCTCGGGTCGGACAGCCGCCTGCTCCGGCCGGAGCAGGTGGAGATCAGCAACCCGGCGGGAACCCGGGTGCTATATATCAGCTGCACCGCCGAAGTCCCTCAGGAGGCAGCAAAATTTGCGAACGCTTATGCGCTGGCAGGGCAAAAGTTTATGTTTACGACAATGCGTGTCCCACAGCCGATTTTGTTTTCAGAGGCAATTCCTCCTGACGAAAGCTCTGGCATGGGACAAAAGAGCTTTGCGGCTATGGGCTTTATCTGGGGTACTTCCCTGGCTGTATGCGCGATTTTTCTGAGATTCACATTTGATGACCGTCCACATAAACCACAGGATATTGAAGCAGCGGCTGGGATCCCTACATTGGCGATTGTCCCAAAGTCAAAAGTGTTGTCCGGGACCAGAAAGTATAAGAATAGGGGAGAGTCGTGGAAAGGCTGAATAAAAAGGTTTCAATCATAATGCCGGTCAATAATGCGTCCGGCACAATTCGAGACGCTGTGGATTCCGTGCTGCGGCAGACCTACCGGAATTACGAGCTGATTATTGTTGAGGACTGTTCAGAAGACGATTCTCTTTCGATTGCGCGGGGCTATGAACGGACAGACTCGCGAATCAGAGTGATCGAAAACCCGGTTAACAAAGGTGTCGCTTCTTCCAGAAATACAGGCATTCGAGCGGCTGATGGTGCGTATATCGCGTTTCTTGACAGCGATGATATTTGGCTTGAGAACAAGTTGGAGCGGCAGGTCGGTTTGCTGGAGAAAACGAAAGCACAGTTTACCTGCTCCTCCTATGATTTTATTGACGAAGCCAACCGGCCGCTCCTGCGGCCCCATCTTGTTCCTGATGTAATTAACTATCAAACGATTCTGAAAGAGAACATAGTATTATGCTCAACGGTATGCGCGGAGGCGGCCCTTCTTAAAGAGCATCCCTTCCGTTCGGATTATCTGCATGAAGACTATGTTTTGTGGCTGGAGCTTTTCAGAATGCCAATTCAAATCAAAACAGACAGACACGTTTTGACCCATTATCGCCTGATGAAGGGATCCCGTTCCCATAACAAGCTCCGCGCGGCGGCTTCACGCTGGCGGATCTATCGGGAATATCTGGAAATGGATATATTCAGAAGTCTGTTTTACTTTCTCCAGTATTCTGTCAACGGAGTCAAAAAATACTATCTTTGAAACAGGGAGAAGGGGGGGATGCATATGCGCGATCGGGATGACAGCGGGCAAGAAGTCTCTGGCGGGTCAAGTCTTACGCAGCACCAGAACGCGTTAAAAGTTCTGCTGAACGCCTTCGCGGATGTATGCGAGCAGAACAATATCCCTTTTCAGCTTTACGCGGGGACGCTGCTTGGCGCGGTCCGGCATCAGGGCTTTATCCCATGGGATGATGATGTTGATGTTTTGATGCCCAGGGATGCGTACGAGCGTTTCCTGCAGATTGCGCCGCAGACGCTGGAACCGGATGTCTTCTTTGTACAGGGCGAAAACTCTGCGCATTGGCCAATGTTTTTTTCAAAACTGCGGCTGAACAATACTGCCTGCATGGAGAAGTATATTCCAAAAGATCCGCTGATGCACCAGGGCATCTATATAGATATTTTCCCCTATGACAACCTGTCAGACTGCAGCGTTGTCCGTATGCTGCAATTCTGTGGGTCAAAGGTTGTTATAGCGAAGGGGCTTCAACTGCGTGGTCTGGCGACAAACAGTGTTCTGAAAAAAGCCGTGATGCAGGCGAGCACATTGATCCCTGGCCCTGTGGTTCGGAAAATCCATGAGTATGTGCTGAACCGCACACACCCTCGGACAAAAATGGTACATACTTTTTTCGCCGCCGGTTCGATGTATCAAAAAAATGTATTTCCCCGGGCGTGGCTGGAGGAGACGGTTGTGATGCCATTTGAAGGACGCGGCTACCCGGTTTCCGCCCACTATGACGCGCTGCTGCGCAGATTGTATGGAGACTATAGGATCCTGCCCAGTGAAGAGGACAGAAAACGCAAGGAGCATAACTTCCTCGTTGATATAGACCGCCCATATACGGAGTATTTGGGATACCAAAGGAATCAAAAAATTGAGGTATTCTATGAAAGTATCCGATAGAAAGACAAGGCGGGAAGAGCAATTGCGTGTGGAACTGCTGATTGCGACCATGAACCGGAAGGACGATTCCATTTTAGAACAGATGCGTGTTCAAAGTGATGCTGTTGTGATTAATCAGGGCAGCCCCTTTCAATGGCGGGAATTCCGGCAGAATGCCCATCTGGTTCGTTTTCTCTGCTGCGAGGAACTGGGGGTCGGCCTGAGCCGGAATACGGCGCTGATGCGCGCGCGCGGAGACATCTGCCTGTTCGCGGACGATGACCTTGTTTACCGTGATGGCTATGCGGAAATGCTGGGGAGAGCTTTCAGAGATTTCCCTGACGCGGATGTTCTTGTGTTCAACATCCAGTCAATAGGCGCAAGGAAAAACAGATATCAGATTCAAAGACCGATGCGTGTGCACTGGTATAATTTTGAACGCTACGGCGCGGCAAGAATAGCCGTCCGGCGTACCAGCATTTTTCAGCATCATATTTCGTTCTCCCTGCTTTTTGGCGGGGGAGCCCAATATTCCTGCGGCGAGGACACGCTGTTTCTTCGCGACTGCCTGAAAGCCGGACTGAAAATCTACGCCGTGCCCTTCACCCTGGCGGATGTGGACGACAGTTCGTCCTCCTGGTTTCGCGGCTATGATGAAAAGTTTCTCAGGGATCGAGGCGCTCTGTACCGAGCCATGTATCCGCGGCTGACGCTTCTTTGGTGCTTCATTTACCTGCTGCGTCACAGAAGGGTATGGCAGGAAAACGGCAGCTTCACCGGCTCTCTGCGGAGTATGAAAAGGGGCGCGCGGGACTACACTGCGCATGGCGGCGAATATGTGAAAGAAGAGAGTTAGTTGTGGGAGTATCTTGTAAGATAAGGCGAAAAATAGGAGCGCTGCTCTATTATGCTGTGGCGCAGCATCTCCCGGTTTCCTATTCCGGTATCAAAATTGGGCAAACTCAGCTGAGACGCTTTTGCGGTCGGCTGATGCTGCGTCACTGCGGAGTACAGGTAAATATTGAGCGTCATGCGTATTTTTCTCCAAAGGTGTCTTTGGGAGATTACTCCGGAATCGGGTTTAATGCCAGAATTCATGGCACCTGCGAAATTGGCGCATATGTCATGATGGGAGAAAACTGTACCATCATTACGCGCAACCATTGTCACGCACGAACAGATGTTCCCATGATGCGGCAGGGTTTTGAGCCTGAGATGCCGGTTCAAATCGGAGATGATGTTTGGATTGGAGACAATGTAACAATTCTGCCCGGGGTACATATTGGAAATGGGTGTATCATCGCTGCCGGCGCGGTTGTGACACAGGATGTTCCGGCATTTTCAATTTGTGCTGGCGTACCGGCAAAAGTAATCAAAACGCGAATATAACAAGATGTGATACTCACATAGTATCAGTGGGAAAAATATGAGAAAACATGCCCTGCTTTTTTGCTGTGCCCAGGTTCTGCTCCTGTGCTACGCGCAGATCCATAAAAACCGCATATTGATTTTCCTTTGCTTAGGGCTATTCCTGGTTCAGGCCGCATACACCTGTGTTCACAGCTATGAGCTGCCGGTGCTTTTGTTCTACCTGCCATGGACAGCGCTTCTGCGTTTTTCACCAGACAGTGTTTCATTCTATACATTGGCGCTGCTGATGATTGGGTGCATCAAAATCGTCAAAAACAAATTCATGCTCCAGAATTACTATGTCGCCATTGCCCTGGCAATTGCTGTCCTATCACTGCTTGCAAAAATCATAAGCGGCTACCGCCCTGCAAACAGCTACCTGATGTTCCTCGCAATGCTGGCGCTGTTCCCTACGCTGAATTTTGAAAACCGAGCCTATAATTTCTATTGGCTCACCGTTTTCTTTTCTCTTGGAATTGTTATCGCTGCCCTGATGGCGGAGAGATTTGCCGGTTATCCGAATATTGCCGAATACATAAAGGTGGATTCCTATCTGTCAATTACTCGCAGATGTGGTTTTTATGGTGATCCGAACTTCTATACGGCGCATATAACCGCTGCCATTGCCGCCTGCCTTGTTTTGATTGTCGATGGACAAAGGCGGGGGGAATCGGCTGTTTTGCTGGTTCTGACAGGAATCCTTGTATATTGTGGTTTTCTATCCGGTTCGAAATCCTTTTTCCTGATTTGGATTTTTCTGATGCTCCTGTGGGTGATCGAGATATGCCTGACCAGAGAAAAAATCACAAGGAAGGCAGCGCTGATTCTCAGCCTGGTGGTGTTTCTCGTTTATATCGCGTCTTCCTCCCTGTTTCGGGATAAAATCGACACAGTTCTTACACGGTTTTCCTGGGCAAACAATACCTCTGAGTTTACGACTGGGCGCACAGATCTTTGGAGAATATACCTGACCGCTATTTTTGACAGCCCAAAGCTGCTTTTCCTGGGACAGGGCTTTACAAATGTGCTGATTGCGCCAAAAGCATCGCACAATACATTGATACAACTGGTCTATCAGTTTGGCATTTTTGGCGGGGCCCTGCTCGTGGCATGGCAATGGGGGCTTTACCGGGAGGTGGTTGGCGATCAGCATTTGGCGGACATGAAAGTGATACGCACAGCCATGCTGGTTGTCGGGGCGATTCTTCCCTGGATAGCGGTGGATATTCTGTTTTTTGATGAACTGTTTCTGATACCGGCTTATGTATTTATAGGAATAAAAGAATTATGCTCAAAACAGCAAAGTGTTTGAAGAAAGCGTAGAGATGAATGATGATGAATGTGCGCACAGCGCCCTGTGCCGCTGTGGAAAAGAGAGGCTGCCGCGCGGCAAAGCGAGCGCTTGATATTGTCCTGTCCCTCCTCCTCGGCATTCTGTCGCTGATTCCCATGGGTATTCTCGCGGCTGTGATTGTGTGCAGAGACGGTGGCAGTCCTTTCTATGCTCAGTCCCGGGTGGGGCAAAACGGGCAGGAGTTTAAGCTGATAAAGCTGCGCTCCATGAAAAAAGGCTCGGATCGGCCGGAGGATATTCTGGACGAGCGGCAGATGCGGGAGTATCAAAAAGAATATAAGCTGGATGACGATCCGCGTCTGATTGGCTGGAAAAAGCCTGGCGACGGCAGCTGCTGCTTTGGAGCGAGGCTGCGGCGCAGCTCCCTGGATGAACTTCCGCAGATTCTGTTCAATGTCCTTCTTACAGGAAAAATGTCAATGGTCGGCCCAAGACCCATTCTCCGGCAGGAGCTGGAGGAGAATTACACGCGTGAGGAGCAGGAGCTTCTGCTGACTGTAAAGCCTGGGCTGACCGGCTACTGGCAGGTCAGTGCCAGAAATAACGCTTCCTATGGAGCGGGAGAGCGGCAGAAAATGGAGCTTTCCTATGCGCGGAATGCCAATCTCCTATGGGATATTCAAATATTGTTTCAGACCTTAAAGGCGGTAATCAGAAAGCAAGGCGCAAAATGAATTGCCCGCGTATAGTCTCCGTCCGTCATGCCGGTGTCGCGGCAAACAGGAGCCTGAAAGACGGACGGAGCGGGGGACGCAAGAATTCTGGCATCAGCCGTATAAAGGTATTCTAACGGTTGATTCGAAAGTTCTTCAGCATTTTAAAAGGAGGATTTACACATGAATGAAAAAACCGGACAGAACGACACCGCTGAAAAGAAGCGAGGGAAAAAGAAGTGGATGCTTGCGGCGGCGGTTGTTGCTGTTGCCGTCCTTGCCGCCGTGCTGGTTTTCACGCTGCACGGAGGCGGCAAGGATAACGACATTCCAATGGGGAAGGAACCTGTAGCCGAAAGGGCGAGTGGGGAAATTCAGACGCCGGTAGGGGTGCTGACGTTCCCAGCGGAGTGGGCAGACCGGGTTTGGACGGAAGACGCCTCATCCGGCGATCAATACACCGAAAAATTTTACGGCAGCGCAGGCAAGGACGAGGTCCTTCTTTTCGAGATTTCTGTTGGCGCTGATGGCGTTGGCTATCGGCTTGGCAGCGCGCCGGATGAAAATGGCGCAATGCGGGAGCTATGGCTGAACATCAGCGAAATCGAGCCCAAGAGCGCCTGGACTGAGCAGCAGATTTCTCAGATAAACCTTATGCAGGGCTGCGTCAATGACCTGATTGAACAGGTTCGGGCGCTGGATGGCTTCCGCGAAGACGGCTGAGTTTTCTTGCAGCCGGGTCGTATACATTCAGTGCAGACGGCAGGATGATGAGATGACCGAATGCACCATACCCTGTGGGGAGAGTCCTTTCAAAGGAGTTATGCTTTGTTTAACCACTTAACAGTTGTTTTCTGGACATTGGCATATTTGATAATTGTCCTTTACGGAATTCAAGATAGAAAAAACCATCGGCTGCTTTTTATGCCCCTGATATCAGGAATGCTAGCCATTGCCTGGGAGATTAACGCACTTCTCATCTCAGGAGGTTTTTATGGACACGTCCTGTGGACAGCATTGATATCTTTATATTTATTCACAATGTTTGTTTTTTGGAAAAGAGCAAACGCGGGAAGTACCTGTTGTTGACCGCTGTGTCTGTCATAGTTCTGTATGGGATATTCCGTGTTCCTAATGCTGATGGGCAAAGAAACTCGTCCTTTGTAATAGATATTATTTTAGCAACTGAATATGTTCTGTGTGCAAAGCAAATCGCACGCCAAGGAAAGATTCCTGTCGGGGTATTAAAGTTTTTGGGGGATTTGTTTGCATGGCTGGCCAATATGCAGAGTTCTGTATTTGTTGCAGTCAGTGGCTTAATAGTGGCACTTCTACATCTGTTCTATTTGGCCATTTGCCTAGAGCAGGATTCTCGCAGTCGGAAGGGGGCACGGGAATGATGCTGTGGATTCAAGCAAATTCACTGTATCTGTTACTGGCAGCGGGAACGGTCTTCGATGTGTTCTGGCTGTATGGGATGCGGCGGCAGCTCCAAATGAAGTGGTTCGCTGTTGTAGCATTCTCGGTGCTGCATACAGCTGTCGGGGTGTGCAGCGTGAAAGCCTATGCTTTCCTGGAGAGCGGAGAAGTAGGAAACATGAGCCTGTTTGGCGCTGTGTTTTTTATGCCGGTGGTTTATTGGCTGGGCGCGAGGCTTACCAAACGCCCTTACGGCAAAGTGTGCGATGTGTTCGCACCGTGTGTGCTGTTTACACTGATGTGCGCCAGAATCAACTGCATGATTGAAGGTTGCTGCATGGGAGCGTATATCCCGGGAACACATTTCCGCTTCCCTACGAGAGAACTTGAAATCCTCTATTATATCGTAATGCTGGTTCTGCTGATTCCAAGAGTAAAAAAAGGCAGAAATCCCGGCGGCATTTACCCTTTTTATATGGCATCCTACGGGGCGTTCCGTTTTGTTGATGAATTCTTCCGGACGTCCTCAACGGGAATGCTGTTTCATCTCGCGCATGTCTGGGCGGCCATCGCGTTCGCGGTGGGGCTCAGTGTTTGCATGGAAATAAACGCAAGAAATCACCAAAGGAAGAAGGTAGCAAAAAAATGAAAAACATTTGGAAGCGATTCCTCTCGCTTGTGCTGTGCGTATGCATGGTCTGGTCGCTGTTACCCAACGTGACCATGACGGCCTTCGCGGCCAGCAGCGGCGAAGTGACGGGCCTGAGCAATGAAAACATCGGCCTGAGCTACAGCGGAGACAAGACGGATACCTGGACTGCCAACGGCACGACGGTCACCGGCTCGATTCAGAGTTCAGGCGGCTGTGGTACGACGCATTACAGCTCAACGCTGACCCTTACCAACAGGCGCAGTATCACCGCGGAGCTGAGCTTTGACTACGCAATTGATGCGCAGGGTGGCACGATTCAGGTGGACGGAACTGCTGTTACCGCAGGCGGTACATTCTCCAAAGAACTTGCCGCCGGCGGAACGGTAACTGTGTACATCAAGTCCAACAAAACCGACGCGCCTACGAAGGTCACGCTGTCCAACCTCGCGCTGTCTGCCAATGTTCAGGCGACCACAACGTTCCTCTCCGCGGAAAACGGTACTTACACCGTAAATGGAGTGGCCGTTACCGAGGAGTACAGCAACACCCAGAACGCAACAAACGCCTATAAGCTGGCTGCGGTGCCCGACGAGGGGTATCAGTTCCGCGGCTGGTACAACGTGACGACCGGAGAGTATCTCGGAACGGATACGATGCTCACGCTGAATGTTGAAAGTAACTGCACGATCACGGCCCAATTCATTGCCGAGGATGCGAACCTGTTTGAAGTGGGGACGCAGACATACGAAGATCTGGGTGAAGCAGTTGCTTATGCACGGGAAAACAGTATTTCCAAGGTCACGCTTCTGAGCAAAAAAGCGACGCTGACAGAGAACTGCACGATTCCTGCCGGGGTTACGCTGCTGGTACCTCATGACGCGGCTAAAACGCTGTTCACGAAGACTCCCACTGCTTTGACGCCCGGCAAACAGGCAGCTACAAAAAAGAATGAATTCAAATCCCTGACACTTGCCGAGGGCGTTACCCTCACGGTGGAGGGCAGCCTCAGCGTTGGCGGCCAGTATCAGTCTGCTTCCGGCGGCTCCAACAGCTACATGTCCGGTGATTACGGCCAGGTCTGGCTGAATGCGGGCAGTAATATCACGGTAAAGAGCGGCGGCAATCTGTATGCCTGGGGCTTTGTCTCCGGTGCGGGTACCGTCACGGTGAAATCCGGCGGTAACGTCTATGAATGGTATCAGATCCTGGATTTCCGCGGCGGCAGCGCAACCATGGGTATCGGCAACAAGGTATTCCCCTTCAGCCAGTACGACATCCAGAATGTGGAGTCCGCAATGACGCTGGAGCATGGCGCGACGGAATATGCGTATGCGGCGGTTTATGCCAGCAGCCGGATCAATGCTTCTACGATTCCTTTTATCGGAGACAATGGTATGTTCAAAATTGTCTCCGGCAGCCTGACCAAAATGTACGACGGTACGACTGACCGCATCCTTTATACGGTCAACGGCGAGGCGGAGGTCAATAACCTGGAACTGAAGCTGGCAGGTTCGACTGTCAACTCCGAGAAGTATGTCCTGCCTATCACCAACAATATGACGATCAATCTGGCAGAAGGCAGCAAATTGACGGTGAACCAGACCGCGGCGCTTCTGCCCGGCGTTCAGGCCAACATCGCAAGCGGCGCAAACCTGGTGATTGCCAAGGGCGTTGCCGTCTATGCCTATGACCAGGATGAATGGGGCGGCTATTGTGATACCTATAGCCTGAAATTCAAGGCTGTGGGCTATGCCCCAAGCAAGGCGTATAACCGTACCGAAAATGACCTTGTTGACGCGCGGTTGAACGTCAACGGTACGCTGACCGTCAATGGAACCTTGTATACCACGGAAAGCGGCGCGAATATCTGCTCCGGCGCCGGTACAGGCGTGTATAAACAGGAAGGCGCCATTGGCAAAGAGAAGGTTACTTACCAGTACACCCAGAGCGGTTCCAAAGTAACTGCCCATGAGATTCCCATCACCCCTGCCAGGCTGTGTAATGCTGATGGCACTTATGTGGAAACAGCGGATGCTGTAGTCGGGGATGCCTGGAGCTATGAAAACGGCAAGTGGACGCTGAATTCCGTACCCAGATGTACCGTAACCTTTGTTGCCAACGATGGCACCGACCAAACCTCGACCCAGGAAATTGTCACCGGTATACCAACGCCTTTGGATGGAAATACCTTCACCTATGAGGGATATACTTTCACCGGCTGGAACACCGAGGCAGACGGTACCGGCGAAAGCTACGCCGATAAGGCAGAGGTAACGCTCTCTGAGAATATCACGCTGTATGCCCAGTGGAAGATAAAAACGTTCACGGTCACATGGAAAAACGGCACCACTGAGCTTTATACCGAGCAAGTTGAGTACGGTAAGATGCCGGAATACGTCGGTGAAACGCCGACAAAGGCTGCGACTGTTCAGTATACCTACACCTTCAAGGGCTGGAGTCCGGAGCCTGCACCCATCGAGGCGGATACGACCTATGAGGCACAGTTCGACCAGACGGTCAACAAGTATCCCATCACTTGGTATGACGAGGACGGCACTACAGTTCTTGCCACCAGCGACGTGGAATACGGCACCGTACCCGCGTATCCCAACGGAGTGCCCACCAAGGCCGGCAACACTGAGATCACCTATGCCTTTAACGGATGGACGCCTGAACTTACCGAG
This sequence comes from Pseudoflavonifractor sp. MSJ-30, assembly GCF_018918045.1. Taxonomy (GTDB): domain Bacteria; phylum Bacillota; class Clostridia; order Oscillospirales; family Oscillospiraceae; genus Faecousia. The sequence goes on from NZ_JAHLPU010000061.1 coordinate 24,661, forward strand.
GTGACAGCGGCTGCCAGTTATACCGCTACCTTCCGCGCGGTAAATAACCGCACGGTTATCTGGGTGAACTGGGACGGCACTGAGCTTGACAGAGCCAGGGTAACGGCAGAGCAGACTCCCGAGTATACCGGAGCCACGCCTGCAAGAGAGGGCAATGCGGAGTATGCTTACACATTCTCCGGCTGGGAACCCGTCCAGGGAGCCAACGACAGTGACATGATCTACAAGGCCGTCTTTGAAAAGACGCAGAGAAGCTACACCGTCACATGGCTCGATGAGAACGGCGCTGTCCTGTCCACCGATACTGCCGTTTACGGTTCGTTCCCTATGGCTCCCGAAATGGCTGCTGAAAAGACCGTAACGGAAACTGTTGAGGTTCCCGCCACGGAGGGTATGGACGCCGAGACCGAGGAAGCGGATCAGACCTTAACCACTGAGGAAGTCAGTACCACCTACTACTTCACCGGCTGGACGCCTGTTCTGACCCGTGTCACGGGCAACGTTTCCTACCAGGCTGTGTACGCCGCGGAAGCTCCCACCGAGACACATACTGTCACCTGGGAGAACTACGATGGCACAGAATTGGCCACTGTCAGCGATGTCAAGGCAGGGGAGACAGTTTCCTACAGTGGGGAGACTCCTGTTAAGAACGCTGACGAACATTACAGCTACACCTTCTCCGGCTGGGACGCGGCGGAGGATCAGAACGGTAATATTGTCTATACTGCCACCTATACCGCGAATGGTATTCCGAGCACCATTACCTGGCAATATGAGGACGGCACGGTTCTGAAAACGGAAAGCGTTCCCTATGGCGAGCTGCCGGTCTACAGCGGCGCGGTTCCTACGAAGGCGCCCGAGGGAGACAGAAAGTTCGTATTTGCCGGCTGGAGTCCCGATGTCACCGCAGTTACCGGTGATGCAGCCTATACCGCTGTTTTTGATAAGGTACTGAGACGTTATACGATCAATTGGGTAAACTGGGACGATGCCGTTCTGGCTGTCTCTACGGTAACGGAAGGGGAGACTCCGGCCTATACCGGCGAGACCCCGATTCGTCCGGCAGATGTCCAGTATACCTATACTTTCTCCGGTTGGACTCCGGCAGTAGGTCCCGCCATGGCAGATGAGACCTATAAGGCTGTATTTACAAGCGAAGCCGTGAAATATACCGTCTCCTGGTATGACGAAGACGGCACGACATTGCTGGAGAAAACCCAGGTCCCCTACGGGGAGGTTCCGACCTATCCCGGAATGCCTGAAAAGGCCGAGGATGACGACTTCATCTATACGTTCGCCGGATGGGATCCCGAACCCACAAGCGTCACGGGCGACGCAGGCTACAAGGCGGTGTTTAACAAGACCGCAAAGCTGACCGTCACATGGAAAAACGGTGATACCGTTCTGAAGACTGAAAAGGTCGCTCCCGGAACGGTTCCGGAATACACCGGCGAGGCTCCCGTGAAGGAAGACGATGAAAAGTACAGCTACACCTTCACCGGTTGGGATCCTGAACCTGCGGCAGTTACCGAGGACACGGTATTCACCGCGGTGTTTGAACAGACGCTGCACAAGTATACCATCACTTGGGTGAACTATGACGGCACCGTGCTTGACGAACAGACGGTGTTTCAGGACGAAATGCCTGCGTACACGGGCAGCGCTCCTACCAGACCCTATGACAACGACTACTCCTATACGTTCAGCGGCTGGACGCCTGAGCTGACAGCGGCAACGGAGGACAAGACCTACACTGCACAGTTTACCGCCGTGGCCTTTGTGAAGCACACCGTTTTCTTTGACGCAAATGGCGGCGAGGGAACGATGGAGCCCCAGGTGTTCCGTGTTGGCGTATCCGAGACCCTGAGCCCCAACGTCTTTACCTGGGAATACCATGAGTTCCTGGGCTGGAACACAGAGGCTGACGGCAGCGGCGCAACCTACGATAATGAGGGCGCGCTGATAGACCTCGATGCTGATATCACCCTCTATGCCCAGTGGAAGGAACTGGAGAAGCCCATTGAGCCGATCACAGCTTACAGTGATTTCCTTTCCTGCCTGAAGGAGCTTGAGATTTATGCCAGCCAGTACGCGCTTGAGCATCCCGGCGAAGACTCTGTGGCCCTGGTGATCAACTACATCCGCACAGGCGTAGCCAAGTATACGACCAGTTCGTGGAGCACCTTCTGCGGGCCGGAAAACACGGCTTTTGTCAACTATGTCGCGGAGCAGGAAGGCTCGAGAGAAGGCGCCCAGCGTCTGCGTGAGCTGAGAGAGTTCAGCCTGCCCAATGGCGATGCGGTGGACTTTGCCCACATGTTCGGCTGCATGGACATGGCCTATCATTCCGGTATTCAGAAGACCGCCGATCTGGGAAGCTGGGTCGGAGACATCTGTGACCTGGTGCAGCTGACTACCAACGCCGGTGTAACCGGAACGGTGGAAGAAATGGCAGAGGAAATCCGTACAAACAACGACAAGTATTTCCTCTATGATGATCCCAACGCCCATTCCTTCGGACGACTGGATCTGTACGGCGATCTGGATGGTTTCTACATCCTTAAAAAGCTCCCTGAGGGCCGCTCGATCAGCGCCATCATGGAAAGCTACTTCAATGTGAACCTGACCGAGAGCGTCCGGGCGAAGTTCTTCCTGAATAACCGCCTCGGCAGTGTCTCCACGAAGAGCGAGATTCGCACCATCGTCCTGGATACCTATCTTGACAACGACGGCGTCCTGACGCTGGAAAAGAGTTATGTACCGGGCGGCGTCAATGAGGATCTTCGTAAGGCGTGCTGCTACGCATTTGCGGACTACCTCTATGGGCTGGCGAAGGATCAGATTGAGAACCCCTACTATACGGTGTTCTCTTCCACAGAATCGAAGCTGGCTCCCGGCGTGACGCAAGAGACAAATATGGCCATTACCCAGGATGGTAAGCAGATTGTCTATTATATTGCGACTGCGGATATTTCCCGGAGCGATGTCAGCGTCTACGCAAATTACGGCCTCAATGACGCCTCTTCCTGGCGCATGACGCGTGTCACCGAGCAGATGAAGGCTGCCGAAGCAAACCATAGCGATCCCGAATCTGACCGCTATATTCCCAACTACAGCGCGGTGGTCGGTATCAATGGCGACTTCTACAATATGACCAATGGCGCACCCTCCGGCGCTCTCGTTATGGAGGGCGTGGAATACCACGGCTTCGCCGGCCGCGACGATGAGAACTTCTTCGGCATTCTCAAGGATGGAACCCCCATTATCGGCGGCGCCGAAGAGTGGGCGGCCAACAAGGACAATATTCAGGAAGCCGTTGGCGCATCCATCTGTTTGGTGAAGGACGGCAAGATTGCCGTCACCGAAGACAGCAACTACTATAATTCCCGGGTGTCCCGTACATGCGTGGGCATTACATACGACAGGCGTGTGATCTTTATGGTCCTGGATGGCCGGCAGGAGCCCTTCTCCGCAGGCGGCGCGGCCATTGAAATCGCCAGGATCATGCTGGACGCGGGATGCGTTTCTGCAGTGAATCTGGACGGCGGCGGTTCCACCACCCTGGCCACCAAGGCGGAAGGCGCGGAAACCATTGCTGTCGCAAACCGTCCCTCTGATGGCTATGAGCGTTCCGTCAGCTCTTCCCTGATGATTGTCTCCACTGCAAAACCCTCCAATGTGTTTGACCATGCGGTGATCTCCACGGATTATGATTATCTGACTGTCGGAACCAGCGTGAATGTTTCCGTTTCCGGTGTCACCGCGACTGGCGGTGCTGCCGCGATTCCTGAAAACAGCGAACTGAAGGTTTCTGATGATCAGGTTGGCACACTGACTGAGGGCGTGTTTACGGCTTCCGCTCAGGGAGAGGTTCAGATTCAGCTGGTCTCTGAGTACGGCACCGTTCTTGGCAGCAAGACGCTGAATGTTGTTGAGCCTACGGATCTCCGGTTCACCAAGAGCAGCATCAACGTTGTCTACGGAGAAGCAACTACGCTGCCTCTGGAAGCAAGCTACAATGGTAATCCGGTAAAGATCAATTCCGGCGATGTTGTATTTGGTTATGTGAAGGTCTCTCTCACTTCTATCGTTGTGAACGGAGAATCGGTTATGGCCAACCGCAATGAGCTGGTATACGACTATCCCGAGGCAGGCACGATTGAAGGCTTTGACTTTACCGCGAACGAGGCCGGAGGTCTGCGGAACCTGACCATTGGCGCGATTCTGAAGAACAAGACCGATGCGTTTAATGAAAGCTACAGTACGGAGTATCAGAAAGCCTATAACGAGGCAATTGCCGGTAACGCTACTGAAGAGCAGGCCCGCATCCAGGCTCAGAATGCCGCGCTGAGCAAGGCGCTCGGCGAGGCAGCGCAGACCACGGCATACATGTACAAGAGCAGCGAAGCGGAGTTTGACTTCAGCACTGCCTATGGAGACGGACTGCTTTCCTGGAAACGTAGCGTTCCCAATTCCACTTATAAGGATGATACGGCTACCTATTACCTGAAGGGACGGCAGGCTGAGATCAACTACACCTTCGCGGTGGATATGTCCAAGATTGCCATTCCTGAAAAGCTAACGAAGCTGCTGTATATGCTGCCCGGCGGCGATCAGGAGAGCAGAACCGCATGGGACTTCATGCTCCAGCTTGCGGAACGTATCAGCCCGTTGACAACGGTCACGATAACTATGAAGGTGCCTGAGGGCTTTACGGTGGATACGACCGGTCTGAGATTTGCCAATGAACTATTTACCCTGACCTCCAGTGAGGTCAAGGATGGTGTCCTGTCGGTTGTCTGCAACTATATTGCCCAGTCTGAGCCTATTAATCCCGCCACAGTCAACCCGCTGTGCGTGCTGAGCGGCTTGAAGCTCGTCGCGCAGGACGGCGCGTGGCCTCTGGACGGCAGTGATCTGGAATGCTTTGCGGCAGGCGATCTGAATTACGATATCTACGCGCACTTCCATATTCTGGAGAGCCTTGCACAAAAGGAGGAGTTCCAGAAAGAGTATGGCCTGTATCCCTATAATAATACGGCGAATATCCCGGGGGATTCCGGCGCGCACTTCATGGACACCGTGGCGCAGTATGAGGATCGCTGCTATCTGCACAGGGACAGCGCGGCTGCCCGCAGCGGCTGGTACCGGGAGGACGGGAGCTGGTCCTATTATGTAGACGGCACTGCCCTCACAGGCGTCCAGGAACTGCCCAGCCATATTGCTGATGAATCCGGCAAATTCTGGTATGACCTTGGCGAAGACGGTAAGTGCGGCGGCAAGCTCACCGGACTGTTTGAGAAAGACGGAAGCGGCTACTATGCCCGTATGGGCGTGCTTGCCACCGGTTGGCAGTCCATTGCGGATGCGGACGGCAATTCCTACTTCTACTACTTCGACAAAACAAACGGCAAAATGCTGACCGGCTATACCGAAGCGGATGTGAAGGGGCTGTTCTACACCTTTGATGAGAACGGCAAGCTGGTAAGAGGCGCTTTCCGCACAGATGCGCGGGGCACAAAGTATTTCGTGGCAGGTGAATCCTGGTTCCGGAGATTCGTAACGCTGGAGGAAGGAACCTACTGGATCGAGCGCAACGGGTACATTGCCTATGGCAACGCCCCGACGGTTCTTGACAACGTTATGGACTATACCTGGTATCACTTTGACGAGGAAACCGGCATTATGACCGGTCCGTGCAGCGGATTTGTGACGTATAACGGAACCATGGACGAGTTCGGCCCCGGAAGCCTCTACTATGTCGATAAAAACGGCAAGCCTTTCTATGGCGCAATTAAGGTAGATGACGGGATTATCTTCACGGCGACGGCTGGTCTGGTCTATCGGAATCGGAGCTGCTACATTTCCGACACCACCGAACAACGAGGATGCAGCCTTGGAACAGGAACATACTGGTGCGGCGAAGACGGCTACATTGTCGGCAATGGTTTTGCGGACATTGATGGAGCAACGTACTACTACAGTGATTATGTGATTGCCAAGGGCTTTACAAAGATCGGTGATGACTACTATCTGTTCAACAGCGGCAACGGCAAGATGGCAAAGGACGCCACCATGTGGGTTCCCGCCAACAGCTATGGCGTAGAGCCCGGTATGCACTACTTCCGGCCTGACGGCAAGATGTTTGTTCCGGATCTGGAAAACGGCGTCAAAAAGATCGTCAATGAAAACGGCAAGCTCTACTT
>NZ_JAHLPU010000034.1 GCF_018918045.1 Pseudoflavonifractor sp. MSJ-30
GGCGACCCGGAACGGACTCGAACCGTCGACCTCCAGCGTGACAGGCTGGCGTGCTAACCGACTGCACCACCGGGCCAGATATATGGTGGGAACAACAGGGCTCGAACCTGTGACCTCCTGCTTGTAAGGCAGATGCTCTCCCAGCTGAGCTATGCTCCCGTACCGGCTGTCGCTTCCGACTGCTCATCAGCGACAAGACGTATTATACACGAGAGGTACCATTTTGTCAAGCAAAAAATCCCATTTTTTCGAAAAACTTTTCAAGGCAGGAAACGGCGGAAATACCACCGTTTCCTGTCCAAAATCAAATCTTCTTCAGAAGTGCCTGGATATCCTCCGGAGTGAATGTATACACAGTATCACAGAACTGGCACTCCACCGGAAATGCCTTTCCGTCTCGAACGATGTCCCCCAGCTCTTCCCGGCCCAGGCTGATGAGGGCCTGTTCCACCCGATCCCGGCTGCAATAGCATTTGTAGGCAACCGGCACCGTCTCCATGAACACCACGCCCAGGTCACCGCAGACCTGGCCCAGAATGTCCTCCGGGGTCATGCCCTGCTCCAGCATAGGCGTCACAGCACCGGCGCGCTGAATGCCGGCTTCCAGCTTGTCAATGATCTCATCCGGAGCGCCGGGCAATAGTTGGATAAGATAACCGCCGGCAACCTTTACGCTGTGGTCCCGGTCCACCAGAACCCCCAGAGCGCAGGCGGTGGGCACCTGCTCACTCTGGACAAAGTAGGCCGTTACATCATCGCCGATCTCACCGGACACCAGCTGCACGGAGCCGATATACGGTTCCTTCATCTGCAGATCCCGGATCACCGTCAGCGTGCCGTCTGTGCCCACGGTTGCGCCCACGTCCAGCTTGCCGGGATATTTCTCAGCCAGAGGTACATTGGCCTCTGTAACACAGCCCCGGACATTGCCCACAGCGTCGGACACCACCGTAATGGTGCCGATAGGGCCGCCGCCCCGGATCTGCAGGGTCATAGACCCGTTTTCCACCTTCTGCATATTGCCCATCATGGAGGCAGCCGTCAACGCCCGTCCAAAGGCCGCCGTGGCATTGGGCGTGGTCTTGTGAATGGACGCTCCCCGCTGCACAAGCTCGGTAGAGCGGATGGCGGCGACCTTTACGAAGCCATCCATGCTCATACCGCGAACCAGATAATCACTCATTTGATAATTCCCTTTCTCGCTTTGATATAAATGCGCTGCTCCCATTTTTCAGGGGGTGCCATACGGCGGTCGCCATAGACGGCGATCCTTGTGAAGCCCGCCTGCTTTAAGTAGTCCGTCAGTGTCTCGGCAGAATAGGCATACTCCCGGTGTTCCTCAAAAGAGCGGCTCCAGAGCTTTCCCTGCCGCTGGAACAGATCCATACCATAGGAACAGATATTGGTCTGCTCATCGAATTCCCCCCGCCAGACGCAGTACACATCGTCGTCCTCGTCCAGGAACACCTGGCCGTCCATAGCACGGAGTTTTTCCGGCGTGTTCACGTCAAAGATAAAGATACCGCCGGGGTTCAGCGCCCTATAGACCCGCCGAATGGCCTCCCGGCACTTTTCCGGCTCCGTAATATAGTCCAGACTATCCAGTGCGCACACCGCCAGATCCACAGCCCTGGGCAGCCGCAGCCGCTCCAGCCGTTGGCAGGAGAAGAATGGCCGGGGCGTCAGCTCCATGGTCTTCTGCTGGGCTACCGTCAGCATATCCTCAGACATATCCACACCGGTGGTCGGAATGCCCATCTTTGCGAGAATCGCCGTTACGGAACCGGTACCGCAGGCCAGGTCCGCCGCCGTTCTGGGATGTACCTTCTCGGCGTTCAGAATCTGCCGGTAGAATTTCACCGTGGCTTCATAGTCCACGTCACTGGTCAAGCGGTCATAGCTGACCGCCAAATCTTTGTAAGCGTCCATAGCGTCTCCATATACTTTGAAGGGGCGGCTGAAAGCCGCCCCTGAAAGATCTTTATTTACTTCTTGAAGATACTGAAGATCTCGTCAATATCGCTGATATCGCCGGACTTGACAGGCTTCTGAGTACCGGCCAGAGGCGCGCCGATATCATCGGCGGGGGCTACACCGGCAGCAGCCTTGGGGGCAAAGCTGCCCTCGGCATTCTCAAAACCGGTGGCGATGACGGTGACCCGCATCTCATCCTGGCAATCCTCCGAGCAGGTGGCGCCGAAGATAATGTTCGCATCGGGGTTGGCAGCTTCCTGCACGATCCCGGCGGCGGTCTCCACATCGTCCAGAGTCATCTCGGAAGAGCCGGTAATGTTAATGAGCACACCGGTAGCGCCGTTGATGGAGGTCTCCAGCAGGGGGCTGGAAACGGCGGCAGTAGCAGCCTGCTCGGCCTTCTCCCGGCCGGAGGCGGCGCCAACACCCATATGGGCACGGCCGGCGGACTTCATGACGGCGGAAACGTCCGCAAAGTCCAGGTTGATGATAACATTTTTGGAGAACCCGACCAACTCAGAGATGGAAGTAACAGCCTGCTTCAGAACATCGTCCGCAATGCCAAACGCATTGGCAAAGGTGATTTTCTGGTCGGTAACGTATTTCAGGCGGTCATTGGGGATGATGATCAGGGAGTCTACCTTGCCCTTCAGGTCGGCAATGCCCTGCTCGGCCTGACGCATCCGGTTTGCGCCCTCAAATTTGAAGGGCTTGGTCACAACGCCAACGGTCAGAATGCCAGCCTCATGGGCAAGCTCCGCCACAACGGGCGCCGCGCCGGTGCCGGTGCCGCCGCCCATACCGGCGGTGATGAATACCATGTCCGTCCCTTCCAGGGTCTGGGCCAAGGTGGAACGGCTCTCCTCGGCGGACTTCTTGCCAATTTCAGGCTTGGAGCCCGCGCCCATGCCGCCCGTCAGCTTCTCACCGATCTGCACCTTGTTCTTGCAAACGGACTTGTTAAGGTCCTGCTTATCCGTATTCACGGCCACAAATTCCACACCGCTGACACCGGACTCGATCATCCGGTTGATAACATTATTGCCAGCGCCGCCAACGCCGATCACCTTGATCTTGACGACGCGATCCTGAATGGTTTCAGACATACATTCTTTCCTCCTATGTATCTTTTTGCAGTTTGAGCCCGACCGCTTCTGCATAATATCCGAATCGTACCTTTCTATTTTAGCTTGTTATGGTGGATTGGTCAATAGAAAATCTTTGAAATCCACAAAAATTTCATGGATTTTTCCTTGGAATCATCCGCTCAGGAGCTGAAGGGCGTCAAAACGACCTGGTCCTCCCGGATGGTAAAGCTCACATCCAGAATGCCCGTAGTATACTCCGCCATCTGCAGAATGGCATCATACATGCAGGCAATGCGGTAATCGATGCTGTGGGTGGTGTCCGCGCCATCGCCAAGATTCACCTGATACTGGGTGCCATACCAGAGGATGATATCATCAAGGTAGGTAATATCGATACTGGCAACGGAACCTACAATATCGTTGTTCTCCAGAGCCTTCAGGACTTCCAGCAAGACATCCATCTTCTGGGCACCCGTCACAACGTTGGAGGGCGCAACGGTTGGCAGCGTCGTCTCCTCCGAGCCGGCGGAAGGATCTGTGGCGTCGGTCTGCACCGCCCGCTCTGTGGCGACAGCGGTCTGGCCCACCACGGGATCCGAAATAGTCAGGCCCGTGATTTGGGTGTATTGGCTGGCCCGGACGGTGTTGGCCATTTCCGTGACTTTGCCCTCCGCACTCATGAGCCACCAGATGCCTGTGTCATCCTGAATGGCGTAGACAATGCTGTCTTCCTTGATTTCAATATTAACCGTATCCGGTAATTTTATTCCAATTCTAACACTTTTTACATAGGGCAGCTTTGCCAAAATCTGGCTGGTGGCCCGGGCTCGGCTGAAGGTCAGAAGATTGTCTCCCTCTGAAATGCCGGATGCCTCCTGAATGGAATAAGGGCTGTAAACACCCGCGCCGGAAACCGTGATGACCTTCACCTTGAAAAACACGGAAAGGCCGATCATGAATGCCGCCACCACAGCCAGAACCGTGATGAGCTGCACAATCAACCGGTCCCGGTTGAAGGACGCGGGCTGGGTGTAGATAACGGCAGGCGTATTCAGGCGGTTCTGGCGTCTGCGTCGCTTTTCCTCTTCCGCCGCCCGGTATTCCTTACGCTGCCGGGCAATATCCGAATTCTCGGCAAAGCTGTCCTTGCTGTAGCGGACCTTTTCAAACCACTTGAGCACCGGATTCTGGGCGGAGAAGAAGGTCTTTACATCCATAGACCGCTGAGCCTTCCGCTTCTGGTTTGCCCGGCGGTAGGGCTGGTAGCCGGAATCTCCCGTATTTTGTCTGGGCTTCCGGTCGGATGACGCCTGTGTACGCTTCCGGGGCTCAGTAGGCGTGCGACGGGCGCTCTGGCCCTCTGCCGCGGCGGCAGGTCTTGGCCTCGGCTGCCGGGGGCGTTCCTCCGTCTGGGCATTTCTCTGCTGGCCGGAACGCCGGTCGCCCTTCGCTCCGCTTTGGGACGGGCGGCGCCTGGGCGCCTGACTTCCCTGTGGGTTTCCGGTCTTTTCCGGTTCCCTCTTCCGGGGACGGTCTGCCGCTTCCCCCGGGCGGCGGGGCCGCCCGCCGACATCGGAAGCGCTCATTCTGGGCGCGCTCTGCTTCGGCGCTTTCCGTACCGCTTCCCGGTTGTTTTCGTTTGTATCCATGCTATGTTCCTCCGGGCCTTGTTCAGGCCTTGGTCAGTTCCTCGGCGATGTCGCAGATGCGCTGGGCAGAATCGACGCGCACCATGGTTTTCAGTGTCTTGCTCATATTCTCCCGCCGCTCCGGATCTGCCAGCAGGCGGTTGATCTCATCAAAAAGCACCTGTGCCGTGCAGTCCTTTTCCAGAATGGTCACGGCGGCGTCTCTGTCGGACAGCAGCCGGGCATTGTGCTCCTGATGGTTATTGGTCACATTGGGAGACGGGATCAGAATGCTTGGTGTTCCGGAAACGCCGATCTCATTGCAGGTAGCCGCGCCGGAACGGCTGATGACAACGTCTGCCGCCGCCATCTCCACAGGCATATCGTAGATATACTCCCGCATATCGATGCTGGGGGTATGGGGCAAATCCAGACCGTCCTTTTCCAAAAGCTCCGGCATCCATTCCCAGCCGAAACCGCCGGTGGCGTGGATATGGTGGAGGGGATAGCCCGCCTCTTTTTCCAGGCACATGAGCTCGGCTACGATCTCATTCATATGCTTTGCGCCCAGGCTGCCGAAAGCGGAGAGCACCACAGGCTTGTCTCCCAGGCCCAACTCCTTCCGGGCACTGGCCTTGTCGTTGTACAAAAAGCCCTGCTGCACCGGCATACCTACAACCTCCACCCTTTCGGGATGGCTGTAGTATTTGACACTCTCCTCAAAGGCCACCAGCACCCGGCTGGCCCGGTTGGCGATCATCTTTGTGGTAACACCGGGCACGGCGTTGGACTCGTGGACGCAGGTGGGGATGCCCATTTTGCTTCCGGCATAGAGAGCCGGGAAGCTGGCATAGCCGCCGGTACCAATGATCACATCCGGCTGGAATTCCCGAAAAATCTTCTTGCAGGCGGAAACCGCCTGCAGCACGCAGTTGACGGCGTGGATATTCTGCTTCAGGCCCGCCAGCGTCTTTTTGCGGCTCAGGCCGGAGCCCGGCAGAGTCCGCAGCTCATAGCCCGCCTGAGGCACCAGCTTTTCCTCCATATGGCCTACGGCACCGATGAACAGGACCTTGCAGTCCGGGTGCCGCTGCCGCATTTCGTTGGCAATGGCGATGGCGGGGTTAATATGTCCGGCGGTACCGCCGCAAGTAAAAACAAAATTCAATTTGCTGCCTCCTGAATGGTTCTTTTCTTCCCGGAACGGGATATATTCAGCACGATCCCCATCTCCCCCAGATTCACCGCCAGCGCCGTGCCGCCATAGGAAAAGAATGGCAGCGCAATGCCGGTGGAGGGCAGAAGATTCGTGACAACGCACAAGTTCAGAATGGTCTGCACCGCGATCAGGCTGATAAGCCCCGCGGCCAGAGCCGTGGAAAAACGATTCTCCGCCTGCCGCGCGATGCGGTAGCCCCGGAAAATCAGCAGCGCGAACGGCGCCATAATGCCCAGCGCGCCCACAAGGCCCAATTCCTCGCAGACGATGGCAAAGATATAGTCGTTATACTGAAACGGCAGATAGAGATACTTCTGTCTGCTCTTGCCCGGCCCCAGGCCGAAAAAGCCGCCGGAGCCGATGGCATAAAGGGATTGCAGGATCTGATACCCCGTATCCCCGGGGTCCAGCTCCGGATGCCGCCAGGCAGTCACCCGGTCGCCGGCGTAGCCCATAAACCGGATATACACCAGCAGGAATACCGCCGCGCCCGCTGCCCCCAGCAGAAGCCACTTGGGATGGGTCCCGGCGATATACATCATGACCACCGCCACCATGCCCATGAGCATAATGGCGCTCAAATGCTTTTCCAGTGCCAGCGGCACCAGAATTCCCAGCAGCGCCCCGCCGAAGCCAAGGACGCCGAAGCGGAAGCGCTTTGCCTTTTCCCCATAGTTCAGGGTCAGCCGGGAAAGCAAGACGATCATGGCAAATTTCGCCACTTCCGATGGCTGGAACTGAAGCCCCGCGATATTGATCCAGCGCTTCGCACCGTTCACCTGCTGACCGATCACAAGCACGCTCAGCAGAAGCACGATGCTGACAAAGTAAATGGGCCAGGCCAATCTGTACCAGACAATTGCCGGAATACGGCTGAAGGCCCACATGGCAATCAGCCCCAGCCCAGCGCACACGGCCTGTTTCTGCAGATACCGGGTGGTCATGGTGTAGCGGGTGTCATAGGCGCTTTGGGCCGAGCTTGCGGAATACAGCACCGCAAGCCCCACCGTCAGCAGCAGGAGCGTCAGGACCAGAAATGGAATGTCCACAGCTGCGCCGTTTTGGCGGTCCTCTTTGGCAAAGAGCTTCGCTCCCGCCATATGACGCTCCTTTCAGAATCGTTAATGGGTCAGGCCGGAAATGCTGAACCAGGCGATCAGACACATGACGGCAGACACGGCCGCAAAGGTCAGCACGATTTTTTCTTCCTTCCAGCCGCTCATTTCAAAATGATGGTGGATGGGGGACATCTTGAACAGGCGCTTGCCGTGGGTCGCCTTGAAATAGGTCACCTGAAGGATCACGGAAAGGGTCTCCACAATGTAGACAAAGCCCGCCAAAATCAGGACCAGAGGAATATCCAGGGCAAAGGCCAGGCCGCAGACGATTCCGCCCATGAACAGAGAGCCGGTATCGCCCATGAATGCCTTTGCGGGGTGCCAGTTCAGGCGCAGATAGGCAAGCAGGCCGCCGATCATGCAGGCGGGCAGCAGCGCCAGATTTTCTCTGCCCAGAGCGACGGACGCGGCAACGAAGAATACCATGACCGGAATGGTCACGGAAGCGCTCAGGCCATCGATGCCGTCAGTCAGGTTCACAGCGTTGACGGTGCCCACAATGACAAACATGGCAAAGAGGACGAAGAACGCCGGGTGGATATAGAACCGGACGTTCCAGAAGGGAATGTACAGGTCGCAGGTCAGGACGCCCTCTCTGTACAGCACGTACAGGAACACCGCAGATACCGCCATCTGCAGCAGGGACTTTTGAATGGCCGTCAGACCCATGTCCCGCTTTTTCTTGACCTTGCAATAGTCATCCAGGAAACCCACGGCGCCGAAGCAGAAGGCCAGGGCGTAAACATAGAAGGGGGTGTAGTCCGTCATACCGAAGGCCAGATTGACCAGCAGGCAGATCAGCGTACCGCCGATGAACATCAGGCCCATCATCAGCGGGGTACCCGCCTTGTTGTTATGCCAGGTGGGGCCAATGGAGCGAACAGACTGCCCGGCCTTCAGCGCCCGAAGCACCGGCAGCAGAAAATGGCCCAGCAGGGCAGATACACCGCAGCAGACAGCCGCGGTAAGCAGAATTCGGATCATACGGGATCTCCTCCGTTCAGGTCTTTTTCGTATTTCATAAAGGCGTCCAATACACGCTCCATGTGCATGCTGTGACTGCCCTTAAACAGGATCACATCTCCGGGCCTGGCAATGCGCTGCAGTTCGCAGGACAATGCCTGCTGATCCTTAAAAGCCTGGGCACGGCTGTCCGGCATACCTCCGGTAATACAGCCGCCGATGACCCGATCCGCACAGTCGCCGTAGGCCAGCACGAAGTCCACCCGCTCCGCGGCAATGCGGCCAATGCGGTAGTGCTCCGCGGCGGCACGGTCGCCCAGCTCCAGCATATCGCCCAGAACGGCGATTTTCCGTCCCTGCTTCTCCCCCAGCACCTTCAGCGCCGCTTCCATGGATTCAGGGCCCGCATTATAGCAGTCCTTGATCAGGGTATAGCCGTAAGCGCGCAGGGTCTCCTGCCGCCCGGCCAGATTCCGGAAGGAGCGCAGGCCCTGCCGGATCCTTTCCTCGGGCACACCCATTTCCAGACCCACCGCCACGGCTGCCATGGCGTCGCTGACAAAATGGCGGCCCTCCAGATTCATGATAACGGAAAAACTCTCGTCTCCGTAGGTCACCCGAAACCGCAGGCCGTCCACGGCGTTGACGATCTCCCGGCAGCGCACGGCGCAGCCCTCATCGGCCCCGAAATAGACGATGCGCTGCCCGGGGATCTGGTCCAGATCCCGCAGCATCCGGTCGTCCCCATTGAGCAGCAGGGTGCCGTTTTCGGGCATTCCCTCCACAATTTCCATCTTCGCCTGACGGATCCCCGTCTGGCTGCCCAGGTACTCAATATGGGCCGTACCAATATTGACGATCACGGCGATATCCGGTTTCCCGATGGAGGACAGATACGCCATTTCCCGGAAGTGGTTCATGCCCATTTCCAGCACGGCAACCTCCGTATCCGCGGGCATGCCCAGAATCGCCATGGGCATACCGATATCATTGTTGTGGTTCACCGGGGTCTTGGCCGTACGATAGGTCTTTTCCAGCACTGCAGCGATCATCTCTTTTGTAGTGCTCTTGCCCACGGAGCCGGTGACGCCAACCACCTTCATGCCGATGCGCTCACGCTCTCCCCGGGCGATGTCTCCCAGGGCCAGACGCACATCCTTGACGATGATTGCCGGATAATCCCCCACGCTGTGGGTACACAGCACGGCAGCCGCCCCTTTTTCCATGGCGGCGGGGATAAAGTCGTGCCCGTCCCGGGCACCCTGCAGAGCCAGAAACAGCTGGCCGGGCTGCAAGGTCCGGGTGTCATTGTTGGCACCCAAAAATTCGATATCCGCGTACTTTTCTTCCACAGTGCCGCCGCACCAGGCAGCCGCCTGCTTCAGGGATATTTTACTCATGCGATTTCCTCAATTCCGACAGGTAAGATTGGACCTCTTCCCGTTCGTCCAGATGATACTTATGTCCACCGATATCCTGATATGTTTCATGGCCCTTTCCTGCCAATACAATTATATCATTTTTTTTGCCAATGTCCATAGCGTATCTGATGGCCTTGCGCCGATCTTCAATAACGGTATATTCCCCCATATCCGGGGAAACGCCCTTCAGAATGTCCTCTATGATGGCCATAGGCTCCTCCGTCCGGGGATTGTCAGAGGTAATGACGGCAATATCCGCGTTTTTGACGCCGATCTTTCCCATAATGGGCCGTTTCATCGGGTCCCGGTCGCCGCCGCAGCCGAACACCGCGATCAGCCGCCCCTTGCAGAAGTCCCGCACGGACAGCAAAACTTTTTCCAGGCCATCCGGTGTATGGGCGTAGTCGATCAGCACCGTATAGGGCATTCCGGGGGTGGGAACCACCTCAATGCGTCCCTTGACGCCGGAAACCTTTCCCATGGCTTCGGCGCATTCGGCGAGAGAAATGCCCAGCTGCTTCGCCACACCCAGCACTGTCAGGGCGTTATAAACCGTAAACCGTCCCGGAATGGGCACTGCCACATGCGCCGTCTCCTCTGCGCAAACCGCCGTAAACTCCACACCCTGAGCATGGAGGGCAATGTCTTTGGCGTACAGCCCGGCTTCACTGTGTGCCGATACCGTCAGTACCGGGCATGCGGCTGCCCCGAGTATCCGGGAGGCGTATGGGTCGTCCTGATTGACGACTGCCCGATCACAGCGGCGGAACAGCTCCGCTTTGGCGTCGCAATAGGCATCCATGGTCTTGTGGAAATCCAGATGGTCCTCCGTCAGGTTGGTAAAGGCCGCCACGTCATAGTGAACGCCCCCGATGCGGTCCAACGCAATGGCATGGCTGGATACCTCCATAACGGCATACCGGCAGCCGGCATCCCGCATCCGGGCAAAGAGCTGCTGCAGCTCCAGGCTTTCCGGGGTCGTCCGGTCCGAAGCAACGGCCTCCTGGCCGATCATATTGCCCATGGTGCCCACGAGTCCAACCTTTGCCCCCCTGGTCTGCTCCAGGACGGATTTCAGAAGCAGCGTCACGGAGGTCTTTCCGTTGGTGCCCGTAATGCCGATAAGCTTCATGGATGTGGCCGGATTTCCATAGAAATTACAGGCCGTCCGGGCCAGGGCCAGCCGGTCGGAAGCCACCAGTACATAGGGCACATCCTCTTCCGGCTTCCTGGCGGTAATGACCGCCGCGGCCCCTTTTTCCAGCGCCATGGGGATGAATCGGTTCCCATCGGAGGCAAAGCCGGAAATGGCCGCGAACAGACATCCCGGCTCTGCTTTTCTGGAATCATAGGCAATGGAGGTGATCTCCGTCTCCGGGTCGGCGTGGATTTCCAGCACCGCTACCCCCTGCAAAAGCTCTCGTAGTTTCATATAAAACGCTCCTGTATCTCTAATCTTCTGCCGAACCGTCGGCAAAGCGAATTGTAATCGTTGTTCCGGCGCGTACCTGAGTCCCCGCCGCCATGTCCTGAGAAATGGCCGTGACGCCTGCTGCCGTATCCGGATTGCCGGACGCCAGAATATACAGCCCCAGCGTCCCCGCCAGGTCGGCGGCCTGCTGGCGGGTCTTGCCCAGAAAATCCGGCACTGTGACCAGCCTTTCCTCCGGCGTCTCTCCGAAGTACAGCAAAACCTCACTGCCGCCGGGCAGGCTCATCCCCGCCGCCGGGATCTGTCCTGTGACCGTCTCCCCGCTGCCAACGCACCGGGAAGACAGCCCGGAATCTTTCAAAAGCTCCTGCGCTTCTTTCGCTGACAGTCCCGCGCAATCCGGCAGGAGGATCTGCCGCCCGGGCAGGTCGTCTTCGGTATAATTCCGCCGGACACCCAGGTAGGGCAGGATATCCGTCATAACGGCCCCCACGGTGGGCGCCGCCATAACGCCGCCGGAAATATAAATGCCGGTACTTCTCGACGGCGTGTCCAGGGCCGCCAATACAATATACTCCGGATCTTCCATTGGCGCAATCCCCACGAAGGAGACAATTTTATCCAGAACACGCTGGCAGTTTTCATCAAAAACGTCAATTTTCTCGCTGGTTCCGGTTTTTCCTCCAATGGAAAAGCCCGCAACACTGGCGTTTTTCGCGGTTCCCTCCGTCACCACGGAGCGAATGAGCGTCCGCATGGTCTCGGAGGTCCGCGGCGAAATGGTCCGGCGCACCACCGTAGGCTCCTGCTTCAGAACCGTATTGCCGTCCTTGTCGATGACCTCGGAGACGATGTAGGGCTCCAGAAGATTCCCGCCGTTGACCACGGAGGCGATGGCCCGGACCAGCTGCAAGGGCGTGATCTTGAAAGTCTGGCCGAAGGAGCCGGAGGTCAGGCTGGCCGTGCCCCATTTGTCGGTGTTTGTCACCAGAGCCTTGTCGAAAAACACGCCCTTGCTCTCGCCGGACAGATCGATGCCGGTTTTCTCCAGAATACCGAAGGTCTTCACATAGTCATAAAACCGCTCGCCCCCCAATTTCAGAGCGATGTGGGCGAAAGCCAGGTTACAGGAGTTCTGCAGGGCCTGGGGCGTTTTTTCCGATCCATGACCGGCAGCACGCCAGCAGTGCAGCAACTGGGACCGTCCGGGAATCTGCTCGGCGCCCTTACAATAGAAGGAGGTATTCAGATCAATGGCACCGCAGTCCAGAGCTGCCGCCATGGTCAGCGCCTTGAAGGTAGACCCCGGCTCGTAGCCGTCGGACAGGACCCGGTTGCGCCACTGCTTCAGCCGCGCCTGGGTCAGTGCTGTCTCATAGCTCTGCTTCCCCTGAAGATATTCCGCGCTTCCCTGAGGGTACTGGGTATAGGTGCTTTGGGCTTTCTCCAGGGCGGCCCGCACATCTTCGTCCCACACCAGCTGGTAGTCATTGGGGTCATAGCTGCCAAGCGTTGCCATGGCCAGAATCTCCCCGGTCTTGCAGTTCATGACCAGTCCGAAGGCACCGTTGCGCACATCATAGCGGTCTATGGCCGCCCGGAGCTGCTTTTCCAGGATCTCCTGGATCGTGGCATCCAAGGTCAGCACTACGCTGCAGCCCGTCTGGGATGCCGTAAAATTCTCATAGGAAAAGGGCATATCCATTTCGTTATTGCCCTTGGTGGTAATCACTTTTCCGGTCTTTCCGGAGAGGAAGCTGTCGTAGGCCGCCTCAATGCCCTCGCTGCCCTGGCCGGATAGATTGGTAAAGCCAATGACCTGGGCGGCCAACGTTTCAAATGGATAGGTCCGCAGGGCGGCCGGCTCCAGGTGGATGCCGGAAATGTTCTCTTCCTGAATGTAGTCCCGGATCTTCGCGGCGGTGTCCTCCGGGATACGGCTGCCCACTTGTTTATAGCGACGGCGGAGATCCTGTCCCTGCTCCAGAATCCACCGGGCATCCCTTTCCAGCAGCGGGCTAAGAAAGGCGGCGATCCGCGTCAGGTCCGCCTGGGACTGCTTCAGCTCATGAGGGTCCAAATAGACATTCTCCACGCTCTGAGACGCCGCCAGAATATTCATGTTCCGATCGTACACATAGCCCCGGTTGGAAGCCGCCGCCGTGGAACGGGTCTGATTGTTCAGGGCCTTGGCGGCGTAATAGTCATAATCCACCACCATCAGCCGGTACAGTCGTGCCGCCACAGTCAGAAAGCCCAGCACGCCAAGCATCAGCGCCGTCAGTCGGATCCGCCAGTGCTGGGCACTGTCCATACGTACCCTGCGATAAATTGGTTTTCCCAAGGCGATACCCCTTCCGGCAGCGGATGACTTTTAAAATGGGCGGCAAGGGAATCCCTCGCCGCCCATTCGCAGCTGCCGTTTTGAGTATATGCCTGAGCGGATGGCTTCATGCTCTCAGGGCGTTTCCTCCGTCTGGGCCAGCAGGCCGGACAGGAACCAGAGGAAATTCTCCCAGGCCGTAGGCTCCTGGGCACGCTCGGGCACCGTGACCCGAATGCTGATATGCTCGGCGTCCTCAGCGGGGATCATGCCCAGCTTCTCTGCCTGCTCCCGCACCGCATCCAGGTTCAGGGAGGTACGGTAGGCATGCTCCAGCTTGGCGTTTTCCCGCTTCAGCTCCGTCAGCGTATCCACGGCCTCGTTATAGCCCTGCATGCAGGCGGTAAGCTGCAAGGCACCGACCACCAGGGCAATCAGCACCACTACAGCAAGCGCAATACCGCCTACAGCTACAGGGTCCACGTAAACGCGGCGTTCCTTGCCGGGCTTCAGCTTCGGCAGGACGGCCTTTTTCGGAGTTTGCTTCTTCTTCGGCGCTTTTACTTCGCTGCCGTATACATAAAACTGGCCAACATATTGAATAACAGGTTTCTGATCCATGTTTTGCCTCCGGCCAATGTTATCGTTTCTCACAAACGCGCAGCTTTGCGCTCCTTGCTCTGGGGTTCCGCTCCAGCTCTTCCTTGCCGGACACGATGGGCTTCCGGGTAAGTACCGTCACCTGGGGCTTCCGGCCGCAGACGCACACCGGGAATTCCGGCGGGCAGATGCAGCCCTTGGCCGCGGCTGCCATGGCGTTTTTCACGATCCGATCCTCCAGAGAATGGAAGGTGATCACCGCCAGCCGTCCACCGGGATTCAGGCAGGGAATGGCGGCATCCATGGCTTTCGCCACGGAATTCAATTCGTCATTTACCGCAATGCGGATGGCCTGAAAGGTTCGCTTTGCCGGATGCTGTTTTTCCCGCAGGGCAGCGGGGGGCATGGCGGAGCGGATCACATCCACAAGTTCCAAAGTCGTTCGGATAGGGGTATTCTCCCGCCTGCGGACGATGGCCGCCGCAATGGCCGGGGCGTAGCGCTCCTCACCGTAGTCATAGAGGATCCGCTTCAGTTCTTCATAGGACCAGGTATTGACCACCGCATCGGCAGTCAGCGCGTCTCCATTGTCCATGCGCATATCCAGCGGGGCATCCGTCATATAGGAGAAGCCTCTGCTGCCGTCATCCAATTGGGGGGAAGAAACGCCCAAATCCAGCAAAATGCCGTCCACACCGGAAATACCCAGATCCCGCAGGACCTCTCCCATACGGCAGAAATTGGAGTGTACCAGGGTCACTCTGTCCGCAAAGGGCTCCAACCGCTTTCCCGCGGCCTCCAGGGCCACAGGGTCCCGGTCGATGCCGATGAGCCGCCCGGTGGTCAGCCTCTCGGAGATGTGACAGGAGTGGCCCGCGCCGCCCAGGGTGCCGTCCACATAGATCCCGTCAGGCTTGATGTTCAGGCCCTCGATGCATTCGTCCAGGAGGACGGAAACGTGATGAAATTCGCTCATAGTCCGATTGCCTCCAAGGATGCCAACAATTTTTCGGGCGTCAGATTTTCTTCCTCAAACCTCTGGAATTCCGCCGCGTCCCATATCTCCGCCTGGCCTGCCCGGCCCACAATCATGACGTCCCGGTCAATCCCGGCGTAGGTCTGCAGGAAAGGCGTCAGGGTAAAACGGAACTGCTTGTCCGGAGTGCATTCCGCGGCGTTCATGAAGATCAGGCTGGTGGCTCCCGCCCGCTGAGAGATGCTCAGGGCGTTGAAGTTCTCGCTGAGACGCTGCCACTCCTCCGCGGTATAGACGGTGAGACAGCGGTGACCGCAGTTCACCCCGAGGGTCACATAAAAGCTCTCGCCCAGCTCCTTCCGGAGCTTCGCCGGGACGATAAGCCGATTCTTGTCGTCCGTCCGGGCTGCGTATTTGCCGATCACTGTCTCACCGCCTTTCCCTAATCCTCCACTTTACATCCATTCCACTCCATTTTTGTACAGTATAAATCCTCTTCCGAAAAAAATCAATCGTTTTTTGCGAAACCCTCCCGGAATTCTCTGGAAAAGCCTATTTTTCCCCGTATTTTCAAACGTGTGTTCAGTTATTCTGTCGATTCAGGCGCCAAACCGCAGCTTTCCGTCCTCCAGCCGTGACCGGACCCTGCCGGGCTTTCGGGGACAGCGCAGCAGGAACATGGCCAGTGCGTCCTCTACCTCGGTCTGCACCAGCCGGCGCAGCTGCCGCGCTCCGTCCTTCCCTCCGCAGCGGCTGCTCAGCGCTTGAGAAAGGCCGTTGGGGAGCACCAGCTGGATTCCGGCGGCGGCGCTGCGCTGCTCCAGCTGCCGCAGATATTTCTGGGCGATGGCCTCCATGGCGCTCTCCCCCAGTGGGTCGAAGAACACCGTGGCGTCCAGACGACCCAGAAATTCCGGCGTAAACTGGTCCTGCAGTGCCTGGACGAAGAGGCCCTTCTTTCCGTCCGAGCAGAAGCCAAGCCCCTCGCCCCGAAGGCTGCCGCCTACATTGGAGGTCATGACCACAATGGTATTCTTGAAGCTGACATGCCGCCCGGTGGAATCCGTCAGCTCCCCCTCCTCCATAATTTGCAGCAGCAGGCCCAGCACCTCCGGGTGGGCCTTTTCCAGCTCATCCAGCAGCACCAGGGAATAGGGCCGTCTGCGGACTGCCTCTGTCAGCTTGCCGCCTTCCTCATAGCCTACATAGCCCGGGGGCGCGCCGATCAGCCGGGACACGGAATGTTTTTCCATATACTCCGTCATATCCAGCCGCAGCATGGCATCCGCGCTTCCGTAGACCTCTGTGGCAAGCGCCCGGCACAGCTCGGTCTTCCCTACACCGGTTGGCCCGGTAAAAAGCAGACAGGCAATGGGGCGGCCAGCGTCACGGATGCCGGAAAAACCTCGCCGCACCGCCTCCGCCACGGTTTTCACCGCCTTGGGCTGGCCCATGACGTGGGCAGACAGCAGTCCTTCCAGATTCAGCAGGCGTTCTCGCTCCCCTGCCGTCAAACGGCCCACGGGAATCCCTGTCCGGGCGGAGACCACCCAGGCAATATCCGCCGCCGTCACCGCCCGGGCCCGCTTGCCGTCCGGGGCACGCTCCATCAGATTCTGGACCTTATCCCGCAGCTCTGCCGCCCGCTCAAACCGCCGCTCCCGCACCGCCTCCCGCAGTTCCTCCTCCAATTCTTTCCGGGCGGAGGAACCACGGGTGCAGGTCGTCTCCTCCATTTTTGCCCGGGCCGCGCCCTCATCCAGCAGGTCGATGGCCTTATCCGGCAGGTACAGGTCCGGAAGATACCGGACAGACAGCCGCACCGCCTCCCGCATAGCCTCTTCCGTGATCCGCAGTCTGTGGTGGCGTTCCAGGCCGGGTTTCAGCGCCCGGAGAATTTCCAGCGCCGTCTCCCCATCCGGCTCCTCCACGCTTACAGGGCGAAATCGCCGCTCCAGGGCGGCATCCTTTTCAATATATTTCCGGTACTCCTCCCGGGTAGTGGCTCCCACCATTTGCAGCTCTCCCCGGCCCAGGGCAGGTTTCAGAATATTGGCGGCGTCAATGGCCCCCTCCGCCGCGCCGGCCCCGACAATGGTATGCATTTCGTCCACAAAGAGAATCACGTCCCCGCTGCGCCGGATCTCCGCCAGCACATCCCGCAGCCGCTCCTCAAATTCCCCCCGGTACTTGGTACCCGCCACCAGGCTTGCCATATTCAGGCTGTAGAGGCGCTTTTCTTTTAACTGGGGCGGCACGTTGCCCACGGCCATCCGCTGGGCCAGGCCCTCGGCAATAGCCGTCTTTCCCACTCCCGGCTCCCCAATCAGGGCGGGGTTATTCTTGTTCTTCCGGCACAGGATCCCCACCACCGTATCGATCTCCTTCTCCCGTCCGATGACGGGATCCATATTCACGGCTTTCTGGACCAGATCCTCACTGAATTGCTCCAAAAGTTTCGTAGATACTCCCTCCTTTTTTCCGCCCCGCAGCCGGGGTACGTCCTGAAACAGATACTCCAGCGTATGGGTGAACAGTGCGTCCGCACTGACGCCGCAGGTTTTCAGCAGCTGGCTTGCACCGCTATCTTCCACTCTGGCCATAGCCAGCAGCACATGGGCAGGCCGCGCCTCCCGGAATCCCTGATGTTTCGCTTCCCGGGCCGCCTGACGCAAAATTCTTCTGGCCGCCCGGGTCAGTCCCTGGGGAAGGGGCAGCTCCGCCCGGCCGACGCCATAGAGCAGCATGGTCAGCTGCCGCAGGAATTCCGGCTCGATGCCGAATGACCGCAGCAGCTGGGCCGTGCCGCCGGACATCTGGCACAGTGCCAGCAGCAGATGCACCGAGCCCACATAGCTGTGGCCCAGACGTCTGGCCTCCGCCCCGGAGCGCCGGATCAGTTCCTCCGTTTGTCCGTAATAGCCCATGGAATGCCCCCTTTCGGCTTCAGTTTCGCCAGTCAAAAGAGGAAATATACGGAAATCAAAAATTTATAAAAAAGGAATTGCATTTTTAAAAATCCATGCTAGAATATAGGTGCATTGTGAGAATGCACACCGAAAAAACGATAGGAGGTATTTTTCATGGCTTACAAAATTACCGATGCTTGCCTGAAGTGTGGTTCCTGCGCTGAGCAGTGCCCCGTTGAGGCTATTTCCGAGGGCGAAGACAAGTACGTAATCGATCCCGATGTCTGTGTCAGCTGCGGTTCCTGCGCCGATCAGTGCCCCGCTGATGCTATCGAGGAAGGCTAATTCTTCGGAAACCACCGGCCTGCGTCCTGCGCAGGCCGGTTTTCAATATAAGGAACACAACTTGGAAACACTTTTGAATGGCTTTACCCTGGATGTACCGGAAGGCTGCTTCCCTCTGAGCACGGACAGCATGCTCCTGAGCTGGTTTGCGAAACTGCCCAGGAACGCCCGGGTTCTGGACCTCGGTTCCGGCTGCGGTACCCTTGGGCTGCTGCTCTGCGCCCGGGAAAAACAATGCCGCGTTACCGGCATTGAACTGACAGAGCAGGCCCACCGGGCGGCCCTTGAGAACATCGGCCGGAATGGTCTGGAGCACCGCATGGAAAGTATATGCGTGGACATCCGGCAAGTTCCCTCCCTGCTTTCCCCCGGAATCTTCACAACCGTCGTCTCCAATCCGCCCTATTTTTCCGCCGGTCCCCAAAGCGCCGCTCTGCCCCTGGCCCGGCGGGAGGACTGCTGCACCATCCGGGAGCTGCTGCGAAGCGCCGCCTGGGCCCTGAAATACAGCGGAGACCTGTTTCTTGTCCACCGCCCGGAGCGACTGGGGGAGATCATCGCCCGGGCAGGTTCCTTTTCCCTGGAAGCCAAAGAGCTGTGTCTGGTACGGCACCGTCCGAACGGGCCCATCATTCTGATCCTTCTGCGGCTGCGCAAGGGTGGAAAGCCCGGTCTTATCTTCCGGGAACTGACGCTGACGGACGAATACGGACGTCCTTCCGAAGAATACAAATCCATCTACCATATATAGAATAGGAGGCCCCTATGGCCGGAATGCTGTATCTCGTCCCCACCCCTATCGGGAACCTGGGAGACATCTCCAAACGCGCCCGGGAAACTCTGGAAAGCGCGGACTTTATCGCCGCAGAGGATACCCGGGTGACGCTGAAGCTCCTGAACCATCTGGAACTGAAAAAGCCCCTTGTAAGCTACTATGAGCACAACAAGTCCTTCAAGGGCGAGAAAATTCTGGATAGGATTTTGTCCGGGGAGACCTGCGCTCTGGTCTCCGACGCCGGAAGCCCTGCCATCTCTGACCCGGGAGAGGATTTGGTGAAGCAGTGCGCCGCCGCGGGCATTACGGTCTGCGCCATCCCCGGTCCCTGCGCCGCCATCACCGCCCTGAGCATTTCCGGCCAGTCTACCGGCCGGTTCTGCTTTGAGGGCTTTCTGTCCACCGCCAAGAAAAGCCGCCGGGAACACCTGGACAGCTTAAAGGGCGAGCAGCGAACCATGATTTTCTACGAAGCTCCCCACAAGCTGCTGAACACCCTGCAGGATATGGCAGAGGCCTTTGGCCCTGACCGGCCCATCAGCCTCTGCCGGGAACTGACCAAGCTCCACGAGGAGGTGGTCCGGACCACCCTGGGGGAAGCCATCGCCAAATACACCGAAACCGCCCCCAAGGGCGAATTCGTCCTTATCCTGGCCGGTGCCCCTGAGGAGGTCAAAGAAGCCCCCTCCGAAGCCGATGCCGCCGCCCGGGTAAAAGAACTTCTTTCCCAGGGTCTATCCCGTAAGGATGCGGTAAAGCAAACCGCCACAGAACTGGGGCTGCCCAAAAACACCGTTTACGCTCTGGCGTTGGAAGAAGAATGACCCCAAGATTTCCTTATAAAAAAGCACCGGGAAGGTCCGATTTCTTCGGCTTCCCGGTGCTTTTTATAATTCTTTTCTTTTGAATATGATTTGATTGGATATGCGGCCCTCTGCTTTTTCGTTGTTGGATTCTATTGGGTATCTCTCAACTGTTCCACAATGCTGCATCTGGCAGTGTGATTATACATAACACCAGGAATCAGCCATCCCAGCAGTGCAAACATCGGTATGGCAAGCAAAACAGGAACGATTGTAAACCTTGCGCTGAAGAACCAGAACATATGCTCCAGAAGATCACCGACCAAAGGATTCAGCACGAAAGAAAGAACAAGTGCTGCGGCGGCAGAACTGAGTGCATAAAACAGGCCCTCGTAGATCAGCATGGCTCTTAACTGTTTGTTGGTCATACCTACTGCCTGTAATACCGCAAATTCTCTCTTTCGAGAAATAATTCCTGTCATAATGGCATTGAAGAAGTTGAGAACACCCACAAGCCCAATGATGGCGCAGAGCAGGCCGCCCAACAGCAGGAACATATTCTGATAGCTCTTAAATTCTGCACGGAGGGTGGTCTTGCTTTCGTACATCAGTGGCGATAAATCATTGGCTGTAAGTTCCGAAAGATAGCTTTCCGCAGCATCTTCTGCGGCCATATCCGGGGTATCGAACAGCCAGAATAAGGGGACCGGCTCTTGTTGACTGTCCCGCGCCAGTGTTGTTACAGGCAGAAGAAAACGGTGTCCGAATGTACCATATCGGTAACTCATGGAGTTGGGTATCGTCACATAAGCGCAGACGGTATAGTTCACATCACGGCTTTGGGAAACGTAGTATTGCAGAAATTCCTGGGGTGTGGATTCCTCACATTTTTTGCCCGTTCGACTGTCAATGTAATAGCCATCCTCCACATAGCTGATGGTCTGTGGAGAACCGATACGCGGGTATTGTTCCGAAATGGACACCTTGCCGTAATCGTCTGTAGAAACCGCCATGGCAATTGCATTGCTGCCTTCTTGAAACAAAGGAGCCAGATCTCCCTCTACAACCGTCAGCTTTTCAAACAGGCTTTCGTCCAATCCTTCGATTTGGGCTTCAGCACCAACCAGTTCTCCTCGGTGGGCCGTCATGGCCAGTTCCGATTCCAGCGTTTCCGAGAAACCGAATCTGGAACGCTCTGCACGCCATGCTTCTTCTGTTATCCAAGATTTCGAGCCTAGCAATTGATAGCCGCATCCTGAAAGAGATGACCGTGTATTTGCTTTTATTTGCTCTATCTGCTCCTGAGAAATATAGCTTTCGGAGCAATTGTACCGAAAATAGTCTGTAGAGCTGACGATAAAGTCCGCACAGGTTTGCTTGGCCAGATACTTTTCCATATCAAAGCCCCCGGTAAAAGTGACCAGGATGTTGAGAAGTACCACGGAAAGAGAAAGAGAGATTACTACAAGAACCGTTTTTCTTTTATTGCGACCCAAATTGGCAAATGCCATTTGATATACTTTTGCGCCACGGGTGCTACGCTGTTTCTTTTTGCTTTTTACAGTTTCCGTATACTTTGTTGCTTCCACCGGAGAGACCTTTGAAGCGATTTTCCCCGGACGGGCGCAGGAGAGCATCACTGTAAGGAGCGCAAACAGCGCAGAAGCGAGGAAAATGAGCGGTGAAGTGCTGACGGTAGAAACGCCGGCACCAAAAGTGGTCCGTGCCATTATGACTGGTGTCAGAAACGCACCGACACCGTATCCAAACAGCAAACCGGTGGGAATGCCTGCAACACACAAAAACAGTGCCTGCTGACGAATAATGCGCTTCAGCTGCCGGGGGGTGACACCGATGGTTTTCAGCAAACCATAGAATCGAATATCCCCGGTAACGGAAATCTGAAAAATGTTGTAGATGATGAGATACCCTGTAAAGATCACCAGCACAAGGAAAGCGACAATCGCCAGGAGCGTTGCTGCATCCATGCTTTCGCCAAGCTGAGAAGATGTATAGCCCCAGTTTACACCGATGCGCACAAGCTCCCCTTCCCCCGTTTCGTCCCAGGCATACCCCAAGTCCTGATCCACCTGCTCCATCTGTCCCCGGATGTTGATGCCGGATGCCAGCATCACATTCAAATCAACACGGAACGGTTCCAATCCCTTGGACAGGGCTTCGGTTTCGATTTCCTTTGCGTATTGTTCGCTGATATTGATATAGTGAACGGGACTGATATCATCATATTCCCACCAGCCAACCAGAGTAAACCTATCTGTTTTCTCATAAGGCATTGCGGATAAAGAACCCACCGTAAAGGACAGTTCAATTTCCGCACCCAGTTCAGGCGCAACACCCAACAGCTTTAAGGTATAGGTATCCATGGTGATTTCATTTCTTCCCTGTGGGACATGTCCTGTGGTGGGTTCTGCGAAACTCCATTCGGTGCAATTGTCATCCATGAAGCTAACTTCGGCAGGGGCTTTCGCAAAAATCCCACTGTCCATATATCCAATGGTAATACGTTTTCCAGTGGCTTTTACGTTTGGGTGGGCTGATATATTCTCGATCTGTTCTTCTGTCACTTCCTTAAAGGTTCCGTGGCAGTAACCGCCGACCTGACGGAACGTGTACATTTCGTAACTGGAATTCATGGACATGACGATGGTAAACAGCGAGGTAAACAGCAGCGCAGTCAGGGCAATAGCGATAATTGCGATCATGTTGCGCTTCCGGGATGCCCATAAAAAACGCCAACTTAGTTTTCGGATACATTTTCTGTTTTTGACATTCATTTTCGCCACCTCCTGTTAGTTCCGGGTGACGATCCGTCCATCTTCGATACGGATAATGCGGTCTGCCATCTGCGCAATTTCTTCGTTGTGGGTGATCATTACAATGGTCTGGGCGAACTTCTGGCTGGTAACTTTCAAAAGGCTCAATACATCCTGGCTGGTTTTGGAATCCAGATTGCCTGTGGGTTCGTCAGCGAGAATGATGGCCGGAGCGGCGGCCAATGCACGGGCAATGGCTACACGCTGCTGCTGACCACCGGAAAGCTGGCTGGGCAGAGCATCCAGCTTCTGCTCCAGTCCCAGTGTCTGCACGATCTGCTGAACAAAGTCCTTGTTGACTTTGCCACCGTCCAGTTCAATGGGAAGAATGATATTTTCATACACATTCAGCACCGGAACAAGATTGTAGCTCTGAAATACAAAGCCGATTTTCCTGCGGCGGAAGATGGTCAGGGCTTCCTCTTTCAAGGAGAAAATATTCTGTCTGTCCACCAAGACCGTGCCGCTGGTAGGGCGGTCCAGCCCGCCCAGCATATGCAGCAGTGTGGATTTTCCGGAGCCGGATGTGCCGACGATTGCCACAAATTCGCCTTTCTCCACACTCAAATCAACGCCGTCCAGCGCATGAACCGCATTATTGCCAGTGCCATAAATTTTTCTCAGGTTCTTTGCCTGTAAAATTTCCATAAACGGGTACCTCCATGAAAAAAATCTGTATGTACGCAAAGAAGTCCTCCTTTGATACATACAGATTATGGCATAGGATTCTTTCCACATTCTTTCCGGTTGGAAATGAATTCTAACAGTTTTGAAAGAATGGATGCTATTTCGGCAGAAACACAGAAAAAGTGCTTCCTTTGCCGGGAATGGAAGAGACCTTGATATAGCCGCCCTCGCCGGATAGGATTTGCCGTGCTAAATACAAGCCGATTCCAACGCCCTCCTGTTCCCCCGCATTCTTTGAACGGTAAAACCGGGTGAAGATTTTGGATCGTTCACTTTCCGGGATGCCAGGGCCGGTATCCGATATATCGATCCTGGCAAACATTTCATAGCTCACAGCAGAAATCGTGATCACGCCATGCTCTGTATATTTGATGGCATTGTCTACCACATTCGCCAGTGCTTCTGCTGTCCATTTCATATCAAAGGTAGCAGCAGTATCTGTATCATGCAGTTGCAAAGACAATCCTTTTTCAGCAGCTTTGGCAGCATATTGTTCCGCAATTCCCCCAAGTAGTGGCTGTAATGCCGTGGGCTGCGGTGACAGAGAAAGAATCCCATTCTCCAACCGGGACAGCTTCACAAGCGAATCAATCAAAAATCGCAATTTCTCCGCCTGATCATATAGCGCATCCACATTTGCTTTTGCCGATGGAGGAAGATCTTCTTCCATCAAAAGTTCACTGTATAACAGCAGGTTTGCAATCGGCGTTTTTGTCTGATGCGAAATATCCGCAATCAGAGATTTGATCCTATCCTTTTCCTGTGCCACATTCCGTGAAGAAGTTTCTGCCGCGGAAAGGTAATGCGCAAACTTCGTTTCCAGTGCAGACAGTTTGCTTTCATCAAAACCGCTTTCAGAAAAGGAGCCGGCCATGGCGGCATCCAACATTTTCTCGATTGTCTCCATGGTTTTTCTGGCTTTTCTTTGATTCCAAAACACAATAACTGCCGCTGCCAGAAAACACAGCAGTATAACAGCAATTCCCATCTCATTCCTCTTTCTTTACCCAGCTATACCCGATTCCATAAACAGTCTTGATATATTCCTGTGCGCCAAGTTTATCTCTCAAACGCTTGATCGTAACAGACAAAGCGTTTTCATCCACATATTCTGCGCCGTCTGTCCAAATCCGGTCTACAAGATCTCCACGGGTCATGGTTCTCCCTCGGTTTTCCACAAGCAAGCGCAGCAGTTTTTGCTCTGTTTTGCTCAGTTCCACCTTGGCTTCCCCTACACAAAAGGTCATGGTTCCAAAGTCAAAGGAAAAATGGTCGATCTGAATCGGTGTGTTTTTATGGATGGTCATTTTCTTTCGCAGTTGGGTATTGACCCTTGCCCGCAAAACCGAAAGAGAAAAAGGCTTGGTAATGTAGTCGTCAGCCCCTCGTTCCAATCCGTCTACAATATCCAGATCGGTGTCATTGGCAGTCAGCAGAATGACAGGAATATCGGGTGTGTTTTCCTTGACCTCCCGGAGCAGTTCAAGCCCACTGCCATCCGGCAGATTGATATCCAACAAAATCAAGGATACTCCGCCGAAAAGCAGCTGCTCTTTCGCCGTTTTCAGGTCCTGGCAGGAAATGATCTGCCGATTCTCTGCTTTCAGTGCTTTGCATAAGCCCTGATTCAAACCAATATCATCTTCAACGATCAATAATTGCTCCATCTGTCTCACGCCCTTATTACTCAGAGCTTCCCTGGTTATTGTCACGACTCTGAAAAGATACTGTATTTTCTGATGATTATACCCCAAGACGCCCCTATAATCAATCCGTTCTTTTTCCCCGGCCCCGGCATAGGCTTGTTTCGAAGGGGGCGGAAACATGGTTTTGGGGTGGATTTGGACAGGTCTTATTGCCGTCAGCATTCTTTCGGCGGCACTGACCGGCAAAGGCGGCGGGCTTGCGGCGGCGGCTATGAGGGGGGCGCAGTCGGGGGTGACGGTGGCCATTTCTATGGCCGGGGGGCTGTGTCTGTGGTCCGGAGTGGGGCGGCTGCTGGAGGCAAACGGAGTCATGGAGGCGTTGTCCCGGCTTCTGGACCCTGTTTTGGGGCGGGTCTTTCCGGACAGCCGGAAGAATCCTGATCTTCGCAAATCTCTTTGCGGCAACATCTGCGCCAATCTCCTGGGGCTGGGCAACGCCGCCACTCCCATGGGCATCCGGGCAGCCAAAGCATTAAAGCCCCCGGGTTCTCCAACCGCCGGGGACCAGCTGTGCCGACTGGTGGTTTTAAACACCGCCTCCATTCAGCTGCTGCCCACCAATGTGGCCGCCCTCCGGGCCGCCCTGGGCTGCCCCCGGCCCTTTGATATTCTCCCGGCGGTATGGCTGACAAGCCTTCTCTCCGCCGGGCTGGGAGTGGCCGCCGCCACGGCCCTGGGAAAGCTATGGAAGTCTTAACGGACTATCTGGTTCCCGTGATTTTGTTGCTGGCATCGGGCCTGGCCCTGAGGAAAAAGGAAAACAGCTATGCCTTGCTGCTGGAGGGAGGGGCGGAGGGGCTGCGGCTTCTCAAAGATATTCTCCCCACCCTCATTATGCTGCTTACCGCCGTAGAACTGTTCCGCTCCTCCGGGGCGGCGGAACTTTTGCAGCGGTTCTTATCACCGGTCTTTTCGTTCCTGGGTATTCCTGTGGAATGCGCTCTGCTGGTGCTGGTGCGGCCCATCAGCGGCAGTGCCGCCCTGGCTGTGGCCACAGACCTGATGGGCGTTTACGGTGTGGATTCCCAAATTGGCCGGACAGCGGCAATCATGCTTGGCTCCACGGAGACCACTTTTTATACCATCAGCGTTTATTTTGGAGCCGCAAATATCCGCCGCAGCCGCTACACCCTCCCCGCCGCCCTGTTTGCGGACCTGGTAGGGTTTACCGCCGCCGCCTGGACTGCAAAGCTGTTTTTCTGAGGATGCAAAGACGTTCGATCCAAAAATTTGGACCGAACGTCTTTTGCGCGTTATTTGACCTTTTGAACGCTGTCCGCCAGTTGTTGCAGCTGGTCAGCGGTCATGCTATCCGCAGTGATCTGAAAGACTACCTTGTTCTCCCAATCCACCCAGACAATGTGTCCCTGGGTTACAGCGGCAGGCATTCCCTGAACCGTTGCGGCTTCTCCGCCGCCGTTCATTTTGAGAATTGTATCCGGGGTCTCGGGAACCGGCTCTGAATCCTGGGCAGAATCTCCATCCTTGTCACCATTCAGCAGGAACGTTTCATATTCCAGTTCCACAGTGGTATTTTTCTTGGCATCAATGTACCAGCGATACACGTAGGCGAACCAACCGCTGCCATCTTCCCTGGGGCTGGCAATGAATTCCGTCTCCGGGTAGTTTTCCGGCAGTCCGGTAATTTGATAGTCCCCCAGCTCCTCCAGTGCCAGCTGATAACGGTCTTCATTGGTGGGTTTCAGGTCCGGATCCGGCCGGACGCTCTCGGCAACCCGCATCAGATCCAGCTCCGTATCTCCCGTCAGCAACATGAAGCCAACGCCCCGGTCCTCATCCGTCCAGAGCAGCACCCGCTCACCGCCGGTGCAGGTATACAGTGTTCCGGGAATGCTCCCCACGGTGATGCTTTCTTCCTTCGTGACGCTTTCAAGCACCAGGTCGGTGGCGTTGTCTCCCCGGGTCGTCTCCAGCACAAGTGCGCTTTCGTCCGATGCCGTTGCAAAGTGCAGTGTCTGGTGTCCATAGGCCTTGGCACTGACAAAACGCAGATGGTAGCCCTCCGGGAGCCAGGTGGGGCAATACGTTTGCAGGCCCTCATAGGTATCGGCAGTCGATTGAAAATTGATTTCCGCCTCATAGGGCGCGGAGACATTTGCTTCCACACTTTCCCCGGTTCCCTGCATATACCGCTTGGTGTTCAGCTGAATTCTCGCCGTTACCGCATAGGCTGTAACGCCCAGCAGGCTGACAAGCACTGCCGCAATCAAAAAATACCGAATCTTACCGCTGTGCTTTTTCATAGAAATATCCTCCTTATTTGGAGCATCCGCC
Organism: Pseudoflavonifractor sp. MSJ-30; assembly: GCF_018918045.1. GTDB lineage: Bacteria > Bacillota > Clostridia > Oscillospirales > Oscillospiraceae > Faecousia. Next base: position 27,097 of record NZ_JAHLPU010000034.1, read on the forward strand.
ATAGCAAGATATCGATCCTCAATACCGCTCATTGCGCCGTAAAGGTCTTTTCCGGTCATTGTGTATAGCCCTCCTTTTCCAGAAACCGTTTCAGTTCCGCCCGAAGCTTTTTCAGCCGGTATTTTACCTGGTACTCCCGCATATCGTACTTTCCCCCCAGCTCCGCCGCTGTCCGATTATAGTAGTATCGGCCCACAAACAGGGCGCAGTCGGTTCCGCTCAGGCGGGACAAAAACCGGTTCAGGGTCTTCGCCAACTCCCGCTGTTCGGCACGCATCTCCGGCTGCGCGGCCGGATCCGGAATGCACTCCTCCAGCTCGGAAATGGCGACCTCCGCGAAGGCGGAACGCTTTTGGGCGTTCCCATAGTCAAACCGGCTCAGGGCCAGATTGCGGGTAATGCGGGATAAATAGTATTTGAGCGCTTTGGGCACCTCCGGCGGGATCTTGTTCCAGGCCGCCAGATAGGTATCGTTTACGACTTCCTCGGAATCCTCCGGGACGGAAAGAATCCGCCCGGCAACACTCCGCAAAAATCGGCCATATTTTCGGTCCGTCTGCGAAACGGCTTCCTCAGAGCGCTGAAAGAAAAGCTCGATGATCTGTAAATCTTCCATGGGTTACTCCTTGGGTCACTCTTTTTGATTGTAAGGCCTTACATCCATACAGTAGGATTTTCACGCTCGGGCGGAGAAATTTTTCCAAAACAAAAAGACGTGGCCGCAAACGTCACGCCTTTCTGGTTTCCGGGCAAGCTGCCCGTATCCGGTGGGATTCCCCGGTCATTCTGTTTTCTGCTTTCCGGCCCCGCGGGAGCGTCTTCTTCTCCGGCGGCGGGGGCGCTCCTCGGGGTCAGCCTTTTCTGCCCGGCGGGCGTAGGCCTCGGCGGCCTCGGAGGTAGCCTCATAGGTCAAGCGGCTGACCCGCACCATGCCGTCCGGCTGCTCGCTGAGCCGGATACGGATCAGGAACTTCCCGTGCTCCGGGCAGGTTGCCAGATCCATGTACCGGTGGCCCGGCTGTGCGAACCAACGGGAGCCCAGCATCTGCCGCCCGCACTCCGGGCAGAGATTTTCCGGCCCGGACATGGCGGCCAGAGCCGCGGTCTTATCCGGCAGATCCCGGAAGACCTCCCGCTGGATGCAGCCGGGCAGCTCTGCCCCATGGAAGCCGTTTTCATGGTTCCGCAGGGCTGTGTCATATTCCATTTTTCCACGCTCCAGGTCCAGCCTTGCGCAGATCAGCGCCGTATGATAGGCATCTCCCAGGGCGTCATGGGCCGGGCGGCTGGCTTCAATACCGCAGATCTCCATGGCGGTCTTCAGGGCCTTTTGGGAGGTGGAGCCGTCGGTCTGGGCATTGAAAATCATCTGGGCGTTATACCAGCGGCCTGTCCAGCTTTCATCCAGCCCGTACAGCCGCAGGTTCTCCCGGAGAATGCCGATATCGTCAAACCCCCAGGTCAGGAAAGTGATATCCTCGCCGCACCAGCCGCGGAACCGCTCCACGGCCTCCGGAAAGGGCACCCCCTCCTCCCGCAGCCGGGTCTCCTTGATGCCCGTCAGCTTGCTGACCCGGCGGTTCAGGTGCCGGTAGACCTTGGGCCGCACCATGATCTGGAACTCATCCGCAACCTGTCCCGCTTCCGTGACCCGGACGGCGCCGATCTGGATGATCTCCCCCCGGATGGCAACGGGAAGCTGCTTCTGGGAAGAAGGGGACCCGGGCCAGGGCTGATTCCATTCCATATCCAAAACGATATAATCCATCATGAAAACCTCTTGATTCCGTCTTTTTTGTATCATACCACACATATGCCGCTTCTGTAAATATGTTCTTCCGAAAACTTCTGAAATTATTCCGATTGCATTTCCCCGAAAGATGTATTATACTTAGGGTAGGGTTTGTAAGATTTCCCATGTATTCCCGGATTCGACCCATTTTGATTTGTTGATTCTGTGTAAATTCAGGAGGTAAAAACCCATGCCGAATACCAAGGAAGCTGCCGTAACCGAACCGGCAGAAAAGCCCGCCAAAAAGCGCGGAGCAAATAAAGCGGCCGCCGACGCCCCCAGGAAGCGCGCGTCCTCCAAGGCCGCTTCCCGAACCAAAGAAACCGCCCCGGAGGTGAAGACTGCCGAAGCGCCCAAACGTCAGCGCGCCAGAAAGGCACCCGCGCCAAAGGCTGAAGATATTACAAAGCCGGAGACAGCCCCCCAGTTGCCCAGAGAATCGGCCCAGGAAGCACCGGCGGAGGACATCTCCGCGCCGGAAGTCCCCGTTTTGGAAATGCCCATCGAAACTGCCCCGGAAACGGCTGAAACCGTTCCGGAACCCATTCAAGAGGAGGCCAAGTCTATGCCTGAATCCTATTTCATACCCCAGCCCGGCCCCAGAAGAAGCGTCGTCTTCATCGGCTCGGAATGCTATCCCTTTGTAAAAACCGGCGGTCTGGCAGACGTGATGTATGCCCTGCCCAAGGCTCTGTCCCGGATGAACTGCGACGTGAAAGTCATTCTTCCCCGCTATGCCTGCATTCCCTGGGAGTACCAGTGCAAAATGGTCTACCGGGGCGAATTCCAGATGCCCCTGTGCAGCGATGGCCGCAGCTTTTATGTAGGCATCATGGAATACGTCTGGGACGGCGTTGTCTATGATTTCATTGACAACCAGGAATTTTTCTCCGACGGCAACCCCTACACCAGCATCATCGGGGATATCCCCAAGTTCTGCTTCTTCTCCAAGGCCGCTCTGGCGGCCCTGAACTACATGGACTGGATTCCGGATGTGATTCACTGCCACGACTGGCAGGCGGCGCTGGTGCCCGTATATCTGCGGACCCTGTTCCAGACCACGCCCCTGAGCCGGGCCAAAACCATGCTGACTATCCACAATCTGCGCTTCCAGGGTGTTTATAACATCCCCACCATTCGCTACTGGTCCGGGCTTCCGAACTTCGTATTCAACAAGGACGCCCTGTCCCAGAACTGGCTGGACGCCAATATGCTCAAGGGCGGCCTGACCTACTGCAATATGATCACCACCGTCAGCAATACTTACGCCGGAGAGATTCAGACCCCGGAGTACGGCGAAACATTGGACGCCCACCTGCGCTACCACTCCGGCAAGCTGCGGGGCATCGTCAACGGCATTGACTACGACATCTGGAACCCCTGGACGGATCCCATGCTGCACACCAATTACGACATCACCAACGTCCTGCCCCGGAAGAAGGAGAATAAGCGGGCATTGCAGGAGGAGCTTGGGCTATGGCAGGACGACCACAAGTTTGTCATTGGCCTGATCTCCCGGCTGACCAACCAGAAGGGTCTGGATCTGGTAAACGCCATTCTGCCCCAGATCATGGACGAGCACACCCAGGTTGTTGTCCTCGGCACCGGCGACAAGGGCTATGAGGATGCTTTCCGGTACTATGAAAACGCCTACAGGGGTAACCTCTGTGCCAACATCATGTATGACGAAGGCCGGGCCCACCGGATCTACGCCGGCGCGGATGCCCTGCTTGTGCCCTCCAAGTTCGAGCCCTGCGGCCTGACCCAGCTCATCGGTATGCACTACGGCACCATTCCCATCGTCCGGGAAACCGGCGGCTTGAAGGACACCGTGCAGCCCCACAACGAATTCACCCACGACGGCAACGGCTTCACCTTCGACCGATACGATCCGGGCCTTCTGCTGGACGCCATCAACCGGGCCAAGACCTTCTATTTCACCAACCGCTACTGCTGGGACGAAATGGTCCAGCGGGATATGGACAAGAACGTTTCCTGGGAGAACTCCGCCTGGCAGTATCGCAACCTGTACCTGGAGCTGACGGCAGACCGGGGGTAACTGCCGGGGTTCCGCTTCAAAGGCAATAACCATTTCGGGGGTGCCGCAACTTGTAAGTTAGCAGCACCCCCGCAGTTTTGCAGCCGCCTTTTACAGCGTCGCAAAAAAATAGATTACCCCATAGACCACCGAGGCGCTGAGTCCATAGACGATGACCGGCCCCGCTATGGTGAACATTTTAGCCCCTACGCCCAGAACAAAACCCTCAGTCTGAAACTCCACGGCCGGGGCAGCGATGGCGTTGGCAAAGCCTGTGATGGGAACCAGTGTCCCGGCTCCCGCAATTTTGGCGATATCGTCATACAGGCTCAATCCCGTCAGCAGGGCGGAAAGGGCAACCAGCGTCATGGAGGCGGCTGTCCCCGCGTCCTGCTTGCCGGCTCCCATGGTGCCGTAAAGCGTCATCAGGCATTGCCCCAGCAGGCAGATCAGCCCGCCGATGACAAAGGCAAACAGGCAGTCCTTCCCGATATGGGATCTGGGGCTGATTTCTTTTACGAGCTTGGCATACTGTTTTTGGGTCATACAAATCCCTCCTGACGGCAGTATGCCCGGATTCCCGAAGAATAGCACAAACCGGGATGACGCCTGAGGGCACCATCCCGGTTTTCTGCAATTACCCCACATCAACAGGTCTTCCTGATAAGGCAATTATACGTTGTCATCCTTACAAGGGGCGTGGACAAAAAGAATCTCATCCTCTGTCTCAATTATTTCCTCTTCATGGATTGGGAGAATTTCCCATTTCATTCTTGGCTTTGAAAGAAGGCCCGTGCGCTGCGGGTCTAGAAATTATTTCTTTGTCATTCTTTCCACCCCGGGATATAGCCCATTGTACAGTAGATCTCTCATTTTTCGCAGATCACTGACATCAACCAAATCCGGGTCCATCTGCAGTTTCAAGTTAACGCTTCCATTGGAATGCTTCTTTACCAAAATTTCAGGTGTATTTTCAGCATCGTTGAATAGCATCGGCAAATGTGTTTGCGCCAATGGTGAAATGACGTTAAACCATTCCGCTCCACAAATATAGTAGTACGGATACCACTCTATTGGAAAGTAGCCATTGGGTATCGGTCCTAATTGCAAACGTGATTCGTTGCCGAAATACTTCATATGCCCGCTACATTTAGAGGGATAATCTATTGGCGTTACAGCCACGCGCCCGTTCATATTTGCTATTTGGCAGGATATTTCGTTCAGAAATATCGCAAACTGCTCCGCCACGCTTGAAACCTGCTTATTCAGGCAGAATATGGGAATAGATAACCCTATTTCCCCATTGAATAAGTGGGCATTTGAAAAATATGGTGTTCTTGTAACATATCCCTCAGCCTCCAGACGTTGAATTGTTGTCTGAGCAATCCGATTGGGCTCGTAAAAAAAGGATAAAATGGCATCTATCCATTCAATTTGTTTGTTGTTGATTTGGGCTACCCGTTCTCTGTAAAATTCAAAATAATCCTCAAATATTTCTGTATCTCTCTTGCCACATGTTGTTGGATACCAAAGTTCTTTCTTATATGCACGGAATGTTTTCTTATTATAAATTCTCTCGCATTGAACCGCCGCTTCAACACCAGCAAAGCAAGTGTCTTCCTGCTTTATTCTGTCCAGTAACGTTTCTACCTTGACATTTTTTTCTTTCCAATACCAGTCGACAACAAATTGTTCCGAAAAGAAAGACTCACACCAAATCACAAATGACCTAAGTAAAAAATCCGACTGATTCTTTTCCAGTTCGAAAAATTCCGCTTCCAGATGTAGGTAACGTGCATCTATCATGCCATTTTGGGGGCACGTTGTCACAGATTGAAACACTTCCATTGGTACATCCTCCCTTTTTACAACAGCATACATGATATTTTCAACATGGCAACCAGGCATGCATCTTTTCCCTTCCAGAAAAACTGATGTATGCCTTTAATCCCCTTCATCAATTCGTTCCAGTCATGAAACCGGGCGCCGCACCGTATGGTAAAATCTTTACCAATGCAATTATACACCAACGCCGCGTGATCCGCAACACCTGTTCCCATCATACGGTTTTAAACGCATGCCCATTCCCGTGCAAAAACTCTTTCTTGAAAACCTGGAACAGCTTTGCTACAATAAGGGAAACGAGGTGAAGTCATGGAGATTCTATACAGCGACGCGGATATTCTGGTCTGCGTCAAGCCCGCCCGGGTGCTGTCTACGGACGAGCCGGGGGGGCTGCCGGAGCTTGTTCGGCAGGCGTTGGGAGACGAAAAAGCGGATGTGCGGACGGTCCACCGGCTGGACCGGGTGGTCAGCGGTCTGATGGTGCTGGCCCGGAACGCTGCCAGCGCTTCGGAGCTTTCCCGGCAGATCCGGGAAGGGTCCTTTGGGAAAGAGTATCTGGCCGTCGTCCATGGCGCACCGCGGGAGCACTCCGGCACCTTCCGGGACCTCCTTGGCCGGGACAAGGCCCGGCGCATGACCTTTGTAGCGGAAAAGGAAGCCAGGGGAATCCAGGAAGCGGTCCTAGACTATGCAGTCCTGAAAACGGCGGAGCAGATGAGCAAGGTCCGCATCCGTCTGCATACGGGCCGCACACACCAGATTCGGGTGCAGTTTGCCAGCCGCGGAATGCCGCTGGTGGGAGAGCGGAAGTATTCCGAAAGGAACGATCCCTGCGAGATCGCCCTCTGGTCCTGCCGTCTGACCTTTGCCCACCCCGCAACCGGCAAAAAAATGGAATTTTCCAAGGAGCCGCCCCAGGCGTTTCCCTGGAATGTATTTGCATAAGGAGGCAGAGCAATGCCCAATTACGATTTTTTCCAGCACAAAAAATGTGAATATTTTCCCTGCCACAAGGGGGCTGACCCTGAAACCTTCAGTTGCATTTTCTGCTATTGTCCTCTGTACGCCCTGGGAGAAAACTGTGGCGGCAGCTTTACTTATACCAAAGATGGCATCAAGGACTGCTCCCGCTGCCTGCGTCCCCACAGGCGGGAAAATTACAACGCCATCTGCGAAAAAATGTCCGGAATTCTGGAATTGGCAAGGAAGAAGGAGTAACCCTATGGAAAAAATGCAAAAAAAGTTAGGCTTCGGCTTCATGCGTCTGCCCATGAAGGATGGGCAGGCGGACATTCCTCAGACCTGCGATATGGTAGACCTGTTTCTGCGCCGGGGCTTCAACTATTTCGATACGGCCCGGGGCTATCTGGACGGCAAGGCGGAGACGCTGATCCGCACCTGCCTGACCAGCCGTCACCCCAGAGAAAGCTACCTTCTGACGGATAAGCTCTCCGGGAATTACTTCAAAACCGAGGCGGATATCCGCCCGCTGTTTGAAAGCCAGCTGACGGACTGCGGCGTGGAGTACTTCGATTTCTACCTGATGCACTCTCAGTGCCGGGAGAATTACGACCATTATCAGCAGTGCCATGCCTATGAGACTGCCTTTGCCCTGAAAGCCGAAGGAAAGATCCGCCATGTGGGCATTTCCTTCCACGACACGGCAGACTTTCTGGACCAGATTCTGACGGAGCACCCGGAGATTGAAATCGTCCAGCTCCAATTCAACTACCTGGACTATGAAGATCCGGCCATTCAAAGCAGGCTTTGCTACGAGGTCTGCCGGAAGCACGGAAAGCCTGTACTGGTCATGGAGCCGGTCAAGGGTGGACGGCTGACCCAGCTGCCGGAGAAGGCCCGGAAAATTCTGGACGAACTTCATGGCGGCAGCAACGCCAGCTACGCCATCCGCTTCGCCGCGGGCTTTGAGGGCATCAAAATGGTGCTCTCCGGTATGAGTTCCATTGAACAGCTCAGGGACAACACGGATTACATGACGGATTTCAAACCTCTGGACGACCGGGAGCGGAAGGCGCTTTCCGAGGTCTGCCGGGTGTTCCGGGGCATGCATCTGATTCCCTGTACCGCCTGCCGCTACTGCGAGGCCGGATGCCCCAGGAAGATCCATATTCCGGATCTCTTCGCCGTCCTGAATGCCCGCCAGATTTACAGCGACTGGAACGGCGAATTCTATTACGACGTCCACACCCGGAACGGCGGAAAAGCCTCGGATTGCATAAAATGCGGCCAATGTGAGAATATCTGCCCCCAGCATTTACACATCCGGGAACTGTTGGAGCAGGTAGCGGAAATCTATGACAAAAAGGCGGAATAGCCTCGCCAAACTTGACAGAATTGCCTATGGGCGGTATACTGTCCGCAAAAGAGAGATTGGAGAACCTTTTGTATGCTTGCTTCCGCTCAGGGAAAGAATCTGAACCGCTACATCCCGGACTATGTGCTGTTCGATCTGGAAACCACCGGAATTTCCTGCAATTGCGACGATGTGATCGAAATCTCCGCCGTAAAGGTCCGGGGCGGGAAAATTGTGGATAGTTTCTCGTCACTGGTCAACCCCGGCAGACCCATCCCCTGGGCAGCCAGTCAAGTGAACAATATCACGGACGAACTGGTGTCCGACGCCCCGACCATGGAGGAGATTCTTCCGCGGTTCCTGGACTTCTTCGGCAACGATATTCTGGTGGGCCACAACATTGAGCGGTTCGACCTGAAATTCCTTGCCCGGGACTGCCGGACCCGGTTCGGCCTGGTACCGGGCAATGACTATGTGGATACCCTGCGCTATGCCCGCTGCCGCCTGGCAGGGCTCCAAACCTACCGGCTGACGGCGCTGGCGGAGCACTATGGCCTTTCCACATCCGGCGCCCATCGGGCCCTGAACGACTGCCGGATGAACCAGCAGGTCTTCGAGCGCCTGGCCCGGGAGCCGGAGACAAACGCCGCCCCGGAGAAGCTCTGCCCTCTCTGCGGCGCCCCCATGACCAAACGCCGTGGCCGCTTCGGCGCCTTCTACGGCTGCACCGGCTACCCATTGTGCCGGTATACGGAAAATATTCCATAATGGCAAAAAAAGGGACTGTCTCAAAATAGCAAAGTGCCCAAAGAGAACAATGTCATTGCGAACCAGCGCGCACGCTGGTGTGGCAATCCCCCCGATTTTCAAACATCTACGTTAGAAAGTCCTAGATTTTACGTCTATCCGGGGGATTGCCACACCAGTGACTCGGTCACTGGCTCGCAATGACATTTCATTTTTGGTTATTTTGACCCATTAAAGTGCATAGTGAAACAGCCCCTTCTCTGTTACAGCCTTTCCGCCGCCCTGTTCCAGTTCAGGCGGAAGATGTAGATAACGAAGAGAATGCAGCTGACCGTCCAGGTCAGGGGGTAGGCCCAGGAGATCATGCGGAATTCGTGGATGAATTGCAGAATGACCGTCACATAGATGCTCCGCAGCACGCACCAGCAGCCCAGCATGACCACCATAGGCACCGTGGATTTGCCGCAGCCCCGGAGAACGCCGGCCGCGCAGTGGGCCAAGGCCAGCATGCAGTAAAAGAGCGTGTCAATTCGCGCGTGGATAATGCCGTAGACGATGGCCTCCGGATCGCTGATAAAGAGCTTCAGCAGCTGCGGAATCGAGATGTACAGGATAATGCCAATGATTTCCGCCGCGATCATAGCGGAGAGAACGCCGAAAAGAGAGCCTTTCTTGGCCCGTTCGATGTTGCCCGCGCCCAGATTCTGGCTGACGAAGGTGGGAAGCGTCATACTCATGGCAGTCACAGGCAGGAAAGCAAAGCCTTCCACCTTGCTGTAGGCCCCCAGGCCGCTCATGGCGTAGGCGCCGAAGGAATTGACGTTGGACTGAATGACCACATTGCCAAGACCGATCACAGCGTTCTGGACGCCCGTTGGCAATCCCTGCCGGATGATCCGGGACATCATCTCTTTGTCCCAGCGGATAAGGCGCGGATTCAGGCGCAGGTGCTCCTCCGGCTCCCGGAGCATCCGGACAAGACACAGCACCACGCTGAGGCCCTGCGCAATGACCGTTGCCACGGCAGCGCCGGTGACGTCCCAGTGGAACACGGCTACAAACAGCAGATCCAGCACCACGTTCGTCGCGGAGGAAATGCCCAGGTAGTACAGCGGCCGCAGGCTGTCGCCCTGGGCCTGCATGATGGACATGCAGATGTTGTACAGCACGATGGTGGTCACACCGCCGAAGTACACCCGGAAATACTGCAAGGAGTAAGGAAGCACATCCTCCGGGGTTTTCATCCAGACCAGCATCCTGGGCACAATCAACAATCCCGCCACTGTGGCAATGACAGAGGCGGCAATGCCGAAAAAGAAGTCCGTATGGATGGCTTTTTGGGTGTTCGCCTTGTCCTGGGCGCCGAAGTAGCGGGAGATGACCACGCCGCCGCCGACACCGATGCCGCTGAAAAAGCCGATAATCATAAAGGTCAGATTGCCGCCGCTGCTGACAGCGGCGAAGGCATTGTTGCTTGCAAAATTGCCAATGACCCAGGCGTCCGCCATATTGTAAAACTGCTGCAGAAGCTGCCCCAGGAACAGGGGCAGCGCAAAGCGCAGAATGGAGTCCGGGATGCTGCCGGAGGTCAGAGATTGGACCTTTTTCAATTGGGTGTTCATTCCATTTCCTTTCTGTATCCGTGATTCACGCCCCTGCCTGAAAGCAGGGGCGTAAACAATTATTTCCGTCTCTCCAGAATGGCGTCCAGCAGTTGGGATGCCACCTGATCCTTGCCCATAAGGGGCAGCTCCCGGATACCGTCGGCGGTCAGGATAGTAACCACATTGGTGTCCACGCCGAAGCCCGCGCCTGCTACCTTCAGATTGTTGGCAGCAATCATATCCAGATGCTTTTTCGCAAGCTTTTTCTTGGAATTCTCCACCATGTCCCGGGTCTCCATAGAGAAGCCGCAGACAAACAGGCCCGGATGCCGATGCTCAGCTACCCAGCCTAAGATATCATCCGTCCGCTCCAGAGGGATAGACATGTCGCCGGGCTGTTTTTTGATTTTGTCCTCGGCGACGTTGGCGGGCCGATAGTCAGCCACGGCTGCGGCTTTTATCAAAATATCCGTTTCCGGCAAGGCTGTTTGCACTGCCTCAAACATATCTCTGGCGGAGACCACATCCACCGTTTTGACACCGGGTACAGGTTTTAGCGCCGTAGGGCCGGAGATCAGGGTCACGTCAGCTCCCCGCAGCATGGCCTCTCTGGCGATGGCATAGCCCATGCGGCCGGTGGAATGGTTGGTGAGGTAACGCACGGGGTCCAGCGCCTCCTGCGTTGGGCCCGCGGTAACGGTGACCTGCAGCCCCGCCATATCCTTTTCCCGGGCCAGCTCCATGGCAATGCAGTCCAGAAGTGTTTCCGGTTCCGGCAGCTTGCCGCTACCAACGTCCTTGCAGGCCAGCATTCCCACGGCAGGTTCGATGATTCCAAAGCCATACCGCTTCAGCCTGGCAATGTTATCCTGAGTAATGGGGTTTTCCAGCATGGCCGTATTCATTGCCGGGGCCACCAGCTTTTTGCATTTTGCGGCCAGCACCGTAGTCGTCAGCATATCGTCCGCCAGACCGTTTGCCAGCTTCGCGATGACGTTGGCAGTAGCGGGGGCGATCAGAATCAGATCCGCCGCCTTCGCCAGAGAGATGTGCTTCACATCATACTGAAAGTCCCTTGCGAAGGTGTCTACCACGCACCGATTGTTGGTCAAGGTTTCGAAGGTCAAGGGGGTAATGAATTTTGTGGCGTTCTCCGTCATTATGACATGCACCGTGGCCCCCGCTTTGCGCAGGCCTGAGGCGACATTCGCCATCTTGTAGGCTGCGATGCCGCCGGTAACGCCGAGAAGCACGCATTTCCCCTGTAAATTTTCCATAATATCCCTTCCTGCTTTCTGATTATATAAAGTATACCAAAGAAATGGAGAATTTGCAACAGGGTATTGCCAACGGGGAAAAAGCCGGGTATAATAATCGCAGCAGCCCACGGCCTTTCGCTTGCCGGGGTGAGCCTTCCGACAGGGGAATACTATATGATTCTGGTAGTTGACATCGGCAATACCACGGTTTCTTTCGGCGGCATTGAAATCAGTGACCGCAATGGGTACCGTGTGGATTTTACCACCAAGCTGGACACAAACTGCACCTGGGACACGGCGGACTATACCATCCGACTCCTGAAAAAGCTGCGGCTTCTTGGAAAAGAAACCGCCGAATTCTCCGGCATCGTGATCTCCAGTGTTGTGCCCAGGGTCTTGGACGTAGTTCGGGAGGCATTGAACTCCATATTTGGCCTGGAACCTTTGGTCGTTACCTGCGAAAGCAGATTGGGACTGACTCTGGATGTACCGGAGCCTCAGAAACTGGGCCGGGACCGTCTGGCAGACAGCGCCTGGGCGGCTGCCAACTATCCCCTTCCTGTGGTGACGGCAGATTTGGGCACGGCGACAACCTTTAACGTGATTAAAGCGGGCGGCGTTTTCTGCGGCGGCGTTATTGCGGCGGGTATGGAAACCGGATTGAAGGCGCTTGGAATCCACACAGCCCAGCTGCCCAAACTGGAACTGCGGGCCCCGGAACAAGTCATCGGCAAGAATACTGAGGCATGCATGCTCTCCGGCGCGGTCATCGGCACCGCGGCACTGTTGGATGGCATCGTCACAGCCATTGAGCAGGAACTCGGGGAACCCGTCAGCTTTGTAATCACCGGCGGCGGCGCGGCATATGTGGACAAACTGGTGCGTCATCCGCATAGTTATGATCCGAATATGATTCTCAAGGGCCTTGCTTATCTCTATCAGCTTAATAAAGCGGAAAATTAATCTTGCATTTCACGGAAAGCCTGTTATAATTAGGATGTTTGCGGCCAACGCCAGACATCCGCGCTGTATCCCGTTCCGGGAACGGCAGCGGAGGAAAAGAGCGTTGCCGCGGCAAATAAACAATGCGTTGTATCCGGCAAAGGACGGAACGACAGCAGGAGGAATTGAATATGAAAACCACAAGTACGAGCGTTCAGAGACTGACGAAGCTTGCGTTGCTGCTGGCCATTGAGCTGGCTATGCGGGCCATTGGGCTGGACTCCATTATGATTGGGCCACTGAAAATGAGCTTTTTGACCCTGCCCATTGCGGTTGCCGCAATGCTCTGCGGGCCGCTGGAAAGCATGGCTCTGGGTGCGGTCTTTGGCATTCTGAGCCTGACAGACGCCATTACCGGCCGCTCTCCGATGACGGGTACTTTTTTCGCCCTGAGTCCTGTGCACACGGTGATTCTGTGTGTAGGTATGCGGATGCTCATGGGCCTTTGCTGCGGCTATGCGTATAAGCTCTGCCGCAAAGCGGATGTCAAGGGTACCTGGAGCTATTTTGTAGGCGCTGTCAGCGCGCCTCTGCTGAACACCCTGTTCTTCATGGGCTACATCGTGCTTGTTTTTTATCGCACGGATTACATCCAGGCATTGGTCAGCAAACTGGGAGCTGCGAATCCGCTGATGTTCGTGGTGCTTCTGGTAGGCGTTCAGGGACTCATTGAAGCCGGCACCTGCGGCGTCCTGGGCGGTGTTCTGGGCAAGACCCTGGATTCCGTACTGAAGCGGCAGAATTGAAGAAACAGAAGACACCCGGAATTCCGGGTGTCTCTTTTTGCATGATATGGAATTCTTTACAGCGGTATTCCTTCCGTAGCTTTTGCGGAAAACATCCGTCAAAAGGACTATTCCAAAAAACCAAACACAGCGGGACGGCAGCTTGCCGTCCCGCTGTGTTTTCTTTTACAACGGTCCTTAAAACTGTTACTTACGCTTCGCCCGAAGGGTATCGGAGAACTTTTTCAGAGAGTCCTTTGCCGCGGCGCCAACCTCCGCCAGCCGATTCTGGGGCTGGGCCTCCAGACTTTTTTCCAAAGTCCTGCTGCGCTGTTCCGCCTGAACCGCGTCCGCCTGTGCGGCGGCCAGAGCGGAACGCATACGCTCCAGCTCAGCGTTCAGCTGCGAGGAGCGAAGTTCTTCCGCACGGAGAGCCTCTCTGGTCTGCGTGAGCTGCGTTTCCAAAGTCTGACTTTCCCGGCGCACATCCTCCAGTTCGGCGGTCAGCAGCGCAAGCCGCCGTGCCTGATCCGCATTTTCCCGAAGCTCCTGCTGCAGTCTCTTTTCGGCATTCTCCTGTTCCAGATCCCGGCGGCGGAACATCCCCTCCATCTGTTCCAGGAAAGAATCCACCTCCGCCATATTGTATCCCCGCAGGGTCCGGGAAAACTCCACTTCTCTGACAATATCCGCGTCCATTGTCATCCCTCTGCTTTCTCCTGTTAGTTGGGAACATTGCCGCGGCTGGCCACGTCCAGCACCACGTTGCAGTCAAAGTAGTTTGTGAAGAGGTTGTTGTGCCAGGCCATGGCGTTGCCCGTAACCATCAGACGGTTCTGGTGGACATAGGTGATGTTGATCTCGGTCTTGATCTCCTGGGCCGCGCCGATAAAGTAACGGTAGCCCTGACCATAGAGCACATCAAACTTGTTGCCGGAATAGTCGTCCATATCCACACCCTGGGCAAAGATGATGGTATCCACATCTCCCAGTACAGGGATTGCCTGGTTGGTGAAGTTCTGAATATCCGTCCGGATCTCATTGACGCTCATGGTCCGGTAGTTTTTGTTGGCGTAGGTATAGCAGGCGATGGTATAGCCCTTCTCCCGCAGTGCGTCCACAACCACCTTGGCCTGGGCCACCTGCTGATCCCGGTACTCCTGGCCCTTGGTGGCCACATAGGAGCTGTCGGTACGGTAGCCGAAGACGCCCTCGGAGCCGGAGACGGCCAGCGTCGCCCGGGAGCCCTTATAGACAAAGTCCGGGTGAGCCTTGATAAAGGTCTCCAGGATAGGCACCAGATCGTAGTCGCCCGTCAGGGTCTGGTTGCTGCTGTCCACATACTCTGCCTTGATATCGCCGTTGCCGTCCACCACCAGCCTGGTTGCAAAGCCGTCGCCGCCGGCGTCCGGCTCGCCGTCATCGTTGCCGTCGATCATATAGTTGAAATAGTTCACCATGGTCTCGGAGATCATGACGGGCTTTTTGCCCTCTGGCAGATAGATGGAATTATAGGAGAAATTCATGGTACCGGTCAGGTCCTGATTGCTGGCCACAAAGCTCTTCATATCCACCAGAACATAGCCGTTGTTATACAGCTGCTCCAGGATCTTGGAGAATTCCCCGGCGGTCACGAAGTTTTTGTTGTACAGTCCGCCGAACTCCTTGTCCGCATAGGCCCGCTGGGGGTCGTTGATCAGCACATGGAAGGACAGGTTGGGAATGGCGTTCACGTCCTTCCACTCCACCAGCTTGGACTTCTCATTCATATAGGCGGACTTCTTCGCCGTCAGCTCATTCTTGACGTCGTCAGAGGTGTCGGTCAGACTTTCCAGCACGGCAATGGCGCCGTCATAGTCATATTCCGTAGCCTTCAGCTCAGCCTCCGCCAGCAGCTGCTGGTAAGCGGCAGCCGCCTCGTCCGCCTGCTGCTGGGCAGCAATAGAGGACTGTTTGGCCGCCTCGTCCTTGACCTTCTTATTCTTGAAGCCATTGGTGATCGCGCCGACCACGAAGGACAGAATCAGAATCAGCGCCACGCCCGCAATGATCGCGGGCAGATAGGCCTCCTTGAAGATCTGCTCTCTGGTGGGCTTTCTTCTTCTGCGGCGGCGGCCGTTCTCATCCACATACTCCTGATCCGGCTCGTTGCGCCGGTTGATGGGCTCCATATACCAATCCAAAAATTTGGAGAGGAGGCCCGGCTTGGAAGGTTTCCGGGTGCGTTCCTTCTTCTCAGGTTCGCTCCCCTTCTCCGTACCCGCGGCGCTCCGAGGCTTCTTTTTGAAGAACTTGGAAAGGTTCAGTTTCTTCCGGTCCTCCCGGGTGCTGGGCTCGTCCACAGGCTCCACGCCCTGGGGATAGGGGTCCACATCCGGGTCGTATTCGCCGCCCTCCTCCGGGGCATAATCCTCGGGAGAATAGCTGTCCTGGGTATAGGCATCCGGGTCATAGCCGTCGGGATCAAAGCCCTCGTCGGCGGCCTGCCGGCGGTCGCGCTTGGGAAAATACAAATCCTCCCCCAGGTCCTCGCTCTCATTATAGTCGGCATCATCCGCGGTCTGACCGGTGCCGTCCCCATCGGAATAGGGGTCGAAGGTATCCTCGCTCCGAGCCTTCTCTTCCTCCATGTTGTAATCCTGGAAGTCCGCCGCGTCACCGCCGTCCTCCCCCAGAATATCCGACAAATTCAGATCATCATCGTCAAACTGCGACATATCAAAATCCCCGGGATCGTCACTGCCCAGGAACTCCTCCGGGTCAAAACCCATATCCTTGTCAAAATCAAAATCGACGTCAAAATCGTTCTTATCCATGGCAAATCCCTACCTTATGGTATAGTCAATGATATTCTATCATTCCTGCCGAAAAAAAGCAAGCCGAATTGACATAAAACATGTTTAAGAATCCATGAATCTTTTTCGGCTTCTTTCGGCGGCTTTCCTTGCTTTTCGACCTGTTCTGTGGTATCATGTCCGGGAAAATACGAAATTACCCGGAGGGTTTTCTATGGAAAAAATTACCAGCTTTACCATTGACCATATCCGCCTTCAGCCCGGGCTTTACGTCTCCCGGAAAGATGCCGTGGGGACGGAGACCGTCACCACCTTCGATCTGCGGCTCACCAGCCCCAACGAGGAGCCTGTGATAAACACCGCGGAGGTGCATACCATTGAGCACCTGGCGGCCACATTCCTGCGGAATGATCCTGTCTGGAAGGACCGCGTTCTCTACTTTGGCCCCATGGGCTGCCGGACCGGCTTCTACCTGCTGCTTGCGGGAGATCTCTCCTCCCGGGATGCGCTGCCTCTGGTAACGGACTGCTTCCGCTTCATCCGGGACTATCGGGGCGAGGTCCCCGGCGCCAGCCCCAGAGACTGCGGGAACTACCTGGATATGAATCTTCCCATGGCAAACTACTGGGGCAGACGCTACACCGCTCTGCTGGAGAACATTACGGACGACCGGCTCACATACCCGGAATAAGGAGGACACTATGACAAAGCTTGGAATCATCGGAGCCATGACCCAGGAGGTCGAAACCCTGGTCGCATCCATGGCCGATCACATTGCAAAAGAAATCGCCGGCAGCACCTTTTATGAAGGCACTCTGGATGGACTGCCCGCCGTCATCGTCCAGTGCGGCGTGGGCAAGGTCAACGCTGCCTTGTGCGCGCAGATCCTCTGCTCCTGCTTTGGGGTCACCCACCTGGTGAACACCGGCATTGCGGGTTCCCTTTCCAACGACTTGGACATTGCGGATCTGGTAGTCAGCCGGGACGCCATGTACCATGACTTCGACTGCGTTCACTTCGGCTACCCTTATGGAAAAGTGCCCGGTATGGATGTGATTTCCTTCCCGGCAGATGAAACCCTGATGGCCTATGCCTTTTCTGCCGCCGAAGCCGTGAACCCCGGCCACACAAAAATCGGCAGAGTGGCCAGCGGCGACCAGTTCATCGCCAGCAAGGAAACGAAAGATTCTATCATCGAGAAAACCCATGCCCTCTGCACCGAAATGGAAGGCACCGCCATCGCCCAGACAGCCTACCGCAACGGCATTCCCTTCGTGATCCTGCGGGCCATTTCCGACAAAGCTGACAACAGTGCGGAAATGGACTACCCCACCTTTGAGACTCTTTCCGCCCACCGCTGCGCGGAGGTCACCCACCGGCTGGCCAAGATGCTGCTGGAAGCGGAAAACTAAAATCCGATCTCCAGGGAAGCTCTGATTAAATCGACAAGAGCTGACGCTTTCCTCCGCGTCCTCCCGGCTCAGCAGTATCCGGTTCGCCAGCGTATGCAGCCTCCGGCCATAGGCCAGGTCCGTTTCGTGGATGGCCTGCGCATCCCGTGCCAGAAACAGGGCAATGATCTGTGTGTCGTCCAATGCGTGTCACTCCTTTCTCCGGGAATCTCTGAGGTTCCTCACCCATGTAATAAGAATTGGAAGGGGAAAAGTCACGGGTTTCAAAAGAAATCTGACTATATTTTAGCATGATATGCCAACTTTCGTAAATAGCGGCCTTTGAAAACGCGTTCATATATCTGCGCTGTGTCGACAAATATATGTCAGTCTCGCAAAAATTACAGGTTTTAGAGTGAGAGAATAGCTCTATTTGCCTGGAAATTTTCAGATGCTCCCTGGTTCTATAATAAATGCTGGGGTCAGGCTATGCGCCTGACCCCTTTGCTATACAAAAAAGGTGAGCATAGAGATACAATCTTTTACAACAAAAGTACCCTACGGCACTGAAAGGAACATCTCTATGCGCAATAAAGACGATACCACAAAGCTGCCGAAAGGGCCTGCCGCCTGCAAATCACAGACAACAAGCCCTTTCGGCAGCTTGAACAATTTACGTTAAAACTTTTGTCTAACTTTTAGGGGGCAGTTCATTTCCCGGGCCATGCGGTCAATTATTTTTCTTTCAGCAGGTCCGCCAGGGTGATTCCCTCAAAGAAATCATCGATCATGGCGTCCAGCTTGTCCCACATGGGCCTTGTCTCGCAGCAGGAGCTGCGGGAGCAGGCGGAGGGGCCTTCCGAAGTGCAGGATACGGCGCTGAGACCGCCCTCTGTGAGCTTCAGAATGCTGCCCACCGTATACTTTTCGGGAGGCCGATTCAGGCGATAGCCGCCGCCCTTGCCGTGTACCGCGTCCACCAGACCGCCCTTGGATAAAATAGTCATAATGGACTCCAGGTATTTCAGGCTGATTCCTTCCTGCTCAGCAATCTCCTTAATGGGGATGTACTCGTCCCCGCCCCGCTGTGCCATGGCTACCATCACCCGCAGGGCATAGCGTCCTTTGGTAGATACGATCATAGGCTTACTCGCAGTGCTCGCAATGCTCGCAGTCGGGGAAATCCTTCTCGTCGTAGGGCAGGCCCGCCCGGTCATAGTAGTCCTTCAGCGCATTCTTGATGGCCTCCTCGGCCAGCACGGAGCAGTGCAACTTGTGGGCAGGCAGACCGTCCAGAGCCTCGGCCACAGCCTTGTTGGTCAGAGCCATAGCCTCATGGATGGACTTGCCCTTGATCATCTCGGTAGCCATGGAAGAGGAAGCGATGGCGCTGCCGCAGCCGAAGGTCTCGAACTTCACATCTTTGATGATGTCGTCCTCGATCTTCAGGTAGATTTTCATGATATCGCCGCACTTGGCGTTGCCGACCTCACCAATGCCGTTGGCATCCTCAATGACGCCGACGTTCCGGGGATGGGTGAAGTGATCCATAACTTTTTCACTGTAAAGTGCCATTTTTCTTTTCCTCCAAATTACAGAATATAGGTTCTCTTGCCGGTCTGCAGATCTCTCCAGACAGGGGACATGCTGCGCAGATATTCAACGACCTCCGGGACACACTTCAGAATGTGGTCCATTTCCTCCATGGTATTCCACTCGCACAAGCTCAGACGCAGAGATCCATGGGCCACGTCATGAACCCGGCCAATGGCCAGCAGCACGTGGCTGGGGTCCAGGGAGCCGGAGGTGCAGGCAGAGCCGGAAGAAGCGCAGATGCCCTTCTGATCCAGCAGCAGCAGCAGGCTCTCGCCCTCAATGCCCTCAAAGCAGAAGGACACGTTGCCGGGCAGCCGGTGCACCAGGTCGCCGTTGACAGCGCTGTGGGGGATCTTGGACAGGCCCTCAATCAGCTTGTCCCGCATGGCGGAAACCTTGGCGGCGTTCTCATCAATATGGTCGCAGGCCTCCTTCATGGCAGCGGCCATGCCGCAGATGGCAGGGATATTCTCGGTACCGGCCCGCTTGCCCCGCTCCTGAGCGCCGCCCTCAATGATATTCACCAGAGGGAAGCCCTTGCGGACATACAGCGCGCCGATACCCTTGGGGCCATGGAACTTATGGCCGGACAGGCTCAGCATATCGATATTCTGTTCCTTCACATTGATGTGCAGATGCCCAACGGCCTGAACGGCATCGGTGTGGAAAGGCACGCCCGCTTCTTTGCAGATGGCGCCGATTTCGGGAATCGGCAGAATGGAACCGATCTCGTTGTTGGCATACATGGTGGTCACCAGGCAGGTATCGGGCCGGATGGCGTCCTTTACCTGCTGGGCGGTGATGTTGTGACCCTGACGCACATCCAGCAGCTCAACCTCAAAGCCTTCCTTTTCCAGCTTTTTCAGAGTGTGCAGCACGGCATGATGCTCAAAGGCAGTAGAAATAATGTGCTTCTTGCCCTTTTTCTCTCCCAGACGAGCGGCGGAAATGATGGCCTGATTGTCGGCCTCGCTGCCGCCGGAGGTGAAGATGATCTCCCGAGGCTCGCAGCCCAGGCACTGGGCAACGGTCTCCCGGGCGGCATCCAGTGCCTCCTTGGCCTTCTGGCCCACGGAGTGCAGGCTGGAAGGGTTGCCGTAAATGGTGGTCATGTAGGGCAGCATGGCATCGATGGCCGTCTGGCTCATCTTTGTAGTTGCCGCATTATCGGCGTAAACTTGCATAAATACCTCCTATGGTTTGAAAGGACTTCGAATAGCCGAAGTTTCCCTAGTATTCCACTGGGGAGCATACCACATTTTGCCTACCCTGTCAATAGGTAAATGCTGTGTTATAGAAAAGCCTCGATGATTTTCGTCAGATTTTCCAGTTCCTGCCGGTCGTTTTCCGTAAAACGGCCCACATAGGGGCTATCCAGATCCAGCACACCCCAGAGATTCCCATTCTTATACAGCGGCACAACAACCTCGGAATTGGAGGCACAGTCACAGGCAATGTGCCCCGGAAAATTGTGGACGTTTTCTACCAGCTGGGTCCTCCCCTGCTCCGCCGCCGTGCCGCATACACCCCGGCCCAAGGGGATGCGGATACAGGCCGTCTTCCCCTGAAAGGGGCCCAGCACCAGAGCGCCGTCCGTTAAAATATAAAACCCCGCCCAGTTCAGGCCCTCCATCCGCTCCCAAATCAGAGCGGAGGTATTGGCCAGATTGGCAATGAGATAGGGCACGTTCTCTGTCAGAGACGCAAGGTCACGGCACAAAGAAGCATAGTCCGTTTCAAATTTCATAATTTTTCCCGCCTTTCACGTTCTTTCCCTATTTTAGCGGTTTTCGTGGCCACAATCAAGAAAAATCTGAGAACCCGGCCAGACCGTTCCAGATTTTTCGACTTTTTCTGCGGTTACATTGCCGTCTGCGCGGAATAGTAAGACAGAGAGGAGGGATCACATGAAACGCAGGATCGCGATTTTTATTCTTTTTTTATGGATGCTGCCCGTTTCTGCCTGGGCGGCAGATTATCTGGTGCCTGTGGGCAGTCTGGTGGGCCTGCAGCTGCGCACGGACAGCATTACGGTCGCCGCTTTTGACGATGCCCTGGGTACCGCCGCCCGGGAGGCGGGACTGAAGATCGGCGACCGGATCACCGCCGTCAACGGCACACCGGCGCAGAGCATCGAGGACATGAAGGCCATGCTGCAAAAAACGGATGGACCTGTACAGCTCAGCGTCACCCGGGGCAGCCGGAATCTGACTCTGCGGCTGACTCCCGGGCAAGAGGACGGCCAGCGGGTGCTGGGCGTCTACCTGCGCCAGGGCATCTCCGGCATCGGCACCGTCACCTGGTACGACCCGGAGACCAGACAGTTCGCCGCCCTGGGCCACGGCGTCAGCACCGGCAAGGAGGGACTTTTGAGACTGGTTTCCGGCGACATTTTCCCGGCGGAGGTCTATTCCGTCCGGAAGGGTGCCGCTGGAAATCCGGGCCTTCTCAAAGGCCAGACTCTCTCCCCCATCCCCATCGGCACTGTCTCCGCAAACACGCCACAGGGTATTTTCGGCAGCACAGCCGCAGGCTTTTCCGGTTCCCCCGTCCCCGTCGGAGACTGGGATTCCCTGCACACAGGCCCCGCCACCATCCTCGCCACCGTCGCGCAGGGGCCGCCACGGGAGTATTCTGTGGAAATTCTGAAATTATATCCCAAAGACCGTACAACCTACCGGAATTTCCTTCTGAAAGTCACAGACCCGGAACTGCTGAATACCACCGGCGGCATTGTTCAGGGAATGTCCGGCAGTCCCATTTTGCAAGACGGCAAGCTCATCGGCGCCGTGACCCATGTGCTGGTAAATGATCCAACTTCCGGCTATGGGATTTTTATTGAGAATATGCTGGAGGCGGCGGGATGAAAAACAGCTCTCCCGGAGAGGTTTTCCGGGAGAGCTAGTTCGATAAACTGGAAGTTGTTAATTTCTTCTTTTTCGGTTTTGGGGCTGGCAGTTCATCATACATTGCATGAAACAAGCCTGTCAAAAATTCCTTATTATCAACTTCATCTACCAACAGCATCTCTTTTGCTCCCTCATAGGGTAATTCATACGGAGCTGTCAGCATATAACTAATTGCTGATTTTACTGGTTTAACAAGTAATCTATCATCATAGATACCGCCTACAATCTTGCCACGATAATAAATAATAAATTCTCCCATCATAGCTCGATAAGTAATTTCTTCTAACTCAGATAGCTGCCCTAAAATAAACTCTAAGTATTCCTTGCTTGATGCCATATTTCCTCCTCAAATTACGATTTTCTCAATTCTCCAATGCTTGAAGTTGTAAATATCATTTTACATTTTTATATGAAATCACAATATGACTTGGTGCAAATAATACTGATGCAATAATCAATAGCACTGACCTACTCATAATCCCACTAAATAAGAACAACATTGAAGGAATAATAGAAAGTGCTAATGCTCTGAAAACGCTGTTTTTCTTAAAACATATAATCCAAATAGCACAATAAAGCATTTGCAATGGTATTTTCAATCACACATTGTTGTGTGAATTTCATCAAGGCAAGCTGTTACTCCATTTAACGATACCTTTTGAAGAAAAGCCAAAGACCAACTTACCGAGCGACAATCTCAAGTACTACCGTCAGCGAAAACAGATGACAACAAGACAGTTGGCGGAAAAGATGGATATTGTACCATCAACTGTTGTGATGTATGAAAATGGAAAACATCCTATTCCTTATAATGTAGCTATTAAGCTGGCAGATGTTTTGGAAATCGAAGCGTCCTTACTCTATGATGATTTCTCTCGTTTCCTTTCTGTACCCTATACCGAAGCGCTAAAGAGCGTTAGAACGGCTTTGGGGCTGTCACAGAAGGCTTTTGCAGAACGGATAGGGCTTGTACCAAGCTACTACTATAAAATCGAAGAAGGCAATCGCAGACCGTCACGAAAGGTTTATCAGAAGATATATGCTGCGCTTGAAACGACCAGTCTACAAACTTCACTTTTAGGGGAGCATCCATTACAATGAAAGTGAAAGAAAAAATGATTGGAGGAGTTGCTATGACACAGAATTTGACTTATACCCGTTGTGGTGATTATCTCATCCCTGATGTTCGGTTGAGCTATGTAAGCGATAAACCACTTGGGAAGTACGGTAGAATGCGCAGAGTTTTTCTTGCGGAAAATAATCCAATACTCTTAGATGACATGATTCTAACAGAGACATTATTTCCGCATTTATGGGAAATTGACGAAACTGCTCACCGTAGAGTGGAACAGATAATGACTGAACTTCTGGAGAAAAATCCGGCTCCGGATAAGTCAACTCAACAATTTGCATGGATTCAGCACATGAATATGCTGAAAGCACAGGCTGAAGAAATTATAGTTGCAGAGCTGATTTACAGTTAAATAACCAATAAAAGAATGGGCTGGCTCGAAAGGGTCAGTCCATTTGTTATGCAGAAAAACAATTCTTGAATTGTGTTTTTGACAGTTCCAGAATTGTGATTTTCACAATTCAAGAGTTGTGAAAATCACAATGTAATAATACTGATAATAACTATACTGATTATAGTGATACTGATCCGTTCCTTTCTCTTCCTATCCGGAATGGAAAAGAAATGATAAGATGTTATATAACTGATGATGAGGCAGTGGTATGCCTCTATTGCAGAATATCTTTTTCACTATCTCATATAGAAATGTGATCGATGAGCATAAAAAATTAATAATTTTGTGATTGTAATTTATATAGATTTCGCATATAATAAAAGCGTGATTATAAAGCATAAGACTCCAATAAAAATGTGAGGAGTGATTCTATGGAACGATTTATCTTAAAAAAGTTGCTGGATTGGAAGAATTCTCCCTACCGCAAGCCTTTAATCTTGAAGGGCGTACGTCAGGTGGGTAAGACTTGGATTCTGAAAGAGTTCGGCAGACACTATTATGAAAATACCGCCTATTTCAACTTTGACGAGAACGAGGAATATAAGCAATTCTTTGAAACTACAAAAGATGTTGACCGTATCCTGCAAAATTTGATGCTGGCAAGCGGTCAGAAGATAGTGCCGGAAAAGACCCTCATCATCTTTGATGAGGTGCAGGACTGCCCTAAGGTCATCAACTCCATGAAATATTTTTGTGAGAATGCCCCGCAGTATCACATTGTCTGCGCCGGTTCTCTGCTGGGCATTGCTCTGGCAAAGCCATCTTCCTTCCCGGTAGGCAAGGTCAACTTCATGCAGATTGACCCTATGACCTTCACAGAATTTCTGCTTGCCAACGGTGATGAAAACTTAGCAAAGTATCTGGAAACGGTAAACACCATTGAACCGATTCCCGATGCGTTCTTTAATCCTCTGTATGAGAAATTGAAAATGTACTATGTGACTGGCGGTATGCCGGAATCAGTTAAAATGTGGACAGAGGCAAGGGATGTTGCAGCCATGCAAGAAGCCTTGTCTGGTATTATCGGTGCGTATGAGCGGGACTTTGCAAAACATCCCAATATCAGCGAGTTCCCAAAGATTTCGATGATCTGGAAATCGATTCCTTCTCAACTGGCAAGGGAGAATAAAAAGTTTATCTACAAGGTTGTCAAAGAAGGGGCCAGAGCCCGTGAGTACGAGGATGCTTTGCAGTGGCTGGTGGATGCCCGATTGGTTCATAAAATCTACCGTAGCTCCGCTCCTGGTCTTCCAGTGGCTGCCTACGATGACCTCTCGGCCTTTAAGATTTATTTGGTGGATGTTGGTCTGCTCCGCCGTCTGGCACAGTTGGCCCCCACTGCTTTTGGTGAAGGTAACCGCCTTTTCACTGAATTCAAAGGCGCATTAACTGAAAACTTTGTGTTGCAGACTTTAATTACTCAGTTTGAAGTCATGCCCCGTTATTGGAGCCAGAATAATCCACCTTATGAAGTGGATTTCCTCATACAACGAGAAAATGACATTTTCCCTGTTGAGGTCAAGTCTGAGGCCAATACCACCAGCAAGAGCCTTAAGAAGTTTAAGGAGCTGTTCCCGGATCAAGTCAAGCTCCGTGTGCGGTTCTCTCTGGATAATCTGAAGCTGGATGATGATGTACTGAACATCCCTTTGTTCATGGCTGATCAAGCAGATAGATTGATTGGATTGGCATTAGAAAAGAAGAATAGCTTTGGTCAGTAATGGTTCATCAATATAAAAAGTAACAATTTGACCTATAGAATGAAAGAAATAGAAAGGTGATATGATGGTCAAAGGCTTCATTTTCTTCAGAGACGGAAAGATACCATTCGTAATCGAAAACTACCGCATGGAATTATTTACGGATGACTCGCTGCTGGATGATTTTTGTAAAGAATATAATTTTAAAGAAAACTATATCCTGCATGGACAATGTTTTGATATCGGAATTCGTGGACGGAAAGCAACTTTTTTAGTAGAAAACTCTATGGGCAGTACCTGCTATTTACGTTGCTATACTATCAATATGTTCGACAAAGATGAAGAGTATGACTCCATAGGCCTTCAATCACCGTCCCTCGATGAAGTTTTTAGATACGAATATGAATACATTGACATGGTGCAAGCGGGAATCAATTTGGCTATAGAGCCTAAGGTTGTATATAAGGTTCCGTTTGGTATGAACGATCAGAAGTATGAATTAGAATTCCGGATAGGTCACGATAACCGACTCGGGCTTTTGGAAGACCTCGACAGAAAGTGCGAATTGATTCTGCCACTACACACCAACGAGATACAAGAGTGCTATGATATTACTAATGTTCTACATAGGCTTGCAATGTTTATGACATCCCATGCAGAAGTTCCTTTCAAACGGATTACACTTTATAAACAAGGATTGAAAGCAGGGTGGTTCTACTGTCCTCTCATTTCAGAAGATATAGTTGGTGGGCATGGCGGTTTCTTCCACGAATTTGATGTTATGAAATACATCCCGAAAATCTTAAATAACATAGCGTTAGATTCCGGCAATAAAATAACACAAAGCATTCCCCTGGGGCATTTAGGGGATTTTAACTCCATGTATACACCGCAGCGATTTGCAGAACAAGTTATGGCGTTTGAGTATTTGTTCGACAAGCTGGATCACAAGAATGCTCAAAACCCTAAATTTCCCCTAAAAAAAGAATTGGAATGTATGTTTAATGAATTCCCACAATTACTATCACGAACGAAGATTTCTGCAGAGAAGATTAGTGATCAAATTAAGGAAATTAGGCGTACTATTGCACATGGATATGCGTATTACTATGATTTCAAAAATGACTCCAACACCAAATATTTGATGATTCTTCTCGATGAATTGATCAAATGCATGAGCTTGAAATGGATAGGGTTTTCTAATGATGACATTTCAAACTATATTCTCTTTTAGAAAAAACATACAAGCTTAATATAGAAACTCAGTTAGATACTCAGAAATTAGGCAATATGTCCTTACAGATACTTAGAAAGGGCGAAAATGAAATGGCAAAGAAAGAAGTTAAAACCGATTTGTGGGTCGCTCGTCAGCTCGATGACTCCAAAATTAAATATGATGCTCAAGGTAGCGATGTTAAGGAAATCAATGACGCTTTGCAGAGTGCATCAAAGCGTGGTACTGGCAACGCTGGATACCCCGAGTATGTTGCAGTTGTTAAAGATTTTGTTATTGTCATTGAGGACAAAGCTGATCTTGCCAAGCATCAGAAACTGAGCAATACAGGAATCCTTTCTATCGATCAGAAAGATATTGCAGATTACGCTGTTAATGGAGCATATTTTTACGCCAAGCACATTGCGCAAAACAGCAGCTTCCATAAGATTTTTGCAATCGGTGTTTCAGGAGATGAAAAGCACCATAAAATCACTCCGCTGTATGTGGATGATAGAGATGGGTATAAGCAGCTCCCTGATATTGAATCTTTTACCTCCTTCACCGCTGTCAATATCGACGAATACTATACTCGTTATGTTCTGGCAGAAAAGACCGATGTCGAAAAGACTACTGAGGAAATTCTAAAAGATGCGGCGGAACTGCACGAATATCTGCGCACCTATGGCTCCCTGAAGGATCAGGACAAGCCTTTGGTGGTCTCCGGTATTCTTCTGGCACTGGATGATAAGTTTTTCAAACCCGATGATTTGCTCGGTGACGAAACGACCACAGATGGTCAGCTGATTTACGATGCGATTCAGCGCCGCCTCAAAGCATCCAATGTTGGGCCTGATGCAAAACGTGACAAGCTGATGAGTGAATTTTCTATCATCCGCACAAGCGCCCGTTTGAACGAAGTTGATGCCAAACTGGGCAAAACCCCACTGAAATTCTACACTGAGTTCTTGAAGAAGAATGTCTTTGACAACATTAAGTATCGAAGCTCTAGCGAGGATTTCATTGGAAGATTCTATGGCGAATTTATGCGCTATTCTGGCGGTGATGGTCAGACACTGGGCATTGTCCTTACGCCTCGCCATATCTGCGATTTGTTCTGTGACCTTCTGAACATTCAGACCACAGATATTGTGCTTGACCCTTGTTGTGGTACTGCCGGATTTCTTGTTGCAGCGATGCATCACATGCTTGAAAAGGCAGGTGCTGATCAGAACAAGCGAAAGAACATCAAGAAGAAACAGTTACACGGATTTGAACTCCAGAGCAATATGTTTGCTATTGCTGCAACCAATATGATCCTCCGGGATGATGGTAATAGCAATATCAAATGCGAAGATTTTCTCCGACAAAATCCTGCCCAAGTGCAGCTCAAAGGCGCAACTGTTGGCATGATGAATCCTCCTTATTCGCAAGGAACCAAGTCAGATCCGTCTCAGTATGAATTGTCCTTTGTGGAGCATTTGCTCGATTCCCTGACCGAAGGAGCAAGGGCTGCGGTAATTGTTCCTCAATCGTCCATGACAGGCAAGACCAAAGACGAACAGACTTTTAAGGAAAATATTCTGAAACACCATACATTGTAAAACAGCAAATCAATATAAAAATCATCTCCACCCACATTCAGGTGATATTGATTTCCAAGGAAGGCGAATCCTGTTCCCAGTTCCAACAGTAGCTTTGTAACATCTTTCACAAGTGCCTGTTCTATATCCCGCTCCATCATATCTTCTTTAAACGGGATAAAGTCAAACACATAGGGGTCCTTCATTGTCTGTGCGGCAAGCTCACTTTGCGGGGAGGGTAAGCGTTCTTCAAAATTTGCTATTTTCTTAGCCAGCGCTTGGCGTTGATAGAGCCCTATCTCAATTTGGTGTACCAAAACATTGCGTGACCACCCGTTCCCAGCTGCTTGATCGGCATACCAAATGTGCTCCTCCGCTGTCCTCACCTTATCCATCAATGCAATGTGATGATACCACGTTATTTGTGCAAGCGCCGCTTGCACAATTTCAAAGTTCGGAAAACGGAGCGCAAACTTCGCCATATATTTGAGATTTCGCACCGAATACCCTTTTGCTTCCGGGAATGCCAGCCTAATGTCTGTAGCAAGGTTTTCAATAAATTTATTTCCCCAGGTTTTATGCTCGTTGATGGCTGACCCAATATCGTAGTACAGGCATATCAGTTCCCTGTTGACATTCAGCGCTGCCCTATATTGCGCACTTTGGATTTCCTGCTTGATACTCTGTACCAAATCCAAGTACTCGCCACTGTTCATCAGCATTTGCAAATCCTCCATTCTCATGAAACGAAACACACCTTTTTCTTTGGATATTTTACCATACAGCGCAAAAGAAAGCAATCGGCTTTCAACAGTACAAATAAAAAGGCATTGTAAACATATTGTGTTGTCCATAATGGCAATCACTCGTGTCCGGCAGTCCCATTTTGCAGGACGGCAAGCTCATCGGCGCCGTCACCCATGTGCTGGTAAATGACCCATCTTCAGGGTATGGCATTTTTATTGAGAACATGCTGGAGGCTGCGGGGTAAAATTAGGGCCTGGACTTTCCGGGCCCTAAAAAAGTTTTGACTTCCATACTTTATTCGTATATAATAAAGTATCAATAAAGGAATTTGGAGGGCTGAACAATGATGATTCGTTCCGCAACTGCCATGCGTAATGATTACGACGGTATGGTAAAGCTTTCAAAAGAGAAACAGGAACCGATTTTTTTGACCAGAAACGGCGAGGGCGAGATGGTCTTTCTGCCCCTGGAGCTTTGGGAAAAGCGTGAGGCCGAGTTGGACCTGCTCTCTGAAATGCTCCGTCGGGAAGAAAACCATCTGGCTGGAGCCAAAACAGCCAGTCAGGAGCAGATGCATGCTCTAACCGAGGAACTGCTGCATGAAAATTGAGTGGCTGTATGAGGCACAGCGGGAATATGCGGAACTGCTGACATTTTACCGCTATCAAGTCGGTCTTGAAGCCGCCAGGCATTTTGCCGCAACGATCATGGATTCTGTAGAAAACCTTGCGTCTTTCCCGGAAATGGGTGTGTTGAAGTCAAATACATTGATGGGCAAATATGGGTTCCGTGCCCTGTTTATTCGGCAGTACGCCTGTATTTATAAGATTTCAGACGATGTTATCTATATCTACCATATCACAGACGCACGAAAAAATTATATTTACAACATCTTCGGTTTAGATAACAATACAAATAATCAATAGGTGGAAACACACGTCGCATTCTCACGATTTCTCGCGCTCCCGCCTGATCAGGTGCCGCATCTGATTTCCTTCGCCTCCCTGTTGTCCCCGCATTTGAGCAAGTCCCCATACTGGCAGAGGGCTCAATTATTATGGCTTTACGGTCATTCGCTATAAGGGATTTGCTGAATTGGTAGGCGTTCCCAAAGGCTTTTCTGAGAGTAAGCCATATAACGAAAGATGCGATGGCTTTAGAGCAGCATATCCTGCATTGCGGGGTGCAGACGCCCCATTTCCATGATATCAGAATTGAGGTGAAACACATGTATTACGAAAAAACCAAGACCAAAGAAGCCTGGCTTGCGCTGATTGCCGGGTTGATCGTGGCTACGGTTTTCACCTTTGGGATGCCGCGCTGGAATGCGCCTGTTGCCCGGGAAGAGGCCACAGCCGTCACCGCTATCTATGCCTCCTGCAAAGAGACAACGCACAGAGGGCATGTAAATGACGTGATCCTGCGCTTTACGGATCACGATCAGCTGGAAATCGACAACACCTGCGTCACTACGGAGCTTCTGGAGAACATACGCAGTCTCACCCCCGGCACGAAGCTGTTTATGCTGGTACGCCCCGATTCCGACGTCATTCTGGAGCTTCGGACGGGCGATTCCATATGGCGGGACTTTCAGGATGCCTCTGACCGGATGGCCAACGAAGCGGGCGGTTTTATGATTCTCGGGATCATTCTCTACATAGGGTCGGCAATCTGTGGCGTGAGGCTGCTGGTCAAAAAGGATGATTGAACACCATTCCAGCAGTTTCCTCCTTCCGTTTTTGAAAATCCAAAATGAAAAGAGGAATTTTCAATGCTCAAAATCGGTGATTGGGTAACGCAGTACAGTGCCGGTTACTGGAAGGTTCTGAATATTCTCCCCAAATACGCAGACAGCGACTACAGTTACAATGGTAACATGTGGCAGAAGGGCGACAGACTCGGCGATTGGGTGATCCTGAAAAAGGGTTTTACCCCCAAACTGCGGCCCAGCAACGCCTGCGAATGTGTGGACGCGCAATGGTGCAAGGCGGTAACCACCGACACACTGGAAGCAATCAAGGCAGCGTTCCGTGAAAATCCAAAAGCCAGGCAGAAATTTGATTTGTCCCCCGATATGCCAACGCCAGCCATTGCCAGCACATGGCTTAGGCTAACCGAAGCGCAAGCCGCTGCCTTGAAAGAACTGCTTGCAAGCCTGCCGGAACGGTTCACAAAGGAGCGGTTCTGGGCACAGGCCGTAGCTTTCCAGAAATCCATTGCAGACCCCTCCGCCGGAACGCACATTCTATACATTTACGGCTATCCATGGGAAATGGATGCGATGTTTGAGCCTCTTTTCTTTGATGCGGAACTCAAGGAAATCCCGTAAAGGCGGCAATCTTGCCGTCCCTACTAGCCTGTTAACTCTAAAGCCTTGCTTTTCATGTTTCGGACAATAACCCTAGCCACCCATCAGCTGATTGCCTCCGGCGGGGAGCTTCTTGTCCCGCCAAGAAGCTCCGCAAGAATGCGGCTTAAGGGAGGCGCTGTCGGCGAAGCCGCCCTCCCTTAAGAATCCTTTCCGGCCTCAAAACCAACAGGGCTTGTACTTGCGTAGCTTACCGGGCGTGTAGCCGCCATTCATCGAAGATAGTGCAAAATTTAAGCAAAGAGATCCCAGTTGAAAGACGGACGTGGCTTTCAGTTAAAATAAAAGCTATGTTACTGAGCTAACAAACTACTACAGATATGTCCTGCTAAGTCATTCCGCAAATCAATTTGTACCGCCCCGCCACCTTCTCCAAGGAGAAGACTTTTTTATGCCTTCTTCGCTCCGGACACAAGTCCAACCACCAGACTTGCCGCCAGCATTCCACCGGCCACGCAGAGCCAGCCGAAGCCCAGCTTGTAGAGGGGCAGCTTATGCAGGGCAGTCTCAAGAGCCCCCAGAGGGACGCCGGCGTCCGACAGAGCATACAGAGTGCTGACCACTGCCGTGCCCAAAACCGTCATGGGATAGACAAAGCGGTTCCGCTTCCACAGGTCATGGCTGAGGCCCAGCAGGATCAGGACGATGGACACAGGATAAATGGCATTCAGGATTGGCACAGAAATGCTCAAAATCATATTCAGGCCCAGATTACAGATCAAAAATGAGAAAAATGTAATGATATACACCCAGGCGCGGTAAGATACCTTTTTGAAAAGCATGGAAAAATACTGGGAAATGGAGTTGATCAGCCCCACGCAGGTGGTCAGGCAGGCCAAAGTGAAGATAGCCGCCAGCAGGACCGCGCCGGTGCTGCCGAAGACCTGGTAGACGATGCACCGCAATGTCCAGGCACCGTTCTCCTGCACCGCGTACACGCCGGAACTGCACATACCCATATAGGACAGCATGGCATACACCAATACCAGAATGGCCCCCGCCAGGACACCCGCCAGAATGGTATAACGCATCCGGTCCCGCTTTTCCCGCAGACCAAAGGAGCCCAGAGTGGTGGAGATCACCAGTCCGAAGTTCAGGGCCGCAATGGTGTCCATGGTGTTATACCCCTCCGTAAAGCCCTTCAGGAAGGGGGCGGCGGCGTAGCTGTCCTGAGGGGCAGCCACCTCGGTTTCTCCCCGGAACAGGAAGCAGACGAAGAGCAGGGCCAGAAGCGTCAGCAGGGCGGGAGTTAGTCCCCGGCCGATGCGGTTCACCAGCTTGCCGGGATTCAGGCAGAGCCAGAGCGCCACCAGAAAGAACACCAGAGAATACCCCGCCATCCAAAGAGATGCTTTGGCGCCCTCCGGCAGATAGGGCGCAACCGCCATTTCGAAGGGAACGGAGGCCGCTCTGGGAATGCCCAATCCGGGGCCGATGGAAATGTAAATGAGCACGGTGAACACAAGCGCAAAGCGTTTGTCCACCTGCTGTCCCAGTCTTTCCAGACCATCAAATCGGGCTACGACCACAACGCCCAGAACCGGCAGAATGACCGCCGTAGCCAGAAAACCCGCCATAGCGGGCAGCGTATTGCGTCCCGCGTTCTGCCCCAGAAAGGGCGGAAAAATCAGATTTCCCGCGCCGAAAAACAGCGCAAACAGCATAACGCTTACCACCAATAGATCCCGTTTTCCCAATTTCATTGTCATTTTCCTCTCTTTTTTGCATAAAAAATAAGGACCCGTCTCAAATTTCTTTGAGACGGGTCCAAAAACACCCGCGGTACCACTCAAATTGTATGCCAAGGCACACCACTCTTTTTCAGGCTCCAACAAGCCCTAGGCACTTACGCAGCCTGCGCGGAAGCCCCTACTTGCGGCGCTTTCGGGGACTTCAGCTCGGAAGGGATGGGATTTTTGACCGCAGTCCGCCAGGCTTCCACCGTCCCCGGCTCTCTATACGCCGCATAATCAAATCCGTCTTCGTCATCGCTTTTGCTATTCAGTTTAGCCTATTGTACACGCAAACGCGCTGCCTGTCAACAGGGAATCTCCTTTATCATGCTGCCGGGCCGTCGGAAGATATCTTTTGCAGCTTCCGGTTCCAGAAAAGAAGTCCGCATTGGCCTCCAAAGGGAGTAGATGATGGGATTTTTTTCGTTTACATCAGGCTGCAAAATCAGCCGACGGAGGAATCCAGTCTGCCATCCTGGGCGGTCCAGGAACCGGCGACGCAGGTCAGAATTCTGCCATCGGAGAGTTCGGCGGTGAGCACCAGGTCAATAGCAGCACCGTCCTCCATAGGCGGATTCTCCAGCCGGACCGGGAACTGCCCCGTCAGACTGCCCTCCGTCTCCCCTTCCCGCAGATTCAGGATCTGCTCGGAGAGCAGCTGGTCCTCCCGCTGCCAGCGCAGCTTTGCCAGCACCAGCACCACCGGATTTCCGTCCGCTGAGAGCAGCGGCGTCTGCACCGCAACGGTGACGTCCGCGCCGATGGCGTCTTCCTGCACCGTGACATTTTCCGCCAAAGCATTGGCGTAAGCACTCAGGCTTCCCGCAAGATAGGTCAGTTTGGGAGCTGCTGGGCTGTCCGGCGTGCTGAGCAGCACCTGTTCCGTCTCCCCCGTTTCTCCGGTCAGCAGACAATAATAACCGTAGCCGTCCTCCGGCAGCAGGGACAACTCCGCTGTATAGTTTTCACCATCCCACCGGCAATCCTCTCTGGCGATCTCCGCCCCGTCCAAGGTCACCAGCAGTTGGGCAGTCTGCCCCCCCTGCCGGGCAAGGGGGCTGGCAGAAAACAGGATCTGGGCGGGAGATTCCTCATCCGTCCCCCTGGCATCCAGGCTCCAGCGCTCCAAAGCCGTACTTTGCAGCGCCGAAAGCTGCTCCTGAAGCTGCGCAATGGTCTCCTGCAAAGCAGTATTCTCCCGCTTCAGCCGATCGACCTCGCTCTGCAGGGACTTGCTGTCCCCGGAGCAGCCCGCAAGGAGCAGACACAGGGGCAATAAAAACGCAAGTAAACGTTTCATTGGAAAACTCCTTTTCTTCTTTTTTTGCTAGTATACCCAAAAAACATGAATAAATCAACATTTACATCGCTTATGGATTCTCAGGAATACCGCATTTTCTGCATGATCGCCGGGAGC
Source organism: Pseudoflavonifractor sp. MSJ-30 (assembly GCF_018918045.1). Classification (GTDB taxonomy): domain Bacteria; phylum Bacillota; class Clostridia; order Oscillospirales; family Oscillospiraceae; genus Faecousia. Next base: position 61,401 of record NZ_JAHLPU010000034.1, read on the forward strand.
GAAGGACCAGGCAGCTCAGTCGCACAGCAACCTGCGCGCATTGTGCGGAAAATACACGCAGGCTCTCGCCTTTCCACACAAACCCGCGCATTGGCACACATCAAAAAGTCAAAAGATGTTGAAAGAATCGTGGTTTTATGATATACTTAAGAACCGTGATGCAGCTGCATTCCCTATGCACAGGGATTGCAGCACCGAACGAAAAAAACGAAAAGCGTCTGTCAGAAGAATTCGCCGCCTCCAGCCGTCTGTTGTACGCGATATCCCCGGGTCAGAGAATTGGTGCGGTGGCTACCCCCTTAATCCAAAACACTCTAGAGAATAAAGGAGATTTTAAACGATATGAAATTAGGTATTGTAGGAAATTACCTATTTTCATATCTCCATAATTCTCAATAAACATTCATATTCCTCATTTTCCAGAACTTTTCCGCTTTATATCTTCATGTACTTTTATATAATTTCATGGTAATTTGGTGCGGAATTGGTGCGGCGAATGAGGTACAACTTTTGGGAAACGGGTTCACCACGGAAAAGTTTGTCAGAAAATTAAGACATAATCGTGCGTAAAAGCCGGTGTATCGTGATTAGGCGATACACCGGCTTTCGCATATTACCGCATGACTTTTTCCATTAAGGACGCATAGCTGTCCACAACATCATAGACCACATTTCCGTCGCTGATAGCCTTGAAATGCTCTCTTGCGCAGTGGATTTTGGATTCCTCAATGAGCCGGAGCTGCATGGAGGACATGGAGCCCTTTGTCTCTGCCACAAAGTAGATGTGTTTTACTGTACCCTCATAGAAAGCAATCGCCCAGTCCGGATTATAGTGTCCAACCGGTGTCGCAATATAGAAGCTGTCCGGCAGTTTCACATAAACCGCAACATCCGTATTCGTATCCAGGTCCGCCGCAAAATCGCGCTCGTTCGTGGAATCATACACAATATGATCATATAGATGCCGCTGCGCTTTCATTGCATTTGTACCCAGCTTCCCCTTGATGGTCGGTTCCGTGAAGATGTCCGTGTCGTAGCGCTCCTCCAGCATATTATAGGTGATATGCTGAATAATTGCGGTTGCCTTTTCGTCGTTGATCAAAGCTGCTGCTTTGATAATGAATTCTTCCGGATTGAACTTGAACTGCTCAAAAACGGATTTTTCAATGCCTGTCAGGATTGCGACAACTGCCTTTCGTGTTAAACCGGTTTCTCCAACTAATTTGCCGACCAGATCATACTTCACGCTGCTGTTGGTGCGGATTCTCCTGCTGCTGTCGTAAGTAGACGACTTTGACTTTGAGAATGCACTTCCCTCCAGAAGCGAGTCCTTGGACTTAATCTCCTCCATTGCGCCGGTTTCAACTTTGAAGTAGATTTTCGGCACATGGAGATTTCGGTTGATGGAAGCTATCGCCTTGTCAACAAGTTCATCTGTGTCAAAATCGACCACATATACAGATTTCGGACTAATGCGGTTCCAGAGGGCCTTGAACTCCGGCATAGCCAGTTTATCTGGATTGACCTGCAGCTCAACATTCTTGTCACGGGCATTCTCCGGCTGCATAGCGCGGCTGTCATAGACGGAATCCAGGATCGCGATTACGGAATCGCGGCTGTCTGCCACTTCTTCCGCAATCTGAACTGTACCGTTTGCTTTGTCAGCGTAATACTTATCGGTCAATACACCTTTTTTGTCGATATAGCCGTTGACAATCAAATCAAAGAAGATGGCCTGTGCCGTGTCGCCGTCCACAACCTGCTCGTTGCCTCTTGCATCCACAATGACCTTTCCTTTGAACAGATCAGCAGTAACCGCCACAGGCCGTCCCGCAACCGCTTCCGCAAGCTCACTCTGTAACCCCTTCGCAAAGCTGTCGTAGCTTTCGCTGGCAATGACGGTCAGAATATTGACAGAATGCACATCGTTTCCAAGGACATTTGCATCCATGCGCTCGCCATCCTGGTTGACACACAGGCGCAAACCGCGGCCAACCTCCTGCCGTTTGCGCACCTCGCTGCTGCTCTGCTTCAGCGTACAAATTTGGAACACGTTTGGATTGTCCCAGCCTTCACGCAGCGCGGAGTGGGAGAAAATAAAGCGTACCGGAGACCTTTTCGGGTCACGATCCAGAAGCAGCTCCTTGTTCTTCATAATCAGGTCATAAGCATCAATATCGTCGGACGTGCCTTCCTTTTTATCGGAGAGCTTGCTGTCGGTCATTTTGCCCTTTTTGTCAACAGAGAAGTAACCGGCATGGGTGTCATGGGCGGAAATTGCGTCCAGATACCGTATGTAGTCCTCGTCTCCGATTTCCCGCTGCATGGAGCTGAGAATGTCGTTGTATTCTTCCTCGAACATATCCGCATACTTCCTTTTTCCTCCATCTTCTTCGTTGACTCGCATTACTGCCTCAGAAGTAGTTGCAGAACCCGAAAACAGGTCTAAAATCACTCCATCTGAACCCATTGAAACTCGAATGAGATATTTCATGAGGTTAATAGGTTTTGGATTATCAAACTTCATTTCCGGAATTAAATGTTTCAAAAAACAGTTGTACTTTGGGCTTCAAACACGCCCCAGTTGCTTTTGATTGCCTTATTCTCATTCGTCATTTCAGACATGAACTCTTTTTGCTTGGGAAGTGAATCTTTCCAGACACTGAATTCACGGATCACTGTCGAGTCATCAATAGCAACATAACTATGCGTTCCATTACATTTTTGGCATTGGTAAGTTCCCTTGTAGATTTGATCACACATCTCAGGGAGAACAACACCCAAAATACCGTTTCGCGTGTTACCTTCACCATTGAATAAGGAGGCTTGCAATTCACGTTCGATGAAATAGTTTTTACGCCGTCCCAAATAATCACATCCCCCATTTTCAGCCGAATGTGTCCCAATGAGAAATACCGTAACAGTTGAGTCTTTAAGATAGTCTTGGCGGATCGTTTTCATAATATAGTCTCCGTCATTACTATCAATCACTCGATCAAGCCCTTTGTCAATTATATCCGAGGCAGAAAAGAGATTGTCTATTTTATCACGGTACCACTGATCCTCTTTTTTGAATGAAATAAAACATTTATGTGCCATGTTTGCTCCCCCTCCAATCATTTGTATTGTAATTTTAAATCATAAAGATTATGCGCAATTTGAAGAGGAGGGCACAAGCAGACGGCCCCCGCACCCGTATTTGCGCCCAGCAGCCGAGGGGCATATGGACGAATGGCAGCGAATCGTGGAAGGCGAACTTGAAAACGGCGGCTAACTTGCCGGCAATTTGCCGGCATTTTGCCGGAATTACATATGCCCTCCCCTACCCCGTGGCGGTTATCCGCTGCGGGGTTTTCTTTTGGCCAAAGAACGCACCAATACAGCAAGAAACACATAAAAAACGCACTATTAAGCTAAAAATGTGTATCAAAGCCTAAGTCTTCCCGCTACCGGGCGACTTCGGGACTTTCACCCTAGAGAACGTGCGCTCACCGGGCGCACAAACAAAATGGATGCCTCCCGCAAAATTTCGGGAAGCATCCATGATGAAAAACTAATTATTCAGTTCAGATAACGGTGTCCAGAAAACCGGGTACATATCATTTGGGGGAGTGGCCGATGCTGGTTTTTCTTGTGGGCGTATTTTGCAACGCGCCCTTTTCACGACTCTTTAGAAGTAGCGCTTGCTTGCCAGCTCGATCTGGCGGCTGGTCTCCTCGTAAACGCCGGGGAATGTAGACACAGGCAGACCCTGAGAGGCGCCGGGAATGAAGTACAGCTTGCCGCACTCTCTGCAGGCACGGTCAACTTCTCTTGCCACGTCGTCCACCGTCCAGTCGGGATAGTCGATGGTGGCGCTGTCAACACCGCCCATAAAGGAGATCTTTCCGCCGTACTGCTTGATCAGTTCCGGGATATTGTTGGAGGTCATAACGCCCTGCCAGATGTCAATGCCCATGTCGATCATATCCGGCACCAGGGTGGCGGCATAGGAATCGGAGTGGTGGACGATGAGCTCCACGCCGTGGTCTTTATAGTACTTGTAAATCTTCATGTAGCAGGGCTTGATGAACTCCCGGAACATTTCAGGAGACAGGAAGGTGGACTGCTGGCTGCCCCAGTCATCGTGGTGGAACAGGGCATCGGGCTTGATATAGGTGCAGATCTCCTTGGCCAGATCCAGCTCAAACTGGGTGATTTGGTCCAGAATTTCGTGCATTTCATCGGGGTACTCATAGAACGCCATGAGGCAGTTCTGGATCTCCATCAGGTAGTGGCTCTGCTCAAACACGCCGGGGGCAATGAAAGCGGTGCAGAACCGCTCATTCCGGTCTACCTTTTCGGCGGCCTCAATGAAGGGCTCCCACTCCTGGGCACTGTAGATCACATTGGGTACTTTCAGATACTTCTGCCATTCCTCCACGTCCTTGATGACGATCTTGTCCGGGGTGTGGACGGGGAAGGCACCGGGGGTACCGGCGGGCCAGGAGCGGGTAACACCCCAGGCGTTGACCACGTTCAGTTCCCCCAGCTTGGGGGCGGGGTTGTGGGCGGAAAAGGGATTGCGGACCTGCATTGCGAAGGCTTCATACTGGTTGACGAAGCGGTCCGGATGGCCGCCGTGAATGGTTTCCAACAGATTTTGACGTTTGGTTAACATAATATATTTCCTCCTGATTTGCTGAAGTTTAGGAAGCTCTGATTAAATCGGCAAGAGCTGGCAGCGAGAGATTTTGTTTCCGGGCAAGGTTCTAAAAGTGAGGGAATACTTTGTGTACCCGCAAGGGGTATGCCGCATCCGTAAGCCAGCTTGCGCTGGCAACGGCTGCGCTATATTTCC
>NZ_JAHLPU010000042.1 GCF_018918045.1 Pseudoflavonifractor sp. MSJ-30
CAAGCAGCGGTCAGCGCCTCCCTTAAGCCGCATTCTTTTCCCCTTTCTTGGCGGGACAAGAAAGGGGCCCCCGGAGGGACCCAACCTATGGAAGGACAGGGCAATCGGTTTAGGTTAAGGAGAGAATAGATGCCTCTGTAAAATATAATACCAGAAAAAACAGGTATCCGGAAAACCGAATACCTGTTTGGAAAGCATTTGGGATTACACCAGCTCGATGACAGCCATCTCAGCAGCGTCGCCCCGACGCTCGCCGGTGCGGGTCACTCTGGTGTAGCCGCCGTTGCGGTCAGCATACTTGGGAGCGATCTCCTTGAACAGCTTGTGTGCAACGTCTTCCTTGGTGATGAAGGACAGAGCCTTGCGGTAAGCGGCCAGGTCGCCCTTCTTGCCCAGGGTGATCATCTTCTCGACCACGGGCTGCACTTCCTTAGCACGATAGAAGGTGGTTTCCATCTTGCCGTTTGCCAGCAGATCGGTGACCTGCTGACGCAGCAGGGCCTTTCTCTGTGCGCTGGTCTTGCCCAGCTTACGAGTGCCAAACATTCGCGTTTCCTCCTCTTTAAGCGTTAGTTGTTGCTGCCAGAATCTTCACTGGCCAGGGACAGGCCCATCATTTCCAGCTTCTTCTGAACTTCGTCCAGGGACTTCTTGCCCATGTTGCGGACCCGCATCATGTCCTCACCGGTCTTGTCGATCAGGTCGGCAACGGTGTTGATGTTGGCACGCTTCAGGCAGTTGAAGCTCCGGACAGACAGATCCAGCTCATCGATGGTCATGGAGAGCTTTGCATCCGGATGATCGGCCACCTTTTCCACAACCGTAGAACTGCTGGTAACAGCATCGCTCAGATTGGTGAAAACAGTCAGATGGTCGCTCAGGATCTTTGCGCCCAGGGACACGGCATCCTTTGCGGAGATAGTGGAATCTGTCCAGACCTCAAGGGTCAGTTTATCGAAATCGGTTCTGTCACCGACACGAGTGGGCTCCACAGCATAATTCACCTTGGTTACAGGGGAATAAATGGAGTCGATGGGAATCACGCCGATCACGGTCTGGGGTGTCTTGTTCCGGTCAGAGGAAACATAGCCCCGTCCCTGAGAAAGAGTGATCTCCATGTTGAAAGTGGCATCCTCGCCCAGCGTGCAGATATGCAGGTCAGGGTTCAGGATCTCAACGTCCGCGTCAGCCTTGATATCGCCGGCGGTCACTTCGCAGGGACCGACCGCATCGATATGCACGGTCTTGACACCGGGAGTGTGCAGCTTGGGAATGATCCGCTTCACTGCCAGCACGATTTCGGTCACATCCTCGGTCACGCCGGGGATGGTAGAGAACTCATGCTGTACACCCTGGATTTTAACAGAGGTGGCAGCGTAGCCGGGCAGACTGGACAGAAGAATCCGTCTCAGGGAGTTGCCCAGGGTCATACCGTAGCCGCGCTCCAGAGGCTCTACGACGTACTTGCCGTAAGAGGGATCCTCGGCGGAATCAAAGCAGCTGATACGGGGCTTTTCAATTTCTACCATGAATCAAAACCCTCCTTAGATGGGTGGGGAGCAGGCTCCCCACGATAGCTTGCGTACGAACAGGGTCAGAGGATTACTTGGAGTACAACTCGACGATGAGGTGCACAGCGATATCGAAGTCGATATCGGCCTTGGTAGGCATCGCAATGACCTTGCCCTGGAGGGTGTTCTTGTCACGGTCCAGCCACTTGGGGGCAGCAACAAAAGCGTCGTCTTCCTTCAGCTTCTTGAAGAAAGCATTGGAAGCGCTCTTCTCGGAAACAGCGATCACGTCGCCGGACTTCACCAGGTAGCTGGGGATGTTGACCCGGCTGCCGTTGACAGTGAAGTGGCCATGGTTCACCAGCTGCCGGGCCTGACGGCGGGAGTTGGCGAAGCCCAGACGGTAAACCACGTTATCCAGGCGGCGCTCAACCAGGGTCAGCAGGTTCTCACCGGTGTTGCCCTCGGCACGAGCGGCCTTGTCATAGTAGTTCCGGAACTGCTTTTCCTGGATACCATATACGAATTTGACCTTCTGCTTTTCGGTCAGCTGAGTAGCGTACTCAGACTTCTTAGCTCTTCTCTGGCCGCCGGGGTTCTTGTTGGAAGTCTTGGAATAACCCATTGCGGCAGGAGAAACGCCCAGCGTTCTGCAACGCTTCAGCACGGGCTGCATATTCTTAGCCATTTCGCAAAATTCCTCCTATACCTAAATCAGACTCTACGTCTCTTGGGGGGACGGCAGCCATTGTGAGGAATGGGAGTGACGTCCTTAATCATAACAACTTCCAGGCCGGCAGTCTGCAGGGCGCGGATCGCAGCCTCACGTCCCTGGCCGGGGCCCTTCACATAAACCTCAACGGTCTTCAGGCCATGCTCCATAGCAGCCTTGGCAGCGGTCTCAGCCGCGGTCTGGGCAGCGTAGGGGGTAGACTTTCTGGAACCACGGAAGCCCAGTCCGCCGGAGGAAGCCCAGCTCAGGGCATTGCCCTCCAGGTCGGTGATGGTGACCATGGTGTTGTTGAAGGAGGAGCGGATATGTGCCGCACCCTTCTCGACGACTTTGCGCTCGCGACGGCGCTTAACAACCTTCTTAGTAGCTTTGGTAGCCATTTACATATCCCTCCTTACTTCTTCTTGTTCGCAATGGTCTTCTTGGGGCCCTTGCGGGTACGGGCGTTGGTCTTGGTGCGCTGACCGTGAACGGGCAGGCCGCGGCGATGACGCAGGCCGCGGTAGCAACCGATTTCGCTGAGGCGCTTGATGTTCATAGCGGTCTCACGGCGCAGGTCGCCCTCGATGATATAATGATGCTCGATGGCTTCACGAAGCTGTGCTTCCTGCTCCTCGGTCAGGTCCTTCACACGGGTGTCGGGGTTAATACCGGTCTTTTCCAGTACCTCGGCGGCCCGGGCGGGTCCAATGCCGTAGATATAGGTCAGGGCAACTTCGATCCGCTTGTCGCGGGGAAGATCAATACCAGAAATACGTGCCATATTCTTTCAGCACCTCCTATTAGCCTTGTCTCTGCTTATGCTTGGGGTTTTCGCAAATTACCATAACGCGACCCTTGCGCTTGATGATCTTACACTTTTCGCACATGGGTTTAACGGACGGTCTTACCTTCATACTGTTTAACCTCCATATGAGAATGGGTTCTCTTAGTTTACTTGCTTCTCCAGGTGATCCGACCCTGTGTCAGATCATAAGGAGACATTTGAACGGTTACCTTGTCACCGGGCAAGATCTTAATGAAATTCATTCGGAGCCTGCCGGAAATGTGTGCCAGAATGGTGTGTCCATTGCCAATGTCCACTTTGAACATTGCGTTCGGCAGTGCATCGGTTACGATGCCCTCAAGTTCAATTACGTCGTCTTTTGCCAAGTCATTAACCTCCCAGGTTGTTTGCTTGCATGGCCCGGCTCAGGGAAGCCAGGTCTCTTCGTAATTCGCCGTTGAGCACTTTGTCGCCGGAACGGATCTTCTCGGCAACTCTGGTCTCAGATCGAAGTACCTTTTCTACGTGTTTGCGTTTTTTCCGCTTGGGCTTTTCCACAGGTCTGTTCTTCCCGTTGACCAGCGTCACAAATTGGCCGTCGGTGTCAGCGACATAGAACAGTTCTCCCTGATCTCTGCCCGCCGTGGAGATCACCACGTCCGCAACGGATATGGGGTTCTCTGGGTCCATAGTCAAAGTCCTTCGGTGACGGTGAGTATTTCCGGCTCGCCGTCGGTGATGAGTACAGTATTTTCATAGTGGGCTGCCAGCTTGCCGTCGGCGGTAACCGTCGTCCACTTGTCCTTCAGGACATTCACCTCATAGGTGCCTTGGCACACCATGGGTTCGACGGCGATGACCATACCGGGCAGCAGTCTGGGCCCTCGGCCGGGATTGCCAAAATTGGGAACCTCCGGCTCCTCATGCAGCTGCCGTCCTACGCCGTGACCCACGAAAGAACGGACAACTGAAAAACCGTTAGACTCCACGTACGTCTGTACGGCATGGGAGATATCCTGCACGCGGTTGCCCTTTTTGGCGAAAGCAATGCCTTCAAAGAAGGACTGCTTCGTCACATCGATCAACCGCTGTGCTTCGGTGCTGATGGCACCGCAGGCAAAGGTAGCCGCACAATCTCCATGAAATCCCTTGTAGAAAGCACCCACATCCACAGAGACGATATCGCCTTCCTTGAGGATGTATCCGCCGGGGATGCCGTGGATAACCACCTCATTAACGGAAATGCAGGCGCTTGCAGGAAAGCCGTAAAGGCCCAGGAACGAGGGCTTCGCTCCGTGGCTGACAATAAAGTCATGAATGGCCCGGTCAATTGCTTTGGTCGATACGCCGGGCTTTACCAGCTCCCCAGCCAGGGAGCGGGCGGCAGAAGTAATTCTGCCTGCCTCGCGCATGGCCTCAATTTCATGAGAATTCTTGATTGTAATCATGCCTTTGCCCCGATTGCTTTCAGGATCTCCTCGTTGGCGCCCTCAATGGACTGATTGCCGTTGACAGTGTGCAGCCGGCCCAGCTTGGCATAGAAATCCTTCAGCACCTCCGTAGAAGCGTGATAGACCTCCAGCCGCTTGAGCACGGTTTCGGGAGCGTCGTCCTTCCGGATAATCAGCTCACCGCCGCAGCTGTCGCAGATACCTTCAACCTTGGGGGGCTTGGCGACAACATGATAGCTGGCACCGCACTTGGAGCAGACCCTACGGCCGCCCATACGCTGCGCGATATCATGGTCGTCCACCTCGATGGAAACCACATGATCAATACGGACGCCCTTAGCTTCCAGAGCCTCGGCCTGGGCCAGCGTGCGGGGCACGCCGTCCAGGATGAAGCCGTTTTTGCAGTCGGGCTGGGCTACCCGCTCCGCGACGATGCCGAGAATCAGATCATCGGGAACCAGGCCGCCTTCGTCCATATACTTTTTTGCCTCTTTGCCCAGGTCAGTGCCGTTGGCAATGGCCTCGCGAAGCATGTTCCCGGTAGAAATGGCGGGGATTGAGAGCTTGTTGACAAGCAGCTCAGCTTGGGTCCCCTTTCCGGCGCCGGGAGCGCCCAGTAGAATGAGATTCATCCTGCCATACCTCCTCTTAATCCAGGAAGCCCTTGTAGTGCCGCATAAGCATCTGAGCCTCCAGCGCCTTCACAGTCTCCAGGGCTACGCCCACAACGATGATGACGGAGGTACCGCCGATCGCCAGGTTCCGGACACCGCTCATGAGGTTGCCGGCGACGATGGGCAGCAGGGCCACAATGCCGAGATAAACAGCACCAAAGACAACAATCTTGTTGATAACCTTCTGGATGAAGTTGGCGGTAGGTCTGCCGGGACGGAAGCCCGGGATGAAGCCGCCGTTCTTATTCAGGTTGTTGGCAATCTCCACAGGATCGTACTGGATCGTGGAGTAGAACCAGCTGAAGAAGAAGATCATCAGGAAGTACATCACGGCGTAGAACCAGCTGGAAGAGCTCCACACATTGTTATACCACCAGCCGCTGGTCTTGCCGGTGAAGGCGCAGATGGTAGCGGGCAGGGAGCAGATAGACTGTGCGAAGATGATGGGCATAACGCCGGACATGCTGACCTTGATAGGCAGGTTGGTGTTCTGGCCGCCGTAGACCTTCCGGCCGACAACGCGCTTGGCATACTGAATCTGAATCCGGCGCTCAGCATCATTGATGAAAATGATGAACAGGACCAGAGCCACCATGCCGACCAGGACGATGATGATCTGCCACCAGACCATGGAGAACAGGGTACCGATCATACCGGGGATACCGGAGATGATGTTGGCAAACAGGATCATGGAGATGCCGTTGCCGATACCGAACTCGGTGATCTGCTCACCCAGCCACATCACGAAGGCAGAGCCTGCGGTGAAGGTCAGAATGATGACCATGGCGGGCACGAAGCCCTTCTCGGTGACGATGGAGAAGCCGGAAGCGGTGTAGTTGACGAGCATCTGGTGGTACGCCCAGCCCATCAGCAGGCCCAGACCAACGGTGGTATACCGGGTAATCCGGGCAATCTTCTTCTGGCCTTCCTCCCCCTCCTCCTTTGCCATCCGCTCCAGAGCGGGAATGGCAATGGTCAGCAGCTGGATGATAATGGAAGCGTTGATGTAGGGCTGAATGCTCAGCGCGAAAATCGTAGCTCTGCTGAAAGCGGAGCCGGACATTGCGTTGTACAGTCCCAGAATCGTGGAAGACAGCACGCTGTCAAAGTAGTTGGTAAGTGTAGCCGTATCGATATACGGGACAGGAATCACGTTGCCTGCCCGGTAAATCAGCAGAATGAACAGTGTGAAGATGATCTTCTTGCGAAGCTCAGGGATCTTCCACGCATTCTTGAGGGTCTCTAACACTTACACCACCTCGGCCTTTCCGCCTGCCTGCTCAATCTTTTCCTTGGCAGAAGCAGAGAAAGCGGCGGCCTTAACGGTGAGCTTCTTGGTCAGTTCGCCGCCGGCCAAGACCTTCAGGCCGTAGGGGCACTTGGCAATGATGCCGGCCTCCATCAGAGCGGCTGCATCCACAACGGCGCCATCTTCAAAACCGTTCAGCAGGCACACATTGACGGAGGTCAGAGGCTCTGCGAAGATGTTGTTGAAGCCGCGCTTGGGGATACGACGGGCCAGAGGCATCTGGCCGCCTTCAAATCCGGCACGGACCTTGCCGCCGGAGCGGGCCTTCTGGCCCTTATGGCCACGGCCGCCGGTCTTGCCGTTGCCGGTAGCGATGCCGCGGCCCTTGCGCTTGCCCACAAAAGTGGAACCTGCGACAGGAGAGAGTTCATGGAGCTTCATTTCTGTTCTCCTCCTTATTCAACTTCGGTAACCTGCAGCAGGTAGCCGATCTGGGCGATCTTGCCGCGGGTCTGGGTGTTGTCCGGCTGGATGGAAGTCTGGCCGATCTTGCGAAGGCCCAGGCTCGCAGCTGTAGCGATGTGCTTTTCCAGACGGCCATTCAGGCTCTTAACAAGCGTAATTTTCAGGTTTGCCATGTTAATTGCCCTCCTTAACCAACGATTTCTTCCACGCTCTTGCCGCGGATGGCAGCAACCTGCTCAGGAGAACGCAGAGAAGTCAGGCCGGCCATGGTGGCCTTGACAACGTTCTGAGGGTTGTTGGAACGCAGGCACTTTGCGCAGATATTCTTGATGCCGACAGCCTCCATAACGGCACGGACAGCGCCGCCGGCGATAACGCCGGTGCCCTCGGGGGCGGGCTTCAGCAGAACGGTGCCGGCACCGAAGATGCCGATCACATCGTGGGGGATGGTGTTGCCGGCCAGGGAAACCTTGACCATGTTCTTCTTGGCATCGGCGATGCCCTTCAGAATAGCCTCGGAGACCTCAGCAGCCTTGCCCAGGCCGTAACCCACGGTACCCTTGCCGTCACCAACGACCACCAGAGCGGAGAACTTCATAACACGGCCGCCCTTAACGGTCTTGCTGACACGGTTCAGGTAAACGACCTTCTCAATGAGCTCAGGAGCTTCATTGTTCGGAGTCTTATTGTAAGCCATTTGATTTCCTCCTCTTCCTTAGAACTCGAGACCGCCCTCGCGAGCACCCTCAGCCAGAGCAGCAACACGGCCATGGAAAATATAGCCGCCGCGGTCGAAAACGACCTCGCTGATGCCCTTTGCCTTGGCACGCTCTGCCAGGACAGCGCCCACCTTCTTGGCACCTTCGCAGTTGCCGGTGAGACCCTCAAATTCCTTCTCCAGCGTATTGGCGGAAGCCAGAGTAACGCCGTTCACGTCATCGATAATCTGGGCGTAGATGTTCGCGTTGGAACGGAACACGTTCAGACGGGGACGCTCGGGAGTGCCGGAGATTTTGCCACGAACGCGGACATGCCGCTTCAGGCGCATTGCATTCTTATCAATTTTGCTGACCATTTCGGCACACCTCCATTACTTCTTACCACCGGTCTTACCAACCTTGCGGCGGATGACTTCGGTGGTATACTTGATGCCCTTGCCCTTGTAGGGTTCGGGGGGACGCTTGCTGCGGACTTCGGCAGCGAACTGGCCGACAGCCTGCTTGTCAATGCCCTTGATGATGATCTTGTTGGGGGTGGGCACTTCGATGGTAATGCCGGGGATCTCATCCACAAAAACCTCGTGGGAGAAGCCCAGACGCATGACCAGCTGGCTGCCCTTCTTCTCGCAGCGGTAGCCGACGCCGTTGACGTCCAGCTCCTTGGAGAAGCCCTTTTCAACACCCTCTACCATGTTGTGCAGCAGGGTGCGGGTCAGGCCGTGAAGGCTCTTGTGCAGATGCTCCTCATCGGGACGGTCAACGATCAGCTCGTTGCCCTCGACCTTCAGGATCATGTCGGGATGGAAGGTGTAGTTCAGAGTGCCCTTGGGGCCCTTCACGGTAACGTTGTTGCCTTCGGCAATGTCAACCGTGACGTTTGCCGGAATGATAACCGGCTTTCTACCAATTCTAGACATTTCTGAATCCTCCTTACCAGACGAAAGCAAGGACTTCGCCGCCGATGTGGTTTTCGCGAGCCTTCTTGTCGGTCATAACGCCCTTGGAAGTGGAGACGATGGCGATGCCCAGGCCCTTCAGAACCTGAGGCAGCTCCTCGGCGCCGGCATACACTCTCAGGCCGGGCTTGGAGACGCGGCGCAGACCGGTGATGACCTGCTGCTTCTTGGCCAGGTACTTCAGAGTGATGTGAATCATGCCCTGGTTGCCGTTGTCAACCACAGTGTAGGACTTAATGTAGCCCTCTTCCAACAGGATCTGGGCAATCGCCTTCTTCAGGTTGGAAGCGGGGACATCCACGGTTTCGTGCTTTGCAGAATTCGCGTTCCGGATACGGGTCAGCATATCTGCTACGGGATCGGTGATTTGCATGTTAATATCCTCCTTTAAGAAGTTACGGGCTTAACCCGTTAAAGTTTGGGGGTATCCGGGGAATGCGAAGCGCCTGAGCGCTTCCATCTTCCCGGGACTTCCCAAATCTTTTCACATTGTTGTCGACCTAAGCGAGCAGATTACCAGCTGGCCTTGCGGACTCCGGGGATCTGGCCCTTGTAGGCCAGCTCACGGAAGCAGATACGGCAAACGCCGTAGTTGCGCAGGTAAGCATGGGGTCTGCCGCAGATCTTGCAGCGGTTATAGCGGCGGGTAGAGAACTTGGGCTCAGCCTGCTGCTTCAGGATCATAGACTTCTTAGCCATTTACGTAATCCTCCTAATCAAGCGGTGAAGGGAGCGCCCAGCTGGCTCAGCAGCTCTTTGGCTTCCTCGTCGGTGGTAGCGGTGGTGCAGATGCAGATATCCATACCACGGATCTTGTCCACCTTGTCGTACTCGATCTCAGGGAAGATCAGCTGCTCCTTCAGACCAAAGGCGTAGTTGCCGCGGCCGTCGAAGGAGTTGGGGTTGATGCCGCGGAAGTCGCGGACACGAGGCAGGGCCACGTTGAACAGGCGGTCCAGGAACTCGTACATCTTGTCGCCGCGGAGGGTAACCTTCACGCCGACGGTTTCACCCTCACGGACCTTGAAGTTTGCAACGCTCTTGCGGGCCTTGCAGGTGATGGGCTTCTGGCCGGTGATGGTGGCGATATCCTTGCAGATGGCCTCAATTTCCTTGGCATTGTTCTTGCTCTCGCCGCAGCCGACGTTCACAATCACCTTGTCCAGCTTGGGGATCTGCATAACGCTCTTGTAGCCGAACTTCTTGTTCAGAGCAGGAGCGATCTCAGCAACATAACGGTCTTTCATTCTGTTAGCCATAATTCAAAAGCTCCTTTCTCAGATTTCGGCGCCGCACTTGCGGCAGATACGGGTCTTCTTGTCACCGTCCATCTTGTAGCCCACGCGGACGCCCTTGCCGCACTTCTCGCAGTACAGGGCAACCTTGCAGGTACGGATGGGGGTCTCGCGCTTGACGATGCCACCGGTCTCGCCCTGACGGCGGGGCTTGGTGTGGCAGGTAGCGACGTTGACCTTCTCGACAATGACCTTGTTCTCGCTGGGCATAGCCACCAGGACCTTGCCCTTAACACCCTTGTCCTTGCCGGACAGGACGATAACGGTATCGTTCTTCTTAATATTCATTCTTCGGTTCCCCCTTAGATGACTTCGGGCGCCAGGGAGAGGATCTTCATGAAGTCTCTCTCACGCAGCTCGCGGGCCACCGGTCCAAAGATACGGGTGCCGCGGGGATTCTTGTCGTCCTTGATGATGACGGCGGCATTCTCGTCGAAACGAACATAGCTGCCATCCTCACGGCGGACGCCCCGCTTGGTGCGGACGATGACGGCCTTGACGACCTCGCCCTTCTTCACAGTGCCGCCGGGAGCAGCCTTGCGAACGGAAGCAACGATGATGTCACCGATGTTGCCGGTCTTGCGCTTGGAGCCGCCCAGGACACGAATGCAGTGAATTTCCTTAGCGCCGGTGTTGTCGGCAACCTTCAGGTAGCTTTCCTGTTGAATCATTCTCTGCCGACCTCCTTACTTAGCCTTTTCGATAATTCTGACCAGTCTCCATCTCTTGTCCTTGGACAGGGGACGGGTCTCCATGACCTCAACGGTATCGCCGATGCCGCACTCGTTGTTCTCGTCGTGGGCCTTCAGCTTGTAAGTCCGCTTCATGGTCTTCTTGTACAGAGGATGCTGCACGCTGTCCTCGATCGCAACCACAATGGTCTTGTCCATCTTGTCGGAGACAACCTGACCGATTCTGGTTTTGCGGAAAGCTCTGGTATTTTCAGTCATACTTGGTTCCCTCCTCAGACGTTGGTCTCTTTCTCACGAATAATGGTCTTGATGCGGGCAATGTCCTTCTTGGCAGCGGCAAGACGCATGGGGTTGTCCAGCTGGTTGGTGGCATGCTGCATGCGCAGCATGAACAGATCCTTCTTCAGCTCGTCCAGCTTCTTGTTCAGCTCTTCAACAGACAGATTCTTGAGTTCCTTTGCCTTCATCATTATTCACCACCAATCTCAGTTTCTGCTTCCTTGGTGATGATCCGGGTCTTGATGGGCAGCTTGTGCTGCGCCAGACGCAGAGCCTCGCGGGCAACCTCTTCGGAAACACCGCCGATCTCAAACATCACCTTCTGGTTCTTAACAACAGCTACCCAGCCTTCGGGAGCGCCCTTACCGGAACCCATACGGGTGCCCAGGCCCTTCTTGGAATAAGGCTTGTCGGGGAAAATCTTGATCCAGACCTTACCACCACGCTTGGTGTAACGGGTCATGGCAATACGGGCAGCTTCGATCTGGTTACCGGTGATCCAGCCGGGCTCCAGAGCCTGGATACCGAACTCACCGTAGGAAACCTTGTTACCGCGGGAAGCAACGCCGGTCATACGACCACGCTGTACCTTGCGGTACTTTGCTCTTTTGGGCATCAGCATCAGCGGTTACCTCCTTCTCTGCGGGAATTGTTTCTGTCGCCCTGGCGGCGGTCACCGCTGGGCCGACGGTCGCCGTTGCGGCGGTCGCCCTGACGGCGGTCACCATTGCGGCGGTCCCGGCGCTCACGGGGAGCGGGTTCGGGAGCGGCGGCGCGCAGGGTGGTGTTCAGGACCTCACCCTTGTAGATCCAAACCTTCACGCCGATGCGGCCATAGGTAGTGGCAGCCTCAGCGAAGCCGTACTCGATGTCGGCACGGATGGTCTGCAGAGGAATGGTGCCCTCATGATAGCTCTCGGAGCGGGCGATTTCAGCGCCGCCCAGACGGCCGCCGCAGGTGACCTTGATGCCCTTGGCACCCAGGCGGGTGGCCTGCTGCATGGCCTTCTTCATGGCCCGGCGGAAGGAGATACGCTTCTCCAGCTGCTGGGCAATGTTCTCAGCAACCAGCTGTGCGTTCAGGTCAGGAGACCGAACCTCAACGATGTTCAGGTTCACGCTCTTGCCCAGCTTGGCCTCTACGTCCTTGCGCAGATTCTCGATCTCGGCACCGGCCTTGCCGATGACGACGCCGGGACGGGAGCAGTGAATGTTGATCTTCACCTTGCCGTTGGAGCGCTCGATCTCAATCTTTGCGACGCCAGCCGCGTACAGCTTGTTCTTCAGATACTTACGGATGTTGTAATCTTCAACGACCAGGTCGCCGACCTTCTCCTCGCGGGCGTACCAGTGGGAATCCCAGTCCTTGATTACGCCAACACGCAGTCCATGGGGATTAACTTTCTGTCCCATAGCTACCTCCTGATTAAGCCTTCTCGCTCACACCGATGGTGATGTGAGTGGTTCTCTTATTGATCCGAACGAAACCACGACGGGATGCGATGCGGCCGCGCTTCAGGATGGGGCCGGGGTTAGCGATCGCAGTGGAGACGTACAGGTTCTCAGCGTTCATTTCGTGATTGTGCTCGGCGTTTGCCACAGCGCTCTTCAGCAGCTTCGCCATAGGCTCGCAGGCAGCCTTAGAGGTCTGGCTCAGGTACGCGGCAGCGGTCTTCACGTCCTGGCCCCGGATCATGTCGCAAACCAGCTTGACCTTACGGGGAGACATCCGGACGTACTTTACATGTGCAAATGCTTCCATATTCGTACCTCCTTACTTGGCATTGGCGGTCTTGCTGCCAGAGTGACCACGGAAGGTTCTGGTAGGCACGAACTCGCCCAGCTTGTGGCCGACCATATCCTCAGTGATATAGACGGGAACATGCTTACGGCCGTCATGGACGGCGATGGTGTGACCAACGAAGGAAGGGAAAATGGTGGAGGCTCTGGACCAGGTCTTCAGAACCTTCTTTTCACCGGCCTTGTTCAGCTCTTCAACGCGCTTGTACAGCTCAGGAGCTACGAAAGGGCCCTTTTTGATACTTCTGCTCATTTCATTTCCTCCTTACTTGCTGTTTCTGCGCTTGACGATGAACTTGTTGGTGGGGTTCTTGCCCTTCCGGGTCTTATAACCCATAGCAGGCTTGCCCCAAGGAGTGACAGGGCCGGGACGACCGACAGGTGCGCGGCCCTCGCCGCCGCCGTGAGGATGGTCATTGGGGTTCATGACGGAGCCGCGGACGGTGGGACGGATACCCATATGGCGGGTACGGCCGGCCTTACCGATGTGGACATTCTCATGATCCAGGTTGCCAACCTGACCGATGCAGGCGGTGCAGTTCATGCGGACATAGCGGACTTCGCCGGAGGGCAGACGGACCTGAGCCAGCTCGCCTTCCTTAGCCATCAGCTGCGCGGCGGTACCGGCAGAGCGGACCAGCTGTGCGCCGTGGCCGGGCTGCAGCTCCACATTGTGGATCACAGTACCCACGGGAATGTTGGCGATGGGCAGGCAGTTGCCGGGCTTGATATCAGCGGCAGCGGAGGAGACGACCTTGTCGCCGGCCTTCAGGCCGTAGGGAGCCAGGATGTAGCTCAGGGTCTCGTCCTCGTACTTGATGAGAGCAATGAAAGCGGAGCGGTTGGGATCGTACTCAATGCGCTGCACAGTAGCGGGCATGTCCAGCTTCTGGCGCTTGAAGTCGATCACGCGGTACTTACGCTTGTTGCCGCCGCCGCGATGGCGGACGGTGATGTGACCATAGCTGTTGCGACCTGCATTCTTCTTGAGGCTCTCAACCAGGCTACGCTCAGGTTTTGCCTTCTTGTCTACGCCGTCGAAAGCGGAAACGGTCATGTTTCTGCGGGACGGGGTATAAGGCTTAAAAGTATTAATAGCCATTTGCGTTTCTCTCCTTTATTGAGATTGGTTAGACCATGCCTTCGAAGAACTCGATGGTCTTGGAGTCAGCGGTCAGGGTGACGACAGCCTTCTTGTAGGCAGCGCGTCTGCCGGCGGGATAAGCGCCGGTGCGCTTGACCTTACCCTGCATCCGGACAGTGTTGACCTTGGCGACCTTTACACCGAAAGCCTGCTCAACGGCAGCCTTGATTTCGGTCTTGTTGGCGTCCACGTCAACCATGAAGACATACTTCTTATCAGCGACAGACTCCATGGACTGCTCGGTGATAACGGGTCTTCTGATGATGTCATAAACGTTCTTCATTACGCGAATACCTCCTGGATCTTCTGGAGTGCGGCCTGGTCAACAACCAGCTTGTCGGCGTGCAGCACGTCGTAGGTGTTCAGCAGGTTGGCGAAGGTCACTTCGCAGCCGGCGATGTTCCGGCCGGAACGAACGACGTTCTGGTCAGCGGCAGCGGTGACGACCAGGGTCTTGGAGGTGCAGCCCACAGCGTTCAGGAAGGCCGCGAAAGTCTTGGTCTTGGGAGCGTCCATCTTGATCTCGTCGATCACGACCACATTCTGCTCGGAAGCCTTGGCGGACAGAACGCTCTTCAGAGCCAGCCGCTTGGCCTTCTTGTTCAGAGTGTAACTGTAATCCCGGGGCTTGGGAGCAAACACGATGCCGCCGTGGGTCCACTGGGGAGCGCGGGTGCTGCCCTGACGAGCCCGGCCGGTGCCCTTCTGCTTCCAGGGCTTACGGCCGCCGCCGGAAACCTCAGCGCGGGTCAGAGCGCTCTGAGTGCCCTGCCGCAGGTTGGCCAGGTGGTTCTTGACCACTTCGTGGACAACAGCGCCGTTGGGATCAATGCCAAACACAGCTTCGGGCAGTTCGATCTCGCCAACCAGCTTGCCGGACATATTGTAAACATTCGTCTTAAGCATGATTTAAGATCTCCTTTCCTTAGCCTCTTGCGGAAGCCTTCTGGGGATTTCTGCCGGAAGCCTTCTGCGGGTTCTTGCTGATGCCGGTCTCCACGTTCTTGACGCGGTTGTTCTTGACGGTGTTGCGGATGTAAACAAGACCGCCCTTGGGGCCGGGGATGGCGCCGCGGATAACGATCATGTTCAGCTCTGCGTCAACCTTCACAACGTCCAGATTCTCGATGGTAACCTGGTCGCAGCCCATCTGGCCTGCGCCGATCTTACCCGGGAAAATACGGGACTGGTGAGAGGAAGCACCCATAGAACCGGCGTGACGGTGGACAGGGCCGCCGCCGTGGGTCATGGGGGTCCGGCCGGCGCCATAGCGCTTCACAACGCCCTGGTAGCCGTGGCCTTTGGTGATGCCGGTGACGTCGATCTTGTCGCCGGCAGCGAAGGTGTCAGCCTTGACCTCATCGCCGACGTTCATGTCAGCGGCGGATTCCAGCTTGAACTCCTTCAGGTACTTCTTGGGGGCAACGCCAGCCTTCTTCAGGTGGCCTGCCTCGGGCTTGCTCAGCTTGTGCTCCTTGATGTCGCCAAAGCCGAGCTGGACGGCGGTGTAGCCGTCGGTCTCAACGGTCTTCTTCTGGGTAACGACGCAGGGACCTGCTTCCACAACGGTAACAGGAATGACCTTGCCGCTCTCATCGAAGATCTGGGTCATGCCCACTTTTTTGCCGATGATTGCTTTTTTCATGGTTGCGTTTTCTCCTTTTTAGGTTATTGGTTGACAGCGCATTGGGAACGCCGCCAACATGACCCGTCCGCCCGATGCCAGACAGTGCGGGCAGCGGTAAAAGCTCGATAGAATGTCAGGCTCTTACAGCTTTATCTCTATCTCAACGCCAGCGGGCAGATCCAGGCTCATCAGAGCCTCAATGGTCTTCTGGTTGGGGTTGAGGATATCGATCAGTCTCTTGTGGGTTCTGCGCTCAAACTGCTCACGGCTATCCTTGTACTTGTGGACAGCCCGAAGGATGGTGACGACTTCCTTCTTGGTGGGCAGGGGGATGGGGCCGGAAACCTGGGCGCCGTTGCGCTTTGCGGTTTCAAC
Organism: Pseudoflavonifractor sp. MSJ-30; assembly: GCF_018918045.1. GTDB lineage: Bacteria > Bacillota > Clostridia > Oscillospirales > Oscillospiraceae > Faecousia. The sequence goes on from NZ_JAHLPU010000042.1 coordinate 15,737, forward strand.
GATCTTTGCCGCGCTGGAGTCGATCAGCTGGTGATCATAAGCCTTCAGCCGAATGCGGATCATCTGGTTTGCCATGTTGTTGTTTCCTCCTTGATGTATCGTACTCAGTTTGCGTAGTGTCTGGGTACGGTCGAACTGGTGTTCACGCCTCCGTGCGTATCACTTCGGGCCATGAAAATAGGCCGACAAGCGCCGACCATTCTCCTGCCCCGGCGATATACGCCAGCGTAACAGAAGCAGTTCAGCCGCCCGATGACCGGACATACTCCGCAGAAGTTACCGCCTTCCGGCGCAATCTCCTGCATCATCGCATAGCTGTGCGCTTATTTCCCGCACAACCTGAGTTATGATACCACTGCTTTCCTGTTTTGTCAAGTTCTTTTTCAGAGTTTTTTACAAAAATTCAGAGAGATTTTTGTTGAAACGGGAGAAAAACACATGTCTGCACGGAATAGACATATGGGGGTGTGCGAACCTCTCTCCCCCACGGAAGCCGTGCTTCCCGGGAGCAACGGGCAGATACACTTCCACTCTCACTATCACTATCATTCTAACAATTACTCTCACTATTACTATAAGCTTGATTTGCTTAAGCAAATCAAGCAATTGCCGCCACAGCGCAGGGAAGCACATAACCTTGCAGCCGTCCCGGTTTTTTCGAACCGGGAACTTCCATTGGCGCAGGACAGGACTGCGGTAATTGTACGAAGCATGGCATATGTGCCGTTCCCTACCGCATTACTTCCAATTTCAATTCGTCCCGAAGGGACACCATAATTGTCAATTATCAATTGTCAATTGTCAAGCAAAAAACGCAGCAGGCCGTTTTGAAGTGACCCTCAAAGCGGCCTGCTGCGTTTCTTACTTATGTTCCCACTCTTTGTATTGAGCGGCCTTTTCGTAGAGTTTCAGATAGCTGTCATACCGGGTTCTTTCAATGTCCCCCGCCTCCGCGGCTTCGCGGATGGCACAGCCGGGTTCTTTTCTATGGGAGCAGTCGTGGAACTGACATTTGCCAAGATAGGGGCCGAAATCCGGGAAGGCGTACTGAAGGTTCTCCTTCAATATAATATCCATCTGGTCCGTATCAAAGGAGGAAAAGCCCGGGGTATCCATGACGAAGGTCTCCGGATCCAGCGTAAACAGCTCCACATGACGGGTGGTGTGCCGTCCCCGGCCCAGCTTCTCGGAGACCTCTCCGGTGGGCAAGGCCAGCTCCGGGCAGAGCGCGTTCAGAATGCTGCTCTTGCCCACGCCGGAATTTCCGGTAAAGGCGGTCAGCTTTCCCTGAAGCGCTTCCCGCAGATCCTCCACCCCAGCGCCCGTTTCGGCGCTGGTGGGAATCACCCGGAAGCCCGCGTGGGTGTAAACGCGGCACAGCTCCTCCGCCCCGTCCAGATCCGTTTTGTTCACGCAGAGAACGCACTCCACGCCCTTATTCCCCGCAATAGCCGCCACCCGGTCAATCAGGAACGGCTCCGTAATGGGGTTGACGTTGGCGGCGAAGATCACCAGAGCATCCACATTGGCCACTGCCGGCCGGACGAAGCTGTTCTTCCGGGGCAGAATCGCTTCTACCATGCCCTTGCTCCCCTGCCGGGTCACCCGGGCCAGATCTCCTGTCAGCGGGGACTGCCCCTCCCTGCGCAGGATGCCTCTGGCCTTGCAGGTCAGCACGCCGTCCGGCAGCTGCACGTCATAAAACCCGCTGAGGGAGCGGATAATGCGTCCGACTTCTGTTTTCTCAGCCATCAAATGTCACTCTCTGGGTCACGTATTTCTCTCCGTTGATATAGAGGTCGTATTCCTTGGTGCCGGACCCCGTCAGGGTCAGGTAGTAGTCCGTACAGCCCGCCGGAATTTTTTCATCCTCCACAATGACGCTGCCGTCCTGCAGAATGGTCAGCAGGTATTCCTCATCCCGTCTGGGAATGGAGAAGCGGACAGACACGGTGGTCTCCGTCTTCTCCGTGGTCTCCGTAGTGGCTTCCGTCTCGGTGGGCTGGGTCACGCCGCTCTCATCGGAAAGGCTCAGCACGATCTCGTCCCCAAGTTTCAGCTGGGTGCCCTTCTTCACGGACTGGGCAACCACCTCACCCTTGGGCCGGTCGCTGCGGACGGTTTCCGTGCGGATATTGGCAAAGCCCAAATCCGTAAGCTGCTTTTGGGCGGTCTCGCTGTACAGGCCCACCACATTGGGCATTTCCGCGGAAGCAGGACCGGAGGAGATGTAGACGACCACATTCTGCCCATCCTCCAGTACGGTGCCCACCTTGGGATCCGTCCGGGTCACATTGCCCTTGGCCACATAGTCGCTGGCCTCGGTCTGCTCCACGATGCGGATATCCCGAATATCCTGCAAAAGTTTCAGAGCCGCCTCCCGGGTCATATCCACCACATTGGGCATCGTCACGCTCTCCGGGCCGGTGCTGACCCAGATGCTGACGGTCTGGCCTTCGGTCAGCTTTGTGCCCTTGGCCGGGTCGGTGCGGATGACCTTTCCTTCTTCAACGGTGTCGCTGGCCTCCTGACGGATCAGAGTCCGGAAGCCCTGCCCCTGCAGGAAGGACTCCGCCTCCGCTTGGGTCACATCCGTCAGATCCTCCATGACCTTCTCCGCAGGCTCCTCGCCCAGGCTCACGGTGATAACGATCTCCGTGCCCTTGGTGACTTTACTGCCGCCCGCCGGTTCCTGTGCCATGATCTGGCCCTTGGCATAGTTGCTGTCATACTGCTGGGGTTGGAATCGGATGGTAAAGTCCGGATACCGGTCAGCGAGGTCATCGGTATACTCCGTACCCACAAGATAGGGCACTTCCACCAGTTTTTTATCCTTGTTCAGCAGCGCTCCGTTGAACACGGCAATGAGGAACGCGCCGATGGCGACGATAGCCACCACGCTGCACACGATCACCGCAATGGTAGCGATGCGGTTCCGCTCCTCCCGCTTGCGCTGTTCTTCCTTTTTGCGCTGCAAAGCCGCCCGGCGCATGGCCTCGGTATTCTGGCTGACGGTCTGCCGTCTCTGCTCCTGCTGCCGCCTTACCTGTTGGGTCTGCTGGGGCAGCCGTCCGGTTGTCTGCCGCTGGGGAGGCTGGGGATTGCTGCTTCTGGATGCCGCCACCCGCTCGGCGGTAGTCGCCTTGGGGTAGGTCTGGGGCATGCCCTTGATGGCGATGGGATGCTCTGAAGGCGCGGATGCCTTATACTGGAAGTCAACGGAGGGATTCTTTCGGAATTCCTCCATATCCTGGATCATCTCCGTGGCAGAGGCGTACCGGTCCTTGGGATCCAGAGCCATGCCCTTGAGGATGATTTGCTCCAGGCCCACGGGGATATTGGGATTCAGTGTGGAAGGTCTGGGCGCTCCGCCGTTGATATGCTGAATGGCCACCGCCACAGGGGATTCCCCGTCAAAGGGCGGGCGGCCTGTCATCATCTCGTACATGACCACGCTGAGGGAGTAGATATCGGACCGGGAATCCGTATAGCCGCCCTTCGCCTGCTCCGGGGAGATATAATGGACGGATCCCAGTGCCTCCTTGGTCAGGGTGTTGCTCTTGCTCATGACCCGGGCAATGCCGAAGTCCATGACCTTCACGCTGCCGTCTTTCAGCACCATGACATTGTGGGGCTTGATATCCCGGTGGACGATGCCCCTGCTGTGGGCGTGCTCCAGACCCTTGGCGATCTGCATGGCGAAATGCAGGGTTTCCTTCCAGTTGAGAACGCCCTTGACCTCCATATACTGCTTCAGGGAAATGCCGTCGATCAGCTCCATGACGATGTAGTTCGCCGCGTCCGAGGACGAAACGTCAAAGACCTGAACGATATTGGGGTGGCTCAGCATGGCAACGGCCTCGCCCTCCGCCCGGAAGCGGCGGCGGAACTCCTCATCCCCCGAGAATTCGTCTTTCAGAATTTTTACGGCCACCTGCCGGTTCAGCCGGTGGTCCAGCGCTTTATATACCACGGCCATGCCGCCGGTGCCGATGACCTCCAGGATCTCGTACCGGTCATCCAGCAGCCGTCCAATATATTGATTCACGTTGGCACTGCTCCTTTCAAATCGATACCAGAATGCTGGTCACATTGTCGGGGGATCCCCGCAGCTTGGCGATATCCAGCAGACGCTTGCAGCATTTTTGTTTGTTGACCCCGTGGACGACCTCAAAGAGCATCTCCTGATCGTCCAGCATATTGCTCAGGCCGTCCGTACACAGCAGCAGGTAGCTGCCCTTTTCCAGTTCCTGCCGGTAGAGGTCCGAGATGATCGTTGGCTCCGTACCAACGGCCCGGGTGATCAGATTCTTGCCCGGGTAGGTCTTGGCAGTCTCCGGCGTCAGTTCGCCACGGTCCACCATCATCTGCACCACGGAGTGGTCCTTGGTGATCTGCCGGATACTGCCGTTGGAAATGCCGTAGCACCGGCTGTCGCCCACATTGACGATGGATGCCTGATTTTTTCGGATCAGGGCCGCCACAAGCGTGGTGCCCATTCCCTCGAACTCTTCAAATTGATTGGCCTGATCATAGACCGTGAAATTGGCCAGCTTCACGGCGCCGCGCAGAATCATATCCGTCTTGTCCCAATCGGCAGCGCTGGACCAGCTGCGCTTGACCTCCTGAACGAACACATCCACGGCCAGAGAACTGGCCACATTGCCGGACTTGGCGCCTCCCATGCCGTCGCAGACCACGCACAGCAGCGCCCCCCGTCCCAGTTTTTCAATATGAAACGCGTCCTGATTCTGTTTCCGGACGCACCCAACATCTGTCAGGCCCCAGCCCTGCATAGAAAACACCTCTCTTTTTCAATTGACAGTTGACAATGGACAATTGACAATTATGCGCGGCGCGGAGAGCCCCTGTGAATCCTTTCACCGGTTCCGCATCGGTCTCGTAATTTGAATCAATTTCCCGGGACTGCACGAAAAATTGTCAATTGTCAACTGTCAATTGTCAATTTTTATTTCGCTTGTTCTTTTGTAAATTTCCGTCTCAGCTGTCCGCAGGAAGCGTCGATGTCGCCGCCCAGAGTCCTGCGGACTGTAGCCGGGATGCCGCCGTCTTCCAGAATCTTCTGGAAAGCCGCTACAGCCTCCCGGGTGCTTGGCTTCAAGGGACTTTCCTCCACATGGTTCAGAGGAATCAGATTAAAATGGCAGGGCAGACCCTTCATCCGCCGCAGCAGCTCTCTGGCGTCCTCCGGCCGGTCGTTGACCCCGTTTATCATGGCGTACTCAAAAGAAATGCGCCGGGAAGTGGCCGTATAGTACCGGCGGCAGGCATCCAGCAGTTCCTGACTGGGATAGGCTCTGTTCACCGGCATAATGGTATCGCGGACGGCATCATTGGGCGCGTGGAGGGAGACAGACAGGGTAAGCTGCAAATTGCGCTTTGCCAGCTCATCGATTTTCGGCACCAGACCGCAGGTGGAGAGGCTGATGTGCCGCATGGAGATATGCATTCCCTCCGGGCTGTTCACCAGCTCCAGAAAACGCATTACATTGTCAAAGTTATCCAGCGGCTCTCCGATGCCCATGAGTACAATATGGGAAATGGGCTGGCCGGAATCCACCTGCGTGAACAGGACCTGGTCCAGCATCTCAAATGGCTCCAGCCGCCGGACCAGACCGCCCAGGGTAGACGCGCAGAAGGCGCAGCCCATGCGGCAGCCGACCTCCGTGGAAATACAGACCGTATTGCCATAGTGATAGCGCATGAGCACCGTTTCCACGCAGTTGCCGTCGGAGAGCTGCCAGAGGTACTTGATGGTGCCGTCTCTCTGGGATTCCTGCTTCCGGACTACCTGGGGCGCATGGATGGGATAGTCCCCCGCCAGCCGCTCCCGCAGGGGCTTGGGGAGATTGGTCATCTCGTCATAGCCGCGGACGCCCTTATGAAGCCAGGTATAGATCTGCTTTGCCCGAAAGGCAGGCTGTCCCATCTCTTTGAAAAGCTGGGTCATCTCCCCCAGGGTCATGGATTTCAGATTCATGATTTCCTCCGCATTCTGGAAATAAAGAAGCCGTCCGTATCGTGCCGGCCGGGAAGCAGGGTCAGATACCCCGTTTCGTTCCCCGGAAACTCCTCCGGCAGGGGCAGCTTTTCCAGGATAAACTCCGGGTGGGCCTTCAAAAAGGCATGCACCACATCCTCATTCTCTCTGGGAAGCAGGGTGCAGGTGGAATACATCAGGATCCCGCCTTTTTTCACATACCTTGCCTGATTCCAGAGGATCTGTTTCTGCAATTCCGGCAGGGTTTCTGTTTCCTTCAGATCCCGGTATCGGATATCCGGTTTTTTCCGGATAATGCCAAGGCCGGAACAGGGGGCGTCTACAATCACAGCGTCAAAATGCTCTTCCCAATTTGGGACAAAGACGGAGGCATCCTGCAATTGGGCCTTCAGATTGGAAATCCCCAGCCGGGCAGCCCCGCTTTCGATCAGCGGAATCTTATGGGCGTGAACATCGCAGGAGGTGATGCTTCCCTGCCCGCCCATGGCCATGGCCGCCGCAAAGCTCTTGCCGCCGGGGGCGGCGCAGCAATCCAGCACGGCCATGCCCGGTTTCAGTTCGGCGCACAGCACGCTGAGCCTGCTGGCCGGGTCCTGGACATAGTAGAATCCTTCCCGAAAAGAGGGCAGCTGTTCCAGACTGCCGGTGCCGGAGAGCACCAGGCAGTTTTCCATCCAGCAGTGCGGACGGCTCTGAACGCCCTCCGCTTCCAGACGTTTTACAAGGCTGCCCATGTCCGTTTTCAGGGTGTTCACCTGAATTACGGTATCCGGTGCTTCATTATCCGCTTTCAGCACCGATTCCAGCGTTCCCTTTGGAAGGGCGGTCTTCAGCAGCGCCACCAGCTCCGCCGGATGGCTGTATTTGTCTTCATAAGAAGTGGGTTCTTTCAAAACACCCTTGGTGCGGACCGCATTGCGCAGCACACCGTTTACCAGTTTATCACAGCCGGCCGGGCCGTATTTTCTTGCCAGACGAACGGACTCGTTCACCGCCGCGCTGTCCGGAATCTTATCCAGCTCATAGATCTGGTAAAGACCCAGGTGCAGAATATCCCGCACCGCCGGGTGGAGCTTTTTCAGAGAGCCCTTCAAAAGCTGGGCAAGGTAAAAATCCAGTTTTCCCCGGTTCTGCACCACGCCATAACAAAGTCTGGTGGCAAGCGCCGCGTCCCGGGCATCCAGAGCGTCCCGGCGGATGTACTTTTTCAGCACGGCATTGCTCCAGCCCTGCTCCATCCGGCAGGCGATCAGCGCGTTCAGCGCCGTTTCCCGGGCGCCCATTTAACCTTCCAGCGGATGGCCCCGGAAATAATCCGGCGCGTTCATCCGCTTGCCGCCCTCGGCCTGCAGGACCCGAATCTCCACAGCCCCTTCGCCGCAGGCGATCCGCAGTCCCGTCTTTGTCAGGCCCAGTTTTTCGCCGGGCTTACCGCTGCCGGAGACCACCCGAGTCTCGTGGACCTTAAAAATCTTTCCCTGCAATTCCATGGTCGCCACGGGCCAGGGCTGTAAGCCCCGGACATGGTCGTGGACCTGCCGGGCGCTCTTCGTCCAGTCAATGGGGCACATGGTCTTTTCCAGCATGGGGGCATAGCTGACTTTGGTCTCATCCTGCTTCCGGGCAGGCAGCTTTCCGTTTTCGGCAAAGCGGGTCAAAGTTTTGCTCAGCAGGTCTGCCCCCAGCACCGCCAGCCGATCCAGCAGTTCTCCGGCGGTCTCATTTTCGCCGATGAGGGTCTTGGAAACGTCAATGATGTCTCCGGCATCCATCTCCCGGACCAGATACATGGCGGTGACGCCGGTCTCCTTCAAGCCATCCAGCACCGCCCACTGGTAAGGAGCGGACCCACGATAGGCGGGCAGCACGCTGGCATGGATATTGATGCAGCCCAGCCCCGGCACGTCCAGCACCTTCTGAGGCAAAATCCGGCCATAGGCCACAACGGCGCAGATATCCGGCTTCAGGTCCCGCAGCTGCTGAACCGTTTCTTCCTCCCGAAAGTTCTCCGGCTGGAACACCGGAATCCCGGCAGCCAGTGCCGTCTCTTTCACAGGAGAAGCCGTCAGCTTCATGCCCCGCCCCTTGGGCCGGTCCGGCTGGGTATAGACGCCCACGACCTCGAAGCCCTCCGTCAGAATCTTTTTCAGACAGGTGGCCGCGATGTCCGGGGTTCCCATAAATACCACGCGCATACTCAGGCCTCCTCGTTCAGCTCTTCGTCGGTCAGATAGCGCTCCATGATCTCCGTATAGACAATGCCGTCCAGATGGTCCAGTTCATGACAGAAGCACCGGGCCATCAGCTCCTCACCCTCTACCTCGAATTCATTGCCGTCCCGGTCATAGGCCCGGACCTTGGCGTAGTTGGGCCGCTTGACAATGCCGTACTTGCCGGGGACGCTGAGGCAGCCCTCGCTGCCTACCTGCTCGCCGCTGGTTTCCAGCAGCTCCGGATTCACCAGCTCCAGTATTTCCTCCCCGGTGTCCACAACAACGACCCGGCGAAGAATGCCCACCTGGGGAGCCGCCAGACCCACGCCATTGGCGTCCACCAGCGTCTCCTTCATATCGTCCAGCAGCTTGTGCAGCTTCTTGTCAAACTTCTCCACCGGGCGGCAGACCTTGTGCAGGCAGGGTTCCTTCACCGTCATGATTTTCCGAATTCCCATTTCTTTTCTCCTTATCCTTCAAAACCGTTCACATCAATATAAGCGCTGACGCCCCGCATAGCCATGTCCTTTCCGAACGCGGACAGCAGATACGCAAGCGCCGCGCGGATATTCTTATCCAGACGGCACCGCAGGGTCAGCCGGTAGCGGTACTGATAGTTAATCTTCGGTACCGGGCTGGGGGCCGGGCCTAACAGCTCGTAGCCGCCCAAAGTGCCCTGTCTGCCCAGAGCCAGCAGACTGTCCCGGAATTTGGCAGAACCCAGCAGCACCTGAGGCTCCTGCAACCCCTGAAAGGCAATCAGCACCTGGTCGGCAAAGGGGGGCGCGTGCTGCACCTGCCGCAGCCGAATTTCCAGATCATAAAACCGATCATAGTTCTGCTCTGCCGCGAGACGAATCAGTTCATGGCTGGGGGCCATGGTCTGAATGACCGCCCGGCCCTCACAGTCGCCCCGGCCTGCCCGGCCTACCACCTGTGTCAGCATATCAAAGGTGGTCTCCCCGGCCCGGAATCCTCCGGTAAACAGGCTCAAATCCGCGTCCAGCACTCCGACGAGGGTCACGTTGGGCAGATCCAGGCCCTTGGCAACCATCTGCGTGCCGAGCAGAATCTGCTGCTCTCCCCGGCGGAACCGGGAGAGAATGGCCTCGTGGGTGTTGGTGGCGCTGACGGTGTCCGCGTCCATGCGGGCCACTTCCACATCGGGGAACAGCTCCGCCAGCTCCTGCTGCACCCGCTGGGTGCCTGTGCCCAGGGTCTTCAAAGGGCCGCCGCATTTGGGGCAGCGGTCCGGCACCGGCATGGAGTAGCCGCAGTAGTGGCACAAAAGGCGGTTGTTGGCGCTGTGGTAGGTCAGCCGCTCGCTGCACCGGGGGCACTCCGGGGCCTCCCGGCAGTCCACACAGACCAATGCCCGGCTGTTTCCCCGGCGGTTGAGAAGCAGAATCACCTGCTTGCGCGCCGCCAGCGTATCATGGACGGCCTGCCGCAGGGGGTAACTCAAAGTACCGTCATTTCCCAGCTTCAGTTCTTCACGCATGTCCACAATCCGGGTCTCGGGAAGCGGGCGGCCATTGTAGCGGTTTTGCAGCCGATAAAGCCGGTAAGTTCCCTGCTTCGCGTGGTACATGCTCTCTACGGACGGGGTGGCCGAGCCAAGAAGCACCAGCGCCCCCTCCTTCACGCCCCGCCACATGGCCACCTCCCGGGCGGCATAGCGGGGCGCGTTTTCAGACTTATAGGAATGCTCCTGCTCCTCATCCAGAATGATAAGTCCCAGCTTTTCGCAGGGGGCAAACACGGCGCTCCGTGTCCCCACAATCACCCGGGCGCTTCCCTCTCTGGCACGCTTCCACTGGTCGCACCGTTCTCCGTCGGAGAGGCTGGAGTGGAGCACCGCCACCTGATCGCCGAACCAGGCGGCCATCAGTCCCAGAAGCTGGGGTGTCAAAGCAATCTCCGGCACCAGAAGGATGGCGCTTTTGCCCTCCTCCAGCGTCTGCATGATCAGGCGGATATAAACAGAGGTCTTACCGGATCCGGTAACGCCGTAGAGCAGCGCCACGCCGGGATCTTCCTCCCGGGACTGGGCCAGAAGTCCCTCAAAGCAGCGCTGCTGCTCCTCATTCAGGACCAGCGGCTTTGTGACTCTGGCCGGTTCAATCTCCCGGCACCGCAGCACCGGGCGTTCGGACAGTTCCACATACCCCAGCTTTTCCAGCCGGGCAACAGTCTGAGAAGATGCCCCCGTGTAATAGCAGATGTCCTTCACGCTGGCACAGCCAACGCCGCAGAGCAGCCGCAGAACGCTTCTCTGCATGGCCGCGCCCTTGGGGCGGCTCATGGCAAACTCCATGGCCTGCTCCGCCGGGACTGCCAGCGCGGCAATTTTTTCCGTCCGGTCAGAGGTCTTCCGCAAAAGCTCCGCCTGGGCGGTGATCCATTTCTTCCGGGCGAGATAGGCAAGTGCCTCCCGCCGCCTGTCCCCATCCGGGACACAAGCGCTGAGTGCCGAATCCCGGCACGCACCGCCCAGATCCCGCATGGTCTCCAGGATCTCCCGGGCTCCCTCCTTGCGGATGACGGCGCTTTCCCAGCTCCGGTCTTCCGTCAGGGTAAAGGTATCCCTCTGGCGGAACCAGAGTCCCGCCGGGAGCATCGCTCTGGCAGCATCGTAAAAGGTGCAGAAGCAGCGCTCCCGCAGGAACGCCGCCAGCCGCAGCTGCAAAGGGGTCAGCAGCGGGGTCTCCTCCAGGCACTGGGCAACGGCCTTGAGTTTTTCCTCGCTGCCTTCTCCCACCGTCACCACGATGCCTTCGGCGGCGGTATTGCCCCGGCCAAACGGCACCTGGACCCGTTGGCCGGGCTGGAGCGCCATTCCTGCCGGAATGCGGTAGGAATAGAGCTTATCGATGGCAAAATTCGCCGCCGAAACGGCAATTCCCGCAACCATACCCATTCCTCCCGTCTCCGCAGGGCAGCGCTTAGTGCTTGTACTCTTCCTTGATGGTGGCGCTGAGCTTTCCGTCCGCGACCTCCTGGATGGCCATGGTCACAGGCTTCTCCGGCAGGTCCTCATGGAATTCCTCGGCCTCCGCAGCGATCTGGCGGGCCCGATGGGCAACCAGATTCACCAGCAGGTAACGGCTCTCAACTTTCGTCAGCAAATCAGCAACAGGTGGATACAGCATAGTTTTGATTCCTCCAAAAAACAGTAACTACAATCTATCTTTCACGCCGCAGGGGGCGATGCCCACATCGCCCCGCCTCCGGGCGCCCCATGCATTCCGGGCACTTTCGCAGTGTCCCGGGACGATGTGGGCATCGTCCCCCGCGGAATATTTACTTCTCGATCAGGCTTAGAATCTCTTCCGCGCAGCGCCCGGCGTCGTCGTTGACCACCACATGGTCATACCAGGTCCGCTGCGCCATTTCCCATTTTGCCCGCTCCATGCGGATGGCGATCTGGTCCTCCGGTGTGTCGTTGCGGCCCCGCAAACGGCGTTCCAATTCTTCCACAGAGGGCGGCATGATAAACACCAACTCCGCTTCCGGGTAGTTGTTCTTCACATTTCTGGCGCCCACCGGCTCGATGTCCAGCAGCACATGGCCCTTGGCCCGCTTCTCTTCGACCTGCGCTCTGGGCGTGCCGTAGAAATTCATGTTGTGCTCGTCGTATTCCAGCATTTCCCCCCGGCGGATCATCTCCTGGAAGCGCTCCCGGGTCACGAAATAATAGTCCTTCCCATCTACCTCGCCGGGTCTGGGAGGCCGGGTCGTTGCGGAGACGGAAAAATAAAGATCCTTCCTCCGGGCCATCATCTTCTTGACCACCGTTCCCTTGCCCACGCCGGAGGCGCCGGAAATCACGATCAGTTTACCCACTTACTCTCTCTCCTCTTCATCTGCCGCCTCAGAGTCTGACCACCGCGCGGTCAGACTTTCCGGAGTCAGCGCGGACAGAATTACATGATCCGTGTCCATCAGAATGACGGACTTTGTCTTTCGGCCGTAGGAAGCGTCGATCAGCATTCCCCGGTCCTTGGCCTCCTGCATAACGCGCTTGATGGGCGCGGAATCCGGCGCCAGAATGGAAAGCACCCGCTCCTGGGAAAGCATGCTGCCGAAGCCGATGTTCAGAAGCTTCATATTTCCCGCTCCTTACTCAATGTTCTGCGTCTGTTCCCGGATCTTTTCCAGCTCGGCCTTGATTTCCACAACCACCCGAGCCAGGCGTACATCCGAGCACTTGGAGCCGATGGTGTTGGCCTCCCGGTTCATCTCCTGCAGCAGGAAGTCCAGCTTCCGCCCGATGGGACCGCCGGCATCCAGCATGGTATTCATCTGGTTCAGGTGGCTGCGCAGCCGCACCGTTTCCTCGTCCACAGCGACCTTATCGGCAAAGATGGCTGCCTCGGTGAGGATGCGGCTCTCATCAATGGCGGTATTCGCCAGAACCTCTTTGAGCTTGGCCTCCAGCCGGGCCCGGTAGTCCGCCACTGTCTGGGGGCTGCCCGCCTCCACCTGCTCTACCAGAGAGAGGATGGTCTCCCCTCTTCCCCGCAGGTCCGCAGCCAGCGCCGTACCCTCGGCGCGGCGCATGGCGTCGAAATTCGCCAGAGCCTTTTGGACAACGCTCAGGAAATCCGCCAGAAGCTGCTCCTCATCCACAGGGGGCTTGTCCAGCAGGAACACATCCGGAAGTCCCGCCAGCATGGAGACCGTGATCTCTCCCGCCAGGCCGTACTCCTGCCGCATCTGCCGCAGGACTGCCAGATAGCCTTCCGCCATGGGCTTATTCAGGCTCACGGCGGTCTCCTGGGCGCCCTCGCTGCGGACGGACACAAACACATCCACCTTCCCCCGGGAAATGGAAGTTTTTACCGCCTGTTTGACGGCGTCCTCCCCGAAGGACAGGTTTCTCGGCAGCTTTACCGTGCAGTCCAGGTAGCGGTTGTTGACGCTTCGCACTTCAACCGTGAACTCCCTGCCGTTTACCGTCTCCACGGCACGGCCGTAGCCGGTCATACTTTTCACCATGGTCATGCTCTCCTTCTATTTCACCGCTTTTGAACACGGCAAATCATTTCTCTGCCAAATCGATCTTTGCGGAAACAGGCTCCGCCTTCAGAGTCCCCAGAGCCTTATAGTCATCGCTGATGCTGACCGTCGCCTTGAATGTGGAGGTGCCCACCTCCGCGCCGGTGAAGTCCACAATAACCGCCACATCCTCCGGGGTCACCGTGGAAATCAGCGTCGTGGGGCCCCGCAGGGTAACGGTGAGCTTTTCCGTGATCAGCTCCACTGACAGCCCCTCGGGAATATTGATGCTCTGGATGTTGGTAACGGTCAGCTCCTTGGTAGCCAGACCGTGGAAGGACACGTCCGCCGTGACCTCCGTAATACCGGTCAGATTGGTGATTCCCTCGGGCAGGGCGATGGCGAAGGTCAGACTGGTCGAGCTCTTGGTGATGTCCGCCAGATTGATGGTGCCGATGCTGAGGGTATCGCCCAGGTTCTCCAGAGCCGCCTCGCTGCCGGAAACCCGGATGGTCTCGGCACTGAGCTTGACAGTGGTGTTATCCTCGTCCGCGCCGCCGCCGGGTACCAGATTATAGGTCAGCCGCAGATCCTTCACCCGCCGGATGGACACATCCAGGCGGATCTGCTCCACATCCGTGGTAATCAGCCGGGCATCTACAGGCTTTCCCTGATCGTCACAGAGGGTGTAATTGTAGCTCTCGCTGATGGATTCCCGCCGTCCGTCCAGATCCACGGAGATGGTGGCCATGGCAATGGAATTGACCACGGACTCCGGGCCCGTGACCGTGACCTCCGGGTGATCCAGCGTCTTATTCTCCCGGTCGATCATAAAGCCCTCGGCGGTGGAGCCTACCCAGACCACCTCCACCGGCACGGTCTTGCTGACGCGCTTGACCACAGTCACATAGATCGTGTCCGGCTCCTTGGTCTCAATAACGAAGGCATTGCTGGCTACCTCACCGGGGAAAGTCGGGGTGGAATAGTTGATGGGAATCTGGGTGCCGGGTTCCCGGATTTTCGAAAGATCCGCCTTAATGGTAATGTTCGCGGAATTGACCTTGCTCAGGTCCGAACGGTTGCCGGACAGGCGCAGGTTCACCGTATTGGAGGAGACCGCCGTGACCATCAGGCCGTTTTCATTCAGGACGGATTCCCCCTCCCAGACGATGGGGATGTTGTAATAGGTATCCGAGGAGCCGGGACTTACCGTGGTGATGACGTACAGCCAAAGTCCGAAGGCAATGGCCAGGGACAGCAGCATATATCCGATTTTACGCTTCATGATCCTGGTCCTCCTTTCCGGGTCTTGCCAGCTTCTGCCGCAGGATCTGACCGATGTTCCGGTTCTCCTGCTGGTTCTCCTCAGGACACAGGGCATTGTGCAGCAGCTTTTCCAGCGTCTTGGGGGCCAGATGGCGCTTGAGCATGCCGCCCATGGCTACGGAGATGGTGCCGGTCTCCTCAGAGACAATGACCACCACGGCGTCGGAATTCTCACTCATGCCCACGCCCGCGCGGTGCCGGGTGCCCAGATCCGCCGCCAGCCGGTCGCTGGTGGACAGGGGCAGCACGCATCCCGCCGCCTTGATCTTGCCCTCCCGGATAATCATGGCCCCATCGTGCAGGGAAGCCTTCGGGAAGAAGATATTCCGGATCAGCTGCTCGGAGACCCGGCCGTCAATGGTCGTGCCGGTTTTCACATAGTCGTCCAGACTGGCCTCCCGGGTGAAGACGATCAGCGCGCCCACCTTTTCCCGGCTCATGCAGTCGCAGGCAGCCACAGTCTGGCTGATGACCATATCCATCTCCGCCACCGGCTTGACCCCGCCGAACAGAGCCCCCAGGCGGACGCTTCCCAGATGGTCCAGCATCCGCCGCAGCTCCGGCTGGAACAGGACGACCAGTGCCAGCAGTCCGATGGACAGGAACTGATTGATGAGGAAACTCAGGGTATACAGGTGCATCACGTCCGTCATGGCCGCGATGACCACCACCACGATCACAGCCCGGGCCACACGCATGGTACTGGGTGTACGGATCAGGGGCAGCAAACGATATATAATAAACGTGACAACTAAAATATCCAGGTAATCGGACCACTGCATCCGCATGACCTGCTGCAATAAGCTGTGCAATGCTTCCATGCTCGAACCCTCTTTTATGTCAACTTTTTCAGATCGCACACGACCTTATGGTATACTTATCTATTATCCGGTTTATTATAGCGGATTCTTCCCCGGTTGGCAATAGATATTCTGCATAAAATTCTTTCCGGCGCCGTGTCCTCTTTCTCCCCTTTTCGGCATCCGAAACCGGGCTTTTCCCTCCATTCTCTCTCATTCCGCCCCAAACACGAATTTTCCCGGGAAAGCGGACCCTTCCCGGGAAATGTAAACTTTCCGTGCTCACGCGCCCAGTGCCCGCAGCAGAGCGTTTGTCTGGGCCGGGGACGCGTCGTGGCCGAAGCTGATCCGGACGGTGCCTTTTTCCAAAGTCCCGGCGCTTTCATGGGCCAGAGGCGCGCAGTGGAGCCCCGCCCGGACGGCGATGCCCCGGCTGCCCAGAGCCTCCGCGATCTCCTCGCAGTCAGCTTTTCCCTGAAAAGAAAGCGTCATGGCCTGATGCGGCCCTGTAAACACCCGATAGCCCATCTCTTCCAACGCCCTCCCGCAGGCCATGGTCTGGCCATGGCCCCGGGCAAAGATTTTCTCCGGGGTCATACCGCGGACCAGACGGATGCCCGCCGCCAGTCCCGCCGCCCCGGGCACATTCACAGTCCCCGCCTCCAGCCGTTCCGGCAGGTCCTCCGGCATGGTTTTCTCCCGGGACAGGGTGCCGGTGCCGCCGAAAAGCAGGGGTTTTCCGGGGTCGCCGCAGAGCAGAAGGCCCGTACCCTGGGGGCCTAACAGGCCCTTGTGGCCGGGCATGGCAATGAATTCCGCCCCCAACGCCCCAAAATCCACCGGCAGGCTCCCGGCGGACTGGGCGGCGTCCAGAACAAAGGGGACGCCTGCCGCCCGGCATTCCGCCGCCATTTCGTTCACCGGCAGGATATAGCCGAACACATTGGACACATGGGTAAATACCGCTCCGTCCACCCCCTGCCGCAGCTCCCGCCGGAAGGAATCCAGAAGTTCCTCCCAGCAGAACAGCCGCCGTCCGGCGATTTTCACCTTGCAGCCCCGGGCGTACAGGGGTCTTGTAACCGCGTTGTGCTCAAAACCGGAGATCAGCACCCGGCTTCCGTCCCCGAACAGACTGCCAATGGCAATATTCAGTCCGTGGGTGCAGTTGGCCGTCAGCACCACCTGCTCCGGTTTGCAGGAAAACAGCGCCGCCGCCTGCTCCCGGCAGTCAAAAACGATTTCCGCCGCCGCCATGGCCGCTTTGTAGCCGCCCCGGCCCGGGTTTGCCGCCCGAACCATGGCCTCCTCTGCCGCCCGGACCACCTGGGGCGGCTTGGGAAACGAGGTGGCCCCGTTGTCCAGGTAGATCATAGGGCAATCTCCTGGTATTTTCCGTTTTCCAGCACATAGACCCTTCGCCAGCTCACCCCGTCCTGCCGCAGGGCATCCACCGCCCTGTAGATGTTGGCACCGCGCAGAGTCAGGCCGTAGCCGCAGCCCTGCTGCTCCATCCACTTGGGCGTCCGGCTCAGGCTGCCGGAAATCCCCCGTCCCCCAAGGCTTCGCTCCCCCCGCTGGGCGTAGGTCACCGAGCGGAAGGTAATCAGATATTGCTTCATAAAAAATTCCCTCCCGGGCACATTCTATGCCCGGGAGAAATATTTTGTCATTTTTCTTCCAGCAGGCACACCGCATGGCAGGCCATGCCCCGGCCCTCGCCGGTAAAGCCCAGATGCTCCTCGGTGGTGGCCTTGACATTGACCCTGTCGGGATGGATGCCCAGCCGGGCGGCAATGTTTTCTTTCATGGTGTCAATATAGGGCCGCAGCTTGGGCCGCTGGGCGATCATGGTCACATCGATGTTCCCCACCCGGAAGCCCGCGGCACGGATTTTTTCGCCCACACATTCCAATAGCTTTCCGGAATCCGCCCCCTTGTACCGGGCATCCGTATCCGGGAAATGGAGACCGATGTCCCCCAGCCCCGCCGCCCCCAGAAGGGCATCCATAACGGCGTGGAGCAGCACGTCCGCATCGCTGTGGCCGTCCAGCCCCAGCTCATAGGGAATGTTCACCCCGCCCAGAATCAGATTCCGTCCGGGAACCAGGGCGTGTACATCATAACCGTGTCCGATTCTCATGGCTTTTCCTCCAACAGCAGTTCCGCGATTTTCAGGTCCAGGGGGGTGGTGACTTTCAGGTTCCGCTCCTCCCCCTCTACCAGCCGGATTTTCATCCCCAGACGTTCCACGGCGGAGCAGTCATCCGTTACCTCTGCCCCATCGTTCCGGGCCTTTTGCAAGGCTCCCCGCAGCAGGTCAAAGTCAAACACCTGGGGGGTCTGCACCGCCCGGAGCGTGCTTCTATCCGGGGTAGATTCAATCAGGCCGCTTTTCTCCACCTTGATGGTGTCTTTTACCGGGATGGCCGGTGCCGCCGCCCCGTAGCTGTGTGCCGCACGGACGGTCCTGTCGATAAGCGCCGGGGTCACCAGCGGCCGGGCCCCATCCTGTATTGCCGCCAGCTCCATGCCTTTGGACAGGGCGTTCAGCCCCAGCCAGACGGATTCCTGCCGGCTCCCACCGCCAACCACCACAGCCTTTACCTTGTCCAACCCGGCGCACAGGTCCGAAACAGGCATGATCAAATTCTCCCGGGTAACGATAACGATCTCCCGGATGGCGTCCGTCTCCTGAAAGGCCCGGACCGTCCGCAGGATCACAGGTTCACCCCTCAGGGGGGCCATGACCTTATCAATGCCCCCCATCCGGGAAGCGGAGCCAGCCGCCACGATCACCGCGCCGCAGCGCTTCAGGGGCAGCACTTTCCGCATGCCCTGAGAAATCCGGGTCAATTCCATGGTCACAGCTCCTTTACAAGTTTCTTAAAGTACTGGCCCCGAACCATGAAGTTCTTAAACTGGTCAAAGGCTGCGCTTGCAGGACTCATCAGCACCACATCCCCCGGCTCTGCCACCTGGGCCGCTGCCAGAGTGGCCTGGGTAAAGTCGCCGCAATCCACGATTTCCGGCACACCGGGCCGGTACGCCGGTGCGTTTTCCACCGCTGCCCGAATTTTAGGGCCGGTGGCACCGCCCAGAAACAGCTTTTTCACATGGGCGCAGATTTCCGGACCCAGGACATCATAGGGGATATGCTTGTCGTAGCCCCCCGCAATGAGGATTACCTTTTCCGGGAAGCTGCGCAGACCCGCAATGGTCCGGCTGGGAGAGGAGGCAATGGAGTCATTGTAATACCGGACCCCGTCTTTCACCCGCACCAGCTCAATGCGATGCTCCACCCCGCCAAAGTTCCGGGCAACCTGCCGGATGGCGTCGTCGGTGGCCAGCCCCTCCACCAGGGCAATGGCCGCCATGTAGTTTTCAATATTGTGGGTGCCGGGAATGAGGATTTCTTTGGTTTCCAGCAGCCGCTCCCCCCGGCGGTAAATCACGCCGTTTTCTTCCCAGACGCAGTTGGTTTTCTGCTTTCTGGAAAAGAACCGGGTTTCCCCGTTGCCCCGGAGAGAAGCGGTAATGGCATTGTCGGCATTCAGCACCAAAATGCCTGTTTCATCCTGGAACCGATAGATGTTCTTTTTGGACTCCACATATTCTTCCATGTCCTTGTGAATATCCAAATGGTTGGGGGCCAGATTGGTGATGAGGGCCCGCTGGGGACTGCGGCGCATATCCATCAGCTGGAAAGAACTGAGCTCCACCACCGCAAAGTCCTCTTTTTTCATCTGGCGGCACAGGGGCAGCAGGGGCGTGCCGATATTGCCCCCCAGCCACACGGTTTTCCCGGAGGCTTTCAGCATTTCGCTGACCAGAGTGGTGGTGGTGGTTTTTCCGTCAGAGCCGGTGACGGCAATGAGATTGCAGGGGCAGACCTCAAAAAACACTTCCATTTCCGAAGTCACCTGGGCCCCCCGCTGCCGCAGGGCCTCAATGGCCGGATTGTTGGGGTGCATGCCGGGGGTGCGGAACAAAATCTCTGCCTGCACCCCTTCTAGGTAATCAGGCCCCACATGGAGCTTGCAGCCCAGCTTTTCAAGCTCCAATACCTCCTCGTCCAGCTCTTCCCGGGGGGTTTTGTCACAGCCCGTTACCTGGCAGCCGAATTCCAGCAGCAGTCGCACCAGGGGCCGATTGCTGACCCCCAGGCCCAGAACGGCAATGGACTTGTCCCTGAGTCCTCCAAAATAGTTTTCAAAAGCATCCATAACGATACCCGCCTTTTCTCCAATTCTATGTTCAATAGTATATCCCACCGGAAAAGATTTTGCAAGATGTTTGACAATTGTCCATTCTTAGAGTACAATATGTTCGCGACTGGGCTGGACAGCCGCGGATGGGTACCGAAAGGTCCCAGATGAGGAAAGTCCGGGCTCCATAGGGCGAGGATAACAGGTAACGCCTGCCGGGGGTGACCCCAGGACAAGTGCAACAGAGAGATACCGCTGGCCGGTTTCAAACCGTCAGCAAGGGTGAAAAGGTGTGGTAAGAGCGCACCCAGCCCATGGCAACATGGGTTTTATGATGTAAACTCTATCCGGAGCAACACCGTGTGGGGGACAACAGGCTTGCCCGGCCGTCCCCAAGAGGTGGCTTGACCCTGCGAGCGATCACAGGGCTAGATAGATGGCTGTCAAAACAGAACCCGGCTTATAGGCCCAGTCGTACCAAAAAGCTGTCCCGAAGCGGAACGTTTGTGTTCCCTCCGGGGCAGCTTTTTCTTTTCTTAGGTTTACGGTGTCGGAACAGGCAGCTTGGTGCCGTCGGCAAAGAGAATGTAGTCTACACTGTCCAGGTCAAGGGGTTTCGCAAAAGCCTGATTCAAAACATCCACCTCGGTGCCGTCTTTCAGAACCGCCTTGTTACCGGTAGAGCCGAGCCAGAAGAAATCCGCATAGGTTTTCTCTCCCACATCTGCCGTCAGGAGAATGCAGTTGCGGCGCAGCTTGACGGAAGTCACCGGGAAGGACTCTAGCGCAGCTTTTCCGGTTTCATCATAGCTCACGGCGGCTTTCATCGTGATGGGCTTTTGTACCAGTTCTAGTTCCCGGTAATCCCCGTTTTCACCGTCAAAGGAAATGGGGATCATCCACTCTCCCTCGGCCAGCGTGTCCCGGATGATACCGCTTTCCGCGTTCCAGGCGGAATACACAATATCAACGAGATACAGATTCCAGGTCGTTCCGGCTGTGAAGGGGGCGCTGCCGCCCTCCATAGCACGGTTCCGGATCAGCAGCAGGTCCGCCGTATTGCTTTTTCCGTCTCCATCGTCCACCGGCTCAATGCTGAAAGCCCCCATAGCCTCGACGCCATTCTCGTCCACCAGCGTATCCTCGGCAAAAATGAGATTGCCATCGGTCGGAAATGCCGTCCCCTCCGGGGCGGCGAGGCTCAGCAGGATCCGCGCCACATAGCCGTCAGTCTCCACGCCCTTCAGCGTCAGGGTATAACCGTTCTGAGTGGCCTCCCGAGGAACCGCGCTCTGGGCGTCCACATCGGCTTGCGTGAGGATTCTGGGCTGAACGGAAAAGTCTATGGCGTCCGCCACCAGCTCCAGCTGTCTGTCCGTCATGCGCACAAATTCAGAGGAGAACACACCGTAGTCTTCTTCGCTGAGATGCTCAATATTGGCATTAAACACCAAGGCCATCATCGCCTCGCCCCGGTCGCAGAGGACCAGACCGGTCTCCTGGCTGGGGGAATGGAGGATCAGCACCTGGCTTCCGGAAGCGGTTGTATAATTCTTCTCGATCCAGTCGCCGCTGTCCGTGATCGTCAGATAGTCCCGGCTGAAGCAGTCCTTCCGGTTCCAGGCAAGCGTGCCGGGACTTCTCAGAACCTCATACCCCTTATCCTCCGGGAATGCAAAGTCCATGTTCAGCCAGAAATTGCCCGTATCATAGCAGCCGCCGCCATTGATGTTTACGCTGATGTCCGGGTTGCTGCGGTCAAAGCGTTCCACGTCCAGAGCGTCGCAGAGATTCCGGTTCGTGCGGAATTCCAGGAGCTTCCCCTCCGGCTTCAGGCCGTACTTCTCTGCCAGCTCCCGGGCCTTGGCATTCATAACATCGCTGTAGGTTTCCCAATAGTCCTCTGGCACCGTGCCGTTTTCGGCCATTTTTTCCACGTTGGCGGTGTATTCCTCCTGGAAAACGTAGAAGTCCGCGCAAGCCTTGTAGGCGTCGGAACCTTCCAGCCCCGCCAGGGTCAGGGTGGTGGTATTCACCGTGTGGGGGGCCTTCACGTACACCCCGTCCACCAGAGAATAGTCCCGCTGTTCCGTTCCCGCGCTGATTTTGATCTTTTCCAGATTCAGCACATAGGCCACCGCGCAGCCCACCAGCAGAAGCGCCGCGCCAATCAGTGCCGCCGCCAGCAGAGGCCGCCGGATGGCGCGGCGGGGTCTCCCGTTCTTTCCCGTGTCCGTGGAAAACTGTCCGAATTCCGCGTTTTCCACAAGATCGTCACCAATATATTGCAGTCCAAAAAGCATGTTTTTCCCGTTCATACCTGAATGCCCTCCTTCGCAAGATAGGCGGATAGCCTGTTTTTCGTCCGATTCAGCCGCATGTGCACGGCGCTTTCGCTGATGCCGTACCGGGCAGCGATTTCCCCGATGGTGTCCGCGTACCAGAATCTGCGCAGAAATACCATCTGATTATCCGGCGTCTGGGTCCTCAAGAAAGCGTCCAGCAGCCTGCCCAGCTCCCGGGCGTCCAGCTCATTTTCCCGGGCTGTATCCGGAATGCAGCTCTCCATCTCCTGGGTCAGGGCCACAATTTCCGCCTTTCGCTTCTGGGCGTTTTTCCAATCCAGCTTTTTAAGGGCGAAGTTCCGGCAGATTTTGGCGATATAGGCATAGAAATGGGTAGGCCGCTGGGGCGGAATGGTATTCCACGCCTGCAAATAGGTATCGCTGACGTTTTCCTCCGCATCCTGATCGTTTTGCACGATCCGTTCCGCCAGACAGAACAGCCGCCGCCCATAGGCCGCGTCCGTGTGCCGGATGGCGTCCTGATTTCTGGCGAAGAACAGCGCGATTATTTTGTTGTCGTCCATTTGAGATCACCTCATTCGTTTTTGTTCCTCACCCTGATAGACCGATTTCATAGTCAAAACCTCACACCCCATAATGGTTTTTCTTGCATTTTTTGCCGGAACCCGCTATACTGAGCCTATCGATCAAGACAAAGAAGGTTTTTACACTATGAATATGGATTTCAAGCGCAAGCTGACCATTCCTTATGACCTAAAGCAGGAATATCCCGTCACCGCCGATATGGCCCAGGTATTTGAGCGGCGGGACCGGGAATTGAAGGATATTCTGGGCGGCCGGGATCACCGGCTGGCCCTGATCATCGGCCCCTGCTCGGCAGACCGGGAGGACAGTGTGCTGGATTATATCTCCCGGCTGGTGCCTATTCAGGAGAAAGTGGCCGACAAACTCCTGATCATCCCCCGGGTCTATACCAACAAGCCCCGGACCACCGGCGCAGGCTACAAGGGTATGCTCCACCAGCCGGACCCCAACGCCGCCCCGGATATGCTGAAAGGTCTGATTGCCATCCGGGAACTGCATATGCGGGTGCTGCGGGAGACGGGCTTTTCCTGCGCCGACGAAATGCTCTACCCGGAAAACTATAAATACCTGGACGATGTGCTGGCCTACGTTGCCGTAGGGGCCAGGTCTGTAGAAGACCAGCAGCACCGGCTCACCAGCTCCGGCATCTCCGTTCCCGTGGGCATGAAAAACCCCACCGGCGGCGACCTGTCCGTGATGATGAACTCCATCAACGCCGCCCAGCATGGCCATACCTTTATCTACCGTGGCTGGGAGGCCACCTCCCGGGGAAACCCCTACGCCCACGCCATTCTCCGGGGCTACACCAACAAGCACGGCGACCCCCGGCCCAACTACCACTACGAGGACCTGCTTTTCCTCCACAAACTCTATGAAGAACAGGGCCTCCAAAACCCAGCCGTCATCATCGACGCCAACCACGCCAACTCCGGTAAAAACCCCTACCAGCAAGGCCGAATCATCCGGGAAGTCCTGCAAAACAGAACCTATGATACAGGCATCCACGCTCTTGTCAAGGGCTTCATGGTAGAAAGCTACATAGAAGACGGCAACCAGAAGGTTGACGGCGGCACCTACGGCAAATCCATCACCGACGCCTGCCTAGGCTGGAAAAAAACGGAACGGCTGATTTACGACATTGCGGAAATCGTTTAGGGGTTTCCGTCCGTTGGCCTTTCTCAAAAGCATCGTCTTTTATCGTCCATATAAGGAACACGGTGTACCACCTCAAAATCGGTACACCGTGTTCCTTTTTAATTGTCAAATTGATTCATTTCCTGACTGGGAACTTCCATGCTCAGAGGAAAGCCATCATCTGTCACGCCGTCTATTTTCAAGGATTTTCACATACTGCGCCATTTCATCCCGCAGTTCCGGGCTAAAGTCCGCCAAATCGTCCAGTGTGATGGCATCATCTCGCAATAGGCCCATGATGTTGTCCCGCAGCCAACTTCTGCGCATATTGGCCTGAACGCCGGGATTCTGCTTGTCGCTGTTGATCCGTTTTTCCAATGCCCGGAATCGCTCGGATGCCCGTCCGTCAGAGTCCAGGATGCTTCTGTATTCATCCAGCAGCTTTTCCATATAGGCTTCCTGCCAACCCGGAAGTCTTTTCCGAAACAGCTTCCAGTCCGATTCCAGGCAGTCTACATTTGGGTATTCTCCCATGATATTTCCTCCTTGGCGAAAAAGCCTTTCCCTTATTTGTACAGGAGTTTTCCGATTTTCTCCACAATTTCGCCGGACTGTTCCGTCAGCGATCCGTCATCGGTCAGGATTGGGACATCCAGCACCGCTTTTACAGAGCCTGCATTGCTGGCGGCGGCCATGATGACCTTTTTGGATTCCGGGGAATAGGTGCGGTAATCTGTTCCTTCCTTTGCGATAATATCCTCCATTTGCCAGACCAGCGGCAGCAAATAGGTATCCAGATGGGCCAAAAGGCTATAAAACAGGTACGCACGTCTGCGGATGGCGGAACACTGGTCGGAGGCGGCATGCAGTGCTTCCATGATTTCCTCTGCCTGGGCCTTGTTGATCAATGCCTGGTCCAGCTTCTCCTGGGATTTTGCGCCGGTGATCAGCCCCATAACCAGGAGCGCAGGACCTGCCACCAGACCGCCCAGGACCATCATACCGCCCGCCATTCCCAGGCCACCGGCTGCCAGGGAACCGCCGCCGAAGAAAGCAAGGGTTGCATTGGTGGCGGCGGCACCGCTCAAGGAGGCAATGGCCGTTCCGGTAGAAGCCGCCGCAAAGGTTTGGGCCGCACCGTAGGCACCGATGGCCGTAAGGGCACCACCGGCTGCTCCGGCTGTCACGCCTCCGGCAACCTGAATGGCAAAATTGCCCAGTTCTTTGAGTTCCTCAAAATCTTTCTGATCGATGTGCAGCTTTTCCAATTCCTCCAGGCCCACCGAAGAAGTAAAATCAATGTTCTTGATTTTCTCAAAAGCAGACACAAAAGAGGTTACCGTACCGGCGAGAATTTGCAGCTTCTCCTCACCCAGCTTTTCAAGGGACCGGGCAACCGCTCCTCTTTGCTGCTCCAGACGCTTTCTGGCGTTGTCCACGCCCTCGTTGGCTGCGGTATTGATTCTATTGGCATTGGTGTTATCCACAACGGCCTTTACAGTTTTCCCCGCCCCGGCAAGACCCGTGGCGGCGGCGATTCCAATAAACAATAATGGCAACGGCATAATTCTCCCTCCTATCAGTCCCCAATCAGGTCATGGACGGCCTGTACAATGGCGGCATTTCGCTCGGCCAGTTCCGTCAGCACAGGTTCTACCGTGCCAAAGGGTCTGTCCGTATTTTTAAGCCACTCCATTTCGTTTTCAATGGCCAGCATGGCCCGGAGCGCATGTTCCATTTCCGGAGCAATGCTCTTGTCAATTTCCAGATGTCTGGCAATATAACGGATCAGCTTCGCTTCCTCCTCCTGATAGCAGCTGTCGCTTTGGGCAACCACCAGAAGATTCCACAGCAGCAGCTTCACAGGCACCGTTGCCCCGGAAGCATGAAGCGATTCCTGAATCACATCCCGGACAACATCATGGAGTTCTTCCCGGTAGTTCTCTGTATCCAGCTTTTCCACAAGGGCTGTGCATTCTTCCACAGTCTTCTCCTGATACTCCGGGAAGTGTTCATCCAATTCGTTCCCGATTTCCTGAAGTTGGCCAAGCTCCTGTTTGGAAATGTCCCCATCGGCAGCCATCATCATACACATCAGCTTGACGGCACCCTGAGCGGTGATAAACCCTCGGGCCTCCTCTTTTTTCCTGACGGCCTGGGAAACTGCCTGAACCGTTTCATCGGTTTTCTGTTTGAAGTATTCCGCCGCGTCTTTTCCTTTGGTCATCACATCACCGGCGGCTGTCTTTATATCAAATCCTTTCACCGCATCCTGGGCTTTTTGCGCGCCGGTTTTCAGCTTATCCGCAGAATCATTGACCAGCTTCTTAAAATCAAATTTTGCCATTGCTCCCCCTCCTATAGTACGAACGCCGCATCTCCATCCATCAATGCGTCAAATTCATTCTGATTGCGGAACTGAACATGGTAGTTCAGGATTTCCTGAATCGTTACATTTCCACGGATAAATCCCTGTGCATCCCCATCCAGAATAGCCCGGTCCATTGCGGCGATACCCGCATTGAACGTCTCCGCATGGATATACAGGCAGTCGGAGACGGCAGCATTCATTTTCTCCCGGTAGGCCCGCATCTGCGCAACGCTTCTGGCGCATTCTTCTTCAATGCGCAGCCGATTCTCCCGCATGAGGGCCGCATCCTGCAAGGATGCTTTCAGGATTTTATACGCCGCCGCAGAGGCATAGAAAGATACCAGCAAAGCACTGACGCCTGTTGCTTTTTCTCCCAATGCGCCCTGGATCTGTTCCTTTATTTCGGCGGGGTCAATGCCCGCCGCCCGGAGAAAACTGTCCCTTATTTCCCCAACGCCGGACTGGTTCAGGCGACTGATAAAATCCTCCTCTCTGATTTTTCCATGGCAGTAATCGGACACCGTTTTTTCCAGAGTTTTTGCAACCTCTACAATTTTCCGGGCAAGTTCTTCTGTCCCCTCCTTGGAAAAATCCAGTTCCTCCTGCTGCTCAAGGCCGGTCTTCACGGCAAATACCCCAAAGGCATTCAAATAAACCTCCATCGGTTTTTTGTACTTTTGGGCCAACTGCTTTGCCGCCCTGGCTGCCGCCTCTTGCCGATGCTCTTTTTCCTCCCAAACGGAAACAACCAGAGAAATCAGCTCATTCACTTCCAGTTTGGGCATACATTTTTCAGCCTCTCCCATAGCCGCCGCATTCCCCTGTCTGGCCATATCAAGAATTGTTGCCGCGCTTGCATTCATAAACCGTTCCTCCTATTCAGCAAAACCGCCGGGTTTTCTCTTGCTTCATAGTATAAACTGTTTTCTTTGCGAATGCAATAGCATGGAATTTCAAAGATCACTCTGCATTGCCCGGGTTGGCCGGGAGAGGACGGGCGGGCGGATTTGCGAAATTGCGCAGGGGGTGTATTTCCCGCTTGACAGTGTATATTCTCCGCTGTATAATCGCATAAAAACCTGGCGACAGAGAGAAGGATGAGGAACCATGAACACACCCATTGATATTACCGGCATCACCTTGCACACCCCCCGCATGACCCTGCGGCCCTGGCGGGAGAGCGACCTGGAGGACTTTTACGCCTACGCGAAAGTAGACGGCGTGGGCCAGATGGCCGGGTGGACGCCCCACAAGAGTATCGAAGAATCCCGGACCATTCTGAATAACTTTATCGCCCATAAGAAGACCCTTGCCCTGGAGTATGAGGGCCACGTCATCGGCTCTTTGGGCATCGAGGAATATAACGAAGAACATTATCCGGAGCTTGCCTGGCTCCGTGGCCGGGAGCTGGGCTATGTGCTCTCCAAGGACTACTGGGGCCGTGGGCTGATGCCTGAGGCCGTGAAAGCCGTAACTGCCTATCTGTTTGACACCGCCGGATTGGACTTTCTTCTGGTAGGGCATTTTGATTGGAACCGTCAGTCTGCCCGGGTCATCCAAAAATGCGGCTTCCGGTATATCAAAAACTGTAACTATGAGACCCGGTACGGCACCGTTGAAAATTCTGAAGAATCCATTCTCTATAATCCCAAGGGCCGCCGTCTGCTGGCCCACAAGGGCAGCCAAACCATGGAAACGCCCCGTCTGCTCCTGCGCCGGGCAGAGGAAAGCGACGCGGAACCCATGTACCGCAACTGGGCTTCCAGCCCGGAGGTGACGAAATTTCTGACCTGGCCGCCCCATGCCAGCCTGAATGTTACAAAACAGGTTATAAACAGCTGGATCGATGAATGCTCCTCCCCGAAGAACTACAACTGGATGATCGTCCTCAAATCCCTGGGAGAACCCATTGGGAACATCACCGCCCGCCAAGTGGATGATAAAATCGGCTCCACCGAAATCGGCTACTGCATCGGGGAACACTGGTGGCACTGCGGCATCATGTCCGAAGCCCTGGAGGCCGTTCTGGGTTTTCTCTTTGAGGAAGTGGGCTTCAACCGCATTGAGTCCCGCCACGACCCCCACAATCCCCACTCCGGTGATGTCATGCGCAAATGCGGCATGATCTACGAAGGCACCGCCCGGGAGGCGGACTGGAACAACCAGGGCCTGTGCGACACCGCACACTACGCGATCCTGCGCCGGGAATGGCTGGCCCGTCACTGATTTGCCATGGAAAACCAGGAGAGCGGTTTCATATCCATGGCCAGAGGGGTGTATTGACTGCAGATTGCCTTTGCCTCTAATGTGGATATGGGCGTCCAAAATCCGGCGTTCTTCGGATTTCGCCTCACAACGGACACCCTGCCTTTGGCTAAGTCTTCCCGCTGCCGAGTGACTTCGGGACTTTCACCCTGGAGAACGTGCGCTCATCGGGCGCATCAAAAAATCAGGCTGTCGCATTCGTGCGACAGCCTGATTTAACATACGTCTTCGGCAAATGAATTAGTTCTGATCCAGTGCGGACTGAATTTGTTTCATTAGTTGCTCATAGTTGGATTGATCATTGATTCCACCCATGAACGGTTCGCCAATGATATTTCCGTCTTTATCTACAAGAACCGTTGTCGGGAACGCCATAATGTTTCCTGCATATTTTCCAACTGTCGAATCGGAATCGACAGTCAGGTTTTTGTAGGAAGCTCCCTGAGCCTTCAGAATTTCCTTCGCCTCTTTGATTCCATCCTGATTGTTATCTAATGTATCTGTATTGATACCAACAACTTCGCCGCCCATTTTCTTAATTTCATCATTTAATTCATTCAGTTTGGAAAGCTCTTCGACACAGGGCTTGCATCCGCTGAACCAGAAGTTTACAACCGTAACTTTATTTTGTGCGAAAAGGCTTTCATCTACATCGTTACCGTCCAGATCTTTCCCTTTGAAATCCTGGAACACACCTGCAGCGTCAGCTGAGTTGGAGGAGCTGCTGCCGGAAGAATCCGATGCGGCAATTTCTTTTTCAAGTTTCGCAATTTCCTCTTCAATGCCTCGAATTGTTTCAACGTCTTTACTCAGAGTTGCGTATTCTTCTTCGGAGAAGGAGTCTTTGTTTGATTCAATTATATTTGCAAGAAAGTCCGCATAGTTTTCATTCAAGGTATCATCGTCCATGTTCTTGCTCATGAAGCCAAATGCTTTGTTCCATGCATTTTGGTGATCCGCAAAGATCTGGTTCTCCTGTTGGTAGAGGTCGTCCAGCTTTTCTTTCGCCTCAGCCAAACTGCCTGAAGTTGCGGAAGCATCTTCCTGCCTCTGGCTTTCAGTTGCCGCGGAACCGGATGAAGTTCCGCACCCCGTGAACGCAAGAAGAATGAGAATGGCAAGAGATGCCGCGATTGCTTTTTTCATTGCGTTTGCTCTGCTTGTTTTGCTTTTCATGATTTTTAATCTCCTTTTGAATCGTTTTAACTTCATTTTCGCTTACTTTTTGTCAGCCTGTTTCCTGCTTGAAAATCCGTAATGATAGCAGATTGCGTTTGTAGGACAGGCCTTCATACATGCTCCACATCGAATACACTCCGGGTGATTTGGTGTGTCTACTACATTTACATCCATTTTGCATGCACGGCTGCATTTCTGACAGCCAACACATTTTTCAGAATCTACCCTGATTTTAAGAAAAGATACTTTGTTAAACAGCGAGTAGATGGCGCCAAGTGGGCAGATCCACTTACAGAATGGACGGTAAAACAGAATGCTCAGGATGATTACAAGCACAAGGATTGTAAACTTAAACGTAAATAAGTGTCCGAGTGCCCCACGGATCCCCGAATTAGCAAGTGACAGTGGAATTGCGCCCTCAAGTACGCCTTGTGGGCATATGTATTTGCAGAAGAATGGATCTCCCATACCCAGCGAATTGGTTGCAAGTGCCGGAAGTAGTATAACAAAAACGACCAGAATCGCGTATTTCAGATACCGCAGGGGTTTTAGCTTCGCGGTAGACAGTTTCTTACCGGGAATTTTATGCAGCAGATCCTGAAACCATCCAAACGGGCAGAGAAAACCGCAGATAAATCGTCCTAACAGAACGCCCAGCAAGATAAAGAATCCGGTGATATAGTAGGTGAACTTGAATTTGGATGAACCGACTACGGCCTGGAAAGCCCCAATCGGGCAGGCGCCTGTGGCAGCCGGACAAGAGTAGCAGTTCAGCCCGGGGACACATATTGTTTTTACCTTTCCCTGATAAAGTTTCCCCTTAAACAGATTAGGAATATGAGGATTGGTCAGCAGTGTTGCAGCTGCCTGAAACCATCCGCGGAAGCGAACCAGGAAATTCTTGTTTGATTTCTTATCCAATTCCGACACACTCCATACATAGTTTTATTGCCTTACTGAGTACAACCGCAGCTTCTCCGCGAAAAATGCCAACAAGGAAAAATATAAAACCAGCTGCAAGTAGGATAATCTGTGCCGCTTTTTCTGATTTCATCAAGATACCCCTTGTTACCGTAAATAGTAACTGCTCCTTTCGTTTTTTTTGCCCGAAGTCGGCCTATTGACCGCTCGATGGTTGTATTATATAATATGGGGTGTAAATTCCCTGTTAAGAAAATGGAGAAAAAACAAATTGAGATTATTAATTGTTGAAGACGAGAAAAAATTATGTGAAATGATTGCGAAAAGTCTGCACCTGGCAGGTTATGAAGTGGATATGTGTAATGACGGAGAGCAAGCACTGGATATGATCTATGCGGAACTGTACGACCTGATCGTGCTTGATCTCAATCTGCCCGGGTTGGATGGGATGGAGATTCTGCGGGAACTTCGCAAAGAAAACGAAGAGACAAAAGTATTAATCCTGTCCGCGAGAAGCCAGATTGCGGATAAGGTAGAGGGACTGGATTCCGGCGCAAATGATTATATGGAAAAACCATTTCATCTGGAGGAGCTGGAAGCTCGCGTGAGAAGCCTGACGAGGAGAAAATTTGTACAAAAAAACATCTGCCTGAAATGTGGAAATCTTCGATTTGATACGAGAGAAAGGGTTGCGTATGCAAAAGATAATCCGGTTGCGTTGACGAGAAAAGAAAATGGAATTTTAGAATATCTCCTCTTAAATCAAGGAAGACCGGTCAGTCAGGAAGAACTGATTGAGCATGTCTGGGATTCTTCTGTGGACAGTTTTAGCGGTTCAATCCGGGTGCATATGTCTTCTTTGAGAAAAAAATTAAAAGCAGGACTCGGATATGATCCAATCGTAAACAAAATCGGCGAGGGCTATAAGATAGGAGGAGATAGCAAAGCATGAAAAAAATATCACTCCAATGGAAATTAACACTTCTTACTACAGTGTTGATTACAATATTATGCGGATTTCTTACCTTTTTCCTATATAAAAACGGAGTCTATTATTTCGATACGCTTCAGGAGTCTGTCACGGAGCAGGGCGCAGCGCCGGAAGCGCTGTACATTGATATTCCGGATGATGCGTGGGATGACTTTGTGGCACAGTTTTCCATGAAGGTTTATAACTCTAAATCAGATTATAGAAGCAGAAGCCTTCTGATTACTGTTATTGTAGCGCTGATTGGCGGCGCAGCGACATATTTTATCAGTGGACGGGCCTTGAAACCACTCCGGGAATTTTCAGAGACAGTGGAAAAGGTTCAGGCACAGAACCTGACAGATTATACAATCGAAGAGAATAAGATTGCAGAGCTGGACAGACTTCGCAAATCTTTCAATAAAATGCTTATGCGGCTTTCAGTATCATTTGAGACGCAGCGTCAGTTTACGGGAAATGCGGCACATGAGTTACGTACTCCGCTGGCATTAATCCAGGCACAACTGGATCTATACCATGCAGCAGAACATCCGGAGAGTACAACAGCGGCAGAAGAGACAATTCAGATGGTAACGGAGCAGAATGAACGTCTTAGCAAGTTGGTCAGAACGCTTTTGGATATGAGTGAATTACAGACAGTGGCGCGAAATGACAGAATTGAGCTCCATGGTCTGATTGAGGAAGTGCTGACAGATTTGGAACCGCTGGCACAGGAAAAAAACATTGAATTGATACAGAAATCACATAGGGGAGGAGAAAAGGCAGATGAAGAATTATTCTTGACAGGGAGTGATATTCTGATTTACAGAATGCTATATAATCTTGTGGAAAATGCCATTAAATATAATCAAAAAGATGGAACCGTTACGGTATCTGCAATAAAGGAGAAGAACGAAGTTGTTCTAACAGTTTCCGACACAGGAAACGGAATTGATGAAGCATTCAGAAAGCAGATCTTTGAACCGTTCTTCCGTATAGATAAGTCAAGAAGCCGGGAACTTGGCGGTGTGGGGCTTGGACTTACAATGGTACGAGAAGTTGTACGGGTTCATGACGGTACGATTGAAGTTTATGCAAATAAGAATAAGGGGACGACATTCGAAGTGAAAATGCGTTTAGGGGCGGAAAAATAAGTATATCGATAAGCGCTCAATAATCACCCGCCAATAAAACACCGCCCGAAATTCGGACGGTGTTTGCTCAGAAGCCATTTTTCACCCAAATGCCCCAAAACGGCCTTGCTTCAATCATGCCCAAAAGTTAGAAAAATCCCGGTATTCAAAGCGAATACCGGGTATTTCTCTGGCTCCCCCTGTATGGTAAAGATGGACTCGCTTTGCTGCGGCAAAGCCCACGGCGGTTGCAACACTCCGGTGGAGTGTTGCTAAGAGCCGCCTTTCGAGTCCAACAGGGGGGAAATACAGATTACCAAATTTATGGGCACACAAAAAACAGAGGGGCTGTTAGAAAACTCCCCCTATCAGCACAGTAGCCAGTGCCACCCGGCACTGGCTACAAAAAGTATTAAGAAAC
>NZ_JAHLPU010000027.1 GCF_018918045.1 Pseudoflavonifractor sp. MSJ-30
CCACCGGCAATCGTTAGATAAGATTCGCTGCGCGACGCACCGCCCTCCCTTAGGAATCCCTCCCGGCCTCAGAACCAAAATAATCTCTGTGCCGCCTTCCGGCGAGTACGGGGTGCAATCCCTAAATTTTTCCGGTTCAGTTCAATGAAGGAAACCAATATTTTGGATGCTTTCTATTTCGGCAACCCATCATCCGGGTATTCCATGCCAGTGTGCGCACTGGCGCGGAATAGAGAACCGGTTTTGGCTTTTGTGGACTGTTTTCACTGTGTGAAAACAGCAAAGAGGCCAGATTGATTATAGACTTTAAGGTGCCGAACGTCTTAGATAGAATACCGCTGAAACATTGCTTTTCTAACGTAAATGCGCGCCGGAGGGGGATTCTCAAGGGGGGCGGTGCGTCGCGCAGCGAATCTAATGAATCGATTGCCGGTGGCAATCGCACCGCTAATACATCGGCTCTGCGGCGGGAGCAAGCAGCGGTCAGCGCCTCCCTTAGGCCGCATTCTTGCGGAGCTTCTTGGCGGGACAAGAAGCTCCCCGCCGGAGGCACCCAGCCAACGGGCGGACGGGCATTCTTTTAGGGTAGTACCCTGCCCTAACACAGATAAAATGTCCGCTTTATTGTACATAAAACATGCTATGATCCGGAAAAACAGAAAGGAGTCCCTGCAATGCTTCGATTGCTTTTGGGGAAGGACTGGAAGGTCCTTCGAAAACAGATCCTGACGGAAATCGCCGGAAATGTGGCGGCACGGCGAGAGGGAAACGTGCTCATTGTGCCGGAACTCATCAGCCATGAGATGGAACGCGCCCTCTGCGCCGCTGCCGGAGATACGGCCAGCCGTTACGCGGAGGTGCTGTCTTTCTCCCGGCTGTGCCGGGCTGTGGCGGATGAGATCGGCTGCGCCGGCATGCAGTGCCTGGATAACGGCGGCCGGGTGGTTGCCATGGCCGCGGCGGCACGGCAGCTGTCCAGCCGGCTGAAGGCCTACGCCGCTCTGGAGAGCAAGCCGGAATTCCTCAAGGAGCTTGTGGATGCTGTGGACGAATTCAAGCGCTGCTGCATCACGCCGGAGGAGCTGAAGCGGGCGGCCGGGGCGACCACCGGCAGTCTGGCCCAGAAGCTGGAGGAACTGGCCATGCTCATGGAGAGCTACGACAGCCTCTGCGCTCAGGGACGGCGGGACCCCAGAGATCAGATGACCTGGCTGCTGGAGCGCCTGGAGGACTGCGATTACGGCGAAAGCCACCGTTTTTACATAGACGGCTTTCCGGATTTCACCCGGCAGAATCTGGCCATTCTGGAGCATCTGATCTGCGTCAGCCCCATGGTCACGGTGGCGGTGAACTGCGATGAGGTGGACAGCCAGCTGCTGGCCTTTGAAAAGCCCGGCAGCACCGCGGGGGAACTGTACCGCATTGCCAAGCGCCGGGGCGTGGCGGTGAAGGTCGAAAAACTACCGGGGCAGGAGGACGCTCTGGCGCTGGCAAGAGAGCGCCTTTTCCAGGGGCAGCTGCCCCCGGGCGGCGCCGGAGAGGTACTCCATACCTATCAGACGGATTTTGCCTGGCAGGAGACCATGGCGGCAGCGGAGCAGACCCTTGAATTGCTCCAATCCGGCTGCCGCTACCGGGATATCACTCTGGTGGTATCGGATATGGGAACTTATTCCGGCCTGGTGGGTCTGATTTTCAAAAGAATGGGCATCCCCGTTTACCAGGCGGGCACAGAGGACATCCTGCGCAAAAGTGTTATCGCTACGGTGCTGGCGGCTCTGGAGACGGCAGCTTCGGATTTTGAACCAAGGTCCATGCAGCGGTATCTCCGGTCGGCCATGTCGCCGTTGGAGCCGGACGAATGCGATGAGTTGGAGAATTATGTCTACCTGTGGACCATCCGGGGCAAGCAGTGGCTGTCCCCCTGGACGAAGCATCCCGGCGGTTTTGCCAGGGAGATGGAGAAGAAAAAGCTGACGCGGGAGCAGAAGGACAGTTTGGAACATCTCAATGCCATGCGCGCAACTGCGGCGGAGCCGCTGGAGCGGCTGCGCAGGGGGATTTCCGGTGGGCAGAACGTCGCCGGGCAGGTGACAGCGCTGTACCGCTTCCTGGAGGAGATCCAGGTGGAGCAGCGGCTTTCTGCCCAGGCGGAAAGCCTGGATGCGCGGGGGGATAACCGGCAAGCGCAGATTCTGAACCAGCTGTGGGAGATTCTGCTGTCCGCTTTGGAGCAGATGTACGACGTTTTGGGCCAGACCCAGTGGGAACCGGACCAATTCCAGCGGCTGCTGCGGCTTCTGCTGAGCCAATATGATGTGGGGACAATCCCGCCGGTGCTGGACGCCGTGCAGATGGGACCCGTGTCCGCGCTGCGATGCCATGAGAGCAGGCACCTGATCGTCCTGGGCGCCAGGGAGGGCAGTATGCCCGGCTATTCCGGCTCCAAGGGTGTGCTGACGGATCAGGAACGCATGGCTTTGCGGAAGCTGGACGTACAGCTTACCGGCGGCGCGGAGGAGGGCATTCAGGAGGAGTTTGCGGAGATCTACGGGTGCTTTTGCGGGGCTTCGGAGTCCATCCGCGTGTTCTGCGGCGGAGATCAGCCATCCTATCTGTTCAAGCGGCTCTGCGAACTGTCCGGAGGGCCGGAAACTGGGGAGACAAATCTGGAATTCGCCCCCGGCGGCCCGAAAGAGGCCGGGGCATGGCTGGCCCAGTGGGGCGCGCGAAGCCAGGCGGAAGCGCTGGGTGTAGAGAAAGCCTACGAAAATATCCTCGCCCGGCGGGACTACGGCCTGGGCAAGGTGGGCCGTCAAGGTCTGGAAGGACTTTACGGCAGCCGCCTGCGGCTGTCCGCCTCCCAGGTGGATACCCAGGCGGAATGCCGATTGAAATATTTTTTGCAATACGGCCTCAAGGCTAGGGAGCGGAAGCCCGCTCAGGTGGATCCGGCGGAATTCGGCACCTATGTTCATGCGGTCCTGGAGGATACGGTCCGCCGGGTGCGGCAGGAAGGGGGCTTTCAGGAGGTGACCCTGGAACGCACCCGGCAGATCGCCCGGGAGCTGTCGGACGCCTACCGGCGGGAGCGGTTCAGCTCTCTGGAGTCCAGCCGGGTTCAGCGGATCATGGAGCGGAATACCCAGGAGTTGGACCTGATTGTGGAGGAGCTGTGGAGAGAACTTCACAGCGGGCTTTTCCGGCCCGTAGGGGAGGAAGTCAGCTTCGGACCTGATGGGACGCTTCCCTGGATCCGGATCCCCGGGGCGGATATGGACGCCGCGCTGCAGGGGAAGATCGACAGGGTGGACGCCTGGCAGGGCCCCGGCAGCCCCTATTTCCGGGTGGTGGATTACAAAACCGGCAAAAAGAGCTTTGATCTCTGCGGCATCACCCAGGGCGTGGGCCTGCAAATGCTCATCTACCAGTTTGCCCTGGCCCGGAACGGGATGGGCTATTTCGGTGAAAAATGCTTCCCCGCCGGGGTGGAATATTTCCCGGCCCGGGCGCCCTACCTCTCCTGCAAAGGGAATATGGAGGAGGATGCCGTTGAAAAGGAGCGGCGCAAACAGTGGCAGCGCAGCGGCATGCTGCTGGAGGACGGGGAAGTGCTGAACGCCATGGAGCCGGAGGATGCGGAGAAAAAGGTCCTGACCAGGATATTCCTGGCGGACCGGGAGAAGCTCAAAATGCTGGAAAGCTATGTGTTTCAGCTTCTCAAGAAGGGTGTGAACGACATCGCCTCCGGCAATGTGTCTCCCAATCCCTATTCCAGAGGCACCAGTTTCGATGCCTGCGCTTTCTGCCCCTATGGGGCGGTATGCCATCCGGACCGAACGGCGGACCGTCGGAATTACAAGGAAATCAAGGAAGACCAATTCTGGGAAACCGTAGAGAAGGAGGTTTTGGGCCATGAAAAATGAACTGACGCCGGATCAGCTTCTGGCGGTGGAAAACCGGGGCGGCAAGCTGCTGGTCAGCGCCGCGGCGGGCTCCGGCAAGACAAGAGTTCTGGTGGAGCGGCTCATGGACTATCTGACGGATCCCCAGGACCCGGCCAGCCTGGATGAATTTCTGATCATCACCTATACCCGGGCGGCAGCCTCGGAGCTGCGGACGAAGATCGCCAGGGAGCTTACCGACCGCATTGCCAAAGACCCGGAAAACCGCACGCTGCAGAAGCAGCTTCAGCGGCTGTACTTAACAAAAATATCCACTGTCCACGGCTTCTGCGGGGATTTGCTGCGAGAGTACGCCTATCGGCTGGGACTGGACGCGGATTTCCGGGTGACAGATGAGAACGGGGCCCGGGAGCTGCGGCAGCAGGCCATGGAGGATATGCTGGAAAACGCCTATGAGAAACTTCAGGAGGATTCAGACTTCTGCGCCTTTGCGGACAGCCAGAACCTGAGCCGGGGGGACGGCCAGCTGGGGGAGATTATCGAAAAGGTCTACGACAGCGCCCGCTGCCACAGAGACCCTGACGGCTGGCTGCAAAGCTGCCTGGATGCCTCCGGGAACCTTCCCGGGGATGTAGGCGAGACGGTCTGGGGGAAGGCGCTGATGCAGAGCCTCTTTGTCTGGCTGGACAGCTATCTGCCTGCGCTGGAAAAGTGCGCCCAGGCAGCGCGGGACATGGAAAAGGTCCATGCCAACCTTGCGGACTTGCTGAACCAGGTGCGGAAGCTGCGGCTCAGCGGGACATGGGATCAGGTATCGGAGAATATCCAAATCAACTATGGAAGACTGACTTTCCCAAAGAAAGATGTGGATGAGGATGCCAAGGCTCTGATCCAGACCACCCGAAAAAGCTTCCAGGACGAGCTCAAAAAGCGCTCCGATGTGTTTGCCCGCAGTTCCGCGGAAATCGCCGGGGATTTTGGCGGCTGTGCCCAGGCCCAGCGTGGGCTTGTAAAGCTGGTGCGACAGTTTACGGCGGACTATGAGAGTCTGAAAAAACAGAGACATGTGTTGGATTTCAGTGATCTGGAGCACAGGACGCTGGATCTACTGCTGGGGCCTGACAGGGCAGCGCCTACGGCGGTGGCCATAGAGGTTGGGCGGCGGTTCCGGGAGGTGCTGGTGGATGAGTATCAGGATTCCAACGGCGTTCAGGATGCCATTTTCGACAGCCTGACCCGGGAGAAGAAAAACTGCTTTCTGGTGGGCGACGTGAAGCAGTCCATTTATCAGTTCCGCCAGGCGGACCCGGGTATTTTTCTGGAAAAATACAATGCCTACGAAAGCGCAAAAGACGCTCGGCCCGGCCATGGCCGGAGAGTGCTGCTGAGTCAGAATTTCCGGTCTGGTCCGGAGATCCTGGACGCGGTGAACTATGTGTTCCGCCGGTGCATGACAAAAGACGTTGGCGGCTTGGACTATGGAGATCAGGAGGCTCTCTGGGAGGGCGTAGCCAGGGAAACACTGCCGGATCCCGCCGTGGAGCTGTGGCTTTTGGCCGGGGCCCCGGACAGTAAGGCCGCGGAGGCGGCCTTCACGGCGGACAGAATCGCCGGAATGCTGAGGGAGAAGACGCCTGTCCGGGATAAAACAGGACTGCGGCCCGTGAAGCCCGGAGATATCGTGATTCTTCTGCGCTCCCCCGGCTCCCGGGGCGAGCTGTTCCGGCAGGCGCTGGAGACCCGGGGCATCCGCTGCTGTACGGATGCCGGGGCGGACATTCTTCAAAGCCCGGAAATTCAGGTGCTGCAGAGCCTTTTGCAGACCGTTTCCAACCCCAGACAGGACATTCCTTTGCTTGCCTGTCTGGCAAGCCCCCTCTTTGGATTTACGGCAGAGGACTTGGCCCGGCTCCGGGCGGGGTCCGGACGGGAACGGCTCTTTGATGCACTGACGGAGTGGGAGAATGACAAAGCGGCTTCCTTCCTGTCCCTTCTGACCCGGCTGCGTTCCGCCGCACGCATGGGGACTCTGACGGAGCTGCTGGAGCTGATCTTTGCCGAAACCGGCATTGACAATATCTATGCGGTGATGCCCGGTGGGGAGACGGCAAAGCAGAATCTGCGGCAGTTCTACTGTCTGGCTTCGGATTTTGAGCAGGGTCAGATGTGTACGCTGGAGCGTTTTCTGGAGCATCTGGACCGGCTGGCGGAGCGGGGCCTTACCGGGGCGGCGGCTAAGGACGCGGAAGCAGTCACGATTATGAGCATCCACCAGTCCAAGGGTCTGGAGTTTCCGGTTGTGGTGCTCTCCGATCTGTCCCATAAATTCAATATGACCGACGCGGGGGAACAGCTGCTGTGTCACAAGGAGCTGGGCCTGGGCGTGCAGATGGCGGATCCCGTCAAGCGCATCCGCTATCCCTCTCTGGGCAAGCTGGCCATTGCGGACAGGATCCGGCAGGAGACCATCAGCGAAGAGATGCGGGTGCTGTACGTGGCCATGACCCGGCCCAAGGACCGGCTGATTATGACCTATTCCATTCCCAATGCCAACGGGCCAAAATCCATTGATGTTCTGGCGGCGGCGCTGCCCATGCGCGGGATGGAAGCGCTGTGCCGGGAGGCACAGTGCATGGGCCATTGGGTGCTGCTGGCGGCGCTGGATCGACCGGAGGCCGGGCAGCTGCGGGATCTGGCCGGGGCACATGATGTGAATTCCCAGACGGTTTTTCCCTGGATGGTGCGGTTTGTGGATACATCCATTCCGGAAACGGAAGAAAAGACGGAGACTGCCCCCACGGAGCAGCCCAAAACCGTCACGCCGGAGCAGATGGAACGGCTGCGGCAGGCGCTGTGTTTTACCTATGCCCATCCCCAGGCGGCTTTGGCCCCCTCCAAGCAGACGGCCACCGCCAGAAAAGGTCGGGATAAGGATCAGGAGGCGGCCCAGAATGCGCCGGAGGAGAAAAAGCCCCAGCGCGTCTGGCGCGCTCCGGAGTTTATCCAGAAAAGCCGGGATGGCCGGGCCTACGGCAGCGCCATGCACCGGGCCATGCAGTATCTCCATTTCGAAGCCTGCGGTGACAAAAAAAGCATCCGTCAGGAGGTCGAACGGCTGGTGACCGAGGGATTCCTGACGGAGGAAGAGGGAAAGCTGGTAAATTGCGGCCAGATCGCCCGATTCTTCGAGTCGGAGTTGGGCTGGCGGCTGCGGCTGGGCGGAAAGCTCCTGCGGGAATTCAAGTTTTCCATTCTGGACGACGGCCGGCACTACGGCGATGGACTGGAAGGGGAGCGGGTGCTGCTGCAGGGTGTCGTGGACTGCGCCATTGTGGAAGAGGACGGCATCACCGTGCTGGACTTCAAGACAGACCGGGTCACCCCGGAGACCATTTCTCAGGCGGTGGACCGCTACCGTCCCCAGGTGGAGACCTATAAGGAGGCCCTGGAGCGTATCTACGAGAAAAAGGTCAAAAAGGCCGTGCTCTATTTCTTCCATCTGGACGCCTTTGCGGAGGTATAAAAAGACCTCCCCCTATGTGCCGGACCACCGACATTGCGCTTAAGTTGGTGACAGAGGGTACGCCTGCCTGGCAGATTTCACGGCCAGGTAGGCGTCCTTGCGTTTTTGCAGGTAGGCGTAGGGTTCCTCCGGATAAATGGGTTCAAAGCGGACCTTCGGGGTGTCGTGCCTGGATACCAGGGAAAAGGCGAGCGTCCCTTCCCCCAGCCGCTTTACCGGCCGCCGGGTGTCCAGACCGAAGCCGCCATCAATGGGCACCAGAATGCCCAGGTCTTCCTGTTTTTTTCCACAGGTTGCCAACAGGCGGAAAGCAGCCTCCCCGGAAAGCCGACAGCGGCAGCGGAAGACATAGTATAACCCCTGCCGTTCCGCCCATACCCGGCCGATAGACTTGCCGCCAAAGGTCAATTCCTGCTCCATAAAAAAACACCCCCTGCCGCAAGCTTACGCGGCAGGGGGTGGCGCTATGCGTAGGGAATCAGCGCAGGGCTGCGCCCAGCTTTTCTTCCAGAGCGGTCAGGACCTTTCTGGTGACGCCCTCGGAGTCGGCGTCGGTCAGGGTCCGGTCGTCGGCCCGCAGTTCCAGAGAGAAGGCCATGCTCTTCTTGTCTGTGGGCACGCCTACGCCCCGGTAGATGTCGAAGAGCTGTACATCCCGCAGCAGCTTTCCGGCGGCCTCGGAGATAACCTTTTCCGCCTGGGCTACGGTGACGGCCTCGTCGCAGACAATGGCCAGGTCACGGCTGACCGCGGGGTACTTGGGCAGAGGCACATAGGTGGGGGCGGGCAGGAGATGGTTCAGCATTTCGGAGAAGTTCAGCTCGGCGCAGTAAATCTCGCCGTCCAGCCCAAAGTTTCTGGCGACCAGCGGATGGATCTGGCCCATAACGCCGATCTGCACACCTTCCACACTGAGGGCGGCGCAGCGGCCGGGGTGGTAGCTGGGGTTACCCTTTTCAGCGGTGTACTCCACCTTCTTCATGCGAAGACCGGCGAAAATGGCTTCCAGCTCGCCCTTCAGGGTGAAGAAGTTCTCCTTGGCGCCGTAGGTGCCGAACATGAGCATCTTGGGTTCCCGGGGCAGCTTTTCACCTTCCTGAGGCAGGTACACCTTGGCAATCTCATAGAGCTTGGCGGCCTTGTTGTGATAGGCGTTGTTCCGGCCCAGGATCTCCAGCATGGAGGGGAGAACGATGGTGCGCATAATGGAGGTATCCTCGCCCAGGGGGTTCTGGATTTTCATGGCGTTGCGCAGGGGAGAACCGGCGGGAATGCGGATCTGATCGAACACTGTGGGGGAAACGAAGGAGTAGGTGATGATCTCGCTGTAGCCCATGGCCCGGCAGAGAGTACCGGCCTTGGCTTCCAGCTTCATCTCCTGAGAGTAGCCGCCATGGGTGGCGGTGCGGAACTGGGTCACGGGGATCTCATTATAGCCGAAGGAACGGCCCACCTCCTCGGCGATGTCCACCATCCGCACCAGGTCGGGACGGAAGGAGGGGACAACGATGGTGTCGTCTTCCACGGGGATCTCCAGCCGGTTCAGGTACATGACCATATCCTCTTTGGAGATGTTTGTGCCCAGCAGACGGTTGATCTTTTCGGGCTCCAGAGGCAGGCGGCGCTCCTGAGGAACATAGTTGATGATATCAATGGTGCCGTCCAGCACGTCTCCGCAGCCCAGCAGCTCTACCAGCTCGCAGGCCCGCTGCACGGCGGGGATGGTCATCATGGGATCCAGATTCTTCTCGAACTTGCCGGAGGCTTCGGTACGCATGCCGAGAGCCAGAGCGGTCTGGCGGATGGAAGTACCGTTGAAATTGGCGGACTCAAACACCACCTTGGTGGTGTCATCTTTAATCTCGGAGTTTTCGCCGCCCATGATACCGGCCAGACCGATGGGCTTGTTTTCATCGGCGATCACCAGCATCCCTGCCTTCAGATTCCGCACGGTGCCGTCCAGAGTGGTCAGGGTCTCGCCGTCTTCGGCCTCCCGGACCACGATTTTGCCGGAGGAAACATAGCGGTAGTCAAAGGCGTGCATGGG
Source organism: Pseudoflavonifractor sp. MSJ-30 (assembly GCF_018918045.1). Lineage (GTDB taxonomy): Bacteria > Bacillota > Clostridia > Oscillospirales > Oscillospiraceae > Faecousia. Next base: position 9,476 of record NZ_JAHLPU010000027.1, read on the forward strand.
CTGGCCGTATTCCAGCATGACATAGTTGGTGATATCCACAATGTTGTTGATGGGGCGCACACCGTTGGCCCGCAGCCGCTGACGCAGCCACTTGGGAGAGGGGCCGATCTTTACATTGGCGACCATCCGGGAGGAGTAACGGTTGCACAGCTTCTCGGCGGGGACCTCCACGTCCAGATGCTCGAAAATGGAGCCGGCATCGGAGCCATGCACCACGGGCTCGTGATGCTTCATGGGCTTGGCAAAGGCAGCGGCAGTCTCCCGGGCCAGGCCGATAATGGAATAGCAGTCGGGGCGGTTGTTGGTGATTTCAAAGTCTACCACGGTATCGTCGTTGCCGATGATTTTATTGATGTCGTCACCGGGCTTACCGGCGTCCGGCTCCAGAATCCAGATGCCGTCGGCGAAGACGCCGGGCAGGTCATTCTGGGTCAGACCCAGCTCCGCGAAGGAGCAGAGCATACCGCTGGACACCTCGCCTCTTAATTTGCCCTTGGTGATGTGGACGCCGCCGGGCAGATAAGAGTTATGCAGGGCGGCAGGCACCAGGTCGCCCTCGTGGACGTTCTGGGCGCCGGTGACGATCTGCACGGGCTCTCCCTGACCCACGTCCACCTGACAGATGAACATGTGGTCGGAGTTGGGGTGGCGAACCATGGACAGCACCTTGCCTACCACAACATTTTTAATTTCCGCGTCCATGCGCTCCCAGGTTTCCACCTTCTGGCCGAACACGGTCAGAGTTTCCACAAATTCCTTATCGGACACATTCGACAGGTCAACAAAATCCTCGTTGAGCCATTTTCTGTTCAGTTTCATCTTGCACCCTCCTTAGAACTGGTTCAGGAACCGCACGTCGTTGTCGAAAATGAGACGCAGGTCGTTGATCTTCAGCTGGCCCATAGCCATCCGCTCCAGACCCATGCCGAAGGCAAAGCCGGAGTACTTTTCAGGGTCGATGCCGCAGTTTTCCAACACCTTGGGATGCACCATGCCGGCACCCAGCACTTCGATCCAGCCCTCGCCGTGGCAGGTGGAGCACACCTGACCGTCCAGCTCGCCGGTGCCGTGGCACTTGTGGCAGGCCATGTCCATTTCGCAGCTGGGCTCGGTGAAGGGGAAGTGATGGGGACGGAACCGGGTGGCGGCGCTCTCGCCGTATACCTTCCGCAGAATGCTGATCAGCGCGCCCTTCAGGTCGCCCATGGTGATGTCCTCGGCCACCACCAGACCCTCGATCTGGTGGAACATGGGGGAGTGGGTAGCGTCGGCCTCATCCTTCCGGAACACCCGGCCGGGAGCCAGCATGCAGATGGGGGGCTTGTGGGTCTCCATGTAGCGGATCTGCATGGGGCTGGTCTGGGTCCGCAGCAGGACGGAATCGTCGTCGGTGAAATAGAAGGTATCGCTGCGGTCCCGGCTGGGGTGGCCCTCTTCAATGTTCAGCCGGGTGAAGTTATAGTCCGCCAGCTCCACCTCGGGAGCTTCGTAAACCTCATAGCCCATGCCCACGAAGGTGTCCTTGATCTGCTGGAGCACCTGATTCATGGGGTGCTGGTGGCCAATGCAATAGCTTTCGCCGGGGATGGTCACGTCGATTGTCTCGGCGGCCAGCCTGGCCTCCATGGCGGCGGCGTGGATGGTTTCCTTCCGCTCCTCCAGCTTTTCCTCAATGGCTGCCCGGACGGAGTTGGCCATCTGGCCCATGATGGGCCGTTCCTCGGCGCTGAGTTTGCCCATCTGCTTCAGGACGGCGGTGAGCTCGCCCTTTTTGCCCAGCAGCTTTACCCGCAGCTCTTCCAGTGCGGCGGGGGTAGACGCATCCTCCAGGGCTTCCATGGCCTTGACGCGGATGCTCTCCAGTTGTTCTTTCATAGTGTTTCCTCCTGCATTAATCAGCTGACAGTTGACAATTAAGGTATTTCCTTCGGAAATACTTGAGAATTATTTCAAATATCGTCCCGAAGGGGCACAATCATTGTTAATTGTCCATTGTCAATTTTGGTACAAAAAAACGCCCTCCATCCCGCATTCGGGACGAAAGGCAAACCTTCCGCGGTACCACCCGCATTTGCCGCTCTCGCGGCACGCTCTTCGGACGCTGACACGCCCCAGACGGATAACGGCGTCACCCGACCGGCCCTACTTCTGTTTCAGGCGGCGGCTCCTGGGAGAAAGCCCGTTTGCTGCACATACGGGGCTTCCACCGTCCCCCGCTCTCTGAAATGCAAACCAACAAAAGGCAGCCCAATCGCAGCTTTTGACTGTTACAAGGGTATTATATCACCGGAATTTTCAATTTGCAAGTATTTTTTGAAGAAACCCGGGGCAATTGCATGTACCGGAACCCTGTAAACGCGTAGAGACCGATGGGGGAATCGGCTTCTGCGTTTACACACCCCAAGGCATGCCAATCACTGTGCCCACCTGTATTCTCTTCTTGACGAACAGGTGTCCGCATGGTATGTTTAGTCTGAAATGGGCAAAGCTGACAATTATTCTCCCTATTTTTTTACAGGAAAGGATTTGCAGACAATGGAATATACATCTCTCCCCCAGGCGCTGGAGGCGCTGGAAAAACTCCAGAGCACCATGGCCGCTTACAACCACGCAATGGGTGTCCTCAGCCAGGACGCTGCCACAGCTGCACCCGCAGGCTCCTGGGAGGGCCGGGGCCGGACCATGGAAGTGCTGACCAAAGCCGCCTATGATTTGACCGCCGATCCTCAGAACGGCGTCCTCTATGACTATCTGCAGGCCCACGTATGGGAACTGACGCCCATTCAGGCCCGGGAACTGGAGGTCCTGAAAAAAGACTACGACCGTATGCGCCGGATCCCCGCGCGGGAATATGTGGATTACAGCGTTCTGCTGAACGACGCGGACGCCGCCTGGCACAAGGCCAAGCCCGCCAACGACTTTGCCGCCTTTGCTCCGTACCTGGAAAAAATCGTGGCCTGCTGCCGGAAGTTCGCGGGCTACTATAACCCGGATCTGGACCCCTATGACGCTCTGCTGAACGAATACGAGGAGGGAATGAACCAGAAGACCCTGGACGCTTTCTTTGCCCAGCTCCGGGGCACCATTGTGCCTCTGGTGGAGAAAATCAGCCGGAAGCCTCAAATCGACGACAGCTTCCTTATGCGCCATTACCCTGTGGAGCGGCAGCGCTCTTTCAGCGATTATCTGATGGAGACCATGGGCATTGACCGGAATTACTGCGGCATTGCCGAAACCGAGCACCCCTTTACCAACAACTTCAACAACCATGACGTGCGCATCACCACCCACTACTATGAGAACAATCTGGTGTCCTCCATGTACTCCGTGATCCACGAGGGCGGCCACGCCCTTTACGAACTGGGGGCAGATGACTGCTATAACTACACCGTACTCTCCGGCGGTGTGTCCATGGGCATCCATGAGAGCCAAAGCAGGTTCTACGAAAATATCATCGGCCGCAGCCGGGCCTTTGTCCACGCCATCTTCCCATACATCCAGTCCCATTTCCCGGAGCAGCTGACGGGCGTCACAGAGGAGATGTTCTACCGGGCTGTGAACAAATCGCAGCCCAGCCTTGTAAGAACGGAGGCGGATGAACTCACCTACTGCCTGCACGTTATGGTCCGCTACGAGATCGAAAAGGCCCTGATTGCCGGTACGCTGGAAGTGAAGGATGTGCCTCAGCGGTGGAACGAGCTGTATAAGGAATATCTGGGCGTTGATGTGCCCAATGATAAGGAAGGCTGCCTGCAGGATTCCCACTGGTCCGGCGGCGGTATCGGCTATTTCCCCAGCTATGCATTGGGCAGCGCCTACGGCGCTCAGATGCTGGACCGGATGGAAAAAGACCTGGGGGACGTGTTCGGGGACGTTGCCAGGGGCGATCTGAGCAAGGTCACCCTCTGGCTGCGCCGGCATATCCACCACTACGCCAGCTTCAAAAAGCCCGGAGAGCTGTTCCGGGAGGTCTGCGGTGAATTTGACGCCAAGTACTACACGGACTACCTGACCAGGAAATTTACCGAGCTTTACGATCTGTAAAGGAGTGCTTTATGGAACTGACCATGGCGGACATTGCCCGCCTGCTGCCCAAGCGGGACGAAAATGCCCACAAAGGAAATTTCGGCCGCGTCCTGCTGCTCTGCGGCAGCCGGGGCTATACAGGGGCTGCCTATTTTGCCGCCATGGGAGCCCTGCGCACCGGTGCGGGTCTCGTTTATCTGGGTGTGCCGGAGAGCATCTATGCCATTGAGGCGGTGAAGCTCAATGAGCCGGTGGTTTTCCCCCTGCCGGAACAGGGGGGCAGACTGTCCGAGGCGGCGGTGCCGGAGATTCTGGAAAAGATTCCCAGAATGGACGCGGTACTCATCGGTCCGGGGCTGGGTCTGGGGCAGGGGAGCTTTGCGGTCCTGAAAGCCGTGCTGACCCACGCCGCCTGCCCGGTGGTGGTGGACGCCGACGGCATAACGCTGCTTGTCCCGCATATGGATATACTGCGCGGAAGAGAGGCACCCACCATCCTGACGCCCCATGACGGGGAGTTTACCCGGCTGTTCGGCCCCGTGGGGGAGGATCGTATGGCCTCTGCCCGGGCGGCTGCTCTGGAAAGCCGCGGCATTATGTTGCTGAAAGGCCACCGGACCTGCGTCACCGACGGCATCCGGGAGTATCGGAATACGACCGGAAACCCCGGAATGGCCGTTGGCGGCAGCGGAGATGTGCTGGCAGGCGTTCTGGTGTCCCTGTTGGGTCAGGGGCTGGAGCCGCTGGAGGCGGCGGCCTGCGCCGCCTGGCTCCATGGGAAGGCAGGGGACCTGTGCGCCGGGGAGCTGGGGGAGTACGGCATGCTCCCTACGGACCTTTTGGACTTTCTTCCGCGACTTCTGAAGTAAGGCGGAGATACTATGCGCAAATGGCTCCCGATTCTGTTCCTTTTGCTGATTTTGAGCGGCTGCGGCAGGCAGACCCCGGATCCCGGGCTGAGCCTGCGCAGCCGCATTCTGGAAGGCTGCTGCTTTGACGCGGAGATCACTGCGGACTATGGCGACAGCCTTTCCGTTTTCTCCGTGGCCTGTGAAGCGGACAGCCAGGGGAAGACGACCTTTACGGTAACGGCCCCGGAGAGCATCGCGGGCATTTCCGGCACTCTGTCCGCGGGCACAGGAAAGCTGCTGTTCGAGGACGGGGCCGTTGCTTTTCCTCTTCTGGCGGACGGTCTGCTGACCCCCGCGGCGGCCCCCTGGATTTTCGTCCGCACCCTGCGTTCCGGGAATCTCATTGCCGCCGGCCGGGAAGAAGATCAGACCCGGCTCTCCATTGATGACAGCTTCCGGGAGGATGCCCTGCGTCTGGACATCTGGCTGGATCAGACGGATGATCCGGTACGGGCCGATATCTGCTATGCCGGGCAGCGGTATTTGTCGATGAATCTCACAAATTTCCGAACCGAGCCGAAGGAAGGGGCATAGGATTGAACAGAGGGTAAATTATGGGCGTGGTCGGGGGATGAATTGACAATTGACAATGGACAATTGACAATTATGGTTCCTTGGGGCGAACTGGTTTTTAATTTGTTTCCGAAGGAAACTCCTTCATTGTCAATTTACTTGCTGAATCTGAAATTTTCGGAAACCTTACCGGATATGCGCGCTGAAAGCAGGTATAAAACCAATCCCGCGGTGGGAGAATAGTTCTGACCGCGTTACATAAGGTTCCACCCGGTAGCGCGGAAAGAAAAGTACGGAGTGTGAAACCATATGGATAGTTTGGTCAAACGGGGGGATATCTTCTATGCGGATCTGTCTCCGGTGGTGGGCAGCGAGCAGGGGGGTACCCGGCCGGTGCTCATTGTGCAGAACGATACCGGCAACCGTCATTCGCCTACGGTCATTGCCGCGGCCATCACCAGCCAGACGGGGAAGGCCCGGCTTCCCACCCATATCAATATCGCCGGGGGCAGCGTGGGACTTTCCAAGGACTCCGTAATCCTTCTGGAGCAGATCCGCACCATCGACAAGCGCCGTCTCCGGGAGCACATGGGCCGCCTGGACGACGCCCACATGGCTATGGTGGATGATGCCATCGCCGTCAGCTTCGGATTGCCGGAGAGCAAATAAGAAAGGCGTTTTTCTTCCTGTTCACAGAAATTTTCTCGTTTTTGGTCTTTACAGCTTACGCAACATCAGCTATAATATAAACATTCTTTTGAAAAGGAGCTGAAGACCATGACGGATCAGGATACTCTGACCTTCAACGTGCCCGATGACAAAGAGAACATGCGCCAAATCCTCCGGAGTGTGTTCGAGGCCCTGACCCAGAAAGGGTACAATCCTGTAAATCAGATTGTGGGCTATCTGCTGACCGAAGATCCGACTTACATCACGAACTATGGCAATGCCAGAAGCATGATCTGTAAGATCGACCGGGATGAGCTGATGCAGGCGCTGGTGCGTGAGTACCTTTTCGAGCACTGAGTGACCCGGCTGAGGGGCTGCTAGAAGATACTGTCATTGTGAGCCAGTGACCGATGCCGCTGGTGTGGCAATCCCCCGGTTCGGGGCAAAGACCTGGACGCCTCCACATGGCGGCAGAAGAGTCCGGGGGATTGCCACACCAGCGTGCGCGCTGGTTCGCAATGACATTTCTTTTTCCCTCGTTATGTACCTTGACAACTTCATATCGCCCTCCGTTTTGCACAGATTACACATCTATTTTTGCGTAACTAAAAAACATTCTAGAAAATTCAGCACTTTTTTCAAATTGCACTTGACAGAATTGTTACAATGCGTTACAATTTGATTACATTTTGCACAGGAGGTTCTTATCATGGCTGAAGAGAAGACCGTTCTCACGTACAAAGGGCACCCGCTGATGCGGAAAGATAACCTGATCTACTACGGCTCCATGGCCGACGATTATATCGTTATGCTCCAGATCCTGGACAGCAAGAAGCAAGGCGACACCGATATGGCCACCCGCGTCTCCGTCCAGCTCCAGCTGACGGATCCCACCGCCAGAAGCAGAGACCGCGTGGTCAAGAAGAGCGAAAAAGGCGACCTGTACACCGCCCTGGATGTGGGCTGTGTCTGGCTGGAACGCGCTCTGGCAGGCAAGCAATAAACAAAAGACATAATCTTTTCCCAAAGCAAAACGGAGGTTCCATATGAAGTTTTCCAAAAGAATGTTCCTTATGCTCCTGACCGTAATGCTCCTGGGTTCCGTCCTTTCCGTCCCGGCCTTTGCCGCGGAAAGCGACTGCATCCAGGGCATTGCTTTTGTCAACGCCTCATCCCTGCGGCTGCGCGGTGAGGCTTCCACCAACAGCAAGATCCTGGGCAACGCGGCGAAGAACGAGGTCGTTGTCCTGCTGGGCAGGGAAGGCGACTGGTATAAGGTCAACTACAACCTGACCGTGGGCTATATGCACAAGGACTACCTGAAGACCGCAACGAAAGAAAACGCCGAGCTGGGCTACGGCAAGGTTACGGCAAGCGCCGTGAATCTGCGGCAGAAGGCCACCACTGCCTCCGCGTCTCTGGGCACGGTTTCCGGCGGCAGCAAGTGCTACATCATTGGCGTCAACGAGGGCTGGTACAAGGTCATTTCCGGCAGCAAGATCGGCTATATTCGCAGCGACTATCTGGAGCTGACGGAGGCTCCCTATGAAAATGCCGCTTCCTCCAACAGCCCCAAGTTCTTCCGCCTGGGTAAGTCTACCGGCGTTACGCCCAGCGCCGCGGCGCTGAAGGGTACATCCAGCAGCGCGTCCGGCGCATCCGGCGCCAATATCTCCGGCGCTGCCATTGTGGCCGAGGCCCAGAAGTACTTGGGCGCCCCCTATGTGGCAGGCGGCGCCAGCCCCAGCGGCTTTGACTGCTCCGGCTTTGTATACTACGTTCTGAAAAACCTGGGCATGTCCGTATCCCGGACCCCTGCCGCCCAGTTCGTCAATATCGGGACCAGCGTGTCCAAGGACAATTTGCGGCCCGGCGACCTGGTGTTCTTCATTACATCTTCCTCCGGCAATGTGTCCCATGTGGGCATCTATGTGGGCAACGGCCAGTTCATCCACGCCCCCAACTCCCGCTCCACCGTCTCCTACTCCGACCTGACCACAGGCTACTGGAGCCAGCACTACTACGGCGCAAAACGGGTGGGGTAAGGGCAGCCGCATTCTTTGCGCGAGATATGCGTATTGGTTTAGGCGGGAAAAACTGTATATAGAAATAACACCGCAACCGGCATCGCGTGCCGGTTGCGGTGTTATCTTTCTATTTGTGCTTTACAGGTTCAGATAGTGCTTTCTGGAATACTCGTATACTTCTTCCGCAAAAACACGGCTGGTTAAGGCGTCCCGGCCAATCAGCATGGTGGGTTTGCCGGGCTGGCAGTAACGATCCACATAGTTTCGGGCGGCTTCCACGGCTGCCCGGTCATCTGTCAGGTCAAATTCCGGTATGCTGATTTGGAAAACGATTTTGTCGCCCAGTGTGTCGTACAACCGGTCGATATCCGCCGCATTGGCATTGGCCTGCATCTGCCAGGTATCAATCCCGGCATCGATAAACACGGGGACACGGTCGGCCACATGGCCGCAGGAGTGGATGCCGCAGTAGCGGCCCTTTTCGTGAATGTGGCTGACAAATTTCTGCATATGGGGCAAAAACAACTCCCGGGCTATGCTGTCGGAGAAGAAGGGATCTCTTTGGCTGCCCCAGTCGTCGTGGACGATAAAGCCGTCCACACTGGGCCAATATGTACAAATCTTGTCCACGATATCGCAGGCCAGAGCTGTAGTGGCTTCAAACAGCTCCTGAATGGCATCGGTCTGTTCATCATCCACCAAGGCCATGGCGGCGTTCATAAAGTCCATCAACGAAATCAGCCGTTCGAACCAGAATCCGTTGACTGCTGTCATCTCCACGGCAAAATGGGTATCCACCCTGTGCTCAGCCGCGTCGGCTGCCCAATCCCAGTCGTTGACGTCGGGCATTTTGATGACGTCCTTCCAGTCATTGACATCGGTAAAGCGCGGATTACCGGCAACTGAAATAGAACCGCCGGCCGTCGGCTCGAACACCCATTTTACGCCGAAAGCATCCACCTTGGTGCCCTCTGCCCTACCGGCACGGCCAAGATGCTTCTGGTAAAATCCGCAAGTCAAGCCGGAAAAGTCATTTCCGGTAACGGCAAAGCAAGGGCGCTTATCCCAAAACAGCGAAAGGGCATTTTCCCGATAAGAAATGGGGGTATCAAAAATTTTGCTGGCGGGTCTTCCGGGCAGCAGTGCGGGTTTCTCACCGATGATTTCCAGTTCTCTCCTGGAGAACGGCTTCTTCTTTCGATCAAGGATATTCATATTCGTACCTCCTGGTTTATTTTTTTTGATTCCTCGGCATGATCAACAGCCGACGCATAGGGCGTCAGGGCCAGAAGCAGGATGCCGCAGATTGGAAAAACGGCGGGAATCAGGGTATAGGCGTTGATGATTGCCTGCCGCATTTGCGGCGTAGCGGCGCTTCCGGCCACATAGCCGGAGGCCATCAGCGCAAAGGGAATCAAGACAGATTTAAGAATGGCCGCAAATTTCACCGGCAGATTACTCAGGCTCATAATAAAGCCGGTGGCGTCTTTTCCGGTTTTCTGGGCATAGAGCGCTGCGTCCTTCATATATAGCGTCAGTTCAAAGGGAGAGGTCATACCGGTAAAGACGGCCACAGCCGCGCCGATGCACATGAAATAAACCGTGCTGCCGGAAAACAGCCGAATGGACAGCAGCGACACGGCCACCAGCGCATACAACGCAAGCAGTATGGGCTTGGTACGCGCGGACGCCCGGTTGCCAATCAGCCGCACCAGACTGGCACCAATCAGTCCGCCAAAGCCGATAATCAGCATATGGGTTGAAACCAGTCCGGGGCTTTCCGCACAGTATTTGTAGTAGTAGACAGCCAGTGACGGCAGCACCAGGCTTGCAATATTGGAGGTCAGGTCGATCAGGAGCGTCAGCAGCAGTCTGGGCTCCACGGCGATGACGCCAAAGAGCTCCTTCGCGGAAAGCTGTTTTGGGGAAGACGCCGGAGAAACAGGTTCCTCTACATTGGCGCAGATCCGGAAATGAATCAGACTGGAAACTATGTAAAAAATGCCCATGATCAGAATGGTTGTCTGATAGCTGGCAGACTCACTCATATGTACCGCGCAGGCGGCAACCAGCGCAGGGGTCAGCGCGTTTCCCAGCATCCGCCCGATATTGGAGCCCATCATTTTCTGAGAGGCGTACTTGGTGTTCGCGGCAGAGTCCTTGGACAGGACGGCTGTCAGCGTGACATTGGCAGAATAGACCAGATTCCACGCGGTTTTTCCACCCACATAACCCAGCAGAGCACACAGGGCAGTCTGAACCGGGGAATCGGTCACAGTGAAGCCAAGCATATAGAACAGTACCACAAGCGGCGGGCAAATCAGCAGCCAGGAGCGATATCGCCCCCACTTCATGGGCTTGCAGCCGCTCATCAGCGCGCCGGACAGAGGTACCAGCAGAAAATCCAGTACACTGCCGATCACAGAGATCAGCGATACCATCCACAGCGGCAGCAAGGCGGTGTCGGTCAGGAAGATGATAAAATAGGTGGAAGTCACCATGGTAACAACGCCTTCGCCAATGTTACCTATGCCCCACAAATATCTTTTATGTTTCATAGAAGAATCCTTTGAAGGTTCTCCGCTTTCCCGCAGGAAAGCGGAGACGAGATTCGTGAGGGACTCGGCACACTCTGATTCCATCGGCAGATACCGGAAGCATAGGCTTCAGCTGCGCTCCGGCCCGACGGGATGCGGAAGTGATACCGGCCTTAGAAGCTGTGCTGGGAATCCGCGGCACATACGCCGTTCTTCAGGTCAGCGTTCATGTAGCCGATGCGCTCATCATTCAGGTTGAACAGGAAAACCAGGGACAGCAGAGACGCAATGCCCAGCACCAGAGGACCGAAGGTCCAGAAGTTTGACAAGCTGGAAATAAAGTGCTCGGTTACGGGGCCTCCGGCGGTGATTCCATCCAGCCCGGCAGCGACCAGGACAGCTGTTCGCAGAGAGGTGGCAACCAGGGAACCGGTCTTGATGGTCAGCGCGTACACAGACATGGTCAGACCGTCCATACGCTGGCCGGATTTCCATGCGCCGTAGTCGGAGGCGGCAGCGAACATAGGCAGGATGTAGTTTTCCAACATACCCATGAACGTACTGGACAGGGCAAACAGAATCAGGAAGCCGGTTAGAGGAAGGCTGCGGAAAGTTAAAGCGATGACGGCAGAGAGAACAACATGGACAGACATGGCAGCGACGAAGCAGCGCTTGGTCTCCTTGAAGATTTTCTTCCAGATGGGTCCAAGGGTGACGCCAATGATGGCAGTCAGGTTGAACAGGGTCATGAAAATGCCCATCATCTTGAAGTTGCCAAACACATACTTGAACATATACACGGCGCAGCCGGTGTATATGAAGTAATAGCTCTTATGCAGGGACATGAACAGGAACATGGAGAGCAGAGGCCGGTTGGTGAAAATGCTCTTGAAAGTGGCACCGATGGACAGATTCTTTTTCGCCTTGCCGGTTTTCTTCATGGCATTACGCTCTACATAGGACCCCTTCAGGCACAGGGCGTAGTAGCCATAGCCCAGAACGGGGGCCACGCAGGCAATTACCGCACAGGCCGCGTAGGAAACGGCTTCCCCATGGGCAGTTGCTTCCAGTGCGCCATTGCTGGCAGCCAGAGCGATGGCGGGCAGCAGGACGGGGAACAGATAGCCGAAAACGGTCTTGCCGCCGTCACGCATAATCTTCTGCATTCTGGCGAAATACTGCCGGTCAGAGGGCTTGCTGGACAGGTTCGGGTAGACTGCGTTGGTGGGAATTGTAACCAGAGGGCTGACACAGGCGTTGATAATGGCCACAATCAGGGCTACCACAGCGCCGGAATAGCCGGTAATCCCAAAAACAGGCAGACAGTAAATCAACAGCCAACCGAAATAGTAGATAACCGGGCCGATAATCATCCAGGGATAGTATTTGGCATTCTTGAAGGAAACACGGTCCATGATAGTGCCGAACAAGGGACCGCCGATCCAGCCTACAATCTGTTGGATAATCGTGATGAGGCCCGAAAATGCGGCGGGCATCATATAGACGTTGGTGTAAAGATAACTGAGGTAGGTGCTGAGATATGCCTTTTCAATACCGCCGCCCAGCTGCTGTACGGGATAGGCAACCTTCAATTGTTTTAGCTTTTTGGTGTCCTCCGAAGAAAAGTCCTGCGCTTCCGGGACTCTGGTTTCTTCATTACCCATAGAGATTGCTCCTTTCTACCAATGCGGAATGAGTGGAATCAAGGTACGAGCGTTTATTCGAACAGCACGGAACGTTCTCGTCCGGATCGGGAAGTGCGTGCCGCAGAATACAAAGAAATTTATGTATGACTAATTTATGTACACATAATATCGCCTTGAAACGAACTTGTCAATATGGAATAAGGTAAAAAATCAGAGCGGTGCATTTTTTGTAATATATAGACAAAAACCAAGCTGCCGTTTTGACATGGGCAGCCACATCCGCATGAAAACAGGCAAAAAAAGAAGGGGGGAAACCACCACGCCGCCCGCTGGCTTTGGAACAGCGCCATCCAATGAAGCACTTAATCCCATAGAGCAGCGGGCGGAGGGAGTACCACCCCTATAAAAGATGTTTACAACAGGGTCAGAGAGACAAAATTTCGAAATTAGGACCTACGTGAATATTGAGCTGGCTTTCCCAATAACGGGATTCCTCAATCAAAGAAAGAATTTGCGGCTCCTGCAAATGAAGCATGGTGAACAGAAAGCGGACCGCGTAATCCTTGATGTATTCCAGATCCATCTTCAGATAGCCCTTTTCATAAGCGTCCACCATGCTGCGGATCATGGAAATGCCGCAAACGGAGTACAATTTCAGGTCATCATCGCTGATGTCCGGGTTGATAAATTCCTTTTGCAGTTCATAATATTGCTCCCGGCGGGGATTTGACTTTCCAAAGGCGTCGCTGCCCCGCTGATACTCATTGTAGAACCGCAGCAGGTTTGGGTTTTCAAACTTCTGCGTCAGAAGCATACGGTTCTCAACGGCGATATTCAGGGCCATATTGAATTCCTTCTTTTTTTCAAACAGGCGCATTGAAATTTCTGAGCGAATATTCATAAGAAACAGATTGTATATCTCTTGGGCCAAATTGTTTTTGGTGCCAAAATAGTAAGTAATCAGACCATTGTTGACACCGGATTTGTCGCTGATCTGGGCCAGAGTAGTCGCGTTATAGCCCTGATCGTAGAAAAGCTGGCGAGCAGTTTCCAGCAGCCGGTCTCTGCTGGATGGCTTGCCTCGGGATATTTCCTTATTCTCCATACAACGACCTCACTGTAGATTCAGTTATTTCTGTTATTGTATCAAACAAATCAGAAAAACGGAATAAGCATATTGACATTTTTTCAATGGACTGCTACAATTTTTTTAGTCATACATAATTCAGAAAGGTGGATGCTTATGGAAAGCCTGACCAAAGCGCTGCGGAGCAAGGAAGGACGGACACACCTGTTTGTGATGTTTTTGGGAATCCTGATTGCTTGTGCCGGGGGATATCTGTTCCGGACTTCTACGGTACTGTGCGACATTGTTGTAATCGTCGGGTCCGTAGTCTCTATGGCCGGCGCGGAGCAGTTCTGCCGCCTGATCGTCCGATTCCAGAGTGATATTCCGGGAGAGTCCTGAGGCAACAACGCATGTAGCGTAACCGTCAAAAATCCACGTTGTAAAAAAAAGGAAAAAGGAGAAGACACTATGCTATATCGAAATCTTCCGTCCCTTGAAACCCAGATATCTGCCATGTGCCTGGGAACCATGACCTTCGGCGGCCAGACCGATGAAGCGGAGAGCCTCCGCATTGTAGACTGTGCTCTGGACCGAGGCGTAAACTTTCTGGACACTGCCAATATCTACACCGGCGGCGAAAGCGAGCGAATCCTGGGCAAGGCCCTGCAGGGCAGGCGGGACCGGGTGGTGCTGGCTTCCAAGACCGGCGGCCCCGTGAATGGCCTGAGTCCCAGTCTGGGTGCCCAACGAATTCAGGATTCCGTGGAGGACAGCCTCCGGCGGCTGCATACGGACTATCTGGACATTCTCTATCTCCACTTCCCGGACCATAAGACCCCTCCCGCAGAATACGTTACTGCCTGCACAGAGCTTATCCGAAGCGGCAAGATCCGGCACTACGGCATCAGCAATTTCTCTGCGTGGGAGTGCTGCGAAATGACCTGTCTTGCCAGGGAGCTGGGGGCAATTGGCCCCTGCGTCAGCGAGAATGTCTACAGCCTCATCAACCGGGGCGTGGAGGATGAGCTGATTCCCTACCTGAGCAGCCACAATATGGGCCTGACGGCCTTCAATCCCCTGGCGGGCGGACTTCTCACTGGCAAGCACAGCCGGGACCACTACACGGAGAACACTCGGTTCGCCCTGGAAAAGGGCTACGCCCAGCGATACTGGAACGATCGGAATTTTGATGCCATCGATTTGCTGAAGCGGATTGCGGCGGAGGAGGGGATGACCATGGTGGAGCTGTCCTTCCAATGGCTGCTGTCCAGGCCCGGGCTGACCAGCGTCATCTGTGGCGTCAGCAAGCTCAGCCAGTTTCAGGAAAACGCCACCTATTTTGGAGACACGCACCTGCGCCCGGAGGCTGCCCAGCGCTGCGAGGAGGCCTGGCATATGATCGCCGGGCAATATTTTAATTATCATCGATAAACGTCCTGCCCTGGAGACAGTTCCCCTGCCTCCAGGTATTTTTTTTGCTTTGCGGCGCACAATAGAGGAAAAGGAGGCGTTTTCATGGGGGAAAACAAGCGGGGGCGGGCCAGCTTTGTGCTGCCGAAGCCGCCGGTGATTACGGCATGGGCCAGCGTGGCAGGAAAAAAGGAGAGCCAGGGCCCCCTGGGCCACTGCTTCGATAGAACCAGCCAGGATACTTTTTTCGGTCAGAAGACCTGGGAGCAGGCGGAAAAGGCCATGCAGGAAACGGCCCTGGGGCTGCTGCTGCAAAAGGCGAATCTGCAGCGCTTTGATCTTGATCTGGTGCTGTCCGGGGACCTGCTGAACCAGTGCATCGGATCGGCGTTTTCCGTGCGCAATACAGGGCTGCCCCACCTGGGGCTTTATGGGGCATGCTCCACCATGGCCGAGAGCCTGCTGCTGGCATCCGTGGCGGTGTCGGCGGGGATCGCGGACCGGGTGGCGGCAATGACCAGTTCACATTTCGCATCCTCCGAGCGGCAGTACCGCTTCCCACTGGGTTACGGCGGTCAGCGAACCCCCACTGCCCAGTGGACGGTGACGGGCTCCGGAGCGGCGCTGGTCTGCCGTTCCGGCAGCGGCCCCAGAATTACGGCGGCGACCATCGGGGCGGTGACAGACCTGGGCATCCAGGATGCCAACAACATGGGCGCTGCCATGGCTCCGGCGGCCCTTGCCACCATCCGGCAGCATCTGGAGGATCTGGGCAGAGAGCCGGAATACTATGACCGTATCGTCACCGGGGACCTGGGCCAATATGGCAAGGAGCTTTTGCTGGAGCTGGCCAGAAGAGGGGGGCTCTCCATCGGCGGGCGGTTGGAGGACTGCGGCTGCATGATCTTCGACAACACCCGGCAGGATGTCCACGCCGGAGGCTCCGGCTGCGGATGCAGCGCCATCACCCTCTGCGGACACTATCTGTCCCAGCTGCAAAAGAAGAAGCTGCGCCGGGTTCTGTTCTGCGGCACCGGGGCGCTGCTGTCGCCTACCTCCACCCAGCAGGGACTGCCCATTCCCGGAATCTGCCACGCGGTGGCCATTGAAGGGGAGGCGTAGCGCATGGAATATCTGAAAGCGTTTCTGGTGGGTGGGGCCATTTGCCTGATTGGCCAGCTGCTTATTGACAAGACAAAGCTGACCCCGGCGAGAATTCTGGTCAGCTATGTGGTGATCGGCGTACTGTTAGGGGCTGTGGGACTGTATGAGCCCTTTGCGGAGTTTGCGGGAGCCGGGGCAACGGTGCCGCTGACGGGCTTCGGCAATACCCTGGTCAAGGGCGTCCGGGAGGCGGTGGACAAGCAGGGCTTTTTGGGCGTTTTCACCGGAGGCCTGAAAGCAACAGCCGGGGGGATTGCTGCCGCCATTGTTGCGGGGCTTCTGGCGGCTATCCTGTTCCGGCCTAAGGATAAATCCTGAATTCCGGGGCAAACTACCCCTGCGGCGGAAGCTGCTATAATCACGAGGAGGACGTTTCGTATGAATAACAATCAGAACCGCAACCAGAATAATCAGAACCAGAACAATCAGAACCAGAATCAGCAGAGCAAAAACCAGAACCAGCGCTAAAGAAAGCCGGGTATCGCGCTTGCGGTACCCGGTTTTACAGTATGCAATGTCCACCATGTTTGCCTGCTGAATTTTGGAATATCTGACGCATCTGGCGGCGTCACTTTTCGGCTGCTTTATTCGTGCGTTTTTTGCCGGCCTTTTTGCAATGCCCGCCATCCCATGCAGATTCGCACCAGGCTGGAGACCAGAATAATGCTGGCGGCCATGATGCCTGTGACTTCAGCGGTGAAAAGCCCCTGGGAGACAAACTTGTCCATGGTGCCGTCCACTGCCTGCTGCATGGTATAGTACAGGCTGGCGCCGGGAATCAGAGGAATGATGGAGACAACCAGATAGCAGATGGTGGGATACTTCCGCACCCGGGCCATGATCTCGGAATAGAGGGCGGAGAAAGCCGTTCCGGCGAAAAAGGCGGTGCCGGGTGCCAGTCCCGCATTCAGGCACAGAGCATAGATCACATAGTCCGCAATGCCGCCCAGGGTGCACAGCAACATGCCGGGACCGTGGATGTTGAAGAGAATGGAAAAACCGATGCAGCCGGAGAAGGAGGCCAGGCACAGCACGGGAAGGCTGCGGCTTATGGCGGGGGTGCTCTGGGGCAGTCCCCAGAGCCGGATGGCAAGATTCCGGGCAGCGGCAGAGCCAAGGGCCATGGACCCGGCAATCAGGAGCACCTGGACGCATTTGTTGATGCCGGAGTTGATGTCGCCGTAGATGATATCCCGCAGGGCGTTGGTAAACACCAGTCCGGGGACCAGAATCATCATGCTACCGATGATGACGGTATCGGAGTTTGCCACAAGCCCGGCGGCATTGAGACCATAGGCCGCAATGGACATGAGAAAAGAGGCGGCAAGGGTGCTGAAAATGGGGTTGGCCTTCATGGCGCTGGTGAAGCGGGTGATGAAGGCAATCAGAATGCCGCAGAGTCCTGCGAATACCGCATCCGGTAGACTGCATCCGAAGAGCAGTCCGAAGCCGCCGGCACCCAGAAAATGGCCGACCAGCAGCATGGGAAAGCTGTAGTATTGGACGGAGGCTCTGGTTTCGTCCAGCATCCGCAGAGCTTTTTCCGGATCCGGCTTTTCGGCGCAGATTCGGCGGCTCAGAGCATTGAGCCGCTCCACGGCGTCCAGATTGTTGCCATGGAAGCCGATGCGGCGCATGCGGGTAATGGGTTTACGCTGCTCCGTGAGAATGCTGACGATCAGATAGTTGTTCACGGCGGCGACCTCCGGTTCCAGACCGTAGGCGGTCAGAATCAGCCGTGCGCTGTCCTCCACCCGGTAGGTTTCCGCTCCGGACACGGCAAGCTCGTAGCCAAGGTCCGTGGCAAGATCCAGAAGTAAATGCTCATTCATAAAGAATCCCTCATAAAAGGCCACCAGATGCTTATCCGGTGGCCGTGCTCTTTTATTTCCGGGCGAAGATCACGCCCAGAGTATTGGGGCCGCAGTGGCAGGAGATGGTGCATCCGGCAACCGCCTCATAAACAACTTCGAATTCGCCGCACTGGGAAAGCGTGTCCCGGACGGCGGCCAGAATGGCGGGGTCAATTTCCGTATAGACCAGCACCAGTTTGCTCCTGTCGATATCCTCCCGGTCCAGCAGACAGTCCCGGACATAGGAGGCCAGGCATTTATCGAAGTGGCCCCGGTACTTTTTCCCAACGCTCATTTTACCGTTCCGCAGTTCGATGCAGGGTTTCAGATTCAGCAGGTTTGCCCCCAAAGCTGTGACCATGGAGCAGCGGCCGCCTTTGGCCATGTAGTCCAGCCGGTCCAGCACGAAGCTGGTTTCGACCATGGGAATATAGGCTTCCAGCTGGCGGACGATTTCGTCCAAATCCGTTCCCGCTTCCGCCAATTCGCAGGCCTTCAGCACCAACAGCCCCTGTCCGCAGCAGAGATTCTGAGAGTCCACTACCCGGACATTGGGAAACTTCTGAGCGGCGATAAAGGCGTTCTGACAGGAGGAAGAGAAGCCGGAACCGAGACTAATATGAATAACACCCTCAAAGTCCCCGGCGTATTTGGCAAACAATTCCTGATAGACAGAGGTGCTTCTGGCCGCGGTGGTGCAGATGCTGCCGCCCCCGGCCACATGCTGGAAAATATCATGGGGGGTAATGGTCACATTGTCCAGAAATTCCTCGTCCTCTTTCATGACAATCAGCGGCACCAGATCGATATGGTATTTTTCCTGAAGAGTGGCAGGGAGGTCGCAGGTGCTGTCAGCGGTTACTTTGATTTTCATACTGGATCCGTTCCTTCTTGGTATGGGTATATGGGTAGCAAAAGAAGTCCTTGTTTTCTTCAAAACATATGGTAAAATAGTACCATACCCGGCAGGTGGTGTCAATCCTTTTTGCGCCCCGTCCCGCCGGAAAATACGGTGCTTCCGGATCTTTCCGGGAGACAACAGGAGGAATCCTTATGGAAACAATCATTCACGCGGAGGGCATGATGTGTACCCACTGCAAGGCCCGGGTGGAAAAGGCGTGTCTTGCCGTACCCGGAACCACCAGGGTGGAAGTGGACCTGAAGGAGAAAAGCGTGACCCTGGAAGGCACTGCCGGTGAGGCCGCCTGGAAGAAGGCAATTACGGACGCAGGCTATAAGGTCCTGGAGTGAGCTTATGAGAGAGAGTTTTACGATTCCATCCAACGGTATCGGACAGCTCCACTGCTGCCGCTGGATGCCGGAGGGAGAACCAAAGGCTGTGCTGCAGATCGTCCACGGCATTGCGGAGTATATTGAGCGCTATGATGATTTCGCAGGGTTCCTGAACGGTCTGGGCTATGTTGTTGTGGCGGAGGACCATATGGGCCACGGCCAGACCGTGGGCGCCGAGGGTACCCAGGGCTATTTTGAGGGCGGCTGGTTTACGGCGGTCAGCGACAGCTATGCCCTGCTTCGCAAAACGAAAGCAGAGTACCCGCAGATCCCCTATGTGCTTTTCGGTCACTCCATGGGCTCCTTTATGGCTCGGACCATACTGGAGGTCTACCCGGACAGCGGTATCGCCGCGGCCGTCATCTGCGGCACCGGTTGGCAGCCCCGGGCGATTCTGCCCGGCGCCATCGGTATCTGCCAGCTGGCCTGTAAAAAGGTTGGGGAGAAGAACACCAGTGATACGCTGCAGAATATGGTCTTCGGCGGCTACAACAAGCGGGTGGAGCACCCCAGAACGGAGTTTGACTGGCTGACCCGGGATGCCAAAGTGGTGGACGCCTACATTGCCCACCCCAGCTGCGGCTTTACGGCCAGCACGGGCCTGCTGCGGGACCTGCTGACGGGCATCCGTTTTATCGAACAGAAGCAGAACCTGGCAAAAATGAATAAGGATCTGCCGGTGCTGTTCATCGCCGGCGGCGACGACCCCGTGGGCAATTACGGCAAGGGAGTGACCCGGGCCGCGGAGGAATTCAGAAAGGCGGGCATGAAGCACGTTGCCTGCCGCCTGTTCCCCCTGGGCCGCCATGAGATCCTCAACGAGATTAACCGTCGGGAGGTCTACGACTTCACCGCCAAATGGCTGGGGGAGCAGTTGGGAAGATAAAAGGGTATCCATTTTTGCCGGTTTGCTGACTCAAAATCTATATTTTTTCAAATTTGGTTGAAAGCCCTGTCCGCATTTCGGCTGGGTGCCTCCGGCGGGGAGCTTCTTGTCCCGCCAAGAAGCTCCACAAGAATGCGGCCTAAGGGAGGCGCTGTCGGCAAAGCCGCCCTCCCTTAGGAATCCCTCCCGGCCTCAGAACCATATTAGCCTTCTGCGCCGCCTTCCGGCGAGTACGGGGTGCGCTCCCTAAATTTTTCCCGGTCCGGTTCTTTGAAAGAATCAATAATTTGGCTACTGTCTATTTGAGCATCCCCTCATCCGGGTATTCCATGCCAGTGTGC
>NZ_JAHLPU010000008.1 GCF_018918045.1 Pseudoflavonifractor sp. MSJ-30
GCTGTCTCACTAGGCACTTTAATGGGTCAAAATAGCAAAAAATGAAATGTCATTGCGAGCCAGTGACCGAGTCACTGGCTCGCAATGACATTGTTCTTTTTGGGCATTTTGCTATTTTGAGACAGCCACATTGTTGCGCTTTTGCCAGATTGCTGCCAAGCGGAATTTGGAAACGCAAACTTCAAAGCGGTTTGCTCCCTGCACGTTTTCTATCCTGCAGCCTGCGTCAGCACACACACCGTTGTGCTTCGCGACATGAACGGCAGACAAATGCCGCTCTCACCCGCGCCGACCAGCAGCTCCGTGCCGCTCGGGCTGATCAGGAGGGGATACGTCTCACACAGATACATTGGACCGCCCGTGACACTGTAGCTATTACCGCCCACAAGCGACAAACTGAGCGTCACATAGCTCGGCCCGTTCGGAATGGTTTGAATTGCCCAGAAGCCGCTCCACATCTCATCAATGTCGTCACTGTCTTCGTAGGCCCACTCCAGATCAACCGTACCTCCCGTCTCATCCTCGAGATAGAAGCGCAGCGAGAAACAGGCATAGCGGCCGGTTTCCCCTGCCATGGTTTCTGTGGTCCAGCCCATGCCTGTACTCTGCGCCCCGGCAAGGCCGAGGGCGGTCATGCCTGTCCAGCCATCAGAAAGCCAACCGGCAAATTCGGGAGGGGCGTTATACCAGGCATATTCCGTGAAGTCAAACGAAAGATAGTCACCGGCTTCCGATATGCACGGCGCAAGATGGCTCATCGCATCAAGCGAAGGATACCATTGGCAGGTGTTCCCGTTGTTGTCGGTAATGAAGACCTGGGTGTCGGCCTCATATGCAATGCCGTCAAGATTCGCAAAGAGCAGCACCGGCTCACCGCGCTCTGACCGGTAGAGGACCTCCGTGACCTCATCAGCCTGTGTTTTCTCGTTCCACTGTACACGGTTGATCGCAACCGTCACATTCTCATTAACGGGCACAATGCAGTACAGATGCCCTGCGCCGCCGATGATATGCTTATCGTCGATCTCCGCGATAAAGGGGTATTCGAGAAGCATTGCCTCATTGGTCCCCCGCAGCCATGCGGGGAAGCCCGTCTCGAACCCTTCGTCAAACAGCCCGCCGACGTAACCGAGATACGCCGCGCCAAACATTGTCATCGGAAAGTCGATTCTGTCCCGCAGCCATCCAAGCGAGGCCTCCGCCTCCTGTGAAAACGTGTGCCGCACCGACGGCGTGCCCGCCGCCTCATCGTGCGGTGCGCGGTCGTTCATGCCGTTCCGCAATATAGTTTCTTCCGGTCGCTTTTCCGAAATTTCCTTGTTGGGCTTTGTGCTCATTTTGGACTCGTCATGCTCCGTTTGCGTCGTCTGCGCGCAGGCACAAAGCAACAGCGGCAGAGCCAGCGCCAGCAGCAGCGCGAGTGCTTGTTTGTGTAGTGTTTTCATAGCCTCCGTTTTTCGTGAACAGCCGGACTCTCCCGCTCCAAAATGGGGCGGGAGTCGGTTTTCATATGGTTTTCAGATGGACGACAATCTTACTTGAATGACATGTTGCTGAGGATGATGTCGGGCATCGTTCCCGGAACGCAGTCCATATTCCGAAGCCCGATGGAAAGGGCGCGGTTGTTGTCGAGCTGCGCGATATACTGAATCCATTCGTAGCCGATATACTTATAGGTGCGGCCGCGGAAGGTGATGCCGCCGATCACCCGGTCTTCGATATCCTGATAGTTTTCGAAGTTGTCCTTGTAGTAATCAAATTTTTCAACGTTCTCTCTTACCTCAAACTGAATGGCGCCCGCACCAAACGCTGTGGGATCGTTGTTTTCCACCAGGCAGCGCCCCCTATCATCGAACGACCAACCGGATACCGGGATCTTCGTCATGATCTTGACCTTCACATCGTCTTTTGCAAACTGGGCGATTTCCACGGAGAAGTCCTTCATCTCGGCATTTGCAGACGCTGCCTTGTTCGCCTCGGCGGCCTCGGCCTTCACGATGTCCAGATACTTTTCTATGGCTTCTGTGCCGGAGAAGCCGCTGGTGTTGTACGCACTCACCGTATAAACGCCCGACTCGTTCTCCTTGAAATTGACGTAGATGAAATGGGAGTCATCGTCCCTGGATATCCATTTGTAGTAGCGGTAGTTTGCCTTCATGTGGTCGCTGTACTCTTCCTTGACGAACTGACCTTCCACGCCGAAGTAAGCAACAATATCATCGTAAGTTGCATCGAAAATATTCCTGTTGACCTCGTTCATCCAGACGTAGCCCTTCTGCACCTGCTCCTCTGTCACGATGCCGTCTCCACCGGAGGCCGCAGCGTCTGTCTGGGTGAGCGGGGCGCTGTCATGCGGATTGAAGTCGTTCGACGGGTCTTCTCCGATGGCATCCGGCATGGACTTGCCCGCGTCAATCAGCGGCAGATACCAGTCGGTATAGCGGTAGGGATAGCCGCTCTCGTCCATATCATCCCAGTACCGGCCCCATGGGCGCAGGTAGATATCGTAGTGGAACTCATCGTCGCCGTTCTCATAGTCGCCGTCGATCCAGATCATGTCGTCATAGTCCAGAAGGCCGGGATCGACGATCCAGTCGGCATGCTCCAGCGGTACGTTTGTGAACCAGCCGCCCTCGGACATCACCGTGCCATATGTGCCGGTGCCGGCCTCATTCAGACTGACCTGTACGGAAGCCATGGGATCGGACCTTGTGTAGTCCTCGTCCCAAAGCGTGATTGTGCCGGTGTAGTCCGTACCGATGTCAATGTTGCCGCAGACATCCCACCAGTTTCCTTCCATGCTCTCATAGGAGCCGCAGCAGCCGCTCATCTTCCACCAGCCGTACCATTCGCCGTTCCACCAGTCCAGCAGTGCGTCGCCGGTTTCGGCGGGAGTGGACAGTCCGCCGTCGTCAGTCTGGTCTGTGCCCTCGGCAGTTACGTGGCTGAGTGCAGCGGTATCGATGGTGATCTTGCCGTTTTTCTTACCAAATATCTGCTCAAAGGTCGCCTCGACCGGGCTGGTCGTGTCGTGAAGCAGATATGCTGTCCGAACTTCCAGTGTTGTGCCCGGAGCAATGTCTGTAAACTGGCTGTCAATCACAGTCTCAAAGCTGTCATAGTCCTGGAAGACCGTAGCGACTTCCAGTTCTGTGCCGTTCTGCATGAGCGTTTCATTGACGCTCCAGAGATACGAAGCATTTTCCTTGCCGTTGTTTGTGAAGTCCAGCGTCAGAACAATCGCGTCATTTCCGTCCGAATCCTCCATGATGCACGCGCTCTTGTAGAGCAGTTCATAGTCGCCGAGCTTAATCAAATTTGAATCTTTCTCCTTTTCCTTTCCGCAGGCGCTGAGGCTGCCGAGCAGCATCAGCACCGCAAGAAGCAGGCATAGAATCTTGGTTTTCGTCTGTTTCATAATTCCCTCCCAATACTCCTTCAGGAATGCGTAAATCCGCCGATCAGCAGAAAATGGCCTATACTTCCGGCAAGCACAGCAGCGCATACCTGAGACATTCAGGGGACCTCTGATTCAATCAGCAAGAGCTGTGCGCGGAAGATTTTTCGGCCAATCGAGGTACCGGAAACGGCGGAATACTGTATGTATTTCCCATTTTCGGTACCGGGGAGTGGGCGGAAAAGATCCGCGCACAGCCGCAGACGATTTATTCAGAGGTTCCCTGGCTTTTCTTATTTCTTTTCGCGCTGAATCACGTTTCCGTTCTTGTCGGTGAACTTGCCGCAGAGAATCTTGATAAAGTCCACAAGGTACCCTATGCCGAACAGGCCACCCGTCAGCGTATAGAGAATACCCGTGCCGATCTTGCCGACATAGTAGCGGTGGACGCCCAGACCGCCAAGGAAGAAACAAAGCAGGAATGTTGTCAGCCAGTCCCTGGTGTCAGCCGGAACCTCCGGCGCCACATAGTCCTCTACTTCCTCACCGTTCAGAATCTTCTTCACGGTTTCCGTCACGGTGTCGATATAGCCGCCGCGCTCCGTCGCAAGGCCCACCGTCGCGCCCTTGAGGCCCTTGCGCAACGCGCTGTTCTTATCGACGCGCATACCGCCAACCGACATCTTGGACTCAGTGATGACCGGCTGGATCCGGATGTGCGTGCCGTCCTTAAGGTAAAGCCAGAGACCAACGTCTACATTCGGTTCCTTTTCAAACGAGATGCGTTGACCGGGAACGCCGCCCTTGATCTGGAACGGCATCTGGAACGCTGCCCTGCGGGCATTGAGCTTCTCCATGATCTCTTCCAGTGTGGTGGAATAGGAGAGATCAAATTCACGGGGACTGGTCGCGAACGCAACCTCTTTCATGCTGCCGGTAAGGTTATCCATAGCGTTTTCTCCTTTCTGAAAGTCCGGTGGGTGGCTGATACGTATTGTGTTTCCACGGGGCTTTTTTCGTCAAAGCGCCGCCGCAAGCAGGAGTAATGCTACATGCTTTCTTTTTTCCCTGAATCCCCCTTTGATGGATGGCTCAGCCTTTTACCGCGCTGCCGCAGTATTCACAGCAGCCGCTTGCATCCGGCGTGGTTGTCGCGCCGCAGTAGGGACAGGTGACTGCCGCTTTGGGCGCGGCAGCCTGCTGGACCTTTTCACGCACATCCCTGCGGACCTGCGTCAGAACCTGCCGGATCTCCTCGCCGAGCTTCTTATAATTGCGGTACTCAACATTGGTTTCCGGATTGCTCCGGGTCGCCATGCCCGGACGCAATGCAGGCGGCGGCGTTATTTCCACGGAGCTGGAGTTGAGCCGGAAGCGCATCTCGTCAAAGTAGGGGTTGTTGACAAATACGGTGATGTAGAAATCGTAGGAGTATTCATAGCGCGGCGGGTTGTAACTGACCTCCTTGCCGTCCTTATCCTCACGCTTGAGCTCCGAGCGGCTCTCGTCAATGTCGAGATTACATCCGGTCACGTCCGCGAAGTCCAGAACATCCGGGTTGGCCTCCGCAAGATTTCTGGCCCGTGTCACCATGAATTTTCTGGCGTCCTCGTCAAGAAGCACCTTTGTGTCCGTGCCGAGGGTTCTGGTCGTATGGAATGCCGCAACCTTTTCCTGATTTGCTTCCCTGTAGGCAAGCTGCGCCTTGATTTCCTCGACGGTGCTGTTGCGCCGGTCAGAGAACCATGGGGATAGCTTTTTGGCGCAGTTTTTGCAGAGGTTCCCGTTTTCCAGCTTGCGGTTGCCAAGCAAGCCAATCTTTTCTCCGCAAATGTCGCAATATTTCTTATCGAACAGTCCCATATATGTATCAATCTCCTTCCGCACTATTGTTATGCCCACGGGTCTTGTGCCGCGGGAATCCGGATTCCGCTGAGAATGCTGGAATACTCCCACAAAAACCACTGGCCGGTCGAGGCCTTCTGCCGCAGCTTCATGGGCCGCGGCGAATCTGCGCCTGCCGTTTTCAGGAACACCCGCAGATAGCCCGGCTCCATATCCTGCGGTCTGGGGTCTGCCAGCACGTTAAGCCGGTATGGCGCCCGCGGCTGATAGCCGTTTTCCGGCGCCGCGCCCTCAAAATAGGCAAACGGCAAATATGCCTTTCCCCGCAGACGGTCGCGCAGGAACTGCGCATCGTAGGGCGTCATGGGCCGCGGGCCGCGCAAGAGGTTCATTGCGGCAGTTCCGGTGTCCTTGTCCCTGTCGAACAGCGCAAGCGCACACAAAAACAGCGCACAGATATGCTCCGGCTGCCGCCCTTTGGCGGCGAGTGTTTCAAATTCCTGCAAATTCTCAGGAATTTTCTGTATCACGACCTGCAAATAAATCGCTCCTTTCTAAAGCGTATCAATCACGCCTGCCAGGTAGGTCGGCGATACCGACGCATAGATAAAATTGTCGACCAGCTGATCCTTCACCGCCTGCCGTACCTCGGCGGCAAGCAGCTCATCCGCGTTTTCATCCACCAGAAGCAGAACCTTGCAGGCCCAGCCGAGCTGCCTGACGGCACTGCAAAGCCTGAGCCGCTCGCTCAGCTTCCAGATGCCCTGCCGAATGACCTCCATTACCAACACATTGGCGCGGCAGTTCCGGCACAGGGCAAGCGTTTCCTCCGGCTTTGAAGAACAGTAGACAAGGAAATCCGGGTCGCACCCCGAAAGCGATTGCATGACTGCTTCCGCCAGAAGTCCGCCTTTCATATCCAGCACAATCCTTCGCACTGCGCTTTTCCACCGCCTTTCTCTTCTATTGTATGTTCCAT
Source organism: Pseudoflavonifractor sp. MSJ-30 (assembly GCF_018918045.1). GTDB lineage: Bacteria > Bacillota > Clostridia > Oscillospirales > Oscillospiraceae > Faecousia. The sequence goes on from NZ_JAHLPU010000008.1 coordinate 6,222, forward strand.
TTATATTTTAGCCGCTATCGCTTCTTTTTGCCCCCGCCGATTGGATAGGGTTTACAATTATTTTTTGTTCAGAAGCCGAGGTCCGGCTTGATTCTCTCGGCAAAGGGGCAAAACTGTGTTGCCTTTTTCTATCCGCATGTTATACTATCAGTACAGAGGCGCACAGTTGGGAGGTATGCGGCATGAGCAAAGCGGCAAAAAAAAGCATCTTATACGCGCTGGGCGTGTTGGCGCTCATTGCGTTTGCCATGTGGCTCCGATATGCAAGCCGGCATATTTTTCATTCTCCGGCTGTCAGCCACCTGCGAAGCGGGATCTATGTGTTTTTGTTCAGCGTGTGGTGCTACTCCCTGTGGATCCGTATCGTACAGACGCAGGTGCGGCGCTATCTGCTGGCGATCTCGGTGCTGATGGTGCTGTGGATCCTTCTTCGCTCAATCAAGTTTTCCATTGAAAACACGGATGCAGAGCGCTGGCTGTGGTACTTCTACTATTTTCCGATGCTGTTCATCCCCATGCTGTCGGTCTTCGTTTCCCGGTCACTGGGCAAGGGTGAGGATTTTCGGCTGCCCCGATGGACCAAGCTGCTGTATTTTCCAACGCTGCTGCTGCTTTTGCTCGTTTTGACCAATGATCTGCACCAGCAGGTGTTTTCCTTCCCGTCCGGCGTTTTATCGGATCGGGAGTATCGGTATGAGGTCGGCTATTTCTTTGTGATGGGGTGGGAGTCCCTGTGCGCGGGGTTTGCGTTACTATCGATGGTGAGAAACTGCCGCATCCCCCGCGGCAGGAGCGTTTGCTGGCTGCCGCTGGTTCCGCTTGCGCTTTCGTTGGCCTACGCTTGCGCATATGTGAAAGAGATTTATTGGGTCTGGGTGCTTGCGGGCGATATGACGGTGTCCCAGTGCCTGATTTTCGCGAGCATCCTGGAATGCTGCATTCAATGCGGACTGATTCCGTCCAACCTCGGATACGACGAACTTTTTGAGGCAACGAGTTTGCCTGTCCAGATTACGGATCAGGCATTTTGCTCCCAATATGTGTCTGTTGCCATGCAGGGGACTTTGCCGCCAAATGAGCTGCGGCAGATGCGGCAGGATACCATCCATCTGGGCGACGATACACTTTTGAAGCGGCACAGGCTGCGCCGCGGCTGGGTATTCTGGAAGGAGGACATCTCCGCGCTGAATCAGATTCAAAAGGAGCTGGAGCTGACAGGGGATGAGCTGCGTGATACCGGCGACGTTCTGGCGGCGGAGAATGCGCAGCACGCGAGATGGCTGAAGCTGACAGAAGAAAACCGCCTGTATGACATGATGGAGTCGCAAACCGCCCGGCAGATTGCGATGCTGCGGGATCTGCTGGCTGAACTGCGGAAGACGGAGGATCCGGACAGAGCCAGGCATCTGCTCGGGCAGGTCATCATCATCGGAACCTACATCAAGCGCAGAAGCAATCTGATTTTTGTCGGCGTGCAGCGGGGCGCAATCAGCGTGCAGGAGCTTCGGCTGTGCCTCAATGAATCTTCCGAAAATATCAGTGTCTATGGCGCCGACTGCAGGACCATTGTCAAAGGAGAAGGCCAGCTTACCGTTGAGCAGGCAACGCAGGTCTACGATCTGTTTGAGGCGGTGGTGGAAACGGAACTGGAATCCCTGCGCGCGCTGCTGATTTCCATAGAGGTCGGCAAGCGGGTAGAGGTTGCTCTCTGTGCCGCGGCGGCGGAGCCGCTCCGGGGGCTGTGCGGGCGGTTCCCGGGGCTGGAATGGGAGCAGGATGAGGACGGACTGCAATATCTGACGTGGGAGCCGGAAAAAGCAAGGGGGTAAAGGCGTATGGACAGGATTAAGGAGAGCTTCGACAATCTGCCCATCGCTGCCTGCTTCTTCGATAAAAACGGCGTGGTGCGGCTCATCAACCGCCGGATGCTTGCCATTGCGAACTGGCTGCGAAAAGGCGGCATACAGTCCCTTGCGGAGATGCGGGACGCTCTTAACTTGCCGCCCGCAAACGTCCGCTGTCTGGACCCGCGCCTTTGGATTTACCGTTTTCCGGACGGAAAGGCGCTGCGCTTTGCGCAGGAGCAGATCACAACGAAAGCGGGTGTCCGCTATACGCAGATCACTGCCGCGGACGTTACGGAGCTGATCCGGAAGCAGGACCAGCTGAAAGTGGAAAACACGAAGCTGGCGGAGGTGAATGAGCGGCTTCGGCTGCTGCTTGTTCAGATGCCGGAGATTATCCGGGAGGAAGAGACATTGGCGATGAAGCTGCGTGTGCACGATGACATTGGGCACAGTATTCTCGCGGCGCGCCGTGTGCTGCTCCAACACACGGATCTGGAGGAAATTCGCGCAAACGCGGCGCTGTGGGAACAGTCAATATCCGTGCTTTACCGCTCCAGCCAGATAACGGCGCAATCCGAACCGCTGGAGGCGGCGAAAAAACGAGCGGAAGAATTGGGCGTCAGCGTTCAGATGACAGGGAATGCGCCGCAAAGGCAGTGGATACGCGCGCTGAGCGCCCTGGCGATCTGCGAATGCGCGGCGAACTGTGTCCGTCACGCGGATGGTACAGAATTGTATGTGCGCTTCCGGCAGAAGCCGGACTGCATGGAGGTTGCCCTGACCAACAACGGCGCAGTGCCAAAGGGAAAAATTATTGAGGGTGGAGGTCTTTCCATGCTGCGTCAACGTATCGAGGAAGCAGGCGGCAAAATGGAGATTTGGAGCATCCCTCGCTTTAAACTGGTGCTCAGTCTGCCGGAACAGGAGGAAACAGCCCATGAGAGTGATGATCGTTGAAGACCAGACCATGATCCGCAGTCTGCTGGAAACCTATTTCCGTGCCGAGGACGGATACCGGATCGTGGCGTCCATCCCCGGTGCAAAGCAGGCGGTTGAGGTGTGCCGGACAAGCTCCGTCGATCTGATTTTGATGGATGTGCAAACGGAGAACCGCGAGAACGGCCTGACTGCCGTTCGCCGGATCAAAGCCATACAGCCGAAGAGCAAAATCATTGTTGTGACCTCGCTGATCGACTGCGCGGTGCTGGACGAGGCAAAGAGGGCCGGGGCCGACAGCCTGTGGTATAAGGACTCTACGCAGAAGCGTTTGATGGATGTTGTCCGGCAAACGCTTGCGGGCGAACATATCTTTCCGGACGCGCCTCCGACGGTTGAGATTGGCATGGCAAAAAGCACGGAATTTACAAAGACGGAATTGAAGGTTCTGCGGCATCTGCTCCGGGGCTTGTCTTACACACGCATTGCGGCAGAGATGGGCTGCGAGATGTCTACGGTCAAATTTCATGTGGCAAACATGCTGCAAAAAACCGGGCTGGAAAACAAACTGCAGCTTGCCCTGGCAGTCAGCGATGTCAAGTTGATTGCTGACCTGGCGGAAGATTGATGGAATTTGCCGCACATCTTCCACTGCTGTCTCATGGAAAAAGCCAGTCGGATCCCGCCTGTGCGGATGGCTGTCACGGCTGGAGATGGGGCGCCCGGTGCCTTGGGGATGCTTTTCAGCGTTCCGGTCTGCTCTGTGTTTTTTATTTTTCATACAAAAACCCGCCCCAAAGCTGTGGTGGCAGCCTCGGGGCGGGAAGAAAGGAACGAAGCAGAGCATCAATTGCCTGCGTAGTCCTCACAGGGAACAGCAGTCTTAAAGGAGCGGTTCAGGCAACCGCCAATGACGGTCGCCACATCCTGCACAACAGTCCGGCAGGTTTCAACCTTACCGATCACGTCGGGCAGTTCAATTCCATCATGACGCACGGTGAACACCGTAATATCCGCAGTCTGCCCCACCTGAATGGCAGGCGCCTTTGGCGCGACGTGCAGCAGCGCGGAGGGTGTGAGAATGACCTTTTTCAGAGCGTCCGCCAGCGGGATGCCTGCCTGAATGGCCTTGGTCATAACGCCAGCCAGGCGAATGCCGGGCTTTGTATAATTTCCCAGATGCAGGTCGGTGGAGATGGTTTCCACCACAAAGCCCTGCTGAATGGCACTGCGGGCCATATCATAGCCAAAGTTGTTGGAGCCGTGGGACAGATCAAAGCGAACGCCACGCTCCATAGCGTCCCACATTGCCTTTTTCAGCTTGCCATTCTCATCGAAAATCCCGGGGCTGACGGGAGAATAGGTGTGGGCGTACACATCGTCCCGATCCAGAACCTCCAGAATCTCCTCCACCTTGTCCGTGCAGCGGCTGGGGTGGACGATCAGCGGCAGATTGGCCTTGACTGCCAGCTCCTTTGCCATGCGCAGCGTTTTTTTGGTGTCGCAGTTGACACGGGGATCAATTCGGATCTTGGCACCCAGGATCTCCTCCGGGTATGCCTTCGCCACCTCCAGGAATGGCGCTTCCTTCAGATTGTCCAGCGTCTTCAGTTCGCCGTTCTCAATGCCCCAGCAGCCCACATACAGATAGGCTGTCGCGGGGAAAGGCAGGCGGGAATTGATCTGATGGAATCTCTCAAACGTAAACGCGCCGAAGCTCCCCGCCTCGTGGACGCGGGTCACGCCCAGACCCGGATAGGTCAGGAAGGGATCCAGGCCCCCAAAGTGGGTATGGCAATCGGTCCAGCCGGTAGAGACGCAGAGGTTCTCTCCCTCCAAAACCTCATAGCCGGGCTTCACGGCAATGTTTTGGGATATTTCCGCCACCCTGCCGTTTTCAACACGAATATCACAGGGGGCGGAAAAGGTGCCGTCGGCAGCGTCAAAGCTGCGGGCATTGCGGATCAAAATCTGATTTATCATTGGAATTTCCCTCTCGTTTTGAAAAATCTTTCCGGCTGTACGGTGGAATTCAGAGGTTCCTCAGCAGTCGGTACCGCTTATTCTATGTAATAACATCTCCGGCCTCATGCAGCACCGCGGGTATGAAATGGGGATTGACATTTTTCCCTCCGAACATTATTGTATACACAGGAACTTCAGAGAGGCGGGGTTGCTTTGACCATTGACGATATGCGCTATGTTCTGAAAATTGCGGAATGCGGAGGCTTTACAAAAGCCGCTCAGGAGTTGTATATTTCTCAGCCGACCCTGAGCCAGCGTCTTCAAAAAGTGGAAAAAGAATTGGGTATTCGTCTTTTTGAGCGAAACCGCTTCGGTGAGGCAGCGCCTACGGAAGCCGGTCAGCGTTTCTGCGCGGAGTGTAAGCATATCCTGTCCCATTGGGACAGACTGCAGCAGGAGCTTCAGGAAATGAAGGGCAAAAAGCGATTCACTCTGGGCATTCCCATCCGAACGGGCTTTGAGCTTGTCTCCGGGCTGATGGACGCTCTGGCAGCGGTCGATCCGAATATCGTACTGTCGCTGGTTGATTGCGCAAACTATCAGATGGAGGAGATGCTGGACAAGGGTGAGCTGGACTATGCCCTGATTCGTATGCCGAATCAAAGTATGCATCTTCAGAAGCGCCTGCTTGTCAAATATCTCCCGGCAGTGCATCTCCGGGATGGCAGTCCGCTCCGGGACAAAATCTACTATCACCCAGATGAGCCTTTTGCGTATATCCGCCTGGAGGAGCTGGAGCATGAGCCTCTGGTCGCCGCTCCCTCTTCTCTGGAGCACCGGACGCGGAAATGGCTGGATGCTCTGTTCGCCCAGATTCCGGGACTGTTGCCGAAGGTCGTACATACCGTTCCCAATATCAACATGTATGACTATTACGCGAAAAGCGGGACTGCTTCCTATATTCTTGCGTCCCGGGAGATTCCCTCCGGAGCCTGCAGGCTGGAACCGGACCAGGCCCTTCCCTATGAGACCTATTTCGTCCAGAGCCGTCGGGCAGATTCAAAAACCGCAGACATTCTATTCCGCATTCTCGACCGCCAAATCAATCACGGCTAGCCCCTCCCTCCGCGTTCCGCGGAGGGAGTTTTCCTATGCTCAATCAGAACGCAGGATACAGTGTCATGACAGACAGGACAGAGACCACGGTGATGATCAGAGAGGGCAGCCAGCCCTGTTTGATCAGGGAAGCCTGGTCGTAGCCGCCGGTACCCATAACCATGGGAATGGTGCCCGTGGCCATAGGCGTCAGGAAAGCGGTCAGGCAGGCGGCGGACAGCAGAATCAGAGGACCACGGGGATCGCAGCCCAACGCTTGGCAGCTCAGAATGACAATGGGCAGGAAAATGGCCTGACAGCTTTGATTGTTCATAAACTGCGTCATGATAAAAGGAACCACAAAGAAGAGTGCCCCGATGATGTAGCCATTACGGGTTTCACCCACGACAGCAGCAACCAACTCACCAATCTTATCGCCGAGACCGCACTCGGACATGGCTGAACCCATGACCAGGGCGCCGATAATCATCAGCACAATACGGAACGGGAAGGAATCGGTAGCCTCTTTGGGCGTCAAAACACCGGAAATAACCATCAGAACCGCACCGGTCAGGGTGACCTGCCAGCCGGGAATGCCAATCTTGCCCTCAGCCACCAGTCCAATAACCGTGAGAATGAAGACGGAATAGCCGATGACCTCGCGAACGGGATCCAGAGGTGCGATTTCCTTACCGCCTCTGGCCTTGGCATTGGTGGTGGTAATGGCCACAGGAGGCTGCTCGGGGGAAATCTTCGTGCCGACGAAAATCGCGTAGATAACAACAACGACCAGAGTGATGATACGGCCATAGAAGAAATCCATCATCGTGAAGGAAATATCCGTAATACCGAAGGCCTCCAGATAGCCGTTATACTGTGCAAAGGTCACCGCTCCCGCGCCAAGAGGCAGCGTTCCGCAGGTGCCGATAACGATCAGGGCCAGAGGGAACATAGCCTTGGAGGGGCTGACGCCCATATCCTCGCAGGAGGCCATGACCAGGGGGAACATAACGGCATAAACGGACATGGGGCTGGGAATGAACTGGGACAGCAGGCAGCCGATCAGGGCGTAGCCGGCAAACATCTTTTTGAAGCTGCCGCCGCTGACCTTCGTAACCAGGTGGCTCATCTTCCGCACGGCCTGGGTACGGTTAAAGCCGGTCACCACAACAAACATACCCAGAATCAGGATAACATTTTTGTTGGCGAAGTACCCCAGCGCGGTCTTGGCGGGAACCAGCCCGGTGAACACGCACAGAAGAAGCGCCGCCATGGCGGTTGTGCCCATAGAAATCTTCAGCTTATCATAGAAGACATAGCCGAGAACCATGGCCACGAAGATGGCAAGACATTTGATCATTTCAGGAGTCAATTGGATCTACCTCTTTCTATTTTATTTGCTCTGTTTGTGGAGCTTATCTATGAATGATTATAAATGCGGAGATTCTTCTGTGCAAATTGAATATTGTTTCCTCCATATATAGGGATTCCCCTATATGGATTCTGTTTCGCAGGCAAAAACCCGCCCCAAAGCTGTGGTGGCAGCCTCGGGGCGGGAAGAAAGGAATCAGGAATGCGCTTTACTGATTGCTGCGGTAGTAGTTGATCAGGCAGCCGTCGGCGATAATCTGGCGCTCAGGCTCGGTCAGATAGCCGGTGGAGACGGCGAATCTGGTGACGGTGCCGTCCGGCTTCACGGCGTAGGCATCGAAGACAGCGTCATTGGCCAGAACATGGGCCCGGACGCCGGGGACGAAGATGTAGTCGCCCAGGTCGAAGACCTCGGGGTTCTCCACCAGGAAGGGCGTCATGCCCCAGTTGATGCAGTTGGAGCGATAGCGCTTGGTGGCGTACTGTTTGGCGAAGTTGGCGCTGGCACCCATAACACGCTGGCAGGAGGCCGCCTGCTCACGGGCGGAGCCGTCGCCGGGCATATTGGCGAAGATGGTGGAGCCCAGGTCGGTGTTCTCGGGATCAACGGTCAGACCGGCCTTTGCCAGGGCGGCGTACACTGCCTTGACTTCCTCGGTCAGGCCCTTCCCGGCCCGGCGGTCACGCTCCATCTGGCGCATAACCTTAGAGCGGCTGACATACTGGGGATCCCGGCGGGACAGGGCGAACTCGGAAAGCCGCTCGGGGTTGGAACGGTAGGAGGAGGTCTCGCCGGAGGGAATCAGCTCGTCGGTGGTGGTGACGGGATCCGTGATGTAGGAGCAGACCTTCACCAGCAGATCCTCCGTCAGAGCGGGCATTTCGGGCCAGTCCTTGATGTTGGGGCCGAACTTCAGCTCATGGTCGGGCTCGGGCTTAGTCCAGCCGTTGTAGACCCGCTTCTCATAGATGCCGTTGTCGTAGTGGTACTCGGGGTTGGTGTACTCCACATCCAGATCGGTGGCAGCGGTCAGTCTGCCGCCGTTGGCGGCGGTAGCGGCGATGGAACGGGCGTCCATCAGGGCCACGGCAGCCATCTGGCCCTCGCCGGGCTTGGAGCCTTCCCGGTTGGGGAAGTTCCGGGTGGTGTGACGGATGGAGAACTCGCCGTTGGCGGGGGTGTCGCCCGCGCCGAAGCAGGGACCGCAGAAGCATTCCCGCAGGATCGCGCCTGCGGCGATCAGGTCATGGGCACGGCCGTTGCGCATCAGCTCGGCCAGGGCGGGCATAGAGCCGGGGTAGACGCTGAGGGAGAAGGCGCCGTTGCCGCAGCTGCGGCCCCGCAGGATATCGGCGGCGGCGCAGATATTGTCAAAGGTACCGCCCGCGCAGCCGGCGATCTCGCCCTGCTCCACCCAGACAGCGCCGTCGTGGAACTTGGAGACGATGTCCATCTTAGCGCCCTTGATCTGCTTGTTGGCGTTCTCCTGAATCAGGTGCAGGATGTCCGCGGCGTTCTCCTGAAGCTCGTGGATGGTGTAGGTGTTGGAGGGGTGCATGGGCATGGCAATGGTGGACTCAATGGTGGAGAGGTCAATGTACACGCAGCCGTCGTAATAGGCAACGTCAGCGGGCTTGATCTCCTTGTAGTCCTCGGGGCGGCCGTGGACGGTGAAGTAGCCTCTGGTCTTCTCGTCGGTGACCCAGATGGAGGACCAGCAGGTGGTCTCAGTGGTCATAACGTCAACGGCGTTCCGGAACTCCATAGGAAGATTCTGGATGCCGGGGCCAACGAATTCCATGACCTTGTTTTTCACATAGCCGTTCTTGTACACAGCGCCGCAGATGCTCAGGGCTACGTCGTGGGGGCCGATGCCGGCCTTAGGCGCGCCGGTCAGGTAAATGGCAATGACGCCGGGGCGAGTGAAGTCATAAGTCCTTCCCACCAGCTGCTTGGCCAGCTCGCCGCCGCCCTCGCCGATGGCCATGGTGCCCAGAGCGCCGTAGCGGGTGTGGGAATCGGAGCCCAGAATCATGCGGCCGCAGCCCGCCATGGTCTCCCGGTTGTAGGAATGGATGTTTGCCATGTTGGTGGGCACATAGATGCCGCCGTACTTGTGGGCAGCGGACAGGGCGAACTTGTGGTCGTCCTCGTTGATGGTGCCGCCTACGGCGCAGAGGGAATTGTGGCAGTTGGTCAGCACATAGGGCAGGGGGAACTCGGTCATGCCGGAGGCCCGGGCGGTCTGGATAATGCCCACATAGGTGATGTCGTGGGAAGTCATGGAGTCAAACTTCAGCTGCAGGTTGTCCATATCCCCGCTGTGGTTGTGGGCCTTCAGAATGCCGTAGGCCATGGTGCCCCTGGCAGCCTCATCCCTGGAGACGGTCTTGCCGGTTCTGGCCGTGACCTCCGCGGGATCGGTAACGATGTGCTCGCCGTTTACGAGGTAAATACCGGTATCATACAGGTTGATCATTTGGGATCCATCCTTTCATTTCTTTTGACGTCTTCATAATAGCAGAAAGGTACGCGTTTGTAAAATTGGGAAAGGGAATGGTGAAATTCCGTTCTTGAATAGGAGCTGCTAAAAAGAGATGTCATTGCGAACCAGTGACCGATGTCACTGGTTCGCAATCCCCCCGTTCGGCGTAAAGGCGCAAATCTTCCGCCAAACTGTTTGAATATCCGGGGAATTCCCACACCAGCGTGCGCGCTGGTTCGGAATGACAACGACTTTTTTAACAGCCCTTTATGCGTTACAGTACGAAGGAAACAACCAGGTTGTACACAGCGCAGATGCCAACGCTGATGGGCACAGCCACGAACAGCAGGCGGTTAAACAGGCTGTTCCGCTCTTCCTCCTGACCGCAGGCGCCCAGAATCAGGGAGCCGCCGGAGGAGAAGGGGCTGATGGCGGAGCTCTGGGCACCCAGCACGGTGCAGGTGAACAGGGCCACGGGGCTCAGGCCGGTAGAAGCAGCCAGAGCGGGGATCAGGGGGAACAGGGCCGGGCACACAACACCGGTGGTGGAGCTGAAGAAGCTCATGATTGCGCCAACCAGGCTGAAAGCCATGGGAATCAGGAACACGGGCACATTGGAGCCGATCCAGGTGCTGAGCATATCAATGGTACCGGCCTCTACAGCCACAGCGATCAGCATGCCTGCGCCGGCGATCATCAGGATGGTGTTCCAGGGCACACGGGCAATGATCTCCTTCTGGGGGGCCAGCTTCAGCAGCAGGGCAATGACGGCGAAGACCATGGCCACAAGGCCCACATCGATCTTACCGGCAACGGTAGAGATTGCCTTATTGCCGGGAACCAGCAGCTTCAGCACGGGGAAGATCAGAACAACGGCCATCATGATCAGGATCAGGGCCAGGGTCTGCTTCTGCTTCTTGTCGTAGGCCTCGGGCTTCTCAAACTTCACGCCCTTGCCGATGTTGCGGTTGGACTTGAAGCAGAAGCGGAAGACGGTGATGATGATCAGGGAAGAAACGATGGCCAGACCGAACATGGTCATGGACGCGGAGAAGGAATCGATGGCGGTGATCTCGGGAGCAGCCTCATAGGCAGTGTCCATCAGGCCGCGGAAGATGACGCCCAGAGCCGCGGTGGGGAAATTGCCGCCGGCCAGAGCGCCGCAGTTGATGGCGACAGCGCCGGTGAGCTTGTCCATCCGGGCTTCCTCACAGATGAGCAGGGTAATGGGGGCCAGGAAGGCCAGAACGGTGAAATAGGCGGCGCCCATAACGGACAGGATCACGGCCACAAAGAACAGGGCGTAAGGCAGCAGGCCGGGGAACTTCCGGCAGGCATACAGCAGGCTGCGGGAGATCTTTTCCAGGGTGCCGTTGGCGGCAGCCACGTTATAGAACAGACTGACGGCCAGAATGACGAACATGGTGTTGGTGGGCCAGTAGCCGATCAGCGCCTTGGGCTTCAGGCCCATGACAAAGCAGCCAATGACGTAGGCAAATACGATGCAGAAGAAGCCGGTGTTGATCTTCGTCTTATAGCCCAGGAACACGGCCAGGGCAATGGCGGCGATGATGCAGATGCTCAAGATAGAACCTTCCATTTAATCTCTCTCCTTATTTTTATGCTTCCAGCCCCAACAGGTAGCAGGGCAGGTCGTGGCTCATGTAGCGGACGTGCTCTTCGGGGATGCCGTGGTCCAGCATATACTGCAGGTACTCCTCCTCGGCCAGCTCCCAGTGGGGATTCTCCACCTGGCCGCCGTCGGTGCTGATGAGGACATTCTTATAGCCGATCTCTTTGATGGTTTCCAAGTTGGAGGGGAGATTGCTGATGTAGCCGTGTCCCGCGCCCACGCCCTTGTTCTGGGCGTAGCACCGTTCCAGAATCACATCGTATTCCCTGACGATCCGCTTCTGGTCCTCCATGGACATATTGACGATCCACCACTCGGGATGGGTGACGACAACCTTCTTGACCCCCATCTCCCGGGCCGCCTTGGTAACGGTGAAGATCTCTTCCACGGAGATATGGCCGGTGCCCAGCACCGCGTCATACTGCTTCACCAGCTCCAGAACCTTTTCCAGCTCCGGAACGATCCTGCCGTCCCGAACCACATCCACACAGCCGTCGGTGGGCTTGCCCAGCTTCTGCAGATGGTTCCGGGCGGAGGAGGTAGGCAGCCAGACCACCTTGGCCCCCAGCTTCAGCGCGTTTTCCACGGCCACAGGGTTGACGCCGCCGACGCAGCTGTTCAGCACGATGGCGCCGAACATGGTGAAATCATTCTTGCCGTTCACCCGCTCGTTGTATCGGTTTGTCAGATAGGCCCGGTTGACCGTGCTGCCCAGGTGGCTCTTGATGACAATGGCCCGCGCACCTACCCGAACGGCAGCGTCGCAGAGCTCCAGATCATCATAGGCCCGGATCCGCAGGTCCGGATTTGTGTGGACGTGCATATCAATCACGCCCTTCATGGATACTTTTCCCATGATTTTTCCTCCTTTGTTCCCATATCCTTCCGAATGCCGGAAGTCCCGCTTGTTTTTTGCACGTCCTTATTATATAATGTAGAAAAGGCCGGCACAATGGGCAATCCGCTATGCTGGTCATCGGATAATCCGATATCGCTTTGCATCTTGCACAGTTTTTTACATGAAATCTGTGCAGCTTTCACAGGAGGGCTTATGGAACTCAAGGAACTGGAATACATCGTCGCGGTGGCGGAGGAACGCAGCATCAGCAAAGCGGCGGACAGGCTGTATCTGGCCCAGTCCAGTCTGAGCCAGTTCGTCAGCCGGTACGAGGCAGAACTGGGGGTGAAGCTGTTCAAGCGTACCTCCGGCGGCGTGCGGCCCACGACGGCAGGAGAACTGTTTCTGCGCAACGCCCGCCAGATGCTCCTGCAATACCACCAGGTCCGGCAGCAGCTGACGGATATGGACGCCCCCATGGAGGGCCGCATCCACTTCGGCATCAGCACCTTCCGGGGCAGCTACCTGTTCCCCAAGGCCATGCACCTGTTCCGGCAGGAGGCCCCCACCGTGGACGTGATCCTTCACGAGCATGACAGCATCTATTTGCAGCGGAAAATCGCCGCGGGCGAACTGGATCTGGCTCTGGCTGCCTACCGGGAGGATCAGTGGGAGAATCAGGGAAAATTCCTGATGAAGGACGAAGTCCTTCTGGTCGCCAATCGGGACAGCCCCGTTATGGAATTCGTCCGGGAGGGCCAGGGCGGCCCGGACCGGCCCTGGGTAGAGCTTTCGGAGATTGCCCATCTGGATTTTCTCCTGTCCAGCCGTTCCGCCATGCTTGGCTCCATCGCTCAGCAGATGTTTGAGAACCTGGGCATCCAGCCCCACTATGTCTGCGGCACCCAGACGGCCTCCATGTCCGCCGCCCTGGCCCGCAGAGGGGTGGGTCTGGCCTTTACCTATCGCTCCTGCATTGAGGAAAGCCGGGACGTGATCTACCTGAGCATCGGCAAGCACCGCTGCTACGTCAACCTGGCCCTCATCTACCCCCAGGGCGGCTACCGCAGCCGCGCCATCCGCGCCTTTGAAAACGCCCTGTATCAGGTGCTGGCCACGGAGGTCTTCTGAGCGCGCCCCTTCCGTTACATGTGTACATACCCGTGCGAAATAGAACAAGGCACCATCAAGCAACGATGGTGCCAAATTTTATTCAGATGAACGTAGATGGTCAATAATTGTGTGAATTAAGTGAATATCCTTATCGGACAGACCTGCAACGCTAACACTTGACGTCTGTTCAACCCCAAGCAGGAAGTCCGTCGACACATGAAATAGCATAGCCAGTTCAACAACATACTGGGTCGATGGAACGGAAATTCCCATCTCCCATGCATTCACACAGGAACGAGTTACTCCAAGAAGTTTGGCTAAATCCGCCTGTGTCCAATTTTGTTCCTCGCGAAGCAATTTTATTCGCTCTGCTATCACAACACCACCTCTTTGTTTGACAATTATATCTTATCTGTGTGATATTTCATTATCATATAGATAATCTAAATTGACATTTTCATTTGTAGGTGTTATGATGAAAAAGTACATTTCCCAAAAACGCACACTATATTTACCATTTTTCAATACAGTATGTAAAATAGATTTGGAGACGTTCACTATGAAATGTGTAAAATGCGGAGCACAGTTATTTGAAGGAGATCAATTCTGTCATAAATGTGGGGCAAAAGTGCCAACAAGTGCCCCTGAAATTCAGTTTTGCAGGGAATGTGGAACTCCGTTAGATGAAAAATCAAATTACTGTCCCAAGTGCGGGATCAGAGTATTATTTACCGAAGATGATCCACTGGAACAATCCGAGCAAAGAAGAAAAAGCACTTCAAACACGGATGATACCACAGATACGCATATTTCCTGCAGTGACGCAGACATTCCTCAACTGACGTCTGTTCAAAAAATTAAGCAGCAAGTGATGAGTCTTTGGAGCAGTCTGGATTTGTTTTCAAAATGTTCAGCTATTTCTTTGACTATAGGCGTACTGCTTTTGTTGATTTCTATTTGTGTCTCTAAAGGCAGCGCCGGATTTCTCTCCGTTTTGCAAATATCATTCGCACTTATCGCAGTGTTTATACATAAAGGCATCGTATGTGTCAAGAAGCGTTGGATAAAGTATATGCTGCTTTTTCTAACCATTCCGTCGATTTTTTTGAATATAAAATGTTACGTTCCTCCGAAAGCGCAACCTACCGAGTCTTCTCAACAGGTTGTGCAAGGGACAGATACTAGTTCTCACCCGCAGACAACGCAAACGGCATCCATCAAGTCCGAAACTGTACCTCATGGCGTTGCTGTTCCAGGCAATTCCTCCAGTTTCTACAGAGAACCATTAGAGAGTGTGGAATCAGCTTTCAACGCAGCTGGTTTTTCTAATATTCAAGTAAAAGAGAAAGTCGTCTCCACTTATTTTGATACAGTAGATATTGTCGATTCAGTTACTATTGACGGAATTGACGCATTTGAAGATGGACAAATATTTTCTGATGATGTCCCAGTGGTCATTTCTTTTTTGAAGGCACAGAAAGAAAAGAATATCATCAATCTGTACATTGACTTCACAAAAAACATGATCTTCAGCACATATGATGTAACTTTGGCAATTGATGATTATTCGCTCGGGACACTCCCACACGGAACCAACAAAAAGTTCGAACTGAACTTGGATGCGGGAAGTCATGTCTTGGAAGCAAATAGAGTCGACAATCCTGCTATGGGCGGATCCATAGTGCTAAATATTTCCGAAACCGCCGATATAACAATTCAAATGTCTTGCCACAGTGATTCCATCATCCTTACTCAAACATACTACGAAAGTCGGCGGGAACTTCAAGAAAATGAAGCACGGGTTCCCCAATCAGCTAATTCGTACAAGGGAAAAATATATTCAGATGTTGTTTCTGAACTAAAGAATGCTGGATTCTCAGAAATAAGCACCTACGCTTTTCATGATATAACAGGTGCGTGGTTGGATCCGACAGAAGGTTCGATAAATTCAATCTCGATTCGTGGGAAAAATGATTTTATTAAATCCGAAGTTTTTCTGAAAAACGACCCAATTGTTATTCAATATCACGCTCAGGCATATACGCAGCAAGAAATACAGGAAGAAATTTTAGAAAATATTGAACAACCGGCGAGTGAAATTCTATCCTATTTCAGAGAAACGCCTTGTTCCGTGGATTGTTATGTTCTAGGGAAGAAAATTGACTCATTTACTCCGGATGGATACTTCCTCGAAAGCGGCACAGTTTCGGATGATGGAAAAAACGTCGTATTGAATTTTACAAACCCGGAATTAACGACAATGAAGGAAACTCTGGAGAAAAACTTCCCACAGGATATGGCCATTCGAGCAGTTGTTACCGCAATGACAAATGGTCAAGCAACGGATGTGTTTATGGCAGACGGTATGACGTACAACACGCAAAAATTCCACAAATATTGCGATATTTCTGGATTCTATTTGTATCCGTATGAGATTGGTACATGGATCATAGTAAGTGAAAACACATGGCGTGTTGAAAATATGAAATGCATGCTCAGCGGCTACTCAACTGCAATAAAGGTTTCCACAGATGTTACTTTTGACGGATCAAACTATACGCTTTCCAACGTTGAAAAAGTCATTGCAGGAAAAGAGATTATAGACAGTGGTAATACCGATAAATATGTTACTGAGCGCTACACAAATTCTGACAGCGCCCCATTCTTAACGGTTCAACCGCATCTTGTCAACGAAGGTCGAAATGCTGAGGCCGAGAAAGAACGGAATAACAGGACGATGCCTACAGACACAAGAACGGAGTGGATTAATGGTCAATTTAATTGGTTCAGCGGTCGACATGAACAGTTCGAAAAAATAATCAAGCGAAAGCTGAATGACGAAAAATCGTTCAAGGAAAGCGAAACTACTTATATAAACATTGTGAATGAAGAAGTGCTCAAAGAAGTGAATACCGCACTACAGAAAAGTGGATATTCGAACCGGTGCAAAATTGGAGACCTGTTTGTAATATGCAAATTCACCGCTAAAAATGCATTTAACGCAACAATCAAATCTACCGCTCTTGGAATATCGAGCTACGACTCAAACACTATAACCCTAATTGGAATAGAATAAAAAAGATAGAATCTGCCGACGTAGCAAGCGCTAGCCAATTATTACACCATTGGTTAGCGCTTGTTTCATTCAGCCGCTTGATCTGGGGGTGCAGAATCAGGTATTCCGGGTGACGGCATGGCCGTCACCCGGATTTTGCATGGGGTACAGGCCGTATGGAGATGTATATGCTCCTCCGGGAGAAAGCACGGGATATTGCCTGTGCCGCAAAGGAGCATCTTGCGAATCGGCACAAATGTGATACAATGAAGAAAAACTTTCAGGAGGCGCGCTATGGAAACGATCCTGGATATCTCCGTCGATCCCCAAAGCTACGAGGAGCAGCTGCCGGGCTACTCCCCGGAATTTCCCTATATCTGCAGCCGGGCCCTGCTGAGCCAGTACCGGCAGCCCTTTGTGCCCTGGCACTGGCACGGTACGGTGGAGCTCTTCTATGTGGAGAGCGGATGCATCGAATACGCCACGCCTCAGGGCACCATTCTGTTTCCCCAGGGCAGCGGCGGTTTTGTGAACCCCAATGTACTCCATTCCAGCCGGGTTATGGGGACGGACGGAGAGACCGTGCAGCTTATACACCTATTCGACCCCGTCCTGCTCCCCGGCGCGCAGAACAGCCGTATTGCCCAAAAGTACATTCAGCCTCTCACCGCCTCCGGAATTGAGCGGATTGGTCTGTTTCCCGGAAAAAATGATGGGATTCTGGAGCTTTTGCGGCAGTCCTTTGCTCTGGATACCCAGGAAATGGGGTACGAATTCCGGCTTGTGGGTCTGCTGTCCCGGATATGGCTGGGCCTGCTGGAGCTTTCCGATCAGCAGACCGTTTCCAGCGCCACAGACGGCGCTCTGAAAAAAATGATGGTCTATCTTTACGAGCACTATTCCGAACCCATCTCCGTAGACGATCTGGCCGGGGCCGGAGGCGTCAGCAAACGGGGCTGCTTCCGGCTGTTCCGGCAGCAGCTGCGCGCAACGCCCACGGACTATCTGCGGCAGTACCGGCTGCAAAAAGCCAGCGCCCTGCTCTGCTCCGGCACACTGCCCATCACGGAGATTGCCTACCAGTGCGGGCTTGGCTCCAGCAGCTACTTCGGCAAGCTCTTTCGGGAGCAGTATGGCTGCTCTCCCCGGGTCTATCGGAAAAAGTGGCACGATCGTGATAGTTCCGGGCAGGAATCGAATAGCAATGCAAATGGATCTCCGCTATAGTGGACAGCAGAAAGAGGGTGGTTTCCCCTGAAGGATCTGACCCTGCGCTATTCTCTGACGCAGCTGACATTCTGGGCCAGTGCCACAGGCATGGCCAGCTTCGCAACTACCTTCCTGTTGAAGTCCGGTCTCCCCTCCGCTGTGGTTGGGACGCTTCTGGCAATGGCAGGACTCTTGTCCTGCGTAACGCAGCCTGTACTTGCAGGCTGGGCGGACAAAGCCAAGCGCTTCCCCGTGCCGGGAATGATGGCCGCTCTCAGCGCGATATGTAGCCTGTGCTGCCTGATGCTGCTGATCCGGGGAATGCCGCCGCTGGCGACAGGACTGCTCTACGGTCTGGGTCTGTGGTGTTCCGATGCCATGATGCCCCTGCTGAACGCCTTGTACGTTGGCTATGATCAGGGAAATCACTGCATCCGCTTTGGAATTGCCCGATGCATCGGCTCCATTGCTTCTGCACTGATTGCTTTGGTCCTGGGCCATGTGATCGCGGCCCTGGGGCTTACCTGGATGCTGATCCTGCTGATTCTCTTCCGGATACTGTGCATTCTGCTTCTGTTGGGCTATCCCAAAATTGCCGCCGTCCGTTCTGAGAAAAAAACGGCATCCGTCTGCACAGTCTCCCAGTTCTTCCGCCGCTACCGCTGGTACTGCGCCGCCATGGCAGGCGTGCTGTTTCTCGGCATGTTCCATGCCATGAATGAAAACTATCTGATAGCCATCGTTGCCCCCTTCGGCGGGGACAGCAGCCAGGTAGGCACAGCGCTCTTTATCTCCTGCATGGCAGGGACCGGGATGCTGCTCTTCGCGGATAATATCCACCATCGGCTTTCCACCGCCTGGATGCTGCGCATCGCCGGACTTTCCTTTCTGCTGAAATCCATCCTTTTCTATTTTGCCCCCGGCATTTCCACGATCTATGTTCTGGAACTGCTGCAAATGACCTCCTATGCTTTCCTGAATCCCGCCCAGATCTATTTTGCGGGAGAGCGGGTTTCTAAGGAGGACATGGTCAAGGGGCAGGCCTTTTCCACCGCCGCCTATTCCCTGGGCTGTTCCGCGGGAAACTTTTCCGGAGGGGTCCTTCTGAACGCAGGACTGCACACCCTGCTTCTGGCCGGTATCGGCATGGCCCTCGCCGGGACAGTTCTTCTCTTCCTGACCGTGGACAAGCAGGATGCCCGATAATGCACACATTTCCGCCGGTTCTGGAATGCAGAACCGGCGGAAATGTTTTTTGGACTTCACAAAACAGGGAAAACAGTGTATGATAACAAATAAATGAAAGCATACACCGGGAGGAACTACATGGAAGTATCACTTATGGAAATGCTGGAGGCCCGGGAGAAGCGGGCCATGCGGCAGCGGGAGCTGCTGGGCGGCGGGCAGACCATGGTCTGCTTTACCATGAATATAGCGGGGCCCGTCAAAAACAGCCCCCTGATCAGCGGCGGCTACGCTCTGGGCAAGCGGCTGCTGCGGGAGCAGCTGGAGGTCGCCGGGCTGAAAGTGACCCATTTTGAAGAGGTCCGGGAGAAGACCGGAAATGAGTGCATTCTTCTGGTGGACGCGGAACCCTTGACCGTAAAGGCCATTACGGCGGAATTGGAGGACTTTGCCCCCGTGGGGCGGCTGTTTGATATGGACGTACTGCGCCCGGACGGCCGGAAGGTGGACCGGCAGGAGCTGGGGCTTCCGGGCCGGAAATGCCTGCTCTGCGGGGAAAGCGCCCAGGTCTGCGCCCGCAGCCGGCGGCACAGCGTAGCGGAGCTTCAGGAAAAGACGGGTGCCATTCTGCGTGCCGCGGCAGACGAAGCCGACAGCCAGGAGGCCGCGCGTCTGGCCTGTCAGGCCCTGTTATATGAAGTCGCCGCCACCCCCAAGCCCGGTCTGGTGGACCGGGAGAACAGCGGCAGCCACAGGGATATGGATTTCTTCACCTTTCAGGCCAGCGCCGCGGCTCTGCACCCCTATTTTACCCAGTGCGTCATGATCGGGCGGCAGGCCGCTTCTCCGGAGGAGACCCTGCGGCAGCTGCGGCTGCCCGGGAAAATCGCCGAAGGGGAAATGCGCCGGGCAACCGGCGGCGTCAACACCCACAAGGGGGCCATTTTTTCCATGGGCATCCTCTGCGGCGCCCTTGGGCGGCTGGAACGACGGCAGTGGAGCGACCCGGACCGGGTTCTTGCCGAATGCGCCGCCATGGCAAAGGGCATCGTCAGCCGGGACTACGAAGGTCTTACTCCGGAAAATGCCCGAACTTCCGGGCAGAAATTCTATCTGCAATACGGCGTTACCGGTGTCCGGGGGCAGGCGGAGGCAGGCTTCCCCGCAGTGCGGGAGGCAGGGCTTCCCAAGTTGGAAGCGGCTCTGACGGCAGGGAAAAACATCAACGAAGCGGGCTGTGCAGCGCTGCTCGCCATGCTGGCACATACGGCAGATACCAATATGCTCCACCGGGGCGGCCCCACAGGTATGCAGGAAGCCTCCGAAAAAGTCCGGGCCCTGCTGGAAAAAGAGCCATTCCCCAGCCGTGCATCCCTGGAGGCCCTGGACGCCTGGTTTATCCGGAAAAATCTCTCCCCCGGGGGCACGGCGGATTTGCTGGCCCTGACCTATTTTCTGCATTTTCTGAAGGAGGCAGACAATGAGTGAGTATTTTATTTCCCAGATCTACCCGTCGGACAGGCGGAGCCTTGCCCAGGTTGACACTCTGCTGCAGAAGGAGGGCATCACCCGGGACGGGAATCTGGACTATATCTGCGCCATGCGGGATGAAAATGATGCCATCATCGCCACCGGCAGCTGCTTCGGCCCTACCCTGCGGTGCTTCGCCGTCAGCTCTGACCACCAGGGCGAGGGGCTGCTCAATGAGATCATCACCCACCTGATGGAGGTGCAGTTCAGCCGGGGCAACACCCATCTGTTCCTGTACACCAAAACAGGCTCCGCCAAATTCTTTGAAAGCCTTGGCTTCTACGAAATTGCCCGGGTGGACGGGAAGCTGGTCTTCATGGAAAACCGTCGGAACGGCTTCTCCGGCTTCCTGAACGCTTTGGCAAAGACAAAACAGGACGGCGTTTCCGCCGCCCTGGTCATGAACGCCAATCCCTTCACCCTGGGCCACCAATATCTGGTAGAGACCGCCGCCGCCCAGTGCGATACCCTCCACCTGTTTATCCTCAGTGAGGACGCTTCTCTGGTGCCCTTCGCCGTACGGAAAAAGCTGGTTCAGGCGGGCACAGCCCACATTTCCAATGTGGTGCTCCACGACTCCGGCCCCTATATCATCAGCAACGCCACCTTTCCCAGCTATTTTCTGAAGGACGAGGCCGCCGTCATCGAGGGCCACGCCCGGCTGGATCTGGCGGTGTTTATCAAGATTGCCCGGGCCCTGAATGTCACTGCCCGGTTCGTAGGTGAGGAACCCACCAGTCAGGTGACCGGGCTGTACAACAAGATCATGGCGGAGGAACTGCCGAAGGCGGGCATCCAATGCCATATCATCCCCCGGAAAGAAGCCAACAGCAAAGCCATCAGCGCCTCCACCGTCCGGCAGGCTTTGCAGGCAGGCGACTGGGAGGCTCTGAAAGCCCTCGTCCCCGCCACCACACTGGCATATTTCCAAAGTCCGGAAGCCGCGCCGGTGCTCGCCAAAATCCGCAGCGCCGGGAATGTGGTACATTATTGATTTCAATATGCAAGTCCGTTATTTCGGACTTGCATATTTTAGGTCCCAATTTTGTAGAGCTTTCACAAAAGGCATTTATCCGTGAGTGGAATAATTGGCAATTCCCCGCCTTGATTTCATGGGGTTATGTGGGTATAATAGGGCCCATACAAAGATTCCTCCGGGAATTCTCAAAAGGCACAAAGCAAGGGCGCTTTGACTGATGCAGGCAGTCAGAGCGTCCTTTTTTGAGGTGATATGCTGTGAATGAAATGATTCGGCTGGAAAATGTCAATAAGATGTTCGGAGATCTGCACGTACTGAAAAATGTGAACCTGACCGTGGCCGAAGGAGAAAAGCTGGTCATCATCGGTCCTTCGGGCAGCGGAAAATCCACCACTGTCCGCTGCATGAACTTTCTGGAAGAACCCACCACCGGCAAGGTATTCATTGCCGGTCAGGAGATGACCCATAAAAACAAGCGCCAGCTGGTCCGTGACAATATGAGCATGGTTTTTCAGCAATTCAACCTGTACCCCCATATGACGGTTCTGAAAAATCTGACCCTTGCCCCCATGAAGCTGCACCACAAATCCAAAGAGGAGGCCGAGGCCCTTGCCTACCACTATCTGGATGTGGTAGGTCTCCGGGATAAGGCCCACGTCTACCCCGCCACCCTTTCCGGCGGCCAGCAGCAGCGGATTGCCATTGCCCGGGCGCTGTGCTGCCAGTCCCGCATTATTCTTTTTGACGAGCCTACCAGTGCCCTGGACCCGGAGACCATTCAGGAGGTTCTGGACGTGATGATCAAGCTGGCCTCGGAGAATATCACCATGGTGGTCGTCACCCACGAGATGGGCTTTGCCCGAAAGGTCGCAGACCGGATCGTCTTCATGGCGGACGGGCAGATCATCGAGGAGGGAACGCCCGAGCATTTCTTTGAGGATGCCCAGAACCCCAGAGTGCAGCAGTTCCTGGGCAAAATCCTGAAGCACTAAGATATTCTGGCCCCAGGGCCTGGAATAGAATTTCCCAAGAGGAGGATACCAAAATGAAAAAACTGACCAAACTTCTTGCGGCTGCTCTCTCTGCCCTGACCCTGATGGGTCTGACCGCCTGCGGCACCTCTGCCCCCGCAGACACCACCGCCGCCCCTACCGTCGCTGATACGACAGCCGCTGAGACGACAGCCGCTGCGGGCCTGGATGCCGATGTGCAGGCCATCGTAGACCGGGGCGTACTCCGGGTGGGCGTAAAAAATGCCGTTATCGGCTTCGGCTACCAGGATCCCATTACCGGCGAGTACACCGGCATGGAAATTGACATTGCCAAGGCCCTGGCCGACCAGCTGGGCGTAGACGTAGAATTCACCACCGTTACCGCCGCCACCCGCACCGAGCTTCTGGATTCCGGCGATATTGACTGCGTACTGGCAACCTTTACCATTACAGACGAGCGGAAGCAGAGCTGGGACTTCACGACCCCCTACTATACGGACCATGTGACCGTTCTGGTGGAGGATTCCTCCGGCATCAAGTCCCTGGCAGACCTGAAAGATAAGCTGGTGGGTGTCTCCTCCGGCTCCACTTCTGCCCGTGCTTTGACCGCCGCCATGATCGATGCAGGTGTCATTGAGGATACCGGCTTCGATAAGAGCACCTTTGATCCCGCCACCTGGAAGGACGGCATTGCTTTCCAGCAGTTTGACGACTATCCCGGCATTTCCACCGCTCTTGCCGCCGGACAGGTAGACGCTTTCTGCGTGGATAAGTCCATTCTGGCCGTGTATAAGACCGAGGGCCGCAGCTACATCGCCGATGAGTTCGCGCCTCAGGAATACGGCATCGCCACTAAGAAGGGCAGCGGCTTCAGCGCCTACTGTGAGGACTTCATCCAGAGCAAGCTGGCCGATGGCACCATTGACGGCTGGATTGCGGACTACAATCTGGGCTGATCCCTTTTGGGGCTGCCGCGAATGCGGCGGCCCCAAATCTGGAAGTATTGAGAAGCTTCCCCGCCGGAGCGAGGAATTTTCTCAATGTTCCCACCAACAGGAGGTCATAACGATGGATGAATTATTCTCCCCGGAAGCCTGGCAAAAGCTGTGGACCTATCGGGCCACATTTCTGACGGGCTTCGGCAACACCCTGCGCACCGCCGCTGCGGCGCTGCTGCTGGCGCTGGTTTTGGGCTTTCTCTTTGGCCTGATGGCCGCATCCGGCAAACCGTTGCTTCGGGCCCTTGCCAGGGTGTATGTTGAGTGCATTCAGAACACCCCCGTGGTGCTGCAAATGTGCTTTCTATACTACGTGCTGGCCTTTTCCAGCGTAAAAACCGATATTATCGCTACGGGCATCGTTTCCCTGGGTGTCTACACCGGGGCCTACATGGCCGAGGTCGTCCGGGCAGGCATCGGCTCTATTCCCAAGGGACAGTTTGAAGCGGCTCAAAGCCAGGGCTTCGGCTACTTTTCCACCATGTGGCGCATCATTCTGCCCCAGAGCATCAAAATTATCCTGCCGCCCATGGTCAACCAGATGGTGAACCTGATCAAAAACACCAGCTGCCTGTACATTGTCGGCGGTGCGGACCTCATCAGCCTGACCTACAGCTTCGTCACCGGTGCATCCACCGGCGGCGCTTATGCCCCGGCCTACATTCTCTGCGGCGTCCTGTTTTTCTGCATCTGCTATCCCCTGAGCCATCTGGCCACCCGCTGGGAAACCGTCCTCAAGCGCCGGGAATCCCAACAGCATCTGAAGGAGGCGGCATAAATGGATTGGAAAGCCAGCTTTTCGATTCTGGGTTTCCCCGGAGTCCTGTCTTACATTGGAAAAGGCGTTGCCTTTACGCTCATTTTATCCGTTCTGGCTGTGGTCATCAGCATCTTTCTGGGCAGCGTTCTGGCCCTGTGCCGGAATTACTGTCATGGAAGGAGCAGAATCTTCCGCTGGATCTCCACAGTCTATATTGAGGTGTTCCGGAACACGCCGCTGCTGCTGTGGATCTTCATCTGCCTGGTGGCCTGCCCCTGTCCCAAATTCTTCGCCCGGAAAATGTGGGGGCTTACCAGCGTGGAAATGAAGATCCTTTTCCGGGCCGTGGTGGCCCTGGTGCTCTTTGAATCCTCTATCATTGCGGAGATCATCCGGGGCGGCCTGAACGCCATCCCCAAGGGACAGTTTGAGGCAGCCCACACCCAGGGCTTTTCCACGGTGCAGACCATGCTCTATATCATCCTGCCCCAGGCTTACCGGGCCGTGGTTCCCACCCTGCTGAGCCAGATCATTTCCACCATCAAGGATTCCAGCTATCTGGCAAATCTGGCCTGCATTGAGCTGATGAGCCGGGTCCGGAAAATCCTGGCCACCTCCAATATGTTCAACGGAGTGGGGCGGCAGATGGTCAGCGACGTATTCGTCCTGTTCGGTCTGGCCTTTGTGATTTATTTTGTCATCAACTTTACCCTGTCCTGCGCCGTGCGGAGAATCCAGAAGCGCAGGCCGAAAAAACAGGAGGCCGCCGCATGAAGCATTTTGTCATCACCCTGACCCGTCAGTTTGCCAGCAACGGCCGACCCATTGCCCAAGCCATGAGCCGGGAACTGGGCATTGAGTTCTACGACCGGGATATTGTGGAAGCCACCGCCGCCCGGTTGGGGCTTTCCGTCCGGGAGATCAGCGATTCGGAGGACACCCACAGCACCAGCTTCTTCCGCAGTCTCTACCCTTTGGGCACCGGAGCCCTCAGTGTCCAGGATGAGCTGTTTCAGACCCAGTCCAACATCATTCGGGACCTGGCAAAGAAAGAAAGCTGCATTATCGTCGGGCGCTGTGCCGATGCGGTTCTCCGGGACCGGACCGACACCCTGAACATCCGGGTCTACGCCCCCTATGAACACCGGCTTAGGGTCTGCCTGGACCAGCTGGGCATGGACGAGCGCACCGCCCGGAAAATGATTGACCGCATTGACAAGAGCCGGGAACAGTACCACCGGGAATACGGTGGCTGCGAGCCGGACTACTACAGCCACGTCCTGCTAAATTCCGCCCGTTTCACCGTCCCCCAGGCAGCGGAGCTTCTCTGCGGCATCGCCCGGCAGCGCTTCGAACTGTAAGTTTTCTCCAACGCCATGCAGCCGGCATATTGACTTCCCCTTTGCCGGAAGAATAATGAATCTATAGAACCTCTGTCTCTATGCCGGGCAGTTCTATATCTTCTTCTGTTATTACCCCGCCGTCGGCGCCACCGGAACCATCAGTGCCTCTCTTTACTCCGAGCAGGGCATATATCTGGCCGGCGGCAGCGCCGAAGTCGTGGACTGACCCCCCCATTTCAGAAGTTTGGGGACATCAACCCATAAATTTTTCCCGGGCGGCAAAATCTGCCGTCCGGGATTTTTCATATTGATTCGACGTTCTCTCTTTGTTCCTTTTCCATCTGCGGACCAAAACCAGAGTTGCTGCAATTACACAAGAATGAAGACAGATATTAAATTATTCGTCGACCAGCGTATGTTTCAGCGGTAGCCATTCCAGAACGCGGCGGATTTCGTCGTCCCAGAAGTCCCAATCATGCCCGCCGGGCTGTTCATGATATGTGTAAGAGAAGCCGATGCTGTCCAGATACTGCTTGAAATCTCGGTTGCATTGCGTTGTCAGCGGATCCGTCGTGCCTACACAGAGATATAGCTTCGGGCAGAGTGGATGATAGACGACCTGCTTTGCCAGCCAATACGGATCTTCGATTGTGCCGGTCAATACCTCGTCGGAACCATATGCAGCCGCATGGAGGCAGTTCCGGTCGTGCTCAATTCTTTCGGGCAGGAGGAATCCGCCGGAGAGGGAAGCAACCGCGCCGAAGATTTCGGGGTTTGCCATACCGACTTTGAATGCGCCGTAACCTCCCATGCTCAAGCCGGCGACAAACGTATTCTCGCGTTTGCGTGAAATGGGGAAGGTCCAGTTGATGATTTCGGGAAGCTCCCGCGAAACATAGTCATAATAGGCATAGCTATTGGGAATATTGTGGAAGGAACTGTTCTGTACCTCCGGCATAACAACGGCCAGACGGTGTTTTTGCGCGTAGCTCTCAATGCGCGAGAAGCGGAGCCAGTCCCAGCTGTCGCCATGGGTACCGTGGTAGAGGTAAAGCACCTGATATTTTTGATTGCTTTTATAAAATTCCTCACCCTGCCGCTGCTCCAGCTCAAAAGGCGACGGCGTTGGCAGAATCACGTTCAGGTTTGTCTTTGTTCCAAGTGCTTTGGAAGAAATCTTGTATTGAAGAAGTGCCATAATAATTCCTCCAGAATGATACGAGAGGTACGCTTACGCGCAACCAACCGTCAGAATGATACAGGCATACGTTCGCTGCTCACCAGTTGAGATGGCAAGCGCCAACGGCTGCTTGGTGCAGCTGTCATAGAATTCAAAGCGGCCAAGGGTGTTGAGGGCAAGCCCGTTCAGTTCTCTGCGGAACTCCGAATAGATTTCCGGTTCCCGGCCATCGTCCGGGAGCATGACCTCTGCTTTCTCAATTTCGATCTCCCCGTGCAGAACAGACAATACTTCCGTTACCGTCGGGGTCCCGGCAGTCAGGCCAAGATAGACTCTGGCGGCGTCGCCGCATTTTTCTGCCAGCGGATAATTGCCGTCGGCGATCAGAATACGGCTTCCATGGCCGCATCTGGCCAGATGCGCAAGAAGCTCCGGGTGGATGCATCGTCCTGTCAACATGCTGAGGCCTCCTTTTCGTTTTCACGCAGCTTTCCGAGCGAGCCGCCCGGATGCCAGCTTACATACTGCTGCGGTGTAATACCGCGCCGTGCCTGCAAAATCACGCTCAGCGCCTGCAGAATAAGCGTTTCCGCCAGAATGGAAAGCCTGGGAGCGCGGTCGAGCGGACCGCCTTCGTGTGAAACGTTTGCCAGCAGGTGCAGGTCGCTATGGCGGGCGAGCCAGGAGGATTCGCTCCGGCTTACACCGATCACGTGGCAGCCATTATTTTTAACCGCAGAAACCGTGGCCCGCATTTCCTGCGTTTCACCGCTGTTAGAAATGAAAATGACAACATCTCCCGGAACCAGCTGGCCGCAGGAGCCATGCACGGCCTCTGTCCCGTGCAGGAAATAGGCCGGCGTCCCGGTTGAGGACATAACGGAGGCAATGTAGCCGGCAATGTGCGCGGGTTTACCAATACCGGATATGTGGACACGATTGCTGCGCTGCATGGCATTGTCAATCAGATCCGCGGCGGTAACAAGGGAGGAAAAATCCATAGCATACAGGAAAGACCGTAATTCTGTGCTCACTGTCTGTGTGAATGCTTCATATGCTTTCTGATCCTGCATCGTTTCACCTCAAATCAGACAAATCGGGAACGGGAACACACTCACGGCGCAAAAATGCTTCCACCTGCGCCAGATTGGGTAGCGAAGGCATTGCGCCCATGGAAGAGACCGTAAGTCCGGCTGTGTGATTTGCAAACAGCAGGGTCTGCGGTATATCCCAACCACAGCATACTCCCACCGCGAAAGCGCCGATAAAGGAGTCGCCGGCTGCGGTCGGGTCAACACTGCGTACATGAGCCGCACATGGGGTAAGCTGAATACCTTCTTTTGCGGCCAGTGCCGCGCCTGCACTGCCAAGTGTAATAATGACGTTCGGCACGCCTTGCGCGAGGAAAAACTCCGCACAGCGGCGGATGGAATCCTCGCTGGTTGTGACAGGCAGGCCGCTCAACGCGGCAGCCTCGTGTTCATTTGGCGCTATATAAGTCAGATCGCGGAGAAACGCAGAAGAAAGCGGCGCACTGGGGGCAGGGTTCAGGAGTACAGGAACGCCCTGTGCATGTGCCAGATGCGCGACATATTCGTTGACCTCCTGGGGTATTTCCAGCTGGAGTACAACCAGATCATACGATGCGATGGTATCCTCCAAAAATGTCAGTTCCTCTTTTTGAAGCGAGAAATTGCTGCCGGGAATAACAATAATACGGTTTTTTCTGGAGCCTTGTTCATCTTCTTCAAGAATAATCATGGAACAGCCGGATGCGGCTGTCCGGTCACGAAAAACGTGCTGAACATCAACACCCCGCTCCTGGAGCGCACGGAGCATTTCATCTCCGTTGGAGTCCAGACCGACCTTGCCGCACATGACGACCTCCGCGCCAAGCAACGCCATCTGTGCAGCCTGATTGGCACCTTTTCCGCCGGGTGCTTTCTGAAAGCTGGTGCCAAAGATTGTTTCTCCTTCCGCAGGTAGGTTTGGCATAATGCCGATTTGGTCCATAACCAAACTGCCTACAACCAGAATTCGTGGTTTGGACATGATAATTTCTCCTTCCTGTGTATGCGTTCCGATGCGGCTGAGGCGGCCATTCAATGCTTGGCACAAGGCCAATACGCAAAATGTAAACTGCGGTGCACCTCAAAGGGCATCGGGATGATGAGCAGATTGTCAGCGGTTTACCCAGAACATTGGATCTTTGCCATTCAGGACGTCAATAACGCCCTGGGCAACGCACATGCTGACACGGTGGTAAGATTCTTTCGTCTCCGCTCCAGTGTGTGGCGTGCAAATCACTTTACCGGTCAGGAGCAGGGGATCATCCGCATGCAGCGGTTCGTGCTCGAATGCGTCAAGCGCGGCTTTTGCAACTCGGCCGGACTGCAATGCGCGCACCAGCGCATCGGTGTCAATGATCGCACCGCGCGCTGCATTCACTAGGTAGGCGCCAGGCTTCATGCGGGAAAAGACTGCATCGTTGAACATATGGTATGTTTCCGGTGTGCTGGGAATGTGAATGCTTAAAATATCGCTGTGTGCGATCACCTCGTCAGAGGAGACGATCTGGACGCCATATTTTTCCGCCAGTTCCAGATTTGGATAGAGATCGCTGGCAAGAATGGTAACGTCAAATCCCTGAAGCTTTTTGGCAACCAGACGCGCGATAGCGCCGAAGCCAAGCAGACCGACGGTGCGTCCCTCCAGCTCGGAACCCATGAAACGGGGCCACTCCCCGCGCGTCATGGCGGTATGCAGATCCGTTATTTCGCGCAGCATATCGATCATCATTCCGACGGTCAGCTCCGCGACGGCGTTGGAGTTCATGCCGGGCGCGTTAATGACCTTGATTCCATAACGCTTTGCGGCGTCTTTATCAATGTTGTCTGTGCCAACGCCGAACTTCGCCACAACCTTCAGCTTTGGGGCAATTCTGAAAACCTCTTCGGTCCAGTCGTCCAATCCGATGATCGCACCGTCGATTTCCGGTGCGACGGCAGCAATTTCATCGAAGCTCATGTAAGGCAGCTCACCCTTGTGCAGAATGATCTCGTGACCTGCATCCAAAAGCAGCTTTTTCGCCCCCTGGCACAGGGATTCAAAGTGTGAAGACGAAACAAGAATTTTTCCCATGATATTCTCCTTATGCCTCCAGTGAAATACCGCTCTCCTGGCAGAATGCTTCCAGTTCCCTGCGCAGGGCCTCTGCCTCGGCTGCCGTCAGATCGAGCTGCGGTCTGCGCATATGGCCGCCGGTCAGACCGCGCAGGCGGAGAGCTTCCTTGAAGTAGGCCATATTGCTTCCGCCGCGGAGAATATCGGTAATGCGGGCAGCTTTCATCTGCCACTTGCGGGCCGCATCCAGATCTCCGGCAAGATATGCCTTGTAGACATTTACAAACGGCTCCGGGAACACGCCAGAAATGCCGGATACCGTGCCGTCACAGCCCAACGCGAGCATGGCGATGAAAACCCGATCACAGCCGTGCATGACGGAAAAGCTGCCGCCGTCTATCCGAAGATAGTCCAGCGTCCGGTTGATATCGGCAAAGCTGTATTTGATGCCAACCACGTTGGGGCAACGGGCGGCGATGCGCGCAGCAACATCGGCCTTGAGATCATTTGCGGCGCACTGGGGAATGTTGTAAAGATAGACCGGGAAATCAGGCGCAACGCTGCCGGCGACGGACACATAATACTCTTCCATTTCGCGGTCATTGAGTCCGAAGAACTGCGGCGTCACAACCCCGACGCCATCCGCGCCGATTGACTCAGCATGCCGCATCAGCGCAATGGTATCCGGCTGCGTCATAGCACCGCAGTGGATGTATACCGTGACCCTTCCGGCTGCGGTTCTGACAACGGTCTCGGCGATCTGCTTGCGCTCATCCAGACTCAGGCGGAGCATTTCACCGGTCGTACCGATCGGATACAGACACTGGACGCCTTTCCGAATCAACATTTCGCATTGCTGGGCCATGGCAGCCAGATCTACGCTGCCGTCTTCATGGAAGGGCGTTGTCATGGCTGTCGTAACACCGAATAACTTTTTCATTTTGAGATCCTCCTGCGTTTCTTTGTCAGCCCTTAACAGCACCGGCTGTCAGACCGCTGACGACGTATTTTTGAAGAACGATCGAGATAATAACAACTGGCATTGTGACAACCACGGATGCAGCCATCAGGGCACTCATATCGATTCCGGTATAGCCGATGAACAGTTTCAGCATGGTTGGAAGGGTTTTGGTGCCGCTGCCGCCGAGAACGTAGGCAAACATGAAGTTGTTCCACGCGTGAATGAACGCCAGAATGGCAGCGGTAACGATACCGGGCACAGCCAAGGGAATCATGATGCGCGTAAAAGCCTTCGCTTCCGAGCATCCGTCGATCAGGGCCGCGTCCTCCAGTTCTTTTGGAATAGAGCCGAAATATGGCGAGACGATCCAGATGATAAGCGGGAGCAGAACGAGAAGATTGGAAAGAATCAGCGCTGTTTTTGTGCCGATGAGCGAAAAACGCCCCAGGATGATGTACCACGGAACAAGAAAGGTGACGGCAGGCACGATACGGACACAGAGAATGATTGCGGACATTGTGTGCATACGATGCCGGGCAATGGCATACGCCGCGGGCAGACCCAACAGGCAGGCAAGTCCCGTCGCGCCAAGGCTTACGATCAGGCTGTTCAGAAGCGGTGTGAACAGATCATATGCTGTGAAGATTTTGACGTAGTTTTTCAGCGTCGGCTTGAACACAAAGAATTGCTTCATGTCCATCATCTGCACCTTCGTTTTGAAGGACGAGGAGATCATATAGTAGATCGGAATCAGCAACAGACACAGCGACACAAGAATGACAAGCCAGAAGAGCACCTTCAAAAGCGCCTTTTTCAGATTTATGTTACGATGTTCCATCACATATACCTCGCTTCGATCAGCTTTTTGACCTGCATGCAGATCAGGGCAAAAACCAGCACGATGACAAAGAACACAATCATCAGTGCGGAAGCCTGCCCCATCTGGAAATAGTCAAACGCGTAGGTATAGACCAGAAGGTTCAGGTTTTCAGTCATCTGGTTCGGTCCGCCCATGGTGGTAGCATAGATCAGGTCATAAACCTTCAAAAGCTCAATGCCGCGCAGCATGAACGCCATCATAATGGTAGGCGAGAGCAGTGGAAGCGTGATCCTGAAAGTCGCCTGCAGCTCGTTTGCGCCATCGATCTTGGCAGATTCATAAATGTCTGTACTCAGGCCGGTAATGCCCGCAAGCGTAATCAGGATAATCAGCGGCGTGCCGGCCCAGACTTCCATAATCATCAGGGACTTGAACACGGTTTTCGAGCCATACCAGTTGACAACGGGGCAGTTCAGAAGACGAAGGACCGCATTGAAAAAGCCAAGCGACGAATCAAACATGGTCTTCCACACATATCCCATTGCGATCGGTGTCGCAACCATCGGAAAAAGGAAGCCGGTGCGGATAAGGCCCTGGTGCTTCCTGATCTTGGAGAGAAGCAGCGCCAGCAGAACACCGAGCACAACCTCAAAGAGAACAGCGACAAAGAAATACTTGAATGTGAAGAGAATCGCGTTGAGATTTCTCGTATCGGTCAGAAGTTTAACATAATTTTGCAGTCCAACCCAGACCGGGCCTTCCACAAGAGACATTCTCCATGAGTGGAAACTCATAAAGATTGCGTAGCACAGCGGATACCCGATGCAGACGATGACGAACACCACGGTTGGGACCGTGAAGATATATTTCAGATTCTTATCGATCCAGTTACGAAAACGCATAATCAGCCTCCTGTTTTTTCTGCCGGGGTATGCCCCAAGAGAGGCATACCCCACTGTTTTTCCGAACAGGCGCGGATTACTTTTCTGTATCCAGAATGGTCTGCATTTCCGCGTTGAGCTCCTCGACGACAGTCTTAAGTTCGTCGCCGCGCAGACCGGAATTGGCAGCATCGATCATCTTACCAACAATGGCGCGGACTTCTGCGGCATTGCTGCAGAAAGGACGGTCATAGGGCTTTCCGACTTCACTGGTCTTTGCGACAACTTCTGCCATCTGCGGATCGTGCAGGCCGGAAATAATCGGGTTCTCCCAAGTAGAGGTACGGGCGGAATAGCCGCCTTCGACCATGCCCTGGACATCCATATCCTTGCTGCTGATCCACTTGATGAACTCCCAGGCTGCGTCCTTCTTTTCAGAAGTGCTGCTAATACCCCATGCCCAGGCAACAATGTTGTACGGCGTCGAGCCGGCGGGGCCTTCGGGGAACTGGGCGTAGCCAACCTTATCCACAATCAGAGACTTTTCAGGATCGACGATGGAAACCGTGTGTGTATAGGCATCGATGCGCATGGCAGTCACGCCGTTGATGAACCAGTCAAGGGTATTGTTCATCGTGGAAACGTCCGCACCCTCGGGGCCGGTGGCGACAAGATCGGCATAAAGCTCCAAAGCCTGAAGCGCTTCCGGGGTGTTCATAGTCGCATTCTTGTTTTCGTCAAAGAAGTCTCCACCGTAAGCGTACAGGAAGCCGGAGAACTGAGTTACTGCACCGTTGCCTTCGCCGCGCAGAGACAGGCCGTAAACGTTGTTTGCCGGGTCATAGCACTTTTGCGCAACCTCAAGAAGTTCCTCCATTGTTGTAGGTACGGAGCAGTTGTACTTTTCGAGGATCTCAGTGTTATACCAGATGATTTCGCCTTCAACAAGGTAGGGGATACCGACGATCTGACCATTGACCGTGGTGATCTCGCGTGCGGCCGGAGAGAAGTCCTCGTAATCATATTCATCGCCGACAGCAGCAATGTAATCATTCAGCGGCTCAAAGTAGCCATTATTCGTCCACGCAATGGTCTCCTGAATGGGACGATAGCAAAGAACGTCGATGTCTTTGCCGCCAGCGGCTGCATTGATGGCAATCTTGTTGACAGCCTCCTGGAATTCATACTGTTCCAGATTGACGGTAATGCCGGTAAGCGCTTTGAACTCATCAAGGTGCTTCTCTGCGGCATAAACAGGGCCGGAACCAGTCGTCACAACGGTGATTGTCGTACCATCGTAGGGCTTGTCTGCTTCAGTGGCAGGGGTTTCATTTTTCGCATTATCAGAGGTCGTTTGTTCGCTGCCGGGGGTATTCTGCGCGGGGCTGCCGCACGCGGCAAGGGAGAAGAGCATAATCAGGGCCAGGGCCAGGGTAATCAGCTTTTTCATTTGTTTTTCCTCCTTAATGTTTCAGAATGTGTTTTGATGCGCAAGAAAAACCTCAGTAACCACACCTTTCAATTTGGAAATATTATTGTTTTCTATATTGAAAACGTTTTCAAATCATTTATAGCAAAACAATCTGAAATCGTTTTCAGTCTAAATAAAAATATGTGAGATGCAACCCGCGTAGAATTAAAGAGAGGCGTATTGGAAAGGTTCATAGCAATCACTTCCTTATCATTACTGGTCCCGCAGGCTGGGATCTTATTCCGCAGCCTGCGGTTTTTCAAAATCAGGGTTCAATATACGTGTACGGGGCGGCGCACAGGAATCGCCCTCTATAAGCCGCGGCTTCAGGATTCGGTTGTCTGTCGGCAGGACGGGCGTATCCCCTTCGACCATTCGGATCCACTCCAGAAGCTGATCGGCAACCGCGGCGTATTCGTCCGCAATGTGCAGAGGCTTTGGCCGGACCATGTCATCGTGCCGGAAGGTACCGAAGGTTGCAAGTGAAATATCATCTGGAATTGAAATGGCGTGCGCTTCACAGAATTCCATAATACCAATGGCAAGGATCAGGCTGCCGGTGATATAGGCAGTTGGCGCATTTTCACCATAAATTGTCTGCTCTACAATCTGCTGGGCGAAGGATTCACTGAATTCACGTTCAAAAATCAGCACGCTGTCTTCCGGCAGGTGGTAATCCTTGAGAAATCGACGCACCCCTTTGCGCCGGTCTGCGTTTGTGGAAAGGCGCGGCGGACCGCTGATGAAGCACATTTTTCTGTGCCCAAGGCGGTAGAGATAAGCAAGAAGCGCATAGATTCCGTCAGCCTTGTCGACATAAACAGAAGGGAACGCATTATGTGCCGGATAGCGGTCATAGCCGAGGAAGCACATACCACTCTTTTGCAGGGAGTCAAGGCGCTCGTCATTACCGCCGGTGGAGTTAATGAGAATCAGATCAACACGGCCCTGCGCCATCAGATCAACGAGCTTGTTTTCCGTCTCCGGAGAATCGTAGGTGTTTGCGACAATGATCTGATAGCCCTCGGAAAGAAGCTCCCGTTCCAGAATCTGAAGAACACTGACAAAGAACGAGACCGAAAGGTCGGATGTCATCATGCCGATCAGCTTTGTTTTCTTATGCTTCAGGGACTGCGCAATGGCATTTGGCGTGTAGTGAAGCTGCTCGATTGCGGCCATAACCTGCCGCTCCTTTTCGGGCGTCACAAGGCCCTTCTGATTGATGACGCGGGAAACGGTAGAGATTGATACACCGGCAAGTCTGGCAACGTCTTTGATCGTTACTTCCACATGTTTCCCCCGCTTTCTTCGGAATTCACGATTATCGTATTCTGAAAACGTTTTTTTGTCAAGAGATTTTCATTTTGGGACTTAAAAATTGGTGAAGTTCACAAAAAGCAATACACATTTCTGTTTCAAATAACATATTGACACGTCGAAAATAGAGAAATATACTTGCGGTAAAGAATTGAGAACGTTTTTATAGCAACGATTTATTGAGATTCAGAGAGGGGATCCGCCTTGGAAGAGCTTCAGAACTTTGACGCGCCGGTATACAAAAGAAACGCGCTGGCGGTCCGATTTTTACAGATTGTCGGCGTGAGTGTTCTCTGGCTGATCTGCTGCGTCCCAATCGTAACGATCGGTCCGGCGAGCTGCGCACTGTACTACGTTACCGCAAAGACAATTCGCCATGGCCGCGGAAAACTGTGGCAGAATTTCATCGGAGCCATGCGGGCGGATTTTCGGATCAGTGCGCTTTATGGTACATCGATGGTGCTTTTTGCGGCACTGCTCGTATTTTTCATCCGGTTGACAAATACGCTTGGGGCAGAGAACAGCATGTGGAGAATCCTTGGCTGTGCGTATGGTATGATGCTGATTCTGACAGTGTGCCTTGCAGTTATGGTATTTCCAGTCCTTTCGCGTTTTCGTTTTGCCGGGAAGCAGCGGTTGAAATTTCCGATTTTGTTTACCCTAAAGCACCTTTTTACAGCGTTTACCTGTCTGCTCGTATGGTATTTGGGTATCAGCATCACAATGCTGTTCCCGGCATGTCTGCTCTTTGTGCCCTGCATGTGTACGCTGATCTGCTCCATGGTGTTGGAGCCGCTGTTGAAAAAATACGCGGTAAACGCTGAAGAGGAATCGTCTGACCAGTGGTATATGGAATAGTCTGCACGCATAGGGCATCTGCTGCAATTCCATTGCAAAATAACAGCCAGTGCCGGCCGACACTGGCTGTAAAATTTATAGAAGTGGCTGCTTCGCGGTACCATAACGTTCATAATGAACGGTCTCCATTGCGGCTATTTTTGGAAGCCGAGCAGCGCTACTGAATATCCATTGGTTTTCTCAAGACTCCTGCTTTTCCGGCCAGAAGGGGCCGGGGCAGTTTGCCCGCTGGCGGATCTGCAGCTCCTGGCTCTTGACGCTGACCGTGGTGCAGGGGGAAATGGAATGGGTGATGAACACGTTGGAGCCGATGACGCAGTCCCGGCCGATGACCGTCTCGCCGCCCAGGATAGACGCGCCGGCGTAGATGGTCACATTGTCCTCAATGGTGGGATGGCGGCGGACCCCCCGCAGGCTCTGGCCCCCCCGGGTGGTCAGAGCGCCCAGGGTCACGCCCTGATAGATCTTCACATGGTCGCCGATGACCGTGGTCTCGCCGATGACGATGCCGGTGCCGTGGTCAATGAAGAAATACTTGCCGATGGTGGCCCCGGGGTTGATGTCGATGCCGGTAACGCTGTGGGCGTGCTCCGTCATCATTCTGGGCAGCAAGGGAACGCCCATGGTGTAGAGCACATGGGCCAGACGGTATACCGTAATGGCGAAAATGCCGGGATAGCAATAGACGATTTCATCGGTGCTGTAGGCCGCGGGGTCGCCATCGTAGAATGCCTCCACATCGGTCTGGATCACGCCGCGCAGCCCCGGAATGGCCCGGAAGAAATCCAGACTCACCTGCTGTGCCTTTTCCTGAGCCTGACGCTCCTCCATATCCGGCTGGTACACCATGGTCAGCTGCTTTACCAGATTGTACATCACATCCTCAATGAGCATGGACAGATTGTGATGGGTATTGTAGATGCGGTAGTTCCTGTCCCGGCTGAAGCCCGGGTAGACAATGCGCATGAGCTTGCCGATCATATCGATGACCACAACCTTGTCCGGGTGGGCAAAGGGATTCATGCGGTCAATGCTGCGGCCGTTGCGGTAGTCCTCCAGAATGGTATCCACAATGGTCTCAACCTGCTGTTCCATTGTTGCCATGGCGTGTTCCTCCTTCTATTTTGAAAAAGGGTTGTTCAAAATTTTATACCTGTAGGGGCGGCTACCAGCCGCCCGCTGAATTTCGAGACAGAGCGCCCAAATACCAGGCACTCAATTTCGTTCATTAGCGGGCGGCAGATTGCCGCCCCTACAAGGAAAGCTTATTTGATACCCTTGCAATGTTCAGTCTTCCACCCGGCGGATCTGGGCGCCCAATGCCGTCAGCTTGCCGATCAGGTCCTCATAGCCCCGCTCCACATAGTGGATGTCCTCCACCTGGGTGGTTCCCTGGGCGCTGAGGCCCGCAATGACCAGAGCCGCGCCGGCCCGCAGGTCATGGGCATAGACCGTAGAGCCATAGAGCTGCTCCACGCCCACCACCGTGGCGGTTTTTCCGTTGATGTGAATGTTGGCACCCATGCTCTCCAGCTCCGCGCAGTAGCCGAAGAAGCGGGTTTCGTAAACGCTCTCGGTCAGGCGGCTGGTTCCCTTTGCCAGAGACATACAGACGCAGACCTGGGCCTGCATATCCGTGGGGAAGCCGGGATAAGGGCTGGTCTTCACCGTGGTCTGCCGCAGTGCGCCGGTACGCATGACCCGGATGGCATCGTCAAAGACAATGACCTTGGCGCCCATCTCCTCCAGCTTGCTGGTAATGCACTCCATGTGCTTGGGGATCACGTTCTGCACAAGAACGTTTCCTCCGGCAGCCGTCACCGCCGCCATGTAAGTGCCCGCCTCGATCTGGTCCGGGATGATGGCATAGCTGCCGCCCCGGAGGCTGTTGACGCCCCGGATCTTCACGGTATCCGTGCCCGCGCCGGTAATGCGTGCGCCCATGGTATTCAGAAAGTTGGCCAAATCCACAATATGGGGCTCCTTGGCCGCGTTTTCGATCACCGTCTGGCCGGGCAACAGGGTCGCCGCCACCATGATATTCACAGTGGCACCCACGCTGGCCATATCCAGTGTGATTCTGGCCCCATGGAGGCCGCCCTCCGTGGGTTTCAGGGCCACATAGTCCTCCCGCTCATCCACGTCCGCGCCCAGAGCCAAAAAGCCCTTGATGTGCTGATCGATGGGCCGGGATGCAAAATTGCAGCCGCCGGGCAGGGCCACATGGGCATGGCCGAAGCGGCCCAGCAGCGCGCCCATGAGATAATAGCTGGCCCGCATCTTTTTGACCAGTTCCGGGTTCGGCTCGGTACACTGCACCTCTGAGCTATCCAGCTCCACAACGTGAGGCTCGGGATAGGCGAGCTTTACGCCCATACCCTCCAGAATGTCCAAAAGAATGCGGACATCGGAGATATCAGGTACGTTTTCAACGCGGCACTTCCCGCTGACCAGCAGCGCCGCGGGCAATATGGCTACCGCCGCGTTTTTCGCGCCGCTGATGGTGACGGTCCCTTCCAGGGGTCTGCCGCCGTTAATTTCATATCTGGCCAAGGAACGATCCTCTCCTTGTGATAAATTCGGGGTTGAAACATTAGAATTCCAAGGTATTCTATCATGGAATGAACAGTTTGTAAAGAAAAACCTTTTTCACCGCCGCAGGCCCTTCGGATAATGGTTCTTCAGCTGATTTCCGTCACTTTTCCCCCAGCCGATACTGTAGCCGCCTACGCTTACTAGACACCAGCCCTTTTCCCGGCAAGGCAGTACATCACCGTGCATATATTTTCCGATTTCCTCCCCTTGGGGATCCAGATCCAGCACTCTGGCGAAATGCTTTCCCCACAAGGCAAGGGCATGGGCAGGCTCCAGGCGGTCCTTCTTC
The DNA here is from genome assembly GCF_018918045.1 of Pseudoflavonifractor sp. MSJ-30. GTDB lineage: Bacteria > Bacillota > Clostridia > Oscillospirales > Oscillospiraceae > Faecousia. The sequence goes on from NZ_JAHLPU010000008.1 coordinate 45,052, forward strand.
CGTTCCCCCAGTTCCAGACCCGGCCGCAGCACCCGCAGGCCCTTCAATTCCGGACAGCCCCAGGGGGCCAGATACAGCCGATCGCCGAAGCTGAGGTTTATACCCTCCGGAAGCTCAATGCCGCATTCTTTGGCGAAGGCCAGCCAGGGCTTCGGGAACGCGGTTCCCCGCTCTTCGGAAATATCCGTTTCTTCCCCTTCCAGCTTACGCAGCACGGCCCCAAAGTGTCCCTCTCCCAGGAGCTTGTGGGGCCACATCCGGTAGGTGCCGTTCTCCCCCGCCGCAAACCAGGGCGCGTCCACGCTTTCCGGAACGAATTCCGGATGCCGGGCCAGAAACGCCTCCACCGTCTGTTCGTTTTCCTCCGGGGCAAAGGTGCAGGTAGAGTATACCAGCCGTCCGCCGGGCTTCAGGAGCTTTGCCGCGTTGTCCAGGATCTCCGCCTGCCGGGCGGCGCACATCTCCACAGTCTGCTGGCTCCAGTCCGTCACCGCCGCCTCTTCCTTGCGGAACATCCCCTCGCCGGAGCAGGGGGCATCCACCAGCACCCGGTCAAAGAATCCCGGCAGCCGGGCGGCCAGATTTTCCGTTTTTTCGTTGGTCACAATGGCATTGGCAACGCCCATGCGCTCAATGTTCCGGGAGAGGATCTTTGCCCGGGCCGGACTGTATTCATTGCACAGGAGAAGCCCCTGCCCCAGCATTCTCCCCGCGATCTGGGTGGATTTTCCGCCGGGGGCCGCACAGAGGTCGCAGATCTTTTCTCCGGGCCGGGGGTCCAGCAGTGCCACGGCGGACATGGCGCTGGCCTCCTGCAGATAGTATACCCCGGCCTCGTGATAAGGGTGCAGCCCGGGCCGCTCTGTTGGGTCATAATAGTACCCCATAGGCTCCCAGGGCACGTTCTCCCCCACAAAGGGCAAATGCGGAGCAGGCCCTTTCAGCGGATTGAACCGCAGCGCCACCGCCCGGGGCCGCTCCAGACTCTCCAGAAACGCCGGATACTCCTCCCCCAATTGGCCCTGCATTCGTATTAAAAAAGCTTCCGGAAGCATAGTCGGTCTCCTTTGATCGGTTGGTTGTACAGGATGGAAGTTTGGGACATTGGGAGTTGCCGTACCAGCGCAGAACGCCCTTGGCTCTCCCTATGGGAGAGCTGGCACGGCGGAAACGCCGTGACCGAGAGGGCTGCAATGCCGAAGCATTCATGCGAATCCCGCCACTGGTACCCTCTCAGTCGTGCTGCGCACGCCAGCTCCCCCAGAGGGGGAGCCAAGGGGGAACCCCCAATTTACCTTCATTCTCGTAAATCTGCGGGTATTATAGCACACTTTCCCCTCTTTTTCTACCGCCAAAAGAAGATAACCTCTGCCGACAAATTAGGCATTGATTTTTTCTCTCCCGTCTGTTATAATAGCCCCAATGCAGGGTTAGTTCATCGGTAGAATGGTCGCTTCCCAAGCCACAGAGGCGGGTTCGATTCCCGTACCCTGCTCCAAAAGAAAAGGCACCCCGTGGGGGTGCTTTTTCTTTTTGAATAATTGGAAGGGAATCGAACCCACTCAAATGCAAGTGTCCTGCGGACACTTGCCTCTCCCTCTGGGAGAGGTGGCCGAGCGCAGCGAGGACGGAGAGGGTCAACGTTGAGGATTTTAATGGACGTGATCATTCAAAACAAACGCCCCAAGGCCCTCTCAGTCTCGGCTGCGCCGAGCCAGCTCTCCCAGAGGGAGAGCCAAGGTTGCCTTAGCCACGTCCCCCCATTATGTCATTCTGGCCGCACAAAAAGCACCCTTTCGGGTGCTTTTTGTAGAAATCATTCCTCTTTTTCCGGTTCCGGTACGGCCAGGCCGGCAACATCGGAGACGGGAAGAGAAAAGGCGATGCCTTTGGCTTTTTTGGCCATGCCCATTTCTTTGTAGATGGCGTTCAGCACCCGGTCCCGGATGGTTTTTTCCACCACCATCATCAGAATCTCCTTGTCCGCATGGACGGTGATGCCGAAAAAGCGGGCGGCGTCCTCTTTGACCACCCCTCGGGCATTTAGTATGGTGCCGCCCCGGACGCCGTTTTCCCGGGCAACATCCATCACGTCCTCGGCAAAACCTGCGTTGACGATTGCAAAAATGACCTCGTGGTTTTCCGTTTTCATCTTATCCCTCCCTGCCCATGCGGTTGTCACTTAAAAACTGATACAGATTGACCCCGATCACACTGGATAGGGGTACGGCAAAGCAAATGCCCTTGCCTCCCCGGACCGAGTGAAATTTGTCTTCCAGGCAATTCATGATCTCCTCCACCAGGTCCTCCCGGACCACGCTGAGGATCACCGCCTTGTGGGGTTCCAGACCCAGCAGCTCCAGCAGCTGGGAGTTGGCCGTCCCCTGACCGTTGGTCACCATCTGAAAATTTACATTGTACTGCCCCAGTACATCCAGGTAAAACTCGCCCTTGGGCCGGTCCACCACGGTGATCAGGAGCTTTAATTTTTTGATTGCGGAATCCTTTACCGTATTGTTCATAGGCGGCTCCTTTACATGAAGTTGATGATCTGCTGATCGTCCGCGTCCAATATCCGCTTCATGGCCCGCCGCTCGTTGACCCGCTCGGCAACGATGCCCCGGAAACCAAGAAGCTGAATGGCGATCAGGGGGGTCATGGCCACCATGGCCACCACGCCAAAGCCGTCCCGCAGCACCGCTTCGCTCCCCTGGAGACTGACACAGGCCCCCACCGCCAGGGGCAGGATGAAGCCGGAGGTCATGGGTCCGCTGGCCACACCGCCGGAGTCAAAGGCAATGGCCGTATACACCGGCGGCACAAAGAGGGACAGTGACAGGGACAGAAAATATCCGGGAATCAGATAATACACCAGGGAAAAATCATAGACGATGCGCACCATGCTCAGGGCAATGGAAGCTCCCACCCCCAGGCACAGGGCCACCATCATGGATTTTCTGCCCACCAGTCCCCCGGTCACTTCTTCTACCTGAGTATTGAGGACATGAACCGCCGGTTCTGCCAGCACTGTCAAAACCCCTGCCCCAAAACCGAAGCAGACCAGTACGGCCGGATGGGCCTGGGCAAGGCTGCTGCCCATTTTGTAGCCCAGGGGCATAAAGCCCACGTTGACCCCGGTGAGAAACAGCACCAGGCCGAGATATGTAAACACCACGCCTACGGCAATGCGGTTCAGCTGCTTCCGGGAAAGCTTCAAAAACAGCACCTGACACACGCCGAAAAACACCACGATCATCCCCAGGGCCAGCCCCACCTCCCGGCAGGTATGGAGCAGGGTGTGGCCAAAGGCTCCCAGAATATCCTGGCTCATGGCAAAATCCGGCACGTCATACATAAGCTCCTTCCGGGACAGGATGCCTAAAATCAGCACCGCCAGCACCGGGCCGATGGAGCAAAGGGCCACCAGGCCGAAGCTGTTTTCCTTGCTCCGCCGGTCACCCAGAACGTGGGAAACACCCACGCCCAGAGCCATGAGGAAGGGCACCGTAATCGGCCCCGTGGTCACGCCGCCGGAATCAAAGGCCACCGGCAGCATAGAGAGCTTCCCGCCCACGGCCAGAAGCAACGACAGGGCAAACAGCAGCATATAAAACAGCATTAAAATCTGGGACAGGGACTTCTGGAACACGATTTTGAGAATCGCCACCAGCAAAAACACACCCACGCCCACACCCACGGTGTAGGTCAGCACCATGCCGTTGATCACGGACTGCACCTGGCCCGCCAGAACCTGCAAGTCCGGCTCGGCAATGGTAATCAGCACCCCCAGCACAAAGCAGACCCCCAGCAGCAGCCCCAGCTTCTTCTGCTTGGAAAGGCCGGAGCCTACATGGGAACCCATGGGAGTCATGGCCAGGTCCGCGCCCATGCTGAACAGGCCAATGCCCAAAATCAGCATGACCGCCCCAATGGTAAAGGTGATTAATTCTATTCGTGTCAGGTTCAGCAGCGGCGTGGCCGCCAGCAGATAGACCATGGCCGTAACGGGCAGCACGGACATGAGGGCCTCTTTGATTTTCGCTTGCAGTTCTTTCAAGGGGGCGTTCCTCCTTTTGGGTTTCGATGTTCAAAACCGTTGAATGATTGTTACCTACAAATTATACCAAAAAAGTAAGTCCTTGCCAACCCGCTAAAACGCAACTTTTTGTAAACAAATCTCCGACAAATTCCAGATTTTGACTGAATTTCCCTAGAAGGAAGTGAGATTCACCCGTACACGCAAAGAATCACCCATCACAAGGACGGGTGATTCTTTCCTATATGCCCAAATAGCGGTAAAATCTGATCAAATCGGTCCACAAACCCTGAATGGGGTGTATTTTTACCGCCAAATTCACCGCCAGCAGCAGACCCACCACGGCGCAGAAAAAGCACAGTCGCAGTATAAAGCCGTAGGCCTTACAGATTTCTTGAGAGATTTTTTCCATGACCTACCCGCCTTTACTGTAGCTTATAAACCGTAATAGGGCTGCCGCTGCATGTGACCTTGGCGGTCAAATAGTCCAGACAATCCAGAATGTTTGGCAATATCCACTTGCTGCTGCTTCGGTTTCCGTCAGGGCCACGGGTGTATACCACCGGGTAATGCTGGGCAATGGCGGCGTAAATGGCGTTCTTCTGGGCATAGCGTTCCGGTTCCGCCGCATAGCGTCCGGAAAAGCTGTCACTCATCACGAAATAGGTCTTGTCCGCGTATTCCGGAGCCACAGTGATTTCCCCATCCGTCAGGCAGAACCCATCGGTCTTGTCCGTATAGCCCGCCGGGTCAAAGGGGGTATAGCCCTCGTAAATGGAGTTTTCCGCCGTAATGCCCAGGGCCTCAAAATCCTGTAGGGCCAGTTGGCGGCTGTCCGGTACCGTCAGGTGCTTGGTATCCGACAGGCCGAACACAAAGGAATTGACCAGCACCCCGGCGGTAAACACCAGCACCACCGCTGATACTGCTTTCCCGCCTTTGGGCATGGCTCTGGCTCTACTGTAAAGGTCTCCCAGGCCGATGCCGATCAGCAGCATGAAAAAAGGATACACAGGAATGCCCCAACGGGACCAATGGAGCTTTAGTACGCTCATGCAGCCCCAGTAAATCGCCCCGGTCAGTAGACACATTCGTCCCTCGTCTTTCATCCCCAGCACACAGACCAGGCCCCACAGCAGCAGCACCCAGGTCTCCGTTCCAAAGGCATGGAGGAAATCCGTCAGATAAAACCGGAGATTTCCGGTGAAAGACAGGCCGTCCGCCCCCAGATGTTCTGGCCTCGCCTCCCGCAGAACGTTGGAAATCACCGCCTGATAGTCCAAGAACAGATTGGGGGCTATGAGAAAAACGGCGCAGACCACCAGCAGCACACTGAAGGCCCCCAGGCGAAGAATGTCCACAGGCTTTTTGTTCCGCAGGCTGCGATATACCACCGCCAGGGCCAGGGGCAGACACAAAATGGCCCCGTTGTACTTGATGGTCACGCAAATGCCGATGATCAACGCCCCAAAATAGATATACTTATCCTTCCCGTATACCAAATACCGTCGCAGCATCCAGGTAAACAGCACCACAAAGAAGCAAAGCACCACATCCGGGTTGGCAAGGGTGGAATAGCGAATAAAAATCGGCAGGAAGCCCACACCGCAGCCCACACAAGCCCCTGCCATGCGCCCCAGGCATTTGGGCTGTTTTTCCAGCAGCTCCTGGGCAAACAGCATAGTCAGCGGGATCAGAGCCGTTCCAAAAAGGGCCGAAAAAAATCTGGCCACCAGGTAAAAACTGTGGGCATGGGTCTCAAAGGCCACATAGGCCGGTTGATGGTAATAAAGTCTTGAAAAGACGGCAAAGAGGATGGCATCACATTTGATTTCAAAATGGTCCGGGCGGTCAAAGGACTGGGCCATCCAGGAGTGTCTGGAGAGCATTTCCATGGCATAGTCCACGGTTGCAGGTTCATCGGGGTGCAGCAGCAGGGGCATTCCCCAGAAGCAGCCCAACAACCGCATCAGGAACCCGGCCACCGTCAGGGCGATCAGGAAATACCAGTACCGCCTTTTGCTCTTTTTTTCAAGTGTTTCAGTTTCCATTGGTTTCTCTGCTCCTTTTATCATCCGCTGCCAGGGTGGCGGCCAATTTTTGCGTATCAAAGCTATTTTTCTTATTGTAACGCCTGGGCTATTGTTTTGCAAGCACCAATCCGGTCACTCCCCCGACTTCAAAAATCCCGCACCGGGTCTTTGGGAGACACGGTGCGGGGAAATTGGGTGGGAAGCTCTGATTAAATCGGCAAGAGCTGACGGCGAAAGATTTTGGTTCCAGGCAAGATTCTAAAAGTGGAGGAATACTTTATGTACCCGCAAGGGGTATGCCGCATCCGTAAGCCAGCTTGCGCTGGCAACGGCTGCGCTATATTTCCCGCTTTTAGAAGCGCAGACTGGGGGCAAAAGATTCGCCGCTCAGCCGCAGCTGATTTATTCAGAGTTTCCCTCTAGAAGACGGTGAAATTCGCCCTCATGCTCTGCAGCGAAACGCCTCATACATTCGCCACACCCCCTCTGCCCGCTTCTCCGTCCCCGGCTCAAACAAAGCCATATCCACGCAGACCAGACCTTTTTCATATTTTTCAGCCGCCTTTTTGGCATAGTCCACCGCCGCCTCTTTGTCCTCCAGGGGGAACAGCTTCAATACCTCCACCCGGTCCCCCACCACGTAAACCACCGCAAACTTCTGTTCTTTTCCGCTGTGCATCTGTTATTCCTCCGCATTCAATATTTCCACAGGAGCGGCAAAAAAATCACCCATCGAAACGATGGGTGATGTATGTTCTATATCCCCCATCGTACAGACATTAGCACCTTACCCCCCGGGCAGGTTGCTGGGCGATCATCGGGTCTGTCCCTCACGCCACTCTATATGGTAGATTCAGGATAACATATGGCGGCAAACTTGTCAACACAAAAATCCCGCACCGGGTCTTTGGGAGACACGGTGCGGGGGAATTGGGTTTTTAGAACTCCACGTCCATCTTGGCGATGACGGCGGCGCAGCGGGGGCACAGGCCCTGGGCGTTGGCTTCCAGAGAGTGCATCCAGCAGCGGGGACACTTTTCTCCCTTGGCTTCGGATACGCCAACGGTCAGCTGGGGGAAGTTCACACCGGCGGCCACCTCGGCGCCCTCCTCGGGGGCAGACCAGGAGCAATCGGAGACGATGCAGATTTCTGCCAGGTTCAGACCCTCGCAGGCATTTTTCAGGGCTTCGTCCGCGGTTTCCAGGGTCACGTGGGCTTCCAGAGCCTTGCCGATGCGCTTGTCGGCCCGGGCCTTTTCCAGAACGCCGTTGACATCCTGACGGAGCTTCATGACGGTATCCCAGCGGGCCATGGCGGCATCATCCAGGCAGTAAGCCTCGAAGGACCCGGGCATCTCGTTCAGGAGCACGTTCCGGGCATCGTCGGAGGAACGGTGGGGCATGGACTGCCAGATTTCATCGCAGGTAAAGGCCAGAATGGGGGCGAAAACCTTCGCCATGGCGTCCAGAATCAGGAACAGGGCGGTCTGGGCGGAGCGGCGGCGCAGGCCGTTCTTCTCCTCGCAGTACAGCCGGTCCTTCAGAATGTCCAGATAGAAGCTGGACAGCTCCACCACGCAGAAATCGTTGATGGCATGGGAGACCATGTGGAACTCATACACATTGTAGGCCCGCTTGCATTCCCGCACCAGGGCATCCAGCTTGGTCAGCGCCCACTTGTCCAGTTCTTCCATATCCTGGGGAGCCACCAGATCGTCGGGGTCAAACTCGTTGAGGTTGCCCAGGCAGTACCGGGCGGTATTCCGGAATTTCAGGTAGTTCTGGGCGATCTGCTTGAAAATCTCCTTGGAGCAGCGGACATCCGCATGATAGTCGGAGGAAGCGGCCCACAGACGAACGATGTCCGCGCCGAATTCCTTGATGAGGTCCGCAGGGTCCACGCCGTTGCCCAGAGACTTGTGCATGGCACGGCCCTGGCCGTCTACGGTCCAGCCGTGGGTCAGCACCTGGCGGAAGGGCGCGCCCTGGTCCAGAGCGCCGACGGAGGTCAGCAGAGAGGACTGGAACCAGCCACGGTACTGGTCCGCGCCCTCCAGATACACGTCCGCGGGCCACAGTTCGGGGGTCCGGTGCATCAGGGAAGCAAAGTGGGTAGAGCCGGAGTCAAACCAGCAGTCCAGAGTGTCCTTCTCCTTGGTGAAGTCCTTGCCGCCGCAGTGGGGGCAGGTAAAGCCCTCGGGGGCCAGCTCCATGGCATCCTTCTCAAACCAGATGTTGGAGCCGTACTCATCAAAGAGCCGGGACAGCTTTTCAATGGATTCCGGGGTGGAGACAGGCTTGCCGCAGTCCTTGCAGTAGAACACGGGGATGGGCAGGCCCCAGCGGCGCTGACGGGAGATACACCAGTCGGCGCGCTCGCGGATCATGCTGGTCATGCGGTCCTGGCCCCAGGCGGGGTACCACTGGACATTTTCAATGGCCTTGATGGCCTGGTCCTTGAAGGATTCCACAGAGCAGAACCACTGAGGGGTGGCCCGGAAGATGACGGGCTTCTTGCAGCGGTCATGGTGGGGATAGGAGTGGACGATCTCCTCGGAGGCAAACAGGGCGCCGGAGGCGCGCATATCCTCCAGGATGACGGGGTTACTTTCCTCGGTCTTCATGCCGGCATACTTTCCGGCGTAGTCGGTGTGGCGGCCGTAGTCATCCACGGGCACCACCAGCTCCATACCGTAGCGCATGCAGGTCTGGTAGTCGTCGGCACCGAAGCCGGGAGCGGTGTGGACACAGCCGGTACCGGAATCCATGGTGACGTACTCGGCATTGACCAGCCGGGAGGTCTTGTCCATAAAGGGATGCTGGGCCAGCATATTCTCAAAGAAGGAGCCGGGGTAGCTGGCCAGGACCTCATAGTTTTCAAAGCCGCCGATGTGCATGACCTTGTCCATCAGGGCCTCGGCCATGATGTAGGTCTCGCCGTTTTCGGCCTTGACCAGCACATAGCTGTCTCTGGGGTGCAGGCAGATGGCCAGGTTTCCGGGCAGAGTCCAGATGGTGGTGGTCCAAATGACAAAGTAGGTCCTGGAGAGATCGAACTGAGAAAGTTTGCCCAGATCGTCCTTCATGGGGAACTTGACATAGACGGTGGTACAGGGGTCGTCCTTGTACTCGATATCCGCCTCGGCCACGGCGGTGACGCAGTAGGGGCACCAGGTCACGGGCTTCAGGCCCTTGTAGATGTAGCCCTTGTCGAACATCCGGCCAAAAATCTTGACCTCCTGGGCCTCAAAATGCTTGTCCATGGTGCGGTAGGGGTGTTCCCAGTCGCCTACCACGCCCAGACGCTTAAAGCCGCCCATCTGCTTCTGAATAAAGTCCTCGGCAAACTCGGCACAGGCTTTCCGGAATTCGGGAACAGTCAGATCCTTATTGAGCTTCTTCTTGGAGGTCTCAATGGCCCGCTCGATGGGCAGACCGTGGTTGTCCCAGCCGGGGACATAGGGGGTGTAGTAGCCCATCATGGCATGGCTGCGGACGATGAAGTCCTTCAGCGTCTTATTCAGGGCGTGGCCCATGTGAATATAGCCGTTGGAGAAGGGAGGGCCGTCGTGCAGCACAAACCGGGGCTTGCCGGCGTTCTTCTTCAGCATTTCGTTGTACAGGTCCAGGTTCTGCCAATGCTCCAGCATTCCAGGCTCCCGGGCAGGAAGACCAGCCTTCATGGGAAAGTCCGTCTTCGGGGTGATGATGGTGTTTTTGTAATCCATGGGAATAACCTCCGTCGTTTGTTCTATCGAGCGTTTGTGAAATTGATTTTTGTATTACAATATACGGTTTGAATTGACAATTGACAATTGACAGTTGACAATTTTTATGGAAGCTCTGATTAAATCGGCAAGAGCTGACGGCGAAAGATTTTGATTCCAGACAAGGTTTGGAAAACGAGGGAATACTGTATGTATTTCCCATTTTTCAAACCGCAGTCTGGGGGCAAAAGATTCGCCGCTCAGCCGCAGACGATTTATTCAGAGTTTCCTTATATTTATTTTCGAAGAAAATACCACAATTGTCAATTGTTCATTGTCAATTGTCAATTAAAAAAAGCCTTTGTCTCTGGTTGTAAGAGACAAAGGCATAATTTCCTCTGCGGTACCACTCTTGTTCCGTTTTTTGATAACGGCACTTGTGCGCGCTGTATCGGGCGTACCCGGTGGGGTCTACTGCCCCAGAATGGGGGTTCGGCTCACTGCTCTGAGGGGATAAGCATCCCGGGCCTTTACCACCTCGCACCAACCGGCGGCTCTCTGAAAAGGCTGTCGAAATACTCCTGTCCTCGTCCTTGCATTGGGGATATTGTCTGTTATGAGGAACTGGTCAAGCCGGGTCCTTACTTGTGGGTGGGATCGTAGTTCCGGCCGAATTGCAGGTTCAGGTTGGCAAACCGGCTGGTGGTGGTGTCGGCAGTGGGGTGCCTGGGTTCCGCCTTGGGGGCAATGTCCTCCGTGGAACCCACCAGGGCCTCCACGTTGTGGGCAATCTCATCGGCGACGGAGCCGCTGTCATACTGCATAGCGGCCTCCGCGGCGGGGGCAGCGGAAACAGCAGGCTTTGCGGCAGGAGCCGCGCCCTTGATTCGCTCCAGCGCCTGGATGCAGGCACGCATTTGCTCCTGGATCTCGGCAATCTTGGCGTTGGCAGCCTTCCGGGCCTCTTCCACACGGGCGTTCTCGGCGGCAATCAGGGCCTCCGTATTGGCACTGGGAACCACCGGCGCGGCAGCGGGGGCGGCAGGCATGGCGGCGGCCTTGGCGGCGGCCTCCTTCAGCATCCGGTCGCACTTGGCCTTGGTCTCCAGGAGCATCTTATCGGCAGCGGCCTTGGCGTCCACGGAAGCGTTCTTCACCTCAACGCCGTTCTTGCGGTACTCTTCCAGCTTGGTTGCCAGAACACGCATCTTGCTTTTCAGCAGAGCGTTTTCCTTGTACAGCGTTACATAATCTTCGGTCAGAGGCTCTAGGAATTCATCCACCTGCTGCATGTTGTAGCCGCCGAAGGAAGCCTTGCTGAAGGACACCTGATCAATTTGCTGCGGAGTAATCATATCTGTATCTCCTTCCTGTGATCTGTCAAAGGGTTAGATGTAGTTTTCAACCTCTGCCTGCAAGGTCTCCAGATCGCCGGAGATCTCCATATTGTGGGGGCAGAAGAGATAAGCGGACTGGGCGATCTTCTTTACGTCGCCGTCCAGGGCATAGACGCAGCCGGACAGGAAGTCCACCACCCGGCGGGCCATGGCCTTGTCCACATTCTCCATATTTACAATGACGGCCTTGCGGTTACGCAGGTCATCGGCCGCCTTGGAGGTATCGTTGAAGCTGCCCGGACGGAACAGCACGACCTCCTGCTTATTGGCAGAGGAGCCGGTATGCAGCACAGGGCCGTTGAAGCCTGTGGAGCTGCCCAGAGCGCTGGAGCCGGAACCGGATGCAGAAATGGAGCCGAAGCCGAAGTCGTTATTGTCCTCGTCCTCCTCCGGCTCTTCTTCTGCCGGGGCAGCGGGGCGGGTGCGGCGGGCGGGAGCACTGCGGCGGGCAGGCTTTGCCTCCTCCTCTTCATAATCGTCATCGGCGTACTCTTCGTCTTCGTCGTAATCGTCGTAATCGTCGTCGGAATAGGGCGCGGCAAACTTTTTCACGTTATCCCAAAGGCTCATTTCTGTTTTTCCTCCTGTATATTTACATCTTCTGATGAGCGGTGGTGTAATCTCTGGCACCGAAAACAGCGGTGCCTATGCGAACCATGGTGCTGCCCGCGGCGATGGCGTCTGCGAAGTCGCCGGACATGCCCATAGATAAACAGTCTACCGAAACATTATCCTTCTTTTTTGCCCGTATGTCAACATATATTTGCCGCATTTTAAGAAAAAATTTTAAATTATCCCCGGGATTCCGGGCAATTGGGGGAATTGCCATAAGTCCCCGGAGCCGGATGTTGGGAAAACTGTCAATTTTGTCCACCAGCGGCAAAATTTCCTCTGCCCCAAATCCGGACTTTGCCGCCTCCTGCCCGATGTTGATCTCCAGAAGGATGTCCTGAATGATCCCCTGGCGCCGGGCTTCTCCGGAAATTGCGGTGAGCAAGTGTTCGGAATCCACGCTTTGGATCAGGTTCACTTTGCCCACCACCTGCTTCACCTTATTGGTCTGCAAATGGCCGATGAAATGGATCTCCGCCCCTTCGTAGGCGTTCTCCGCCAGCTTTGCGGTCAGCTCCTGGACCCGGTTTTCGCCGCATACCCGGACGCCTGCCCGGATGGCCTCCCGGACCGCCTGAGCATCGTTCATCTTCGTCGCGGCGCAGAGGGTGATCTCCCCCGGGTCCCGTCCCGCGGCACGGGCGGATTCGGCGATCTCCGCCAGAACTTTCCCAACATTTTCTGCAATTGACATATTTTACACCTCTCTGTCTATGGCAAAAGGCGGCGGATCGCTCCGCCGCCTGATTTTCCGGAGCGGAAAGCACCGCGCCTTATACGCTGGGCGCAGCCGCCTTCAACGGCCGGATGGGCGCAAGGGTAGAAATGGCGTGCTTGTAGATCATCTGCTGCTTCCCGTCGGTCACCAGCACCACCACAAAGCTGTCAAACCCCGTAATCGTCCCCCGGAGCTGGAAGCCGTTCATCAGAAACAACGTCACGGGCACCTTATCCCGGCGCACCTCTCTGAGAATGGCATCCTGTAAATTCATGGCTTCGTTCATATGTATACCCGCTTTCCTGTTCATTTTTGGAGTACGCATATGCTAGCACGATTCAGCTGTCGATTTCCCGCAGAAGCTGTCGGGCAGACCGGAAAATCTCCTCTCCCGCAGTCCGCTCCCCCCGGATAAGCCAGTGCATGGCCTTGTTCCGGCGGAACCAGGTGAGCTGCCGCTTGGCATAGCGGCGGGAGGACTGCCGGACCTGATCGGCGGCGGCCTCCACGGTCTCCCGTCCCGCCAGAGCGTTTACAAATTCCTTGTAGCCAATGGCCTGCATGGCAGTGGCCGTCTCCGGGACGCCGGAGTCCAGCAGCCCCTGAATTTCCTCCAAAAGGCCCATTTCCAGCATTTTTGTCACCCGCAAATCGATGCGGTCATAGAGCCGCTGCCGGTCCTCGAAATCCAGCCCCAGCCAGACCGGGCTGAATTTCGGAGGGATGGCCTGGGTACGGCGGTTGTGTTCCGTAATGGTCTGCCCGGTTTCCAGATAGACCTCCAGCGCTCTTAACAGCCGCTTCCGGTCGTGGATACGCTCCGCCGCCTCCGGGTCCACGCCGCGAAGCCAGGCGGCCATGGCCTCCATCCCCTCCGCGTCCGCCTGGGCCTCCAGCCGCTCCCGGACGCCGGTGGATGGGAAGGGCGCAAAATCGTTGCCCCGGATGAGAGAATCCATATAAAGCCCCGTGCCCCCGGCGATAATGGCGGTTTTGCCGCGGGCCACGATATCCTCCACAATCGGAGCCGCCGCCGCGCAGTAGCGGCTGACGGAATAGTCCTCCTCCGGATCCGCCACATCGATCATATGGTGAGGAATGCCCCCCATCTCTTCCGGGCTCGGCTTGGCGGTACCGATGTCCATGCGCCGGTAAACCTGCATGGAGTCGCAGGACACCACCTCGCCATTCAGTTCCCGCGCCAGCTCCACCGCCAGCGCTGTTTTTCCGGAGGCTGTAGGGCCCGCAAGGCAGATGATCTGGTTCATGGTCATTCCCCCTTTCCTCGCTCATTCAATGGACAATTGACAATGAACAATTGACAATTGTGGTGTCCCTTCGGGACATTTTTGTATTTTCCATTCAAAGTCCGTAAAGACGCAAACGCCCAAATGACAGCCTAATTGTCAATGCGAATCAATAGTTGAAATACCCAAAAATTCATGGATATTCCAGGAATTTTGAAACTTTTGAGCCTCGTAGGGGCGG